>CALXMV010000028.1 GCA_944389565.1 uncultured Kiritimatiellota bacterium
GGCAAAGGCCTCCCAGGCGGCGCGGAGTTGCGACGCGTCAGGGTTGTCCCCCTTGGCGAGCAAGACGTCGAGCTGGCGCATCTGAAGATTCGCGCGGGAGAGTGCCATCTTGCGGGCGTTGGAGGAAGAGCGGGGCGAGGCCTGAAGCGCGTCGAGCGCCTGCCGCGAACGCGCGAGATTCTGGGTCACGGGATCCTTGGCGATCGCGGCGAGGGTCGTGCGCAGGGCGGCGGCGCGGCTGGGGAAGGTGCGCAGGAGGCGTTGCCCCAGGAAAAGCGCCTCGGAGGGACGCCCCTCCTCCTGCGCGGTCCGGATGGCGGCCTCGGTCTCGGCATACCACGCGTCGCACCGGGCGAGGATGGCATTGGCCTCCTCGGCGGCGGGCCCGGCGATCCGGGCGCGGGAACGCAATTGGTTCAGCGCGCCCTCGACGTTCTGGCCGATTCGCAGACGGCGCGGCATCTCCTTGGCGTAACGGACGTCCATGCCGCTGATGAGCGACCCGGGGACGGGCTTGGGCACGGCCTTGAGCGCGTCGCAGATGGCCTCGTCAAAGGTTTTCTGTGCGGGATGGCCGCTCCAGACGACCTCGCCCTTGTGATCGACCACGTAGGCAAACGGGATGCCGGAGGCGGAGGGCGCACCGGCGACGCGGAAGGCCTGGTAGACGGGATACTCGCACCCCGCCTCACGGAGCAGATCGCGGATGGCCGATTCGTTGCGCGATTGGACGTGCGCGCCGATGAGGACGCCACGGCCATCCTTGGCGATTTCCTTTGCGAGCTCGGCGATGTGCGGGAGCGAGGCGCGGCAGGGGCCGCATTGCCACCCCCATTCCTCGACCACGACCACCTTGCCCTCCAGGTCTTTCTCGGCGAGCGTGGGGCCGGCGAGGTGGCTCGCATCGTCCAGGTTGCGCACGTCGAGGGCGAGAAGCGGCACGGCGCACAAGGCCGCAAACGACAGAACGGACACTCTCATGGGCGTTCCTCCTCAAAGAAAGGGATGCTGCTCTTCTTGAACTCATGGGTGGAAAAAAAGACCTTGCCGGGCGGCAGGCCGGCCACGCGGGTCAGCCGCATGAAAGCCTCGTACCCCTCCTGCCACGAGGTCTTGTGGATCATCGCGTAGAGGTTGAATGGGAAGTCGTCACGCGGGGGGCGGGCGTAGCAGTGGGTGACGTCAGGGTCGGCGGCGAGACGCCCGCCGAAGACGGGGAGCTCCGGCTCTGGCACGCGCCAGCAGCACATCCCGTTCGCCGTGAAGCCACCGGCGCGGTGACGCAGGAGCAGGGCGAAGCGTCGCAACGTCCCATCGGCCTGCCAAGCCCGCAGGCGCGGCAGATCCTCGGCAAGGAAGGGCGCGGCGGGGTCGGCGGCATCGTGCTGGTAACGCCGGATGAGCGCGCGCGCCGGCTCGTCGGGGAGCGGCGCGGGCCGCGGGGCGACGGGCGAGAGATACTCGGTGCGCTCGTCGCGGGCACGGGTGCGCGGGTCGAAGACCACGTCGATCTTATACCGCGCGAGCGCGGGGAACGGGATCGGCTTCCATGGAGCGAGACGGGCGAGCTCGCCCTCGAAGCGGTCGGCGCGCGCGGAGAGGGTGAACCAGAGGCGCGGGTAGGCATCATACGCGCGCGCGGACACGCCGTCGATCTCCACCCCCTCCGGCCAGCCGCGCAAGTAGGCGTGGGTCACGCCCGGCAAGGCGACGACCTCCCGCACGGCGGCGGCCTCCTCGGTCGGCGACAGACGCGGCAACCCGAAGAGGCAACTGCGATATCCCAGGCGACGTGCGTCAAAGACGGCCCCGATCCGACGCACCACCCCATCCCGCCGCAGATCCGCCAAGAACCGCGCCAACCTCTCGGCGGTCGTGCCAAGCGTGGCGGCCAACGCCTCCAGCGGACGCTCAACAAGCGGCCAAGGACGTTGGAGGGCGAAGAGCCAATCGGCCTGTTCAGGGGTCAGTCGCATCGTGGTGTGGGATTCAGGGTGGGTTTGACAAGTTGGTCCAGGAACCCCTCGCCGGTGGCGGGGATGGGGCCATCCCAAAGCGCCAGCAAGGCCTCGACGGTGCGGCGCAAGGCCTCCATCGTGTCCGACTCGCCGACGGGGTCATGGAACGGGAAAATCTGCGCGGGGCCCTCCTCGGGCAAGGTGAAATAGGCGACCTCCGGCGACACGTCGGCGGACAGACCCAAGACCTGCCGGGCCAGGTGACGGTAGATCGGGAGCTGGAAATCGACCCAGGCGACATCGCTCTCGCCGCGTTTCTTGGCGTAATGCGCGCTGTCGGCATTCTTCACGCGCCCGGTCTTGTAGTCGAGGACACGCCATGCGCCGGTGCGGTCATTGAGGTCCACGCGATCGCAACGGCCCTTGAGCGTGACGACGCGGCCATCGCCCAACACCAAAGGTGCCTCCCAAGTACCTTCGGTTTTCCGCGTGCGCCAACCCTCCGCGCGCGACCGAGCCTCCAGACGCGCGGCGGCGCGCAGACGCTGTTCGCCGGACTGCCGCATAGCGAGCAACTCCACCGAGGGCTCGCGTCCGTAGCGAGACTCAAACGCGTCACGGAAGACGGCGACCAACCCATCGGCCAAGGCCTCCGGATTCTCGCCGCGAAGGTCGGGCAATATCTCCATCGCCTCGTGCAACAGCGTCCCGAAAAGATTGGGGGCGATTCCCTCCGGCAGATCGCCCGTGTCGCCCAACCCCAGCACGAAGCCGAGCCAGAACTCCGCCGGCGACGCAAGGAAGGTCTTGATGGCCGAGGGCGACAACGACTCCGGGAGTGGCGGGCGCGCCGACCAAACGGCGGGATTCTCCGCGAAGGCCACCCCGCTCTCGGGGCGCGGCATGGTCTGCGGCGGCGACTCCTCCACGAAGAGCCGCCGCGCACGCGCCGCGCAAGTCGCCGGCTCACATCGGAAGAGCAGGCGCGAGGGGCGCATCCAGTCGCCGCGGGAGTTCGAACGGGCGCACGTGAGGCACACGTCCGCGGGGTCGCGCCACGCGACGGCCGTGGCGAGGATATAGGCGTCGCGCGCGGCGCGGGTGGCGTCGTCACGCACCCCCAGGTCATGCCGGAAGGCATTCGGCAGGAACGCGTCCTCGAAGGTCGTGTCGGGGAAGACGCCCTCGTTGAGGCCGGCGAGCACCAGGAGCGGTGCCCCCGACCACAGGATCTCAAGCCGCCCCTCATAGGAGCAATCGGCGGCCGACCGCGCGGGCCGGAGCGCGACATCGCGCAGACGCGCCTGGAAGAGCGCGGCCTCCGGGGCGCCCCGCCCCACGCGCAACCCATCCAGCTCGTCCAACAGTTCCCGCAACGCCTCGAAGGTTGCGAAACGGACGGGGTCACGCATGGGGTCGATGGTCTGCCCGCCATAAAGGTCGGCCAGGAAATCCCGGATGCCACGCACGGGGTTGGCGCGGAAAGCCGCGACCCATCCCTCGCACCGCCGCAGGAAACGGCCCAACATCCCCTCGCCGGCGACGGCCACGGCACGCCGAAGCGTCTCGGGCTGCCTTTCCTCGACCAAACGGTCATACGCGGCGCGAAGCACGACATAACGCCCCCCGGAGAGTTCCGGCACGGCAAGCAACGGGAGCACGGACTCGAAGCGGCCATCCTGCGCCAACGCCAAAAGCGCCTCCACCGCCCGCGCGGGCGGCTGGTCGGCCAAGGCGATCGGCGCGGGCCGGAAGACCGTCACGTCATGCGTGGCAAGCATTTGGGTCAGCGGCGCGAAGATCTCACGGTCGAGCACCCCCAGGCAGAGATCCGCGGGGGAGACGCGCTCACGCTCCCCCAGGAAACGCTCGATGGCGGCAACCTCCCCGGAAGGGGTCTCGGCGGGGCGGAGCGCCCTATCGGGCAAAGCGATGGGCACGCGCGCCCACGCCTCGGGGTCCGGCACCCCCATCGCGGTGAAGCGTCCGGCCTCCTCGGGATCGGCCTGCACCAGGATGTCACATCGCGGCGCGACGGCGAAGAGATCGGCCAACGCAGGCATGAGGTCCGGCACGCACGCCACGACCAGGCGCCAATCGTCACCATGCGGCGCGGCCTCCTGCGGTTGGGGCACGGGATCGCGCAGCGCCGCCAACTGCGCGTCGGCGGGATCGCGTAGGCCGGCCTGCGCGAGGATCTCGCGGCAACGCGCCTCCAACGCGTCGAGGGCGGCCCAACGGCCACGCTCGCGTTCGTCGAGCGCGGCGGTCTTCGGGTGAGCGGCCACGCCGGCGAAGTCCAGGCAACGCTCCGCCAAGGTGGCACGCAGATCCATCAGCCGCCGCGCCAGGGCGTAACGCGCGGCGGGACGCCCCAGCCAGTCGCGCCGCCCCGGGAAAAGCCAGGCGAAGACGTCCCCGTGCGGGTCGGCCTCCTGGAGCCAGTCAAAGACCTCCGACCACGCACGCAACATCTCGGCGGGCGTGGCCAGGCATTCCCCCTGCGCCGGCGCGAAAAGCGTGGGCAACGCGGCAGGCGTGAGGAAGGTGACGCCTTGATGGCCACCGTACGCATCGGCCAACGCGTCACGCAGCCGGCGCAACGCCAAGGCCGTCGGCACGCAGAAAACGAGCCCCGGCGGCAGACCGTCCGGCCATTCCCCCCGGCACCACCGCACAATCAGCGCGGGTGCCGCGCCGTCCCTGCCGATGAAATGCGTGGTGGGCGTGGGCATGGCGTCAGCGCATGGCGGCGAGGGCGGCGCCGATCAGGGGCGCGTCCTCGACGCGGACGATCTCATGGGCGAACCCACGCGGGGCAAGCAGGGCGTCAAGCGTGCGCCCCACCATGGAGACGAACGGCACGCAGGCGGTCTTCCAGAAGGTCGACCCATCGGCATTGACGCGGATGAGCCCCTTGTCCCGGCCCCGGGCGCGGGCGGAGGCCAGCGCGGCGGCGGCGATGTCGATGGCGGCGAAGACGGCCGCGCGCTCATAGAGCGGCCTGAGCAGCGCGCGGACGGTCTCGGCCTCCTGGGCGTCGGCGCAGGGGAAGACGTCGGGCGTGCGCCCCGCGCAGAAATCGTCGAGCGCGATGTTGGTGTAGGCCTGGGTCTGGACCGCCTCCGCGAGGCGGCCGCGGAGGATGCCGTCGCGCGCGGCGTCTCGAAGCACGATCGTGCCGAGCGCGCCGAGGTTGACGCCCGAGAGCGTCCGCTCCCAGAGTCCCCGCCCGTTTCCGCTGGCGGCCTCGTACTCCTCGTCGAAGCGCGACCGCGGGAAGTGCGCGAAGTTGCCGGATTCGCAATTGATGGGCACGTAGGCGCCGGGCGCGAGCCCCGGGCATTTCGGGACGCGCTCGGTGCGTTCGGCGTAGGCGGTGTTCGAGCCTGTCCCCAGGATGAAGCCGACGAGCCCCGCGCACGCCTCCGAGCCGGGCATGGCCTGCGCGGCGAGGAGCGTGGCCACGGTGTCGTTGAGCACGCGCACCACGCACCCGGGGCGGCCGTTCGCCTCCAAGGCGTCCGCCAGCCCCGCCACGACATTCGAGCCCACCACGCTGTCGGCCTGGATGCCCTTGGTCCAGAAGAGCAGGCGCCCCTGCAGGTCCACCGGATAGGAGAAGCAATAGCCGAGCGACTCGCCGGGGCGGATGTTCGGCGTCAGCACCTCCAGCAATTGCGCGTAGAAGGCCTCGAGCGACACGGCGCCCCGCGATCCGGGCATGCCCCCCTTGCGCAGGCCGAGCACCGAGGGGCGCCCCTCCGCGTCGAAGCGCACGCGCGCCGAACGCGTGTTCGTGCCGCCCACGTCAAAGGTCGGCACCTCGACGTCGCGCAACGGGCGATCGGTCAGCAGGAAAGCCGCGGGAAGCATCGGCAACGCGTCGGGCTCGCCGCGCAGTCCGGCATCCATCGCCTCCAGGAACGCCTCCAGCAACGCCTCGGCGTCGATGGCGCGCCAATCAAGCCCGTTGTCCCGCAAGTATGTCATGCAACACCTCCTCCGGCACCGTGCAACCGGTCTGCACCTCGCCAATCACCCGTGGCAAGACAAACCGCACCTGGCCGCCGGCCTTCTTTTTGTCATGGGAAAGAAATCCGCGCAACGCCCCGGGATCCATCCCCGCAGGGATCTCCGTGGGCAACCCGAGCCCCTCCAGCCCGCGCCGCACGGTCTCGGCCAGCGCCGGCTTGGCGAGCCCCAGCCGCACGGCGATCCGCGCGGCGGCGACGGTGCCGATGGCGACGGCCTCCCCATGCGCCACCGTGAAGCCGCTGGCGGCCTCGACGGCGTGCCCCACCGTGTGGCCGAGATTGAGCGCGGCCCGCCGCCCCGTCCGCTCGAAGGGGTCCTCCTGGATGGCCCGCACCTTCACCCCCACCGAGCGGATGACCAGGCGCGTGAGGAAATCGATGTCGCCGCGCCGCTCGGCGAAGGCGTCGAGCAAGGCCATGAGGCCAGGGTCGTCGATGACCGCGTGCTTGAAGGTCTCGGCCAGGCCGCACCGCATCTCGCGTTCGGGCAGGGTGGCGAGCGTCTCGGTGTCGGCGAGCACGGCGCAGGGCGGATGGAAGGCGCCGATCAGGTTCTTGCCCGCCGGCAGATCCGCGCCCGTCTTGCCCCCCACCCCGGCATCCACCATCGCCAGGAGCGAGGTCGGCAGGTTCAGCCACCGGATCCCGCGCAGCCACGCCGAGGCCGCGAAGCCTGTCAGGTCGCCCACCACGCCTCCGCCCAAGGCCAGGGCCAGGTCGCCCCGCTCCAGCCCGGCCGCGAGCATCGCCTCCCAGATCCGCTCCACGTCCGCGAGCGTCTTGTGCGCCTCGCCCGCCGGGATCTCGTGGCACGGGATCTCCCGGCCCAGCGCCGCGAAGACCTTGTCCTTGTAGAGCGGGAGCGTGTTCGAATCCCCCACCAGGAGCAGATGGCGCGGAGCGGGCTCCAGACGCGCCAGCATCCGCGGCAGCTCCGCGAAGGCCCCCGGCGCCACCTCCACCACGTAAGGCTGCGCCATCCCAGCCACCCGATAGCGCCCCAGCTCCGCCAACACGCGCGGCCAGACCTCCTGCGGGCTCGGCTCCCCCACCAGCGTCAGGCGCAACGGGAACGACGCATAATGCTCCCGACGCTCCTCCAACGTCCGCCGCAACGCCTCCGCGTCCTTCGAGAAGGGGCGGCTCCCCGCCTTGCGCTCCACCCGCCGCGCCAACACCTCGGGCGGCGTGAGGATGCAGACGACCGGGCCGCACGCCTCCGCCATCGCACGGTTCCCCGGGCGCAGCAACGTCCCCCCGCCGAGCGCCACCACCGCGTCGGGGCGCGCCTCGCACACCTCGCGCAACGCCGCGCTCTCGGCGTCGCGGAAGGCCTCCGGCCCCGCGCTCGCCACGTATTCGGGGATGGTCATCCCCACACGCCGCTCCACTGCCGCGTCCAAGTCGATGGCCGTCTTGCCCAACGCCACCGCCAAGTTTTTCGCGCACGTGGACTTCCCCGTCGCCGGGGGGCCGTAAAGGAAAAGGGTCGCCGCCGCCAAAGGAATCATGCCCGAGCCTCCGTCATATCCGAATCGTCCTCCCCCATCGCCGCGAGCATCGCCTGCGCATGGCGGTGCGCCGCCTCGCCCCCGCCCAGCATCCGCGCGATTTCGCCCACGCGCGCAGCCTCCGGCAGACGCTCCACGCGCGTCACCGTCCGCCCGCCCTCGACCGTCTTCGCCACGCAGAAATGGGTCTGCCCGCAGATCGCCGCCTGCGGCTGGTGCGTGATGCACAGCACCTGCGCATCATGCGCCAGGCGCCGCAGTTTCGCGCCCACGCGCCGCCCCGTCTCCCCGCCCACGTTCGCGTCGATCTCGTCGAAGACCAAGGTCGGCGTGGCGTCGTGCCGCGCCAGGATCACCTTCACCGCCAGCATCACGCGCGCGATCTCGCCCGACGACGCGATGTCCGCCAACGGCCGCGCCGCCTCGCCGGGGTTCGGCTCGAAGCGGAAGACCGTCCGATCCATCCCCGAGGGGCCGGCCTCGCACGGTTCCAGCGCGATAGGGAAGGCCGCCTGCGCGAACCCCAGATCGCGGAGTTCCGCCGTGATGGCCGCCGAGAGGCGCGGCGCGGCCTCCGCCCGCTTGGCCCGCAACGCCTCCCCCGCCGCCGCGAGCGCGCGCTCCGCCGCCGCGATCTCCCCCCGCAAAGCCTGCAAATCCCCCTCCGCGGCGTTCAGCTCCGCCAACCGCGCCTCGGTCTCCCGCCAATGCGCCAGCACGTCCTCGAGCGTCGGGCCGTACTTCCGCCTCAGCCGCTGGATCTGCCCCAACCGCGCCTCCAGCCGCTCCAACTCCTCCGGGCTCGCCTCGATCTGCGACAGCCGCGTCGTGACGCTCCGCGAGAGTTCCTGCAGCTGCGTCTGCGCGCCCTCCAATTCCTCCCCCCACTCCGCGGCCTCCGGCAGGAGCCCCTCCAGCGAGCGCAACGCCCGCCGCACCTCCATCAGATGCTCCGACAGGGCGTCCTCCCCCTCCGTCAGCCGGTCCGTCACCGCCCCGCCGACCGAGAGGATCTCCCCTGCGTTGGCCACCGCCCGATGCCGCTCCGTCAGCGGCTCCCCATCCGCCTCCGTCGGGTTCACCGCCCGCAACTCCTCCAACTCATACGTCAGCCGGTCCAGCTCCGCCTCGCGCGCGCCGGGCTCGCCCTCCGCCCGGCGCAGACGCTCCCGCAGCCCCTGCAGGGCCTCCCACCGCGCCGCGTAAGCCGCCGTCTCCGCCTCCGCGCCCGCATAGGCCGTCAGCAAGCGCAGCTGGAAGCCGCCATCCAGCAAGGAAAGGTTGTCGTTCGGCCCATGGATATCCGTCAGCAGAGGGGCCAGGCGCCGCAACAGCGCCGCCGTCGCCGGCACGTCGTTCACCCGGATCCGCCCCGAGCCGTTCGCCGAGACGGTCCGCCGCACGATCAGAGTCCCCTCCTCGCATTCCGGCAACCCCGCCTCGCGCAACACCGCGTTCACCGCCCGTGCGTCGCGCAGCGCGTACTCCGCCCCCACCGACGCCTCCTCCGCCCCCGTCCGGATGGCCGACCGATCCGCCCGTTCCCCCGCGATCAGGTGCAACGCCCCCATCAGCACGGACTTCCCCGCGCCCGTCTCCCCCGTGATGACGTTCAACCCGGGGCCGAACAGCACCTCAGCCGCCTCGACCACCGCCAGATTACGCACTGCCAATCGCACCAACATGACGCGCAATAGGATACCAAAAATCCCCCTCCCCCGCCGCCCTCTTTTTCCCGCCGGGCAAGTCGCGACGGGAAGACGCATGGCTCGGCGCCCCCTCGGGAGGGTCTGGGGCGAAACCCTTAAGGGTTCGGGGCGGAAGTCAGGAGGGTTCGGGACGGAAGTCGGGAGGGTCTGGGGCGGGATGGCGTGGCGGAGGCGCACATGCCGCTCCTGTGAGTTTTCCGTGAAAGGCACGTGGCGGCGCGGAGCGCCGGCGGCGGGTGTGGTATACTTACGGCAGTTATGGACGCGGAGAGAAGTTCCGGGATTTATTCGTTGCCGTGGCAAGCCGTGCGGCGGCCCCTGCTGCGGCGGTTGTTGCGCGTGGCGCACGGGCCGATCGAGTCGGCGCTCGGATTGCGGCGGCTGAACCGCCTGTACGAGCGGATGCGCCAACGGCCGATCCCCGGCAGTTTCCCCCATCGAATCCTCGCGACGCTGGACGTGCGGGTGGAGGTGCGGCCGGAGGACGTGGGGCGCGTGCCGGCGGAGGGGGCGCTGCTGGTGGTGGCCAACCATCCCTTCGGGGCGATCGAGGGCTTGGCGCTCCTGGAGCTGGTGCGGCGGCGGCGGCCGGACGTCAAGGTGATGGCCAACTACATCCTCTCGCGCATCCCGGAGCTGCGGGCGGACATGCTCTTCGTGGACCCCTTCGGGACGGCCGGCTCCGTGGCGCGGAACGTCAACGCCATGCGCCAGGCGCTCAATTGGTTGCGCGCGGGCAAGGCCCTGATCGTCTTCCCCGCGGGGGAGGTGGCCAGCTTCGCGCCGCGCGCCTTCCGGGTGCGCGACCCGGCGTGGCACACCTCGACGATGACGCTCGTGCGGCGGACGGGCGTGGAGGTGGCGCTCCTGCCGGTCTTCATCCCCGGCTCCGCGAGCCTGCTCTTCCATCTGGTCGGGAAGATCCACCCGCGTCTGCGCACCCTCCTCCTGCCGCGCGAGATGATCCGTCTGCGCCGCCGCCGGCTGGAGATGCGCGTGGGCGCGCCCCTGAGCTCCGGGAAACTTTTCAGGCGCTTCGCGCAGGATGCCGACGCCCTGCGCTATCTGCGATTCCGCACCTTCCTGCTGGCCGGGCGCGCCGACGCCTCGCGTTTCGAGGCCCATATGCGCCGCCTGACGCTCGACACCGAGGAGCGGGTCGACGAGCCGCTCATCCCGCCCGTCGCCCCGGAGACGGTCGAGGGCGAGCTGCTCGCCCTGCCCCCCGAGGCCCATCTGTGCGACGCCGACGATTACGCCCTCTTCGCCGCCCAGGGGCGCGACATCCCACAGACGCTGCGCGAAATCGGACGCCTGCGCGAGCTCACCTTCCGCGCCGCCGGCGAAGGCACGGGGCGCGACCTGGACACGGACGACTTCGACGCGGCGTACCACCAGCTGATCCTCTGGCGGCGTTCCACCCGTGAGATCGTGGGGTGTTACCGGCTGGCGCTTTCCGACGTGCTGGCCGAGACGCTGGGCGTCGGCGCGCTCTACACGCGCACGCTCTTCCGCTTCGACGAACGCTTCCTGGGGCACCTCCCGGGGCCGGCGGTGGAGCTCGGCCGCTCGTTCGTCCGCCCCACCTACCAGAAGGCCTTCGCGCCGTTGCTCCTGCTGTGGCGCGGCGTGCTCACCTTCCTGGCCGGGCACCCGCGCTACACGGTGCTCTTCGGGCCGGTGAGCATCTCGCACGACTTCCGCGCCGCCTCGCGCGACATGCTCATCGAGTATCTCCGGGCGCGTTGCTTCGACTATCGGCTGGCCAAATGGGTCTCCCCGCGCCTGCCGCCGAAGCGCCCGCATTTCGTGGAATGGCGCAGCCCCGATTACGCGGACTTCCTACGCTCGGAGGCCGACATCAACGCCGCGCTCTCCGAGATCGAGGAGGGACGCCGCGAGATGCCCGTGCTCATCCGCCAATATCTCAAACTCGGCGGACGGATCGCGGCTTTCAACGTGGACCCCGATTTTGGTACAGTGGTGGACGGCCTCATCGTGGTGGACCTGAAGCAGGTCAATCCGCGCGAGATCGCCCGCTACATGGGGCGGGGAAACAGGAAAGGATAATCGCCATGCGCCTTCTCATCACCGGCGGCCGGGGAATGCTCGGCCGAACGCTCGTCGCCCGCTGGCGGGGGCTTCACCAATGTGCCGTCGCCGACCTGCCGGAGACCGACATCACCCGCCCCGAAACGTTGGAGGCCGCCTTCGCCGCGGCCAAGCCGGAGGCCGTCATCCACTGCGCCGCCATGACCAACGTCGACGCCTGTGAGGGCGACCGCCCCCGCGCCTTCCTCCTCAACGCCCGCGGCACCGCGAACGTCGCCCAAGCCTGCGCCGCCCACCGCGCGCGCCTCATCGCCATCTCCACCGACTACGTCTTCGCCGGCGACAGGCCCGGCGCCCGCGCGGAGGGCGACGCCACCGACCCGCGCACCGCCTACGGCGCCACCAAACTCGCCGGCGAGGCCGCCGCGTGCGCCCTCTGCCCCGACGCCGTGATCGCCCGCATCGCCTGGCTCTACGGCCCCGGAGGCCCCAGCTTCCTCCACACCATGCTCCGCCTCGCCCGCGAGGACCCGGGCCGCACGCTCACCGTGGTGGACGACCAGGTCGGCAACCCCACCTCCACCCTCGCCGTGGCGGATGCCCTTGCGGGCATCCTTGCCCGCCCCGACCTGCGGGGCGTCTTCCATCTCACCTGCGAGGGCGCCGTCAGTTGGTTCGGCTTCGCCCGCGAGATTTTCCGGCTGAGGGGGCTCGGCACGATCGACCTCCGCCCCTGCTCCACCGCCGACTACCCGCGCCCCGCGCCGCGCCCGCACTTCTCCGCCCTGGCCAAGACCCGCCTCGCCGAGGCAGGGTTGCCGCCCATGCCCGCATGGCAGGATGCGCTCGCGGCGTTCCTGCGGGCCGCCCCCGACCTGTGAGCCCGCCCACGGCCCCGCACCTTTACCTGCACGTCCCCTTCTGCACGGGACGCTGCGCCTATTGCGCCTTCCGCTCCGGCCCGCCCCCACCCCACCCCGAGCGATACGTCGATGCCTTGTTGCGTGAGGCCGAGGCGCGCGGTCTGCTCCCCCTGCCCCCCTTGCACACCCTCTACTGCGGCGGCGGCACCCCCGCGCTCCTCGGGCCGCGGGGCTTCCGCCGGCTCGCGCGCGCCGGGCTCTTCGTCCTGGCCCGTCACGCGGAATGGACCGTCGAGCTCCACCCCGCGGCCGTCACGCCCCCGCTTCTGGAGACGCTCGCCGAGATCGGCGTCACCCGGCTGAGCATCGGCGTGCAGAGTTTCGACGACGCCACCCTTGCCCGTTGCAACCGCCGCCACACGGCCCTTCAGGCGCACGCGGCCATCGCCCGCGCCCGCGCCGTCATCCCGGACACGGGGATCGACCTCATCGCAGGCCTCCCGGGCGTCTCCCCCACCCTTTGGGCCGAGACCCTCCGCCAAACCGTCACCCTCGGCCTCCCGCACGTCTCCGTCTACGCCCTCTCCATCGAGCCCGCGAGCGCGTGGGGCCGCGCCGGTGTGTCCCCGCCCGACCCCGACGCCCTCTGCGACGCCGTGGCCCAAGCCGCGGACACGCTCGCCGCCGCCGGGCTCCGCCGTTACGAGACCTCCAACCACGCCCGCCCCGGCCGCGCCTGCCGCCACAACCTCAACACCTGGCATGGCGGCGACTACGTGGGGCTCGGCCCCGGCGCCTGCTCACGCCTCGGCCGCCTCCGCCGCGACGGGGACGGCCGGGAGGAACGGCTCTCCGCCGAGGACGACGCCCTCGAACGCGCCCTCACGCGTCTGCGCCTCGCCACCGGCTTCCACCCCGATCGGCTCCGGACGCGATTCCCCATCCTTGTGCGCCGGTTTCCCCACTGGGAGCGCCGCCTCGCGCGATTCCGCGCGATGGGCTTCCTCTCCCCCGCCAACGCACCCACCACGCGCGGCCACGAGATCCTCGACGCCCTCGAACGCGCCCTCCTGGAGCCGCCGCCCCAAGGCTGACCCGCGAACGCGGGCTGTTTGCTTTCGGTTAGTTTCGCGGGGGAGGCGCCATACGCGGCGGGGGATATGCTATACTGGCGGCGTTTTCTATCCCTCCCATCCCCATGGGCCACGCCAATCGGCGGGCCCTTTTTTCGTCGGGCGAGGGCGGGCTCAGTGCAGGAGCAGGCGGAAGCCGGGGCGGCCGAAGGGCGCCAAGGCCTCCATCCAGTAAGAGGCCCAGCGGGCACGCAGCGTCGCCGCGGCCTCGGCGTCCAAGGGGATGACGCGGCCGGTCGCGGCGGCGAGGGCGGGGCGGTCGCTCCCCCAATAGGAGGCGATCCACGGCATGGGCGAATGCGCCAGGGACGAGACGGCTTGGAGCGCGGCACCGGAGGCCCAGCGCACGTCCACGTTCGCGAAGGTGGGCTCGCCGTAATGGAGGTGGCCGACGACGGGCGCGACGCCGTCGCCCGTGCCGGTCTCGTTGGCGAGGCGGGCGGTGGCCGCAAGGGTGACGGAGCAATCCGCGACCGTGGCCGCGGGCGAGGCGGGATCGTTGCCGAGCCAGCCGATGAGGCCGCCGACGCAGGGATGCGCGAGGGTCGTGTTGGCGGTGCCGGCGGAGTTGGAGGCGTTGGCGCGGACCAATCCCTCGATCCGGATTCGGACCCCACGGAGCGTGAGCGGGCCGGAGGCGTAGACGTTGGCGACGGCGACGGCGGCCTGTTTGGCGCCTTGGATCTCGGCACCGGGCGCGACGACGAGGGTGACATTCTCCAAAGTGCCGGAGGTCATGGAGGTGGCGAGGAGCGCGGCGCGGCCATCCCCGGCGACCGAATGGGCGTTTTTGTTCACGGCGGTGTCGCCGGCGCGGTCGGCGAGGGAGACGACGCGGCCTTCGAGGCGGACGGTGAGGTCGCGGATGGTGGCACCGGCAAGGCTGCGGAAGAGCGCGGCGTCGCCGACGGAGACGATCCACGTGTTGGGCGGGAGGGTGATGGTGTGGCCAGCGCCGTCGAGCGTGCCGGAGAAGGAGGGGATGGGGAGCGGATCGTGGTCGAGCGTGAGGTCGGCGGCGAGGCGGACGTCGCACCCGGGGTTTTCCTGGAACCACCACCAATCCTCCGCGCTGTCGAGCAGGTAGGCGCCGTCGTCGGCCCGGGGCGGCGTGGGGAGGGTGTAGTCGCGCGGCCAGACGGTCTGCCATTGGGCGAGGCCGAGCGACATCCGGTCGGGATCCTCCCACGGCGAGTCGGAGTAGTATCCCCAGGTCATCACGCCGCCGAAGGCCTGCCCGGCGTAGACGGAGCCCTCGTCGCGCGGGACGCGGGCGCATTTGGCGCGGAAGGTGGTGGGACCGGTGTAGCCACGGTAGTCGCCGCGCTTGCGGTCGTTGTCCTCCGCGAGATTCGGATTCTCCCACGCCATCCAGAGCGTGTCGCAGTCGAGACGGTCGAAGGGGTCGGAATGGGTCGTCCGCGCCCATCCGCGGCATTGGTCGTAGCCGAAATGGACGGAGGCGTTGGAGTAGACGGCTTGGCCGACGAGGATCCGGCGGGCGGGGATGGCCCACTGCCGCTGGCAGACGTTCAGGCTGGAGGTCATGCACGCGTTGCCCAGGAAGGTCGGCCACGGCCCGTAGGCCATCGAATTGACGAAGTCGGCCGCGGCGAAAATCTCCCCCATCTCGGTGGTGGCCTGTCCCTGCGCCCAGCCGGGCAGCCCCCACCCCGTGTTGTTCACGCAGACGCACAGTTCCCAGCCGCGGTCGAAGAAAACCTCCGAGAGATCGCGCAGGAGCAGGCCGTAGCGGCGGAAGTCCCCGATCTCGCTTTCGGGGCGCGGCTTGCTGGCGCTGTTGTAATTGGGGTACTCCCAATCGATGTCGAGCCCGTCGAGCGCATGGTCCTCCATCATTTCGACGAGTGCTTGGACGAAGGAGGCGCGGTTGGCGTCGCGTGCGGCCCACGCCAACGGGAACGCGCCGATGGACGCGTTGTAGCTTCCTTTGCCGAGGCTGGCGAAGATGCGCACGTGGTCGGCGCCATGCTCCTCGCGGAGCGTCTGGGCGCGCCGGATGGCGTTGGCATACTGCCCGGCGATGGGGATGGTGAAGGTCTTGGCGGAGGCGTCGTAGCCGATGTTGAGCGTGGCGAACATGATGTCCGTGAGGCCGGCGAGGCGCTTGGCGGGGGCGTCGTCGAGGATGTCGGAAGCCCGACCCGAGGCGCCCTTCATGAAGTCGTCGCGCAGGTAGGCATTGACGCGGTATTTGTAAGGGTAGACGCGGTGCGGGGCCCGCGCCTTGCCGTTGGCGACGGCGAAGGGGCAACCGTTGAGCGTGAGCGTCGCGTCCGCCACGTCCACCCAGATTTTGGCGTTGCGGGAGAGGGTCGGGGCGATGGTCGCGGTGAGCCAGAGGGCATCGCTTTCCGCGCGGGAGGGCGTGGAAGGGAAGACCCACCCCGGCTCGCCGTAATCGGCCGGCGCGTCACGCAGGGCGAAGGTCACGGTGAAGGCGGTGGAGGAGGCGTCGCCCGTCTCGCTCCGCGTCATGACCGCGCCGTCGTCGAGGCGCGTGGCGATGGGCTCATGGAATCCATAGTTCGCGGTGTAGGGGAGGCGCCACAGGCGGAAGTCGGAGAGATCGCCCTTCGCGCACCCCTCCAGACGGAAGGAAAAGGTGATGGTCTTGAGGCCGCCGCCCCAGACGCTCCCGGCCTCGGCATCGTGCAAAAACCGCACGCCGACAAGGCTCTCGCGCTCCAATCCGCGCGTCAGCCATGGATGCGCCCGCACGACCCGTGCCGTGTGCGCGCCCCAAACCGTTCCCGCGGCCAACAGGCAAGCCAGCAAAAATCCCGCTCTCATGGCAAGCACTATACCAAACTCCGCCCGCCACGCACAAGACACCATGCGCATCCTTGCGGACGAGCCATCCGCTCGCCCCGGGGCAAGGGGTGGCGAAGGCGTCACGGTTATGGCATAATAACGGCAAGCAAGGAAGGATGGATATGCCACGGACGAAACCTATTCAGGTGAGACGGGAAGCCGGCGTCGCCGCGTGCGACACGGAGGCGTTGGTGCGCGCCTCCGAGCAATTCGCGGAGTTGGAGCTCGAGATGGTGCGCCAAACGGAGGTCACCGCCGCCCAGATCGCGGCCGAAAAGGCCGATTGGGCGGCCGTCGGGACCGCCTTGGGGCACGTTTACCAAAGCCTGTGCGACGCGGACG
This sequence comes from uncultured Kiritimatiellota bacterium, assembly GCA_944389565.1. Classification (GTDB taxonomy): domain Bacteria; phylum Verrucomicrobiota; class Kiritimatiellia; order RFP12; family DVOR01; genus Spyradenecus. Next base: position 16,441 of record CALXMV010000028.1, read on the forward strand.
ACGAGGCCGCGCTGGAGGCGTTGCGCGCCATCGAGGCGATCCTGCGCAAGCGCGGGATCCTGGTGCCCCAGCCGCGCGTGCGGCCGGCCGAGGAACCGCCCAAGCCCGTCCAAGACTCCCTGCCGCTGGAACCGCCGCCCACGGCACCCGAGGCACAGCCCCAAGAAACGGAAGAGGAGGGCCCGCGCGATGGGGAATAACACCAAAACGGCGCTGCTGTGCGCCTACACGCTGGCCTCCGCCAAACGCTACGGCGAGGCCGAGGCGCTCCTGCTTTCCGATGCCGAGCTGGCCAAGACCACCGAGGCGCTCGACCTCCTGGCGCGGGTCTACGCCGAGCAAGGGGACGTCGCCGAGGCGCGGCGGATCTGGCAGAACATCCAGATGCACCACCCCGAGCACCGCCCTTCCGCGCTCGCGCTGAAAAATCTCGACCGGCCGCCGCGCGCGCCCTTGGGCGAGCGTGCCGTCTGGTGCGCGGCGGCGTTGGCCTTTGCGCTGGGGTGCTGCGTGGCATGGGGCATCTTCGCGTTGCGCAGCGAGCCGCCCCCGACGCCCGCGCGCACGGCCGAGGTGTCATGGCCGGGCATCCCCACGGGGCGGGATCTGAAGGCGTTGGCCGCCTATCGGGGGCAGGTGACACGTCTGTGCCTGAGCGCCGACTTCTTCGCGGATCCCGCGCGCGCGGCCCAGCGGCGGGTGCTGACGGACGCGTTGGCGGCGACGCTGGGGCTCGCGCCGAGCGCCGTCTTCCTGGCCGAGGCCGCGCCGGGCACGCCCGAGGGCGCCATCCGGCTGGAGCTGACCCTGCGGTGAGCGCACGCCCGAAGATCGGTTTCGCCCTCGGGAGCGGCGGGGCGCGGGGATGGGCGCATCTCGGCGTCCTGCGCACGCTTTTCGCTTGGGGGATCCGCCCCGACGTGGTGGCGGGGGCGAGCATCGGCGCGCTCATCGGCGCCATGATCGCGGCGGGGCGTTTCGAGGCCTTCGAACGGGAGGTCGCCGCCCTGAATCTCATGCGGCTGACGGCCTTCTTCGTCGAGGTGCGGCTGTGGCGGCGCGGGATGCTCTCGGGCCGGCCGGTCATGGAATGGCTGGGGCGGCCGGAACTCCTGGGCGCGTCGCGCGTCGAGGCGCTCCCCCTGCCCTTCGCGGCCGTGGCGACCGACCTTTATCGCGAGGAGCCCGTGATGTTGCGCACGGGGCGCGCGGTGGATGCCGTCCGCGCCTCCATCGCCATCCCGGGCGTCTTCGACCCCGTCGTCCGCGAGGGACGGATCCTGGTGGACGGCGGGCTCACGGATCCCGTGCCGGTGGCGGCGGCACGGGCCCTGGGCGCAGACATCGTCATCGCGGTGGACGTGAACGACCGCGCCATGCCGCCCCCCGCCCCAAACGCGGACGAGACGCCGCCCTCCCTGCTCGCCACCCTGATCCAGACCGAACGTCTGGTGGAGAACACGATGAGCCGCATCACGCTCGAACGCGCCAAGCCGGACGTGCTGATCCGCCCGCGCGTCGGCGGCGTGCAGACCTTGGATTTCATCGGCGGCCGGACCGCCGTCGAGGCGGGCGCCGAAGCCGCCCGCGCCGCGCGACATGCGCTTCAGGAGGTTTTGCCCCATGTTTTCGATCGCTGAGTTCCTCACGCTCCGCCGTGCGCGCAAACAGCTGCGCACCCTCCGCAACGACTTCCTGCTCTACGAGGATCTCCTGGCGCCGGAGGTCCGCGACGCGTTGGCCGAACGTTTCACGGACGTCGCGCAGGCCATCCGTTGCCGGGAGACGGAGGAACTGGACAGCGTGACGGAGACCCTCCGCCAGGAGCTCGGCGCGGCGTTGCCGCGCCCGAGGTGGCCCGTGGCCGCGGAGTGGTTCGACATCATCGTCTCCGCCCTCGCGGTGGCCTTTTGCTTCCGCGCCTACTTTTACGAGCCGTTCCAGATCCCGACGGGCTCCATGCAACCGACGCTCTACGGCATCCATACCGAGGCCGCCGACGCGCCGGGCGCCTGGGACGACGCGCCGCTGAAGTGGCTCAAGTGGTGCGTCACGGGGGCGACCTACCAGGATATCCGGGTGCGCCGCCCGGGGATGGTCTCGGGGTACGAGCCGAGCCGCAAGCCGGGCTATGCCGCGCTCGTCGTCAATCGGACCGACCGCTATGACCTGCCGAACGACGTGGCGCTGGAGTTGGCCCGGGGGCCGTTGCCCCCCGGTAGCCGCGTCTCCCTCAACCAGCGGCTCTGGAGCGGGTATGTCCGCAGGGGCGACTTCCTCTTCGTCAATCGGTGGATCTGGAACTTCCGCCACCCGCGTCTCGGCGAGACGATCGTCTTCTCCACGCAGGGCCTCCACCCCGACATGCCCGACAATCAGCATTACATCAAGCGCCTCTGCGGCCGCCCCGGCGACACGGTGGAGATCCGCCCCGGAGACTCCTACCTGTGGGTCAACGGCGAGCGGGCCGTCACGCCGGCACGATTGGAGGAGATCGCCGAGCATCGGCGGCCCTGGCCGGGCGCCCCCGCCTACCCGGGCTATGCCGTGCCGCCGGAGCTCGGGGGCAAGCCCCTGCGCTTCACGCTCGGCCCCGGGGAGTTCCTGGCCTTCGGCGACAACTCCGCGAACAGCTTCGACAGCCGCTATTGGGGCCCCGTCCCCTCGCGCAACCTGCTCGGCCCGGCGACCTTCGTCCATTGGCCATTCGCCTCGCCACGGTGGGGAACCATCCGCTGAAACGCCCGAAAGGAGACTCCCATGCCCATCCCTCCTCCCGCCTCCCTGCCCCCGCCCGAGGCCTATGACGCACTGATCGTCGGCGCCGGCCTGTGGGGGTGCGTCGTCGCCCGCGAGCTGGCCGAGGCCGGCGAACGGGTCCTCGTGCTGGAGGCTCGCTCGCTCCCGGGCGGCAACGCCCGCAGCGCCATCGACCCCGCCACCGGCATCGAGTGCCACTGCTACGGCGCGCACATCTTCCACACCTCCGACCAAGCGGTCTGGGATTACGCCAACCGCTTCGTCTCCTTCACCGACTACCGCCACCGCGTCCTCACCAAGCACGCCGGGCACGTCTATTTCATGCCGTTGGGGCTCGCGCTCGTCAACGCCTTTTACGGCACCGACCTCTCCCCCGCCGACCTGCCCGCCTTCATCGCCGCGGAGGTCGCCAAGGCGGGACTCGAAGGCACGCCGCGCAACCTGGAGGAGCAGGCCATCTCGCTTATCGGCCGCCCGCTCTACGAGGCGTTCATCAAGGGCTACACCCAAAAACAGTGGAACGCCGACCCCAAGGACCTCCCCGCCTTCATCATCCGCCGCCTGCCCGTCCGCGCGAACTACGACACCGGCTACTTCTCGGACCCCTTCCAGGGCGTCCCGCGCCAAGGGTATGCCGCGCTCTTCCGCGCGTTGCTCGACCATCCCGCCATCGACCTGCGCTGCGGCGTCGACTACCTGACCGTCCGCGACGCCCTGCCGCCCGATCTCCCCACCTTCTACAGCGGCCCGATCGACGCCTTCTTCGGCTTCCGCCACGGCGCGCTCCCCTGGCGCGGACTCAGGTTCGAGTGGGAGACCAAGCCCGTGCGGGATTGGCAGGGCACCACCGTCATGAACTACGCCGACGCCGACGTCCCCTACACGCGCATCCACGAGTTCAAGCACTTCCACCCCGAACGCGCCGAACCCTACGCCCTCGGCAAAACCGTCATCTGCCGGGAGTTCCCCGCCGACTGGAAACCCGGCGACATCCCCTATTACCCCGTGAACACCCAAGCCTCCGCGGACCTCCTCGCCCGTTACCAGGCCGACGCCGCCCAATGCCCGAACGTCGTCTTCGGCGGCCGCCTCGGCGAGTATCGCTATTACGACATGGACAAAGTCATCCGCCGGGCGTTGGACCAAACCGCCGCCTGGCTCGCCCGCTGACCCCGGGCGCGAAGGATCCCCCCTCCCGCGGGGGCTCCTTTTTTTGCGCCTAGGGCCGGAGCCGGTAAAGCCCGAGGGTGACGCCCTGGACGGTCAGCGTGGCGCGGGGCGCGGGCAGGCGCGGTTGCGGCGCGGGGGCGACGACGTAATCGGCCTTGGCGAGATCGCCCTCCACGGGGATGTCCTGCCACGCGCAGATCGCGTCGAGCTCCGACCAACGGAGCGGGTTGGCGACCGTCGCGCCGGGCGGGAGCGCGACGGTGAGCGCGTTGTGCGAAAGGTCGCGCGGGAAGACGTAAGGCCGCACGACGAGCACGCCGCACGCGGCGACCGCCGCGCAAAGGGCGACCGCCGGCACGCGGAGGCGTCCCAGGACAACGGGTGCGCCCAACCCTGCCGCGATGCCCACCGCGAAGCCCGTGAGGTGCCACCACTTCACCGGCGCGCGGATCTGGTCGATGAAGGGCAACCCCGCGACCAGGCGATAGACCGGCGTATGCCGCCCCAAGGCCAAGACGAGCGTCACCGCCGCGAGACCAAGCCAAAAAAGCAGATCGCGAGCGTCGGCCTCGCGTCGGCGCGAAAGGGCCAGCAGGGCCAAAAGCATCGCCGGCCACCCGATGTGGACGGTGTGTTGGCGGAGCGTCTGCACGGCCGACCCCATGCGCCCGGTGTAGGGCTCGGGATCGAAAGGATAGGAGGTGTGCCCATGGATGCCCGGCACGGCGAGCTCCGCCAAATCCTCCGGCGGGAGCGACCAGTCGGTGACGAAGCGCCAGCGCGCCTCCGCCTCCTCGGCGGGCGTCCGGGCGAGGGCCGTGGCTTGGGTCAGCTGCGCCGCGCGCGTCGTCTGCGCGTCGCGGAAGGTATGCCGCAGGGCCGGCCAGCCGACGACAAGGAAGACGCCCGCCGCCACGGCCAGCCCGAGTGCGAGCCGCCGCCAAGCGGGCCGCTCCACGCAGACGAGCCAAAGCCCGTACGCCGCCACGCCGCAGAGGACGATCAGCCAGATATCCGCCTGTGCCGCAAGCCCCAGCGCCGCGAAGCCCCCCGCGAGCGCCCACCACCGCGCCCGCCCCGTCCGCACGCCGCGCAGGACCGCGCCGAAGACGAGGCAGGTCACCGCCAACGCGTCGACCACGCCGCGGTGCCCCGCGCAGAACAGGGTCGCGAAATAGCCGGCGAACGCCACGCAAAAGCCCCCCACCCAGGCAGCCCCCCATGAGGAGCCTCGCCCGCGCAGGAGGAAAACGCCCGCCAGGCACATGACGTACCCGTCGACCCAGAAGGTGCCTTCGTAGGCGAAGGGGTAAGGGAGCAGGAAGACCAGGTTCTGCAGGGTCGGCGCCGTGGTGAAAAGCGCGCGCAACGCCTCGGCGAACCCCATCGGCGCGATCGGCGCGTCCGGCGCCACGAAGACCACGTCCGCCCCCAACGTCCGCCAGAAGCAGACGCACACGGCCAGCGCGTAGAGCGCGGTCATCGCGGCGCCGAGCGCCCAGGCGCGCAGACGCCCGTCACTCATGGCGCAACGCGTCGATCGGGTTGAGGCGGCTGGCGCGCCAGGCGGGGTAAAAGCCGAAGACCACGCCGATCGCCGCCGAGACGCCCGCCGAGACGATGATGGCGCCGACCGAGACGCTCACCGGCCACCCCAGCACCTTGGCGATGATCATGCTGGCGCACCGCCCCACCGCGATGCCCACCAACCCGCCCAACAGGCAGAGGAGGACGGACTCCGTGAGGAATTGCGCGAGGATGCGGCTGCCGCGCGCGCCGACGGCCATGCGCAGGCCGATCTCGCGCGTGCGCTCGGTGACGCTCACGAGCATGATGTTCATGATGCCCACCCCGCCGACGACCAACGAGAGCATAGCCACGATCAGCAGGAGCGAGGTCATGAGCCCGCTCGTCGCGGTCATCGTCTTGAGCATCTCGGACATATCGCGGATGACGAAGTCGTCCTCCTCGCCAGGTTGGATGCCGTGGCGGCGGCGGAGCACCTGCGTGATCTGCGCGATGGCGTCGGGCACCTGCTCGGGGGTCTTGGCCGAGACGGTGATCTGGTGGACGTTGCGGAAGCGGACGGGCAGGGGGTAGTTCTCCGCCTGGACGGAGTCGCGCGCGGGATAGATGGAGGCGGAGGAGGAGGGGTAGACGTCCGACGTGTCGGAGGAGGTCTCCGAGGAGTTGGAGGAGGAGCCGGAGGAGCCCGTGGCCGAGCCGCCGGAGTTGGAGAGGCGTTGGCGCATGGTCGTCCACGGCACGATCACCGTGTCGTCCTGGTCCATGCCCATCATGTTCGCCCCCTTGAGCGGGAGCACCCCGATGACGCGGAAAAGCACGCCACGCAGCTGGATGTCCTTGCCCACGGGATCCTCGTCGGGGAAGAGCTCGCGCTTGACCGTCTGCCCGATGACGGCGACGCACGCGGCGACGTCCACCTCGCGCTTGGTGAAGTAACGCCCGCTGTCGGGCGTCTTCCACGATTGGACGGTGAAATAATCCTCGTTCCCGGAATAGACGGTGAAGGGCGTCCAGTTCCGGTTCCCCGCGACGGCCTGGATGCCCCGGCGCGACAGCGAGGGCGTGACGGCCTCGACCGAGAGGCACTCGGCGGCGATGGCGTAGCAATCCTGCTCCGTCAGCCGCACCGACCCGCCCGAGCCGGAGCTGATGCCCGCGGTCTTCACGGCCCACGGCCAGATCATCATCACGTTCGTGCCCATGTTGGAGATGGAGGCCTTGATGGACTTCGACGCCCCGGCGCCGATCTCCATCATGGTGATGACCACGGCCACGCCGATGACGATCCCCAGCATCGTGAGCAGCGAACGCAACACATTGCGGCGCAGGGAAACGAAGGCGGAGGCGATTTGCGCGATGATGGACATGGCCGCTCCCTCACTTCTCGTCGTACGTGCCGCCCACGATGAGGCCGTCCTTGATGTGGTAGGCCTCCTTGGCGAAGGCCCCCACCTCCGGCGAGTGCGTCACCAGCACGATGGTGATGCCCTCCTGCTCGTTCAGCTCCTGGAACATCCGGAGCACCTCCTCGGAGGTCTTCGAGTCCAGGTTCCCCGTCGGCTCATCCGCGAACAGGATCTTCGGCCGATTGACCAACGCCCGCGCGATGGCCACGCGCTGCTGCTGCCCGCCGGACATCTGCGACGGCTGGTGCTCCATCCGGTCGCCCAGCCCCACGCGCCCGAGCAGATGCTCCGCCCACGCCCGCTCCTCGCGCGCGCTCCGCCGCCGCTTCGCATACTCCAGCGGCATCAGCACGTTCTTCAGCGCCGACGTGCGCGCCAACAGATTGAAGTTCTGGAAGACGAACCCGATCCGCTCGTTGCGCAGATCCGCCCGCGCGTTCGCCGAAAGCGTCGTCACGTCCCGCCCGTCCAGCAGATACTGCCCCCCCGACGACGTGTCGAGGAAGCCCAGGATGTTCATGAGCGTGGACTTCCCACCCCCCGACGGCCCCATCAGCGCCAGCAACGTCCCCTCATGGATCTTCATGGAGATCCCCTTCAGCACCGGCACGTCCACGTCGCCCAGCCTGTAGGTCTTCAGCAGATCCCTCAGCTCGATCAGGCAATCGCTCATGGCGCCCCTCCTCAACGGCGCCGACGCTGCGGCGGCTGCGGCAGGAACGGGTTCTTCCCCTGCGCCGACGCCTGCGAGACCTCGATGGGCGTCATCGTGCCCGTGATCACCACGTCGCCCGGCTGCAACCGCTCCGTCTCGATGGCCACGCGCACGTCGTCGCTCACCCCCACCTTCACCGGCACGGGCCGCGGCGCCCCCTGCCCATCCTGCACGAAGACCAGATCCTTCCCCACCAGCGCCTCCGGCGTCTCCCACCCCTCCGGCCGCCAGCTCAGCGCCGCCACCGGCGCCAACAGCGCATCCTCCGGCGACTCCCCCAGGATGAAGCTCACGATGGCCGTCAGATACGGCAGGAGCAACCCATCCGGATTGTCCGTCCGCACCTCCACCGTGTACGTCACCACGTTCGACGTCATCGTCGCGTTCAGCCGGATCCGCCCCACCTTCCCCGAGAACTCCCTCCCCGGGAACGCGTCCACCGTGAAGCGCACCTCCTGCCCCTCATGGATCGACCCGATGTCCGCCTCGTTCACCGGCACCCAGATCTCGATCTTCCGCAGATCCTTCGCCACCAGGAAGAGCGACGGCGTGCTCATCGACGCCGTCACCGTCTGCCCGATGTTCACGCGCCGATCGATGATGATCCCGTCCACCGTCGAATTGATGTCGCAATACGACAGATTCCGCTCCGCCTTCTCCAGCTCCGCCCGCGCCTGCTCGATCGAGGCCTCCGCCTGCGTCACCGCCGCCTGGCTCACCTCCAGATTCGCCGCCGCCACCTCATACGCGCTCTGATACGCGTCGAAATCCTTCTGCGAGAGCGCGTCCCCCACCCCCAGCTTCTGCGCGCGCCCCCAATCCCGCTCCGCCTGGCGCAACGTCGCCGTCGCCTGCGTCACGTCCGCCTTCGCGCTCGCCAGCTGCGCCTCCCTGCTCGCCAACGTCGCCTTCGCGATCGTCACCTCCGCCTTGTACGTCACGTCGTCGATCCGCGCCAACAGCTGCCCCTTGCGCACCTCCGAGCAATAATCCACCTCGTTCCCCGCCACATCCTTCCCGAACGCCATGATCTGCCCCGTCACCTGCGCGCCGATGTCAATCAGATCCTCCGGCTCGATCGTCCCCGTCGCCCGGATCGTCTGCGTCGCCTGCCCCCGCGTCAAAGGCACCGTCTTATACGCCACCGGCGCCTCCGCCGGGCGCTGCCGCGCCAGCCACCACGCCGCGCCGCCACCCGCCAACGCCACCAAAACCACGACCGTCAACACCTTCTTCATGCTCAGCTCCATGAAAATCCCGGACAAATGGTCGCCCAGACAGGAATCGAACCTGCGACACGCGGTTTAGGAAACCGCTGCTCTATCCACTGAGCTACAGGGCGCTCGACAACATTGTCCCACAAACACGCCCCCACCGCAAACACTCCTCCTCCCAAAAATGCCCTGCATTATACAATGCGCACCGCCCCCGCGCAACCCCCTTTTTTCAAGATCGGCGAAACTTCCCGGCACTTAGCGGTGCGCGGGGAAAATCAGCGGCGCGGTCGGCGGCGGAGCCGTTCGCGGACGAGGTGGCGCGGCGTGGAAGCACGTTGGGGGGCGAGCGGCAAGGCCTCACGACAGTCGGCGGCGGTGATGGTCTGCAGGTCGTCACGCGTGGGATAAGGCGCTTTCGCCACACGCCGGGCCAGGTTCATGACGAGGCGCTCATAGAGATTTCGGGCCAAGCGGCCGTTCGCGAAGGTCGCGCCGTCCTTTTCCCGAACGGCTTGGCGGAGGGCGGGGCGTAGAAGGGTGAAGGCCTCGGGCGCGAGGAGATATTGGTCGGCGGCGCACATGGCGAGAAGGATGGCCTCCAGCTCCGCCGCCGAATAATCGGGAAACTCGATGAAGGTGTTGAAACGCGAGCGCAGGCCGGGATTGGACTCAAAAAAATGGTTCATCGGCTCCGTGTAGCCGGCGACGATCACCACCAGATCGTCACGGTAATCCTCCAAGGCCTTGGTCAGCTCGGTGAGGCACTCGCGGCCATAGGAATCGCTGTGGTCGTTCTCCGTGATGCTGTAGGCCTCGTCGATGAAGAGCACGCCGCCCTTGGCGCGTTCCACGACGCGCTTCACCTTGAGCGCGGTCTGCCCCTGATACCCCGCGATCAGATCCGTGCGCGAGGCCTCGATGAAATGCCCGCGCGAAAGCAGACCGAGCCGCCTGTAGATCCGCCCCACGATCCGCGCCACCGTCGTCTTCCCCGTCCCGGGGTTCCCGGTGAAGGCTAAGTGGAGCGTGCCCTTGTTGCACTTCAGCCCGGCCTCCTTGCGCAACGCCTGCACGCGTTGGTAGGCGATCAGATCCCCGACCCTGCGCTTGACCTCCGCGAGCCCGACCAAGCCGTCCAATTCCGCCAAAAGCTCCCCCAACGTGCGCGGATCCTCCTCCTCGGCCCGCTCTTCCGCGCCGCAGAGTTCCCGAACGCGCAACGCCCCGAGATACTCAATCAGACGATCCGTCAACGCCTTGGAGGCCGCCGCGACCCACCCGTCCTGACGATTTCGGTCAAGCCCCGACAAATGGCGGAGAAGCGCTTGCGTCGCCTCGTGCCCAGGCTCCCGGACCAACGCCTCGGCCAGGCGCGCGACCTCCCCCTGCGCCCCCGCCACCGCGTCGACCTGCCGCGCCGCGGCCAACAACCGTTGTTCGCGCTCGTCCATCACGCGAAGAGCCCTCCGAGCAACAGCACGAAGAAGAGCACCATCACCACGATGGCCCCGATGGCCACCGACACGATGCCCTTCATTCGCCGACGCGCCCGCTCCTGCTCCTCCCGCAGACGCGTCAACGCCTCCTCCACGCGCCTCGTCGCCGCATGAGTCTCATCCCGGGCGGCCTCCATCTCCGTCGCGAAGCCGTCGAGCCGCCGCCGTGCCTCCTCCGCCATCCGCGCAATCGCCTCCTCCTGCTCCTCCCGCAGATGCGACAGCGCCTCCTCCACGCGCGTCGTCGCCGCGTGCGCCTCCTCCCGGACGGCTTCCACCTTTGTTGCAAAACCGTCAAGCCGAATCGTGGCATGACGGGTATCCTCCCAAATGGCATCGATGTGTTGGAGGTGCCGATAGGAATCCAACTCCCGCTTATGCGCCTTCAGGACGTCAAGCATCTTCTCGTGGCCGGAGAGCAGTTTCTGGACGGCATTGATCGTCTTCTGGAGTTCATCGTTGACCTTCTTCAGGTTCTCGTCGGTCGTTTTCAGCCCCTCGACGGTCTTCGTCAACGCCGTGTTCGCCTTGCGAATCTCGGCGTTATTGGCCCGATCCCGCTCGATGCTGGCCTCGAACTGCTTGAAGTTCGCGTTCTGCTCTTGATCCACCTGCGCCCAAATCCGGATGATTTGGCCGAGCGCCTCAATCTGGCTGTCGCGAAGCGCCTCCAGATTGTTGGCGAGCACATTGGTATAGCGGTTGAGCTCCTCGCCGGTGACGCGATGGTCGAAGAACCAACATGTGCGCTCCTTGATGTGCTCGAACTCCAAGTCCGGCCCTTGCAGAACGCTCATGGCGCGGTCGGTCGCGCGAGTCAGCGCCCGTTCGTTCTTCTCGGACAAACTCATGCCCGCGCCTCCTCATCCCCGGCCAAACGATTGGCGCGTTCGTCCAACGTCTTGGCCCTCGCCTCAAGCTCCGCCGCGCCATGCGCCGGCTCGATGGGGGTGGTGGCGGAGAAGGGCTCCCGCGTCGCCGCGTCCATGGCGTCCTGCCGACGGATCTCCTCCTCGAAGCGCGCCTGCCCGGCGGCCAATGCCGCGTTCCGTGCGGCCGCGCGCCGCTGACTCTCCTGGGTCATAGCTTTGGCGATCTTGCCCAAGGCGCGGAGTTTTTCGCCCTGCGCCGCCAAACGCGCCGCGCGGGCACGTTCTTCCTCCGCGTGGCGTTCGTCCCGCAGTTTTTGCGCGGCGGCCTTTTTGCGAGCCATGTGAACAAGCGTGACCGCGCCGGCGGCAATCACGCCAACGGCACCCACCGACACCGCGATTGGGATTTTCATGCCTCTCCTCCCTGCAAGGCCGTCCGCACGGCCTGATTCTGACGCTCGACCATTTTCCGAAGCTCCTCGTTGGCGGCCTCCGTCTCCGCGACCGCCCCAACCGTCCGCGCGATGGCGGCGGAGGCCTCCGCGGCCTCCGAATCCGTCTGGGCGACCTCGCCCGAGACAAAACCCATTTCGTCATCGAGCAACGCCCCCTCACGGACAAGCGCGGCGTCACGCGCGGCCTGCCGCCGCGCGACTTCCCGCGCCATCTTCCCAGCGATGGACGCCCGATTGTCGATGGCGGCCTGTTGCCGTTTGGCGACCTCGTTGTGCTGCGCGATCAACCGCTCCCGCAACTCCGCCTCCTGGCGATTTTTGATTGCGTTGGTGAGCGCATGAATGGCCAACGCCCCCAAAACACCGGCGACAAGCCCACCCAGGAAGAGCCCGATAATACTCGCAAGGCTTCCCAGAAGCGGGATTTCGACGGCGAAGCCCGGGACATTCATGAGCACGCCCTCAAAGACCCCGCCCAACGCGATGGCGCCGATGCCGCTCAACCCCGCGATGACGATCTGACCGACATGCAACATTTTCTCGGAGAACGGCTTGGCGCGGTTCGCCGGGTCGCGCAGATACGCGATGGCCTGTTTGCACGACTGATACCCCTGCTTGAGAAGCCCCCAGACTTTGGTGAAGACCCGTGCGATGGGGCCGATGATCGCGGTGACGATCGTGGTCAGCACGCCCTTCGCCGCGTCCTTCAGATACTCGCCCAACTTGCTCAGGAACGCGCGGAACGCCTCCTTAATCTTCGCGACCAACGCCTTGACGGTCCGCTCCGCGGCACGGAACCACGCGACCAATCCCTTGACGACCTCTTTCAGGAAGTTCGCGAGCAACGTCTTCAGGACGTTCTTGAGCACGTCCTTCGAAATCCGCCACGCCTCCTTGTTGCGCGACTGCCTGGCAGCCTCCTGGCTCTTCTGCTTTCCTTTTCCTTTGACGGTGGTGTATTCCTCGCGCGCCTCTTTGTCTTTTTTCCGAAGCTCCTCCTCGTCGAGTCCGAAGCGTTCTGCGGGGGATTTCCCGTCGCGACGGCTGGCAAGCCATTCCTCCATCGTGCTATCGCCTTTGGATTGATTCGCGCTCGCATCCATCGGATTCAGGTTTTTCTCACCGTTCGCGAACTCCAGACGCTCCTGTTGCGTCAGGTGCGCGGCCGCTTCTGCATCGCGGATGACCTCGGCGGCAGGGACCGTGTGATCCATATGCGTCGTTTTGGTGCCTTGGGGCCGGCCGTCGTCGTAAGGTTTGCGGGCATCCTTCGTGAGGACCGGCTTGTAGGTGCCGCTACGATTGTCATATCTGGTCTTGATCGTGCCATCCTCGTTCTTTTGGAATTGCGCTTGCCAGTCGTCATATCGCTGTTGGTAATCGATGACCGTGTTGCGCTCGTTGATCTTCCCCGCCGCGAAATCCTCCGTGGTCTGCGTATGTGCCTTCACCCGCAAATCCAGCCTCAACCCGTTGTTGTGCTTGTCGATGAACTCCGTGCCGGAATCCACGCCCAGTTGAAGCTTGAACTGATCCCAAACCACCTTCTCGATGGTCTCGCCGATATTCTCCGGATTGCCGAAGTTTTTGGTCTCTTCGCGAAGCGCGTTCAACGTCTCCAGATTGTCCTTGAGGTGAAGCTCGTCCTCCAACCGCCGCTCATAAGCGTCGAAATCGAAGTCTTCCAAGGGTTTCTGTTCCGTGGCCGTTGCCGTAGCGTGGCCCGTCTCGTAAGCGCTCTCGTTCATCGTGTGTCCTTCACTGGTCATAAGTCGCTTCCGGCCTCCATGCGCGCACCTTCTCCTTCCAAACATAAACTAGGGGCGCGCCCTCGCGCGTCTCTGTGAAGGTCCTTGGAAAACCTGTGGGAAGACGACGGGAGGGCGCGCCCGAAAGGCACGCCGCACCGAAATGTCCGACGAATCCCGTTCAACGTCTCCAAGGTTTTCACAGTCCGTCTGACGCCTGGAGGCGACAACATCAGGAATGCTATCACATCTTCCGTCCGACGCACAAGCGTCGCAGAGTCTTCCCACAGGAAAATGGCCCTTCATTGTCTGTATACGTGGTTTGACGGGAAAAGTGACAGCGTTTTCCGAAAAAAAAACGGCACTGGGGGCGCGAGGGCGTGCGCGGGGGAGTCAGCGGCGCGGTCGGCGCGACCTTGGGGCCAAACCCTCCCGAGTTTGGGGGCGAACCCTTTAGGGTTTGGGGGCGAACCCTTTGGGGTTTGGGGGCGAACCCTTTAGGGTTTGGGGGCGAACCCTTTAGGGTTTGGGGGCGAACC
>CALXMV010000029.1 GCA_944389565.1 uncultured Kiritimatiellota bacterium
TATCCACCCCTTAAACGCCCTGATACACCACCCCTCTCAAAAATCTTACCATCCAACAAAAAATATAGTTGACTTAGAAGCTCAGTAAGGACAGCATCCACCGCCGGAATCGGGTGGTAAACCTGCCGCATTTTCTCATCCAACAGTTGTGCCCCGTGCGACATGGGAAAAGACATTTCAAACCTCCGTTGCATAATACAATGAATACACACGCTTTTCTGTTTGCTGATTGGTGCTCATTTCAGTGCTTATTCCCACTCATATTTGTCTTCTCCGCCCTCTTGAATATTGACAAACCGCTCTTCGCAATTAGGGCAGATTTCGTGCTCCTCCCACAAATCCTCATATCCGCAGGATGGACACACCGCCCCATCGACAGCAATATTATGTCGCCCACAATTGGAGCATCTATATTTATAATTACTTGGATGCCCGGGGAAAAGTGGAGGAAGCGGTTTCAAGACGTGAAAGAAATCCTTGCAATCGCGACACCAAAGATATTTCGGCCTACGCCAAGCCATTGTTCACTCCTTTCTACTTACTTCGAAAACCTCCTGATACCCGTACATGCGTGCGCCATGAGGCAACATCAATCCCAGACGATTACCACCCGTCCACGGGCTGGCCACATTCGGGGCAAATCCGCTCTTCGTCAACAATCACCTCGCACCCGCAATACCCGCAGGTTTCGGGTTCGGGATAGTTATTGTCAGAAAAATAGTCTTCGGCGCACGAATCACAAATCCAATACTCCGCCGCAACGCCATCGTCGTCGACTTCATTGAAGACACCGCAAGCGACGTTCCTTCCACATGAATAACACTTGTGTTCACTGCCATGTTTTCTCATCGAAGACCCCCTTTTTTGCTCTATCACGTTTCGACCTTAACGATCCCACGGCCACGTGTCAGGGGCGCGACCATAATCGTCATCGTCACCATCGTCATCGTCGTCAAACATCCAACTAGGATCCATGTTATCCGCCATGTCTTGAAGAGAGTCGACATTGGTGCCCCCGCAGAATGGGCAAACTCCTCCGTCCGTTTCATCGTAGAATTCCTCTTCACAGTCATAGCAATACGAGTCGACAGGCTCGTATCTCCCGCCACACTGACAGCGACGATTGCTCTTGCGTATAGCATGCTCGCTGTCCCAGGTATCACCACAGCTGTTGCATTTGTAGAAAAACATGTTCAACTCCCTTCTTCTTTGTCGCGTGCCTTTCTTTGGAAGAGCCGAAGCAAGGCTTTCGCTAGAAGTTGCTATCAATATACCACCCCCCCCCATTTGGTCAAGGGAAAATGCTTTTTTTTCGCAATATTGGCAGAGGAATGGGGGGAAGGCGGCAGGCGGAGGGGAAATGCGGGGAAAGGGAATAGGGTGCCCGTTGGGCGGTGGGTCGGTCTGAGATTTTTTTGGGGGCAATGGTGGGGCAAGACCTCAAGGGTTTCGCCACCGCCCCTAGGAGGGTTGGGACCGAAAGTCGGGAGGGTCTGGGGCGAAACCCTAAAGGGTCGGGGTCAAAGTCGGGAGGGTTTGGGGGAAACTTTCCGGCCCTAAGCGTCATCGACCGCATTGCGGCGGGCTCACGGGGAACGCGCGGTCCGTCGTGCGGCGGGCAGGCCTGAGGGAACCTTACCGACGGCAGCCGGCACCTGATCGGCCCCGATCGGCGAAATCGGCGGTTCCTTCCACGCGTGCCGCCCCATTCCCTATCGCCCCAAGCCTCGCCCAACCGACGCGCCACCCCCCAAAAAACGCAAAAGCCCCTCAAGTGGCGCCACTTGAGGGGCTTGGAAGATGGTGGGCGGTGACGGACTCGAACCGCCGACAGCCTGAGTGTAAATCAGGAACTCTAACCGACTGAGTTAACCGCCCTAGGAGTGTCGCATGATATCACAGGGGCGGAGGGGGGTGTCAAGCCGGCTGGCGCGGGCTAACGGAAATCGAACACGGGGAGGCGCGCGGGGTGGGCGGTTTTTTGGTATTATGTGGGGCGTTATGTGCGCAGTGGCGAAGAGGAAGAAGAGGTTTGACGGCGAGGCGCCGCTTTCGGAGCGGGCGGGGGAGGCGCCGTTGGGGCGGGCGTTGCCGCAGAATCTGGACGCGGAGCGGGGTTTGCTGGGGTCGCTTTTGCTGGATCCGGGGCGGGTGCTGGATCTGTGCGTGGCGAAGGGGATGACGCAGGAGGCGTTCGTGGAGCCGGCGCATCGGCGGCTGTATGGGGCGATCGCGCGGTTGGCCGGGCAGGGGAAGCCGGTGGACGGGATCACGGTGTCGGACTACCTGCGGGGGACGGGGGAGTTGGAGGAGGTGGGTGGGGTGCCGGCGCTGACCGAGCTGATGGAGCGGACGCCGACGAGCGCGCACGCGGGGTTTTACGCGGAGCTGGTGATGGAGCAGTATCTGCGGCGGTGCATCCTGGGGGCGGTGCGGGAGGTGGAGGCGAACGTGTACGACGCCTCGCAGTCGGCGGATTATGTGCTGGGGATGGCCGAGCAGACGATTTTGGGAATCGGGGAGGGGCGGACGAAGGCGGCGACGGCGGTGGATTGGCGGACGTCGGTGGGGGAGACGCTGTCGATGCTGACGCGGCAGTTGGAGCATCCCGGGGAGCTTTCGGGGATCCCGACGGGGTTCAGGGCGTTGGACGCGCAGCTGCGGGGGTTGCACCGGGGGGAGATGATCGTGTTGGCGGCGCGGCCGTCGATGGGCAAGACGTCGCTGGCGATGAACATCGCCGAGTGCGTGGCGCGTGGGCGCGACATCATGGGGCGGCCCTTCCCCGGGCCGGAGGGGCAGGGGCCGAAGAAGCGCACGGTGCTCGTCTTTTCCCTGGAGATGCCGCAGGCGCAGCTGACGACGCGTATGCTGTGCGGCATGGCGGGGGTGTCGGCGCGGGAGGTGGAGCGCGGGCAGTTCGTGAAGAAGGACGTGGTGCTCCCGCTCCTGCGGGCGGCGGCGAACGAGTTGGCCGAGACGCCGATCCTGTGCGACGACCAGGGCGGCCTGGACGTGATGGAGCTGCGGGCGCGGGCGCGGCACGCGCACAAGCGCCATCCGGTGGAGCTGATCGTGATCGATTACCTGCAGCTGCTCTCGTATCGGGAGTTCGCCCAGCAGGGGCAGCAGGTGATGATCGCGAAGATCTCGGGCGAGATCAAGGCGATGGCCAAGGAGCTGAACGTGCCGGTGATCGTGCTCTCACAGCTCTCGCGCAACCCGGAGCAGCGCGGCGGCGACGAGAAGCCGCGCAATTCCGACCTGCGCGACTCGGGGGCGATCGAGCAGGACGCGGACGTGATCCTGCTCCTGCGGCGGCCGAGTTTCATGGGCAGCAAGGTGCCCGAGCACGAGGATCGGCTGCTGGCGATCGTGGACGTGTCGAAGAACCGTAATGGCGCGACCGGCGAGGTGCGGCTGAACTTCGACGGCGCGACGACGCGCTTCAAGGATCGCGTGGAGGCCGCCGCGGGCCAGGAGGCCGGCGATCTGGAGCCGGTGGAATGAGTCTTACCCAATCAAGGAGCGTATCCGTGAAGTCTCCCCTACCCTTAGCCCTCTTTTTCTGCCTGGCGTTCGCCACGGGGGTCGGCGCCGCGCCCGTCACCGTCAGCGACGTGCGTGTGCGCGCGGACGACTCGTTCGGCGTGGATCCCACCGAGGCGGTCCTCTCCGCCTGCTCCGTCACCAAAGGCATGACGGCCGAGCAGGCGGACGTCCAGGCGGCCATCAGCGCCGACGTGAAGGGGCTGTTGGCGACGCCGAACTACGCCAAGGTCGAGGCGGCGATCGGGCAGGACGCGACGGGTGGCTGGGTGGTCGTCTACACCGTGAGCCGCCGGCCTCAGCTGGCCGACGACCCGGCCATCTCGGGGCTGGACGGGGCGATCCGCGAGAGCAAGGCGGCGGACGCGGTGAAGCTCGCCGCCAACGACCGCGTGGACGACGCGATCGCGGCGGCGGCGGCGGCCCGTCTGCGCGAGGCGTTGGCCAAGGAGGGCTACGTGGAGGCCACGGTGGAGCATGAGATCCGCCATGCCGACCAGCCGGGCTACGCCTACCTCACGCTCCTCGTCACCCCGGGGCGCGAGCGCAAGATCCGCGATTATCTCTTCGAGGGGAACACGGCCTTCGACCATGACACGCTGGCGGGGGCCTTCGGGTGGAAGCCGATCTGGAACCCGATCAGTTGGTTCACCGACTTCCCGCTCTCCGACACGAAGCTGGACGACGCGCGCGCCGCCGCCAACGCCGTCTACACCAACGCCGGCTATCTCGACGCCGAAATCGCCTTCCCGGACCTGCGGCAAATCCCCGGGGAGGCGGAGGGGCACGTGGACGCCGTCTTCAAGGTGGACGAGGGGGAGCGCTACAGCGTGGGGGACATCACGGTGAAGGGCGCGACGGCCTACCCGGCCAAGGCCATCGAGGCCGCCGCGCGGCGCGCGCTTGAGGCCTCGCCGGACGGCGCCTTCGCCACCCGCGCCACGCTCGACGCCATCCGCGAGGCCATCGAGGATTACTACGGGTCGCGCGGCTACGTGGACACCTACGCCATGACCGTCGCCGTGCCGCGCCCCGACGCGCCGATCCTCGACCTCATCTACGACCTCACCGGTGGCGAGGGCGAGCGGGCGCGCATCCGCGACATCCTCATCCAGGGCAACTCCGTCACGCGCGACAAGGTGATCCGCCGCGAATTGGTCATCCAGCCGGGCGAGGATTACGACAGCCGCCTCGTGAAGCGCTCCGAGGCGCGTCTGCGCAACCTCAACTATTTCCAGGACGAGAGCGGCGTGACCTCCTACACCGTGGAGACCGACACGCCCGGGGAGCGCGATCTCGTCTTCGAGGTGCGCGAGCAGGAGACCGGCGAATACGGCGTCGGCATCGGCATCAGCTCCGTGGACAACTTCTTCGTCTACGCCAAGGCCACGCAGCGGAACTTCGACATCCTCAACCGCGGGCACAACTTCTTCCGCGGCGGCGGCCAGCGCGCGAGCGCCGAGGCCGAGATCGGCGACCGCCGGCAGACGGTGCTCCTCAGCTGGACCCAGCCGTGGCTTTTCGACGTGCCCCTCGCCCTGACGGTCGATGCCTACCGCCGGATGCGCTGGCGCGACAATTACGACGAGATCCGCATGGGCGCGGCCGTCACCCTCGCCTGGAAGCCCATCCCGCTCCCCACCCCCTTCGGCGACCTGCAGCTCGACCGCATCGGCGTGCGCTACACGCTTGAGGACGTGCGCTACGACGACGAGGACGCCGGCGTGTGGCACACCTCCGACGGGTCGCCCTTCTCCTTCACCGATCAGGCGGAGGGCATCAACAGCAAGCTCCGCCTCTTCTGGCAGGAGGATCACCGCGACCGCCCGCTCTTCCCGACCAAGGGGTGGACCAGCCTGCTCTACGCCGAGGTCGGCCTGGGCGGCGAGGCCAAGGACTACGCCTTCGGCTTCAACGCCTCGGCCTACTTCAACCCCTTCCGCGACCATATCTTCCTCACGCGCCTGCGCTTCGACACCATCGAGGCCTACAGCGGCGACGTGCCGATGTTCGACCGCTTCTTCCTGGGCGGCGGGCGGACCGTCCGCGGCTTCGAGTTCCGCCACGGCGGCCCCAAGGCATGGCGGCACGGCGATTACGTGGCCATCGGCGGGCAGACCATGTGGTGCGCCACCGCCGAATACGCCATCCCGATCGTCTCCGTCCTCCAATTCGCCCTCTTCACCGACATCGGCTCCGCCGGCGAGGACTTCTTCGACTTCGGCGACGACCTCCTCTGGTCCGCTGGCTTCGGCCTCCGGCTCAACATCCCCAAATTCCCCATCCGCCTCGACGTCGCCTTCCCGATCACCAACGACGACGACACCGAAGAGGAAACCTTCACCTTCTGGATCGGCGTCGACTGATCCCCCCACGAAAGGAAACGAACATGAAGCGCCTTCTCCTGGCCCTCGCCCTCGCGCTCCCGACCTGCTGCCTCCTCGCGCAGCACATCGCCATCGTCGACATGGAGCGCGTCCTCGCCAACCACCCCAACACCCCCAACGACCGCAAGACCCTCGAGACCACCCTCGCCACCTACACCGAGGAGCGCGACAAACTCCGCGCCGACATCGAGCGTCAGGCCGCCGACCTGGAAAAGCAGGTGCAGGAGGCGCGCAACCCGATGATCGCCCCCGCCAAGGCCGAGGAACTCCGCAAGGCCGCCGAGGCCGCCGCCAAGGCCCTCGACGAGGCCCAGCGCCTCGCCGAAAGCCGCATGGCCGAGCGTTCCCGCACCCTCACCGAGATGGAGCGCAGCTTCGTCAACCGCACCTCCATGGAGATCCAGAAGACCATCGACGCCTACGCCAAGGAGAAGGGGCTCGATCTCGTGCTCTACGCCAACGTCGTCCCCTTCGCCAAGGACGGGCTCGACATCACCGACGCCATCATCACCCGTTGCGGCGGCACCCCGCCCAAGCGCGACACCGCGAAGGACGGCGCCGCCCTGCCGCCCCCCGCCACCCTCAAAGCCCCCACCCTGCCGCCCGCCGACGAGCCCGCCAAGTAAGGAGCCATCATGAGCCACGAACTCGAAGAGGGCCTCACCCTCGACCTCGACTTCACCAAAATCGCTAAGGTCGCCGCGAACATCCGCGAGGAGAAGGACAACGTCATCCCCGTGGCCGTTCAGAACGCCGACACCAAGGAGGTCATCCTCATCGCCTACACCAACCGCCAGGCGATGGAGCTCACCTTCAAGACCCGCACCCTCACCCTCTGGTCCACCTCGCGCAACGTCCTCTGGGAGAAGGGCAAGACCTCCGGCGAGACCTTCGAGGTCCTCGAAGCCCGCGTCAACTGCGAGCAGAACTCCCTCGTCTACATCGTCCGCCCCCGCCGCGGCGCCATCTGCCACACAAAAAACCAGGCCGGGCAGCCCCGCAATTGCTACTACCGCTCCATCAGCCTGGACGACGGCGTGACCCTGACGAACCTCGACCCCTGACCGGGGACGGGCGCCTCCCATGACCGCCCTCAACACGACGGACTGGTCCGCCGCCCGCGCGCTCTTCGCGGGCGGCGGGCTTTCCGTCGTCCTTCCCTGCCACGATTTCGGCGAGGGCGGGGGGGATGGCTTCTTGCGCCTTCACGACCTCCTGGCGGGGCAGGGCTTCCCCTTCCAGATCGTCCCCGTCGACGACGGCAGCGCGGACGGCACCCCCCAAGCGATCCGCGCCGCGGCCGCGCGCCACCCGGCGGTCTTCACCCCCATCCTCCTCCCGGACAACCAAGGCAAAGGCTCCGCGATCCTTGCCGGGCTCCGTGCCGCACGCCACGCCTGGGTGCTCCTGCTCGACGGTGACTTCGACCTCGACCCGGCCGCCCTGCCCGCCTTCTGCGACGTCGCCCGCGCCACGGGGGCCGACGCCGTGCTCGGCTCCAAGCGCCACCCCGCGTCGCAGGTGCGTTACCCCGCCCCCCGCCGGCTCGTGTCCGCGCTCTATCACGCCCTCACCCATGCCCTCCTCGGCCTCTCCGTCTCCGACACCCAATGCGGCATGAAGCTCATCCGCGCGGAGGCCCTGCGCGACGCCGCCGACCGCCTTCTGGTCAAACGTTTCGCCTTCGACCTGGAACTTTTCGCCGCGCTCCATGCCGGCGGCCGGACGTTCGCCGAGGCGCCCGTGCGCCTCGACTTCCATGCCCGCCTGGGGTGCCTCACGCCCCGCACCGTCTGGCGCACGTTCCTCGACACCCTCGCCATCGCCTACCGCGCGCGCGTCCTCCACTACTACGCCGCCCTCACCCCCCTGCCCCCGATCCCCGCGGGCGCGGCCGCCCCGCGCTTCTCCCTCATCGTCGCCTGCCCGGGGGACAGCGCCGTTTTGCGCCGTCTGCTCGATGCTCTGCGCACCCAAACCTACCGCCGCTTCGAGTTGCTCCTCCTCCCCGACGCCCCCCTCCCCGACCTCCCCGCCCAGCCCTACCCCGTCCGCCTCCGCCCCACGGGCCCCGCCCGCCCCGCGAACAAGCGCAACCGCGGCGCCGCCGCGGCCAGCGGCGACATCCTCGCCTTCATCGACGACGACGCCTACCCGCGCCCGGACTGGCTCGCCAACGCCGCCGCGCGCCTCGCCGCCGACGCCTCCATCGACGCGCTGGGCGGCCCGGGGCTCACCCCGCCCGACGACCCGCCCCGCGCGCAGCTCTCCGGCGCCGTCCTCGCCTCCCCCCTCGTCTCCGGCAACTTCCGCCACCGCTATTTCGTCCAAGGCGCGCTCCGCCGCGTCGAGGACTTCCCTAGTTGCAATCTCTTCGTCCGCGCCTCCGCCTTTCGCGCAGTGGGAGGCTTCCGCGAGGACTTTTGGCCCGGCGAGGACACCCTGCTCTGCGCCGACCTCCAACGCGCCGGCCACACCCTGTGGTACGACCCACGCGTCATGGTCTGGCACCACCGCCGCCCGCTCTTCGGCCCCCACCTCCGGCAGATCGGCCGCTACGCCCTCCACCGCGGCCATTTCGCCCGGCGCATCGGCCTCAACTCCCGCCGTCTTTCCTACCACCTCCCGAGCCTCTTCCTGATCGGGCTCGTCGGGGGCGCGGCCGTCGCGCCGCTCTCCCCGTGGCTCGCCGTCACCTACCTCGTGACCGTCGGGCTCTACCTCCTCCTCACCTTGGCCGACGCGATCGTCGAGGCGCCGGCCCTCCGCCACGCTCCCGCGCTCTGGCTCGGGATCGCCCTCACCCACCTCTGGTACGGCGCGCGCTTCATCCAAGGGTTCCTCGCCCCCACGATGCCGGACCGCCCACGCCCCTTCGACCATCGCTGAGACGACGCGAAAAACGCCCGCCCCATGGCGGGCGTTTTTGCTATCATAGGCGCACGCGACGGGCGAGCCGTCGCAACTTTGCGCTTTGCGCGACAATTGCCTGTAACGAAACCTGAGAAATTTCTTTGCACCGGGCAAGATGTCGGGCGAGGTGCGCCGTTTCGGCGCACCTTCTTGCTCGTATTCGGTGCTCGGCTTTCTCAGGGCCTCGTTACAGATACGAGAGAGAGGGTGCGTTTTTCATGGCCCAAGAGAAAGAGCGTGTCGGAAGCGTGGCGGGGACGGATCCCTGCCACGGGTGCGGCGTCTGCGCCGCGGCGTGCCCCAAGGGGTGCGTCACGTTGGCGCGATCGCGCGAGGAATTCTGGGTGCCGCGGGTGGATGCCGCCGCGTGCGTGGGGTGCGGGCTGTGCGTGCGCCTGTGCCCGACGCACACCCCAATCCCGCGCGAGACGCTTCACCGCAAGGTGTTGGTCGGCGCGGCGGCGTGGCTGAAGGACGCCGCGGAACTGCGGGCGAGTTCGTCCGGCGGGGCCGTGGGCGCCATCGTCGAGGCATTGGCGGGGGAGGGTTACGGGTTCTGCGGCGTGCGCTACGTGCCGGAGCGCCTCCGCGCGGAACATTTCCTGGCCACGACGCCCGAGGCCTTCGCCCCCGCGCGCGGCTCCAAATACATCCAGAGCCTGACGGCACCCGCCTTCCGCGAGATGCTCCGGGGTAAGGACAAGTGGCTGGTCGTCGGGACGCCCTGCCAGATCGCCGCCTTCCGGCGGCTCATCCAAACGCGACAGATCGAGGAACGGTTCGTCCTGGTGGACTTCGTCTGCCACGGCGTGCCTTCCGCCAAACTCTGGGAAGCCTTCCTGCGGCGCGCCGCCAAGGGGCGCGACCCACGCCGCCTCGACGCCAGCTGGCGCGGCAAGGCCCGCGGCTGGCAGGATGCGTACGTGTTACGACTGACCGACGACGCCAGGGGAACCATCTACGAGGGTTATGCCTCCGAGAACGAGCCGTATCTGCGCCATTTTCTCCGCCGCACGGCGCAGAACCTGCCGTGCTACGCGTGCGCCTTCGTGGGGACGCACAGCGGGGCGGACATCCGCGTGGGCGACTTCTGGGGGGAACGCTTCAAGGCGAACACGGCGGGGGTGAGCCGCGTGGAGGCCTACACCGCCCGCGGGGCGGAAGTCTGGCGCGCGGCGGCCACCTGGTGCGAGACGGAGCCGCTCACGCCCGCGGAAATCGCGGCGGTCGAGGCGCGGATGCCCCTCGCCGAGCCGCCCGCCTGGGGCCGCAAGACCTTCATTCGCCTGCTGGGGTTGCCCGGCGGCTTCGCGTGGGCGCACCGGTGGTCGCTCATCGGGTGCGCGTGGGCGCGTCTGCGCCGCCTGTTCCGCAAGTGAATCGGGGGAAATGCCATGAAAACGGTTTGCCAAATCACGATGTTCCGCGTCTTCAACTACGGTTCCGCCCTGCAGACCTACGCGCTGAGCCGGACCGTCGAGTCGTTGGGCCACCGTTGCCTGACGATCGACTACGTGGGGCAGGCAGGCCCCAGGCAAGGGCTGCCGTGGCGCAACCCGCCCGCCCTCGCGCGGGCGCTCCTCTCGCGCCTGGTCTATCTGCGGCGCGACCGCGCCTACGACGCCTTCCTGCGCGCGGAGACGCGCCTCACGCGTCCCTACGCCTCCTTCGCGGAGATGGCCGCCGACCCGCCCGAGGCCGACGTCTACATGACCGGCTCCGACCAGACCTTCAACCCGCAGTGGAGCGGGGGCGACCCTGCCTACTTCCTGGGGTTCGTCCCCGCCGACAGGCGGGCGGCCGTGCGCAAGATCTCCTACGCCTCCAGTTTCGCCGTCTCCGCGCTCCCGCCCGAGATGCGCGAACGCTACCGCGCGGCGCTCTCGGATTACGACGCGCTCTCCGTGCGCGAGGAGAGCGGCGTCGCGCTCATCCGCGACCTCACCGGCCAGGCCGCCACCTGGTGCTGCGACCCCACGCTCCTGCTCGACCGCGCCCAATGGGCCGAGCTGGCCGCCAAGGCCAAGCGCCGCCCCAAGCGCCCCTACCTCCTCGTCTACATCATGGCCTACATGGTCAATCCCTACCCACAAGCCGACCGTGTCATTGACGAGCTGGCCCATGCCCTCGGGCTCGACGTCGTCTACCTCAACGGGCGCAGGCAGGATCTCGGCAAACCCCGCTCCACGGTGAACAAATCCGCCTCGCCCTATGAGTTCGTCGACCTCTTCCTCAACGCCTCCTTCATCGTGACCTCCTCCTTCCACGGCGCCGTCTTCTCCCTTCACAGCGGAAAGCCCTTCATCGCCCTCACCGAGGCCGACCCGCGCAAGGATTCCCGTCTGCGCGCCCTGTTGCGGCGCGTCGGCGCGGAACGCCATGCCGTCCCCGTCCCGATTCCCGATGATTTCCATGTCGGCGACCCCGCCCGCTTCGCGCCCCCCGCCGAGGGCTACGACGCGCCGATGCGCGCCTTCGCCGATGCGTCCCGCGAGTGGTTGCGCCGCGCGGTGGAGGGCGCGGACGCCAAGTGACCGCGTCCCGCTGCGCGACCACATAAAAAATCCCGCGGCGGACCGCGGGATTTTTTCGTGCCGTCGGCAAGGCGCTCAGCAATGGCCTTGGGCGATCATGGCGTCGGCGACCTTGACGAAGCCCGCGACGTTGGCGCCGAAGAGGTAATCCCCCTTCTTGCCGTAACGCTCGGCGGTGGCGTAGGCGTTGTCATGGATGGCCTTCATGATGCCTTGGAGGCGGGCGTCGACCTCCGCGGCAGACCAGGAGAGGCGGGCGGAGTTCTGGCACATCTCGAGGCCGGAGGTGGCGACGCCGCCGGCGTTGGAGGCCTTACCGGGGGCGTAGAGGGTGCCGGCCTGCTGGAAGACCTCGATGGCCTCCATCGTGCAGGGCATGTTGGCGCCCTCGGCGACGAGGCGGCAACCGTTGGCGACGAGCGTCTTGGCGGCCTCGGCGTCGAGCTCGTTCTGGGTGGCGCAGGGGAAGGCGCAGTCGCACTTCACGCCCCAGGGCTTGGCGTCGGCGGTGTAGGTGGCGGTGGGATACTTCGCGGCATACTCGCTGATGCGGCCGCGCTTGACGTTCTTGAGCTCCATCACGTAGGCGAGCTTCTCGGCGTCGATGCCGTCGGGGTCATGGATGAAGCCGTTGGAATCGGAGAGGGTGACGACCTTGGCGCCGAGCTGCTGGAGCTTCTGGACGGCGAACTGGGCGACGTTGCCGGAGCCGGAGACGACGCAGGTCTTGCCCGCGAGGGTGTCGCCGGCGGTCTTCATCATGCTGTCGGCGAAGTAGATGAGGCCATAGCCGGTGGCCTCCGGGCGAATGAGCGAGCCGCCCCAGGAGAGCCCCTTGCCGGTGAGCACGCCGGTGAACGCGTTGGCCAAGCGCTTGTACTGGCCGAACATGTAGCCGATCTCGCGCGCGCCGGTGCCGATGTCGCCCGCGGGCACGTCGGTGTCCGGGCCGATGTGGCGGAAGAGCTCGCTCATGAAGCTCTGGCAGAAACGCATCACCTCGTTGTCGCTCTTGCCCTTGGGGTCGAAGTCGCACCCGCCCTTGCCGCCGCCCATCGGGAGCGTGGTGAGCGAGTTCTTGAAGATCTGCTCGAAACCGAGGAACTTGAGGATGCCGAGATTCACGGAGGGGTGCAGGCGCAGGCCGCCCTTGTAGGGGCCGATGGCGGAGTTGAACTGCACGCGGAACCCACGATTCACGCGGAAGTTCCCACGGTCGTCCACCCACGGCACGCGGAACTGGATCACGCGCTCAGGCTCCACGATGCGCTCCAAGATGGCGTTCTTCTCGTATTTCGGCTCCGCGGCGATGACCGTCTCCAACGAACCGAAGACTTCCGTCACGGCCTGGAGAAACTCCTTCTCATGGGCGTTCTTCGCGATGGTCTCCTCAAGGACCCGGGCGACGTACTGATTCATCTTGTGCCTTTCTTGTCGGTGATACGCAAACCGGGGCCGTATTTTACCACATTCCGCCCACGGCACAAAAACTTTTTTTGCGCGCCCCGCCCCGACGGGCCGGCCCGGACGATGCCGTGCGGCACGGGGCGTGACGGGCGGGGCGGTTTTGTGCTATAATGGCGTATCGAAAGGATTTCTGCGGATTATGGACGAAGTGACCCAGGCGAACCCGTCGGCGGACGCGCGACTTTCCTCCATCAACGTCGAGGAGGAGATGAAGAACTCGTACATCGATTATTCGATGAGCGTGATCGTGGCACGCGCGTTGCCGGACGCCCGTGACGGATTCAAGCCTGTGCATCGTCGCGTGCTCTACTCGATGCACGAGACGAAGAACTTCTTTAACGCGCCCTACCGCAAGTGCGCGCGCATCGTGGGCGACGTGATGGGCAAGTACCACCCGCACGGCGACAGCTCGATCTACGACACGCTGGTGCGTCTGGCGCAATGGTTCAGCATGCGTGTGCGCCTGGTGGACGGCCACGGCAACTTCGGCACGATCGACGGCGACAGCGCGGCGGCCTACCGTTACACCGAGGCACGCATGGCCAAGGTCTCCGCCGAGATGCTCGCGGACATCGACAAGGACACGGTGGACTTCGTGCCGAACTACGACGGCTCCACCCAGGAGCCGCGCGTCCTGCCCGCGAAGCTGCCCAACCTCCTGCTCAACGGTTCGCAGGGCATCGCCGTGGGCATGGCCACCAACATCCCCCCGCACAACCTGCGCGAACTCTGCGACGGGCTGATCTATTTCGTGGCGCACCCCGACGCCTCGATCGACGAGCTGATGCGCTTCGTGAAGGGGCCGGACTTCCCGACCGGCGCGACGATCTGCGGGCTCGCTGGCATCGAGGCGATGTACAAGACCGGCCGTGGCGCGTTGGTCGTCCGCGGCGAGGCGCAGATCGTCCAGGAGGGCAAGCACGAGGAGATCATCATCACCTCCGTGCCCTACATGGTGAACAAGGCCGCGATGGTCTCCAAGATGGCCGAGCTCGCCAAGGAGGGCACCGTCGAGGGCATCGCCGACATCCGCGACGAATCGAGCCTCAAGGACGGCATCCGTGTGGTGGTCGAGCTCAAGGCCTCCGCCAAGCCCGCGCAGGTCATCCTCAACCAGCTCTACAGGCACTCCGACCTGCAGACGACCTTCGGCGCGAACATGATCGCCCTCGACCGCGGCCGCCCCCGCCGCATGACGCTGCGCGACTTCTTCCAGTGCTACGTCGACCATCGCTTCGAGGTCCACACCCGCCGGTGCCGCTACGAGCTCGCCAAGGCCAAGGAACGCATTCACATCGTCGATGGCCTGCTCATCGCCCAAGACAACCTCGACGAGGTCATCCACATCATCCGCGACTCCGCCGACAACGACGAGGCCAAGCGCCGCCTCTGCGAGCGTTTCGGCTTCTCCGACGCCCAGGTCGCCGCCATCCTGGAGATGCGCCTGCGCCAACTCACCGGCCTGGAGCGCGACAAACTCCTCGCCGAGCAGGCCGAGCTCCAGGCCAAGATCGCCGAGCTCCAGGCCATCCTCGAAGACCCCGCCAAAGTCTTCGCCCTCATCACCCAAGACCTCGAGGACATCAAGGCCGCCTACACCAAGGAGAACGACCGCCTCACCCAGATCGTCCCCATGGGGGGCGAAATGCGCCTCGAAGACCTCGTGGCCGACGAACCCTGCGTCGTCACCCTCTCCCACCGCGGCTACATCAAGCGCACCGCACTCGATGCCTACGCCGCGCAGAAGCGCGGCGGCAAGGGCAAGCGCGGCGTCATCATCAAGGACGAAGACTTCATCGAGCGCCTCTACGTGCCCAAGGCCCACGACACCCTCCTCTTCTTCACCGACACCGGCCGCGTCTACGCCGACCGTGCCTACGAGATCCCCGAGACCGGCCGCACCACCGCCGGCACCCCCATCGTGAACATCCTCGAAGGCCTCCAGAAGGACGAGCGCATCGTCGAGATCCTCGCCATCCGCGGCTTCGAGGGCGACTCGCGCAGCATCACCTTCGTCCTCGCCGACGGCACCATCAAACGCACCGACCTGGAGCTCTACAGGAATGTCAACCGCAAGGGCATTCGCGCCATCACCATCGAGGAGGGCAACGCCCTCGTCAAGGTCGCGCTCACCCAGACCGGCGACACCGTCTTCATCGCCACCCGCGAGGGCTACGTCAATGCCTTCCCCATCAATGAGGTCCGTTGCATGGGGCGCACCGCCACCGGCGTGAAGGGCATCACCCTCAAGTCCGAGACCGACCGCGTCTGCGGTTTCGCCGTCGAGGAACCTGACGCGAAGCTCCTCATCGTCACCGAGAACGGCCGCGGCAAGCGCAGCGCCTTCAAGGACTTCTACCGCAACAAGAAGGACGGGTCCGTCGCGCTCCTCCACCGCGGCACCGGCGGCGTCATCGCCAACCCCGCCAACGAGAAAAACGGCGCGCTCATCGGCATCGCCGCCGTCAAGGGCGACGAGACCCTCGTCATGCTCACCTCCGCCGGGCTCCTCATCCGCGTGCCCGTCGCCGAGATCTCCACCCTCGGCCGCACCGCCGCCGGCGTCAACTTCGTCCACCTCGATGAGGGTGTCACCCTCGCCTCTTTCTCCATCGCCCCCGCCGAGGACGCCGACGAGGCCCCCGAGACCGAAGACCCGAAACCCGAGCCCCCCGCCGAGAACGCCGCCCCCACCCCGGAGACGGACCAACCCTAACCGACGAGCCGCTTGGGCTCCCCACCCCACGCCGCCGTGACGGCGAGCCAAGGAGCGATCGCACCATGAGACGCCCGCTCTGCTTCCTGCCTCTCCTTGCCGCCGCCCACATCGCCGTGGCCGCCGAGGTGACCCTGAGCTTCCCCGACCACTGGACGCAAAAGGGCGATTACTGCCTCTACACCCCCGAGCGTTGCCCGCCGGGGTGCGTGGCCATCGCCGGCGCCGCCATCGTCCAGTACCACAAGGTGGCCCAAGGCCCCGCGCCGACCTCCAACGTCTGCACCTTCAACGGCGAGCCCCGCACCCTCGCCACCAAGAGCGAGACCTACGACTGGGCCGCCCCAGACATCGACGACTACGCCCGCCTGGCCTACAACCTCGGCGTCCGCCTCGGGATGTATTACGAATCCAACTCCAGCCACACCGCCTTCGCCAAACTCGAAAACGTGCTCGATGGGTACGGCCTGACCGCCACCCACGTTGCCTGCGTCTCCGGCACCCCCTCCGAGGCCGACTACGCCCGCCTCATCCGGGCGCCCCTCCGCCTGGGATGGCCCGTCGCCCTCAGCATCGGCGGCGAGCTCACCACCCACGCCGTCGTCGCCACCGGCTTCAACGACGCCGGCGAGACCCGTATCTTCAATGGTTACGCCAGCCAAGGGTGGGACACCCTCCCCAACGTCTACGACCCCGGCGTCATCGCCTACGTCGCCCTCGCCTCCTCCGCCTCCCAACTCGGCTTCCAGTACGGGGATCGATACGGGCGCGTCCCCGACAGTTGGCTGGAGGCCTATTTCAGCGACCTGCTGATGCAGGGCTCCTCCCTGCAAACCGTCGACGAGGGGGACTTCGACGGGGACGGATTCCTCAACTGGGAGGAGTACGTCGCGGGGACCGACCCGCGGGATGCGGCGAGCCGCTTCCGCGTCACCCGCCTCACCGTCGAAAATGGCAAACCCACCATCGAGTGGGCCCCCAACCTCCCCAACCGCGCCTACACCCTCCAAGGCAAAGCCACGCTCGACGACGCCTGGCAAAGCCCCCCCGGCGCGGACGCACGCTTCTTCCGCGTCCTCGTCACCGCCCCCGCCGACTGACCTGGCGGCCCACCGCCCCATCACCCCTCGATTCGGCAAGCCGAACCACGGCTTGTGCCGTTTGCCCATACGCTGCGGCCGCTGACGCGCACCACGCGCTTCATTTCCTGTTTGCGGCCACACCGCGCATTCTTACGCGAAAAACCTTCGCGCACCACATGGCGCGCCGAAGGTGCGGCCTTAGTCGGCCTCATCGGCACTGACCGCCTCGGCCACCGCACGGAGCCAACGCCGCGTTTCGTCCGTAGCCACGCGATCCTCATCACAACCACTCCTCAACGTCATCCTCCTCCGCAAACATTGCAAGGACACCCTCCGAAGGTTTTTTCTCACGGCAATATCCTGCATTCTGCCCCTCACTCCCCCACAGAAATCCCTCCCTCGCCATCATCCAAGGCCAAGTCCACGTCCGCCATACCTTGGAAATCGAAGCGTGGCAAGGGTTCCCCAGAATCCAACGCGCCCCCCCTTCCGCAGAGCGCGCAATCCGGTTTTTTCCTTATGCGGGCCCCGTACCACCTGAGAATGGTCGGCAAGGTCCCGGCCTTATCGAAGGACGCCCAATTGCGGAAACGGCGTTCTCGACGATTGGCCCACATCCAATAGTCATAGACAAGCTCCCCCTCCAAGCCCGAAATCCCGCTGTTTGTCCCACGCGCGAGCTCAACGAGCGCGAGTTTGACCATCAGGTTGGTGATGGGGGCGATGTCGGAGGCGAGGCCGATCTGGATAATGGCGGCGGCGTCTTCGGGGGCGGTGTAGGCGGCGATATGGCCACTGCGCAGGCCAGCTTCCTGGCTGGAGACTTCCTCGGCGACTTGGTCGAAGGCGGACATCCCGACGAGGCAGGTGTAGCAGGGACCATCGGGACGTTGGACGAAGACGTCGCCGCCTTCGGCGCGGGTGTTGGCGCGGCCGTAGATTCCGACTTTGCGGTGTTTGACGAGGAGGTCGTTAATGAGGAAGCGGCTGGCGTTGTTGTCGGTGGCGACGAGGACGATGTCGGCGCGGTCGATTTCCCGTTCGGTGGCGGCGGGGTCGTCCATCACGTTCAGACAAAATTTGTCCACGTGCGCGTAGGGGTTTTTGCCGAGGATGAGTTCCTCGACGGCATCAGTCTTGTAGCGGCCGACGTCTTTTAAGGAGCAGGCGTGACGGACGACGTTGTGGGTTTCGAGGCGGTCGAAGTCCATGATAGCGAATTCACCGACGGCGGCTTTGGCGAGCTCCTCCGCGATGGTTCCGCCGAAACTTCCGAGGCCGATAATAAAAGCGCGCTTGTTTGCAAGCGCGCCGTTCTCAATCAGACCGGCGGATCGAGAGTAGAGTTCCGCGCGGGAGGGGTGCCCTGCATTGGCGAAGCCCTCTTTTGTCATCTCGGTGACGACCATCCCGGAGGGGGGCTCGCCGGCGGCGACGTTCTGTTGCTCGAATTCCCCGGTCTCGGGGTTGAAGACGAGGTCCATCATCGTGCCGCCGGTTTCCCGTTCGTAGGATTGCTTGTGGACGATCTCGCCCAATGCCTTGAGGTCCTTCATCGCCTGTGTCCTTTCCGTTTCAGCGTTGGTGGTTGAGGTAATAGTCGATGCTCTTGCCGGTCTGGAGGTGGAGTTCGTACATTTCCAGCCAGAGACGACATTTGATGTAAACTTTGTAGAGCGACATATTGGGGCGCCAGCTCATGCCTCCGTAGTGGCAGATGCGCGTCCAACCGTGTCCGCTGGGCAGGGTGTGCATGGCGGCGCTGGCATCATCCAGCTTGTTCCCATCGCGGTCGCGCAACATGGCCTTCACGAAGACGACAGGCATATGCGCGGGAAAGCCCGCCAAGTCGAAATGGAGCGTGTAGACGTGTTTGCTGTTGGTGCGCGCCGCAATCAGGAGATGCGTGTCAGGCTGGCCGACATTGCGGAAGCAATAGGTGTTGTCGGGCAGACCGCATTTCCGGAACAGGGCACATTCAATCTCATAACGCAATCGATCCATCTTTCTCTCCTTTCGAGACGTCGGGGATGTCCGTGGTTGTCGTGATTCCCGAGACTGTCGTCAGAGCGTCATAGTAGGCGCAAACATCGGCGAAGAGGTCGTCGGCCGGTTCCCAGCGTGCAAACGCGGACTCGCAGAGGGCTCCGTCGCGGAGGACGAGGGGAGATTCCAAGGGGAAACGTTGAGGGAAGACGATTTCCATCGCCCCGGCCTTGGTGTCGAAACGGAGGTGGACGCATTTACCTTGATCCATCTGAACCACGCACGCCGACCCTGGCAGGGCGAACGCGGCGAAGTGATCCACCAAGCGCTTCAGGACGAGATTGTTCGCCTTGGTGTTGAGCCAATAGCCCGCGGCGTAGGTGGGGACGACGAAGGTCGCACGGTCCCCCACCGAATAGATCGCGCCGATAGAGGGATGTACCGTTGCGGGCTCGGTTAGGAGCGCGGTGAGCGCGGCATCGCGGGCGATGACCGTCCGAAAGGGGCTGGCACCCGTCTTGACATCCCAAGCCGCGTGGACATAATCGTACCCTGCGTCCTGCGTGAAGGCGAACGCGTTCAGTTCGCTGGCGGTGTCTGTGCAATTACCGATGCACAGCAGGAATTGGCGTAAATTCTGACGCTTGATGCAGTGAACCATCGTGGCGGCATCGTGGCCGCTGGGGCGAGCCAAGCCCAATTGGTGATGGGAGTGCCACTCACCGATATGCTGTAAGCCGTAACGGCCAATCAGCATCTGCCCCACGCGTACAAGGTAATCCACGTCTTGGTTGAAAAAGGCCGCTTGATGGTTGGCTCGCGGCCCTGGACCGATAGCGAACAACACGACGGGGATACCCGCCGCCGTCCAAAAGCCAAAGAGTTGCCCGCCGGTTTCGATGTGCGGATAATCCAAGATGCACCGCGAGATAAAGTCCAGCTCACTCTGATAGACGATCGCCGTCCGCACAGGACGGCCGTCGCCGCCGGTCAAGACACCGTCAACCTGCACGTTCGCTCGTCCAGCGCACCTAGGCTCGGACTTCGGCATGGGCACGGGCACAGACACGTCCCGCACGAGGTTTTCCTCCGCCAACTCGGGTTCTTCCAGCTGTCTCTCTGTCATCGCTCGTTCCACGAACCCTTTCACCCAGTCGCGCACACGCCGGCAGAAGCTCAGCATACGCATGATCATCGCGCTCTCCGGAAATGAATCGATCCATCAGGGCCCAATTCCACGCTGTCGGGGTCGACGCGAGATCCCGTGTCGCCAACACCGGAGTCGCCACCGGATGCGGTGCGCGCCGCCGTGTTCGGGCGGGCATTACGTCCCCCGGCTCCGAACAGGCGTTCAAATACAGGCCGCGCCAGTCCCAAGAGCCCCGCGCCCAAAAGTAAATACGGCCCGATTGTCGCGAAGAGGCAATCAAGCCACCCCGATTCCACCACGTAGTAACTCCAAATCGCGCTGACCAAGCCTCCCAAGAACGCGACGGACATAATCACCCCGAGCGTCTCGCTCACGTAATCGTCGTCAGGCGGGCGCCAAGGCTTCACCCGCCCCACGACCGTTGCGGCAATCCACCACGCCAGTGCTGCCGCGAGTGCCGTGAGCCCCCCCACGACGGAGCCGACAAACGCCGCCCACAAAAAAAGGAAAACCTTCAACAAAAACTCGAGAAACGCTAAAATCACGTCCCCGAACAAGTAAACAATCACCCCCAGTATGATGAGTATCACCAGTGGCACAGTCGATCCTCCGTCTCTCTGCACTCCATCTAACATGTGTGACAGCATTTAATATACCACCCCCCCCCATTTTGTCAATCCGTTTCGTCAAGGGTGGTGGGAGTGGGCGGAGGGCATTGCGAAGGGGAGGGGGTGAAAGTCTTTAAGCGGTCACGGGGGCGCTAACACCCTTTTTCGGGGAAAAACCGAAAATACTCAAAATGTGTTTGCAAACACTGTTGGTTATGTGATATTTTCCGCGCCGTCCTCCCTGCCGGGAGCGACCGTCTGTGTTGGGGAAGGAGTCCCGTGGGATTAGGCGCGCGACCGCGAAGGGTTGTCGCCATTTTCCCCTTGATTCCCCCGTTGATAGACTCATGACATTTTCACAAAAGGAGTCCGCATGGCTTTTTCACGCAAACGCACGTCAGGGATGTGTCCGGCGGGGGGCGTACCTTCGTCAGCCCCGACATCCGGCGCGATTCGGCGAAGAAACACCTCGCCCCGAAAAACGTTCGGTGAGGCCGTGAAAGCATTGCCCTGAGGAGCCGCACATGGACACGGATGACGACGATTGGTTCCTTGAGCCTCCGCTGTGGGAGCAAATCGGACTCAAGGGCCCGCCACCGCCCGCCGATTGGTGGGGGGACATCTTCCCGCGTTGGGAGGCGCACCGGCGCGCCTGCCTGGCCGCCGGCTCCGAATTGCCCGCCGGCTGGAGTAAGTGGCAGGACATCCTCGCGTTGCACCACGCCTACGGCAGAGACCGCACCTACGACCGGGGCGGCAGGGAGGCGTGGCATCTCACGTGCGACGGCGCCCCTCCCGACGCTTTTCGGGGCAACACGGCGTTGCGCCTGCTGCTCGCCGGTCGGCTTGGCACTCCCATGCCCTGCGATGGTCACGTCATCGGCACACGCGCCTTCAAGGATTGCGTCAACCTCGAATACATCCCCTACCTCCATCCCGGCGTCCTCCGCATCGACGAAGAGGCCTTCGCCGGATGCATCGCCCTGCGGGAGTGCGGGTTCCCCGAATGGCTGACGCATATCGGGCGCCGAGCCTTCTTCGGATGCAGGAGCCTCTGGCGCATGGTCTTGCCGGATGGGTTGGAGACCATCGGGGAAGAGGCCTTCGCGGGGTGCGCGGGCCTGTTGGGCGTGACCTTCCAGGAGAACTTGCCCGATTGCCTGCAGACCATCGGCGCACGCGCCTTCGCCGGTTGCGCGAACCTGCGCTCGATCGAACTCCCGACGACGCTCGCCACGCTCGGCGAAAAGGCCTTCGCGGGGTGCCGCGCCCTCCGTCACGTCACCTTGCCCCGCACGGTGGAGGCCGCCATCCCCGCCGCCTTCCCCGACAGCCCCGAGGCTCGCTTCGGCTTCCGCTGACCGATGCCTCATCGCGTACCCACCCCCGGCCGCCCAACGGCATTCCCGCCCGCCGGCGCGCCCTGTGTGCTACACTGCAGGGCGAGGCATGAGGCCTCGCGAACCCCGTTGGGAGACCCATGATGAGAAGACTGCCCCTCCTGCTTGCCCTGCTCTGCCCGCTCCTGGCGGCCGCCGCGCCCACGCCGCCGCAGTCGGAGATCCGCCCCGGCGCCCTGTGGGAGGACGACCACGGCAACCACATCAACGCCCACGGCGGGGGCTTCCTCCTGCACGCGGGGCGCGTGTGGTGGTTCGGGGAGCACAAGGTGCCCGGCGAGGCCGGCAACACGGCGCAGGTGGGTGTGCATTGCTACTCCTCGCCCGCCGACGACCTGGTGAACTGGCGCGACGAGGGCATCGCCCTGCGCGTCTCCGACGACCCCGCCTCCCCCATCGCGCGCGGCTGCATCATCGAACGCCCCAAAGTGGTGCACAACGCCAAAACCGGCAAGTTCGTCATGTGGTTCCATCTGGAGCTGAAGGGGCGCGGTTACGCCGCGGCGCAGGCGGGGGTGGCCGTCGCCGACCGCCCCGAGGGGCCGTACGTCTTCCTGCGCGCCGGGCGCGTCAATCCCGGCATCCCCGCACAGAACGCCCCCGCCGACCCCGCCAAGGAGGCGCCGATCTACCTCCGCGACCTCCCGGGCGGCCAGATGGCGCGCGACATGACGATCTTCGTGGACGACGACGGCACGGCCTATCACGTCTATGCCTCCGAGGACAACCGGACGCTCCAGATCGCCGCGCTCGACGACACCTACACCCGCCACACCGGCCGCTACGTCCGCCTCTTCCCAGGCCGCTACATGGAGGCGCCGGCGCTCTTCAAGAAAGACGGCAAATATTGGTTCATCGGCTCCGGGTGCACGGGCTGGGCGCCCAACGCCGCCCGCTCGGCCGTCGCCGACGCCATCTGGGGCCCTTGGACGGAATTGGGCAACCCCGCCCGCGGCGAAAACGCCGAGAAGACCCACTTCTCCCAATCCACCTACGTCCTCCCCCTCCCGGGCAAACCCGACACGCTCATCTACTGCGGCGACCGCTGGACCCCCAAAAACGCCATCGACGGCCGCTACGTCTGGCTCCCCATCGTCTGGGAGGACGGCAAGCCCACCCTGCCCTGGCGCGACGCCTGGCGCCCCGCCGACCTGCGCTGAGCGCCCCTCACGGGCCGCGGAGCGCGGCGATCTCGGCGGCGGTGAGCGCGCGGTACCGCCCGGGCGGGAGCCCCCCCAGCGTCAGGCCGGAGAGCTCCACCCGGCGGAGACGCCGCACGCGCAGCCCGGCCTGCTCGCACATCTGCCGGATCTGCCGGTGGCGCCCCTCGCGCAGGACGAACCGCAACTCCCGCGGCCCGCAAGGCTCCACCTCCGCCGGGCGGATGCGATAGCCCTCGATCCGCAACGGCGCGCGCAGGGTCGCCAGCTGCGCCGGCGTCGGCGGGCGGTCGACCGTCACGCGATAGACCTTGCGGTGGCCGAAGCGCGGATGGGTGAGGCGCTGGATCAGCGGGCCGTCGTTCGAGACCAACAGAAGCCCCTCGCTCGCCTTGTCCAACCGCCCCACCGGCACCAAGCGCAACCCGAGCGGACGGAAGGCCTCCAGGACGCTCCTGGCCCCTTGGCCGTCGGTGGAGCAGACCTCGCCCACGGGCTTGTTGTAAAGGAACGTGCGCGCCGGCTCGGGCTCGCCCCCCAGCAGGCGGCCATCCACGGCGACGGCCGCCCCCTGCGGCACGCGCGCGCCAGGCTCGGTGACCACGCGGCCATCCACGCTCACGCGCCCCGCCCGCACCCACTCCGCCGCGCCGCGCCGCGAGGCCACGCCACGCCGCGCCAACACGTTCTGCAACCGCTCGCCCTGCTCCTGCTGTTCCATGGCCTGAAGTATAGCACAGACCCGCCGAAAAGCAATCGCGCCGAAGCCAAGGCCCCCGAGGGTTCGGGGCGGAGTATGCGCATACTTGGGGGCGAAACCCTTAAGGGTCTGACCCGAAACCCTAAGGTGGCGGGGGCGGAAGTCGGGAGGGTTCGGGGGTGCGGCACGCGCCGACCTTGGCGACACGCGCACCATCGGAACGCAAATGTGTTATAATAGTGGGCATGAAAGCGAGCACAGCGGTTTATCCCGGGACCTTCGACCCGATGACCAAGGGGCACTTCGACCTGATCCGTCGGAGCGCGGGTCTCTTCGACCGCCTCATCGTGGCGGTGGCGGGGATCTCACCCAAGCCGACGCGCCTCTTTGACATCGGGGAGCGGCTGGAGATGGTGCGCGAGTCCATCGCGGAGGAGGGGTTGGCGAACGTGGAGGTGATGCCGCTGGATTGCCTGCTGGTGGAGTTCTGCAGGCGCCACGGGGTGCGGGCGGTCGTGCGCGGCCTGCGCGCGTACAGCGACTTCGAGTATGAGTTCCAGATGGCCCTGACGAACCGCCGCCTGGCGCCGGAGGTGGAGACGCTCTTCCTCATGCCCAACGAGGAACACAGCTACATCACGGCCTCGACGGTGCGCGAGGTGGCCCGTTACGGCGGCGCCACGGATTACTTCGTGCCGCCGTGCGTGGAGCGCCACCTGCGCGCCTTCCTGGCGGCGCATCCGGAACAACGCATCCAAGGAGGGGCGGTTGGAAACACCGGCGCGTTTGACCGTTGACGTCGCCCGCCTGCGGGAGGGCGAACCGGAGCGCTTGCGCGGCACGTTGCCGGCGGCCCTCCTGGGAATCGACGATTTGGAGCAGATCCGCCCCGCGGGCGATTGGCGCCACGACCTCACCGTCACGCTCCTGCCGGGCGGCGAGCTCCTGGCGCGCGGCACGCTCGAGGTGCCCTGCGCGTGCGTCTGCGCGCGGTGCGGGGCGGATTTCGGGGCGACCTTCGCGGAGCCGGACTATTGCGAGACGTTCGACGTGGCCGGGAAGGATTCCCTGGACTTGACGGAATCGGCGCGAGAAGCTATACTACTCGCCCTTCCTTCTTACCCGATTTGTCGCGAAGGTTGCCTGGGCGTCTGCCCGCGATGCGGCCAAAACCTCAATGAGGGCCCGTGCAAGTGCCCGGAAGCGGGGGATCCCTCCCCGTGGGGCGCGTTGGATGAGTTGAGTTAAAAGAAAGAGAGTGCAACATGGCAGTTCCTAAACGCAAGAAGTCGAAGATGCGCGTCCGTCAGCGCCGTGGCCAGATCAAGGCGGCCATCCCCGGCACCGTCACGTGCGAATGCGGCGCCAAGCGCCTGGCCCACCGCGCCTGCCCCGCCTGCGGGAAGTACGACGGCCGCCAGGTCCTCGCCGCCGAGGCCCCCGAGGCGTAAACCGCCGCGAGACCCCGTCTCGCGCCTTCACCATCCGTTTTCGCGAAACCTGCGTGGCAAAGGGAGTCGGCTGATATGCGGATAGCGCTCGATGCAATGGGCGGCGACAACGCGCCCTACGAGATTGTCTGGGGCGGCGCGCTCGCCGCCGCGCAATCGAAGGATACCATCATCCTGGTGGGCGACGAGGCCGCCATCCGCAAAGCCTTCCGCCACAAGCACCCGAAAATCCGGCCGTTGCCGGACGTGCAGGGCCTGATGAAGGCCGGGCGGCTGACCGTCGTGCACACCGACGAATCCATCGCGATGGACGACGCCCCGGCCGCCGCCGTGCGCCGGAAGCGAAACTGCTCCATCAACGTCTGCATGCGCATGGTGAAGGAAGGGCAGGCCGACGCGGCCGTCTCCGCCGGGAACTCCGGGGCGATGGCCGCCTCCGCCCTCTTCATCCTGGGGCGCATCAAGGGCGTGGCGCGGCCGGCCATCGCCACCGTGCTCCCCACCAAGGACGCCGCCCGCCCCACCCTCCTGCTCGACGCGGGGGCGAACACCGACTGCCACCACGAGTGGCTGCGCGAGTTCGCCGTGATGGGCGACACCTACAGCCGCCTGGTGCTCGGGCGCGAGAAGCCGGCCGTCGGTCTCATGAGCATCGGCACCGAGGACTGCAAGGGCAACGAGCTCACCAAGCACGCCTTCCCCCTCCTGCGCGACTACACGCCCGGAATCGACTTCAAGGGGAACGTCGAGGGGCATGACGTCTTCGAGGGAAAGACCGACGTGATCGTCTGCGACGGCTTCGTGGGCAACGTGATCCTCAAGACCTCCGAGAGCGCCGCCCACGCGATGGGCGACTGGCTCAAGCGCGTGATCAAGGAGAACACCTTCTTCACGCTCGCGGCCGTCCCGCTCCTGCCGGCGCTGCGCAAGCTCAAGCGCCACATGGACCCGGAGGTCTACGGCGGCGCCCCGCTCCTGGGCGTGCCCGGGGCGGTCATCATCACCCACGGCTCCTCCACCCACCGCGCCATCGTCTATGCCTGCGCCGCGGGCTCCCGCGCCGCCGAGCACAACGTCTCGCAGGAGATCGCCGCACGGATCGGCTCCCTGCCCGAGGTCCCGCTCGACGACGAGCCCGTCGCCCAGGCGACGCTTGAAACTTCCGCGGAAAAACGCTAAACTATGGCCTAAAGAAAGGATGGATTGCACCATGCTCAATTGCTTCTTCGCCGGTCAAGGCGCCCAATTCCCCGGGATGGGCAAAGATCTCGCCGAGGCGGATCCCGAGATCATGGCCCTTTTCGACAAGGCCAACGCCGTGCTCGGCTTTGACCTCAAGACCCTTTGCTTCGAAGGCCCGGCCGACGCGCTCACCCGCTCGGACGTCTGCCAGCCCGCGATCTTCGTCGTCTCGATGGCGTGCCACACGGCATTCCGCAAGCGTTGCCAGGCGCCCGCCACCGCGGCGGCGGGGCTCTCCCTCGGCGAATGGACCGCGCTCTGCGCCGCCGGCGTCCTGGATTTCGAGACGACGCTCCGCATCCTCCAGGCGCGCGGCAAATACATGCAGGAAGCCTGCGAGGCCAAACCCTCGGGCATGATTTCCATCATGGGCGCCACCGCCGAGCAGCTGCAGGCCATCTGCGCCGGCTCCGGGTGCACCGTCTCCAACATCAACAGCGACTCCCAGCAGGTCATCTCCGGCACGCACGAGGCCGTCGCCAAGGCCGCCGAGCTCGCCAACGCCCAGGGCGTCAAGAACGTCGTCCTCCAAGTGGCGGGCGCCTTCCACTCCCCCTTCATGACCCCCGCCCGCGAGCGCCTGGCCGAGTTCGTCAAGGACATCCCCTTCGGCAAGCCCGCCATCCCCGTCCTCTCCAACGCCACCGGCGCCTTCCACGAGAACGACGGCGAGGCCATCAAGGCCGCGATGCTCCGCCAGGTCGACAGCCCCGTCCACTTCTCCGACTGCGTGAAGGCCGTCATGGGCCCCGGTGCGCTCTTCCTGGAGTTCGGCCCCGGCAAGGTGCTCTCCGGCCTCATCCGCCGCATCGACCGCGCCAACGCCGTCGCCAACATCCAGGATACCGCCACCCTCGACGCGGCCCTCGCCAAGCTCACCGCCTAACCCAGGAGATTCCCCATGTACGATTTCACCGGCAAAGTCGCCCTCGTCACCGGTTCCGGCGGCGGTATCGGCCTGGCCACCGCCAAGGCCCTCGCCGAGTGCGGCGCCGACATCGCCCTGCTCGACTTCAACCCCGCCCTGCTTGAGGCCGCCAAACCCCAGGTCGAGGCCTACGGCCACCGCGTCATCACCATCCAGTGCGACGTCTCCAAGGCCGACCAGGTCGAAAACGCCGTCAAGACCACCGTCGACCAGCTCGGACGCCTCGACATCCTCGTCAACAACGCCGGCATCACCCGCGACAACCTCCTCCTGCGCATGGACGAGGCCGACTGGGACGCCGTGCTCAACACCAACCTCAAGTCCGTCTTCCTCTTCTCCAAGGCCGTCATCCGCCCGATGGGCAAGAACAAGGGCCCCGACGGCAAGCCCTGCGGCGGTTGCGTCGTCAACACCGCCTCCGTCATCGGCCTCTTCGGCAACGTTGGCCAGGCCAACTACGGCGCGGCCAAGGCTGGCGTCATCAACCTCACCAAGACCCTCTCCAAGGAGTACGGCAAGAAGAAGATCCGCTTCAACGCCGTCGCCCCCGGCTTCATCAAGACCAAGATGACCGAGGTCCTCTCCCAGGAGGCCAAGGACAAGATGGCCCAGATGATTCCCCTCCAGGCCCTCGGCGAGCCCGAGGACGTCGCCAAGGCCATCCGCTTCCTCGCCTCCGACGAGGCCGCCTACATCACCGGCCAGACCCTCGCCGTCAGCGGCGGCATGGCCTTCTGAACCCTTTCACAACGCGCCCCCTCCGTGGGGGCCACAACCCCAAGGAGCACACAACATGTCCCTCGAACAAAAAGTCAAAGACATCATCGTCGATCAGCTCGGCGTGGAAGCCGCCCAGGTGACCCCCGAGGCCTCCTTCATCGACGACCTCAGCGCGGACTCCCTCGATCAGGTCGAGCTCATCATGGCCTTCGAGGAAGAGTTCGGCGCCGAGATCCCCGATGAGGACGCCGAGAAGCTGACCACCGTCGGCGCCGTCATCAACTACCTCAAGGAGAAGGGCATCACCGCCGACTGAGCGGCCCCGCGCCATCAAGAGCCTACGCCGTGCCTCATCGGGCACGGCGCTCTTTTTTCGGCGCGCGGGGCGCATCGCCTCCGGCGGAGTGCCTCCCGCAG
Organism: uncultured Kiritimatiellota bacterium; assembly: GCA_944389565.1. GTDB lineage: Bacteria > Verrucomicrobiota > Kiritimatiellia > RFP12 > DVOR01 > Spyradenecus. The sequence continues at coordinate 28,411 of CALXMV010000029.1, forward strand.
TACGCCGTGCCTCCGCGCCCGCCCAGGGCAAACGCATAAAAATTGCAATGGGGGAAAAATGTTGAGATAATAGGGGCATGGCAGACATTTATCGATT
>CALXMV010000030.1 GCA_944389565.1 uncultured Kiritimatiellota bacterium
CCATCGTCCACGAAGACGAACTCCACCCCGCCGAGCCCCGTCTCCCGCACCGCGCGGACAAACGCCTCCACGCACGGCGCCTCGTTGAAGCACGGCACGACAACCGACAATTCCGGGCACATGGCCATAAAAAACGCACCTCCTGATCACGCATTCTCAACGAGGCCCTAGGACGGCCCAGACTGACTACGTGAAAAGGAGGTGCGCCGACCCGGCGCACCTCGCCCAAACACGTTGCTCAGTCTTGAAATTTCCTAGGTTCCGTTGAGAGCAACCTGTTCGCGCAAAGCGCAAAACATACGATGGCTCGCCCATCGCGTGCCCACAGTATAGCAAAAAAACGCCCGCCCATGGGGAACGTTTCGCCAAGGGCGGATGGGGGAGGACGGCGAAGCCGCCAAGGGGGATGGATCAGAGGCGTTTGAGGCCGATGGTGGCGCGCGACGGTGCCGCCGACGCAAACACCTCGGGACGCGCCTTCATGGATCCACGATCCCGCGGAAACGCTCGCCCCACTCAGCCATCGCTCTGAGGACAGGCAACAACGTCCGCCCCAGTGATGTGAGCGAGTAAGTCACCGTCGGCGGACTGGCCGGACGCGTCTCCCGCGAAACCAACCCATAACCTTCCAACGCTCGCAAGTTCTCCGTCAAGACTTTCTGGGTCAGCAATGGCCGGAACGCGCCGAGCAGCGCCGCGTGGCCGCATGGGCCGGCATCGAGCCTCTGCAGAATCAAAGGCCTCCACCGATTCCCGACCACGCGCAACGTCACCGCCACCGGGCACGGCGGCAACGCCCCGCGCGAAAAACTCGCACGAATCGCCAAGGCACTTTTTTGTGCCTCCTTCCGCGTTTCCTCGTCGTTCGCTATCATGGTGCCAGTTTAACACAAAGGAGTCCCCATGCGCTTCACCCAAATCCGCAACGCCACCGCCATCATCGCCTATGCCGGCAAACGCATTCTCGTCGATCCCATGTTTGCCGACCGTGCCGCGCTCCCCGGCCTCCCCCTGTCGGCCGACCCCACCTTGCGCAATCCCACCGTCTCTCTCCCCTGTCCCATCGAAACGCTTCTGGATGTGGATGCCATCCTTGCCACTCACCTGCATTACGACCATTTCGATGGCGAGGCCGTCCGTCGCCTCCCCAAGCATCTCCCGCTTTTCTGCGCCGATGAGGCCGATGCCTGCGAGCTCCGTGCCAACGGCTTCACGGACGTCCGCCCCCTTTCCTCGGAGCCCGCCCTGGAGTGGCAGGGGCTCTCCCTTCACCGCACGCCCGCCCTTCATGGCCGTGGCCCTTGGATGCCCGACCTCTACGCGCGTCTCAACGTTCGGTATGCCGCCTGCGGCATCCTCTTCCGGGCACCCGGCGAACCGACCTTTTACCTCGCCGGGGACACGGTCTGGTTCGATGGCGTGGCGCGCGTCCTTCACGATTTCCACCCGGACGTGATCGCCCTCAACGCCTGTTGCGCCAGACTCACTTGCGGTGGCCCCATCATCATGGGCACGGACGATGTCTGGCAGGTCGCGATGGCCGCGCCCTGGGCCACCCTTGTCGCGACCCATATGGAAGCCGTCAGCCACGCCACCCTTACCCGTCGGACCCTTCACGCCTTCGCCGAGGACAATGCTTTCGCGGAGCGCCTTCTTATCCCGGCCGACGGCGAGACGCTCACCTTCTGAGGCGTCCTTGCCACGGCAAGGGCCTTGGTGCCTCCGGCGAAGCCGCCAAGGGGGATGGATCAGAGGCGCTTGAGGAGGATCCAGAGGCCGATGGCGGCGACGGCGAGCGCGGCGGCGCGGGAGACGCCCATCGCGAGCGCGGGGCTTTGGGAGAGCAATGCGGCCAGCGACCCGCCGGCGAGGGCGAAGGCCGCCATCACGGCCGCGGCGCAGACGGCGAAGAGCGCACCGAGGCCGAGGAGCCCCAGGGCGCGGCGGCGGCATCCCTCCGGGAGGAAGCGCGGCAGGAAGGCCATGAAGAAGAGGATGACCTTGGGGTTCGAGAGGTTGAGGATCACGCCCCGGAGCCAGAATCCCGCGGGGGTGAGCGCCTCGGCGCGCGCGCCCGCGCCGATCGCCGAGCCCCACATCCCCCACGCCATCCAGAGCAGGTAGAAGGCGCCGAGGGTGGCGATGAGGTCGGCGGCGCGCGGCCAACGCTCCAGGACGGCCGCCAGCCCGAGGGCGGCCAGGGAGATGTGCACGCAGAGCCCCCCCACGAGCCCGGCGGTGACCCACAGGCCGGCCCACGCGCCGAAGGCGGCGGCCTGGGCGAGCACGAAGCAGTTGTCGGGGCCGGGGGCGAGGGCGAGCAGGAGCGAGACGCCCGCGAAGGCGAACAGGCGGCGCGTCATGCCTCCTCCCCGGGCGGGCGGAGGAGGCCGTTGGCGGCGAGCCAGTCGCGCACGAGGCCTCGGGGCAGGCCCATCGCGTTGGTGTGGCCGCCGACGCGCCCGGCGATGAGCAGGTCGCCGTGGTCGTTCACGTCATAGGCGCCGGCGCGGTCGAGCGGGCGCACGCGCAGGAGGTAGCGGTCGACGGTCTCCGGTCCGTACTCCTTGAAGAGCAGGCTGGTGGCCTCGATGCGCAGGGCGGGGCGTTCGGCGCCGGGCAGGAGCAACGCCACGCCGGTGAAGACGGTCTGCGCGTACCCGGCATAGGCAAGGAGCCAGTCGCGCGCCTCCGCAATCGTGCGCGGCTTGCCGAGGACGCGCCCCCGGAAGCAAATCACGGTGTCGGCGGCGATGATGGCGGCGTGGGGATGGCGGGCCTGGGCGGCGAGCGCCTTGTGGCGGGCGTTCGTGCCCACCGTCGCCGCCGGATCGTCGGGGTAAGACACCTCGACGCACCGGGGCTGGAAGACGTGAAACCTCACGCCCAGACTCCCGAGGATGGCGCGGCGGCGGGGCGAGGCAGAGGCGAGGACGAGCGGCGGGGCGGCCATCAGCGCAGGAACCTCTCCGCCTCAAGCGCGGCGCGCGCCCCGGCCGAGGCGGCCACGACGGCCTGCTTGTAACGCGGGTCCATCACGTCGCCGGCGGCGAAGACGCCGGGCACGGCGGTGCGGACATCCTCGCCCAGCACGTAGCCCGCGGGGTCGAGCGGGAGCGCGCCGCGCAGGAAGTCGGTGTTGGGCGCGTGGCCGATGGCGACGAAGAGACCGTCGACGGGGAGCTCCGCGGCGGCGCCAGTCTTCACGCCCCGCAGGGCCAGGGCGGTGACGCGGCCCTGCGCGGGGTCGCGCACGGCCTCGACCACGGTGTCCCACAGCGGCTCGACGTTGGGCGCGGCGAGGACGCGGTCGGCGAGGACCTTGCTGGCGCGGAGGCTGTCGCGGCGGTGGATGAGCGTGACCTTGGCGCAGAGTTTGGAGAGGGTGAGGGCATCCTCGCACGCGACGTCGCCCCCGCCGACGACGGCGACGTGCCGGCCGCGGAAGAAGGCGCCGTCGCAGGTGGCGCAGGCGGAGACGCCGCGGCCGCGGAGGGCCTCCTCGCCGGGGACGCCGAGCCAGCGCGCGGAGGCGCCGGTGGCGACGATGAGGGCGCGGCAGCGGAGCGTCTCGCCGGTGAGGGTGGTGAGCGTCTTCGTCTCGCCTGAGAGGTCGCAGGCGGTGACGGCGTCGGCCTCGAAGCGGGCGCCGAAGCGTTCGGCCTGCTCGCGCATGGCGACGACGAGGTCATAGCCGCCGACGGCCCGGGGGAAGCCGGGGAAGTTCTCGACGTCGGAGGTCTGGGTGAGCTGGCCGCCGGGGAGGGGGCCTTCGAGGACGAGCGGGGCGAGGCCGGCGCGGGCGGCGTAGAGCGCGGCGGTGCAGCCGGCGGGGCCGGAGCCGAGGATGACGAGGGGATGCGTGTCCATGGGGCGCCTCACCAGGTGTGGTCCTTCTCGCCGGTGCGCTTGATGACCTTGGTCTCCTTGACCATGAGGACGGTGCCGGTGCGGAGGTCGTTCATGCGCAGCTGGAAGTAGTATTCGTACTGGTGGCCGCCGTTGTCGCGGCGGACGTCGCGGGCGATGATCTTGCCGGTGAGGGAGAAGTCGGGCGCGGCGAGCTGCCCCTTGGCTTGGACGGTGGAGACGTCGAACTCGTCGTTGCCGCGGACCTCGCGGACGTTGGAGACGGTCTCGTCGCGGTTCGAGGCCTTGTCGGCGAAGACGGCCGAGAGGGTGAAGCGCTCGTCGGCGAGGAGCGCCTCGGAGACGCGCGCGGTGAGGAGGTCGGTGTCGATGCCCAGGGGCGTCTCGTCGGTGACCCTGCCGATGGAGACCACATAGGTTTTGCCGGCGGGGGTGGCGGCGCGGATCTTGGCGGAGGAGAGGATGGCCTGGGTGGCCTCGGCGGCGGCGGTCTCGAAATCCTTGTAGTCGATTCCGGCGAGGATCTCGGTGTCGTTGTTCGTGTCCACCAGGACGGTCCGGTCGAGGCAGCCGGCCGAGGCGGCGGCGAGCGCGAGGAGGGCGAGGAGGGGGAGTGTGCGTGTGCGCATGGCGTTTGGGCCTTTCGGTGTGTTTTTACCAGACGGGCATGCCCGCGGCGACGGCCTTGACGACCTGGCAGGAATCCTGCCAGACCACCGTGCCGTCGGCCAGGCGCGCGAGCCTGAGGGTGAGGAAATACTCGATGCGCAGGCCGCCGTTGTCGCGGCGGAGGTTGCGCTGGGTGAGTTTGCCGGTGAGGGCATGGGTGGGCGCCCGAAGGCTACCCTTGGCCTGGAGGGTGGCAGCGTCGAACTCGGCATTCCCGCGCACGGCGCGGACGTCGGCGACGGTGGCGTCGCGCGTGGCGCCGAAGAGCGCGGAGATCTCGAAGCGTCCGCTGGCCAGGAGCGTCTCGCCCAAGCGCTCGGTGAGGAGCGTCGGGTCGAGATGCTGGCAGGTGTCGTTGACCACCGGGCCGAGGGCGACGAGTGCCGGCTTGGCCTCGGTGGCCTCGGCGGCCACGCGCGCGCCGCCCAGGAGGCTCTGGGCCATGTGCGCGGTCGCCGCGTCCAGGTCGCGCCAGTCGAAGGAGACGGTGACCTCCGCGTCGGCCGCGGGGTCCACGCGTTCGGTGGTGGAGGCGCAGCCGGCGAGCAGCAGGGCCAGGGCCAAGGCGGGCGCGAAGCGGGGCATCTCAGTCGAACGTCTGGAGATAAAGCCGGAAGTCCGCGCAGTCGCCGTTGGGCGCGGTGGCGCGGAGGTAACGGATCTCGTAGGGCGCGAGAGACTCGGAGACCCAGGCGTCGGTGGGCGTGCCGACGCCCACGGCCAGCCCGGCGGCGTCGAGCCAGGTGAAGCGGTAACGCAGGCGCAGCGGGTCGCTGTCGTCATTGCGCAAAGTCACCTGCGCGGAGAGGCTGTTGGGCTCGCGGATCGTCCGCACGTCCATCACGGTCACGTCGTCGACGCCCGGGCCGGTGACGTGGTCGGCATAGGGGCCCGCGCATCCGACGCACAGGGCGAGCGCGGCGAGCGCCGCGGCGAACAAGGTTTTTCTCATGGCGTTTTCTCCTTTCTGTCAAGATCGATGACCAGCACCGTCGCGGGGCCGGCGGCGGTGGGGCGCCGCACCCACACCAAGGCGTTCCCGCGCGGCCGCAGCGTGAGCGAAAGCGATCGGCCGCCCGCCGGCGTGAGCGTCAGGCGCCCATCCTCCGGCCGGGCCAGCGCACCCATCCACACCGTGCGCGGCAGGAGATCCGCGCACCGCAGGTCGGCCACGTTGGTCGCGACGTCGAAAAGACCCATCACGGCGCTGAGGACGAGCGGCCCAAGCGCGTTGTCGGCGGAGGCGCGGAGCGCCGCCTGCCCGCCCTCGTGCGCCGCCACGCGCAGAAGCGTGCGCGCCACCTGCCGCGCCAAGATCCCCGGCCAGGCCCGGTCGAACTGGTCATGCGCCAACGCCCGCACATCCGTCAGCGGGCTCAGCGCCACGCCGTTCACCGCGTAAGCCCGCGCCGCCGCAGGGCGGTCCTCCAGGCGCGGCACGTCGAAGCTGAGCGTCCCGAAGGCCTCCCCATGCGCCGCCAGCGAGGGATAGGGCACCGTGAAGGCGTTCGACACGCGCCTCGGCGCCAACCCATCCTCCACATAGACCCACACGCGCCCCCGAGGCGTGCGCCCCGCGCGCTCCGCCTCCAGATCGGCCTGCGCCGCCGCGTTCCCCGGCGCCAACGCCGCGGCCATCGCCAGGTCGTTGAGCGAGCTGTCCCCCGCGCACCACCGCGTCACCCCCGCCAAATGCGCGGCGTACGCGTTCCCGAACCCCCGCAAGGCGCCGAAGGCCCGCGCCGCGCGCGCCCCCTCCCCGGCCGTGACCGCCCTCGCCACCGCCGCGTCGAGCCGCGCGGGCGGGGCGACGCCCTCACGCGCCACGGCCTCGCGCACCGCGTGCCGCCCCGCCGCGTCGAGATCGGCCTCCGCGTCGGCCTCCGCGATCGCCTCCGTGCACCGGTAAAACCACTCATACTGCCGCTGACGCGCCCGATTCAGCTCCACGCGCATCCCCGCGGGATCCCCCGCCACGCCGTAGGCCAAGGCTTTATAGACATTGGCGAAGACGCGGTCGAGCCCCTCCGGCGCGTAGGGCAGGAGCGTGTCGCTCACCGCCACCGCCTTCGCCATGTCCGCCGCCGAGGCGCCGTAACGCCGCCGTGCCACGTCGTTGAACCCATTGTCCGCCGCGTCCAGATGCGGGATCGCCGCCTGCGGCTTTCCCTCCCAAAGCGCCAAAGCCCCCGCCTCGGCCGACCAGAAGGTGCCGTCCACCCCGCCCGCGGCCGCCTCGGCCGCCGCCGTCTGGTACGCCCCCGCGTAATCCCCCGCCGCCACGCGCGCCGTCTGCTCCCCCAACCGCCCCTCCAGGGACAGACACCCCCCCAGCCCGACCGTCACGGCCAGACCCAGCGACATCCCGATGGCACGGCGCCCATTCATGCCATCAGTATAGCAAATGAGGATGGGGGGATGAGAGAGCGGAACGGTGTTTATTACGTGGATGTGCGGCGGGACGGCGTGCGGGCGCAGGTTTGCGCGGGCACGCGGGACCGCGATGTGGCGGCGCTTTTGGAGGCGGCTGTCGCACTTCGGCTGCGGGGTTTGCGGCGCGAGCGTTTTATCGCGTTGGTGGACCATGCGCTTAGTTTCGACGATCCGGGGTTGCCGGCTGTCGCAGACCTGGTGACGGGTGCGGCGGGCGGTGGTGTGGGGCGGCGTTTGGCGCCGGCGCGCCCGGCGACGTGACGCTCACCCTCACCCTCGCCCGCCGCGCCTGAATGCGCGCGGAGGCCGCTTAGACCCCAAGCCATGGGAACCGACATCACCAAGCAGGTCGCCGAGCGCATCGTCGCCCGGCTCATCGGGGATCCCGGCGTGCCCGTGCTCCTGGGGCACGACCGCGCGGACGCCCCGCCCGAGGACTGCGTGGCCGTGGTGGCCACGGCGCAGGAGCGCGACGGCGCGGGCGGCGCCACCGTCACCCTCGCCGTCTCCTGCCACCTGCCGGCCGACGCCGACGGCATGGCCCCGGCGGACGCGGCCGAGAGCGCCTGCGCCCACGCCACGCTCGCCGCGCTCCGCGCCGCGGCCGAGGCCGAGACCGGCCACGCGCGCATCGTGCGCACGTGGGAGCTCTCCGGCACGCGCGAGGATAGCTTCGAGGAGGGCGGGCGCGTGGTCTGCGCGTGGGAGTGCCGCCTCGGCATCAACCGCCTCGCCGCAGCCTTCGAGGGCGACTGACCGGCCCGCGGCCGCCCGCGCCTCCCTTCGGGCCCCACGCGGGGTGCTCGGGTCAGGAAGAAAGACAAGACTCGATGCCCAGCAGCACAAAGGCCGCGAAGAGCATGAAGGCCACATGCCCCCAATTCTTCCGGGGCGTCCACGCCTCGTCGTCGGTCCGATTCATCACACCGCTCCTTTCATCGCCGGTATCATACCATTTCCGCGCCGCGCGTAAAGCGCAGCGCCCCAAGGCATGAAGATGCCCCGTTTCCTGCTTCGCCCGCTGGCGGCCATGCTCGACGCCGCCGAATGGAGCCCCGACCGCTCGCGCCGCGCCGTGCGGGGCGATCGCTACGTGCTCGACGCCGAGGACCGCGCCGTGCCGGCGGACGACCGGCTGGCGGTGATCGCCGAGTGCCGCGACCTGATGCGCAACAGCCCCGTCACGCGGGGCGTGGTCGACCGCGTGCGCGAGATCGTCGTCGGAAACACGGGCATCGTGCCCGAGAGCGACAGCGGCGACGCGGGGTGGGACGCCGCCGCCGAGGCGCTCTGGCGCGCGTGGGCCGAGGACCCCGAGGGCACGGGGCGCGGCGACCTGGCCGACCTCCAGGGCATGGCCGCCGCCGCGCTCCTGACCGACGGCGGCCTCGCGCTCCACCTCAACGCCGACGGCACGGTGACGGCCATCGAGGCCGACCGCCTGCTCCCCGACCCCGCCGGCGCCCCGGGCTCGATGCCCTTCCGCCTGGACGGGCGCGGGCGCGTGACGGCCTGGTGCGTCCACGACCGCGGCATCGCCGGCAAGGCCCGTTGGGTGCCGGCGGGGCGGATGCTCACGCTCTTCGCCCGCACGCGCCCCGACCAGATCCTCGGCCTGCCCCAGCTCACCCCCGTGGCCAACACCGTGCGCGACATGGAGGAGCTCAACCGCTACACCCTGCGCCAGGCCAAGGTCCAGGCCATCACCGCCGCCATCCACACCCGAGGCGCCAGCGGCGAAAGCCCCTTCCGCCTGCGCAACACCGCCCATTCCGACGCCGAGGAGGCCGAGGCCGCCAACGTCCGCCGCTTCGAGAAGGCCAGCGGCATGACGGTGATCGACACCGACGGCGACTACAAGACCCTCGCGCCCAACACCCCCGGCAACACCTACGAGGGCTTCATGAAGCAGAACCTGAGGATGGTCGCTATGGCCATCGGCCTGCCCTACGAGTTCCTCGCCCTCTACTTCGCCGACGGCACCTACTCCTCGGCCAAGGCGACGATGACCCAGGCCCGCGAGGCCGTGGCCTATCGCCAGCGCGCCCTCAAACGCGCCCTCCTCACCCCGCTCTGGCGCTGGAAGGTCGCCCAATGGGTCGCCGCCGGCCTCCTCCCCGAGCCCCCGCGCCTCGCCGTCCGCTGGCGCGACCCGGCCTTCGACTGGATGGACGTGAAGGACGCCGTGCAGACCGACCTCATGGAATGCTCCGCCGGCCTGCGCACGATGACCGACCTGGCCGCCAAGCGCGGCGCCGACTGGGAGACGCTCCTGCGCAAGCGCGCCCAGGAGCTCGCCACCCTCCGCGCCGTCGCCGCCGAACACGGCCTCGACCCCGCCGACCTCTCGGCCATCGTCCTCCCCGGGAGCGCGAAAAGCGGGAAGTGAGCGCGGAATGCGTGCGCGGCATGGGCCCGCTGGGCCGCCTGGGCCCACTGGCGCGCCTGACGGCGCGACGGGCCAACCCCCGCCCATGAGCCTCACCCGTCGCCCCGTAAGGGGCGTTCCCAGTGGTCCCAGTGGGCCCATCCTCATAGCCCGCGCCGGCGGACGCGCGCCTGGCCGAGGCCATGTTGCCAAATGCGCCGTGTTCTGTTAGGATACGCCCAAAAAAGGAGTTCGTCGTCATCGATGGCGAACTCCAGTGCAAGGCCAAAGGCGCCAAACTCGCTCCATGACGGCGAAGGAGAAAACCATGCAAGAGTGCACGCGCGAAGACGGGGACATCACGATACGGATCGGGCTCGGGAATGAGCCCGGCCAATCAGGCGGCAAGGGCGATGGCGGCGACGGGTGCCTCTACTTCCTCTGCGCGCTGGCGCTCTCGGCGCTGCTCATCGTGTTGGGGACTTTCCTCGGGTGCGATATGGATCCGCGCCCCTTCCCCTGACGCATAAAGACGCGCGCCCCAAATCATGAGGCACAGGCCTTGACGACGCACAACGCCGCCATGAGCAGCGCGACGGCCGCCACGGCGCCGAGCGCCTTCCAGTCGTCCCCCGGGCGCATGGGGGTGTTGTCGAAGCCGAGTAGATCCTTGCCCATCTGAAACCTCGGTGGCATTATGGCAAAGAACGAAATCACCGTCAATATCACGGCCAACACCGCCCAATTCGACCGGTCGCTCCAGACGTTGCGTGAAAAATTGCGCGAGGCGATGGGGGTTAGCGGCTTCTCCCTGGCCGAGATCAACCCGTTCAAGATCGCGTCGGACTGGATACGCGGGACACTTCAGTCCATCGCGCAGGCGTTCATGAGCTATCGCGCGGACATGGCCAAGGCCGGCGAGGCGCTCGGGCGCCAGGCCGAGACGCTCGGGGCCACCGCCGGCGAGTATACGCGCCTGGCCGAGGCCGCCGAGCGCGCCGGGATCGGCCAGAAGGTTTTCGCCGACGCGCTCGCCGCCATCAAGGCCGGCAACGCGACGCTCGACGAGACGGCCGCCAAGTGGGAACGCATCGCCGCGGCCACCGGCCAGGCCAACGCCAACGTCTCCCAGCGCACGCGCGTGTGGCAGATCCGCGAGCGCCTGGCCGGCATGGACGCCGGCGGGCTCTCCCTCCCCCAATGGCTCGCCGCGCAGGTGACGGGCGACTGGCAGGCCGCGCAGGCGCTCCAAGACCTCATGGGGCAGGTGAACGCCGGGCGCGGCACGCTCTTCTCCCCGGGCGAGGTCATGGACCGCGTGTGGGGGCAGGGCGTGCGCGAGCGGCCGTGGGGGCAAGTCTCCGAAGACCGCGTGCGCGCCATCGTCGCCATCCTCAACGACGAGGTCGCCGCGCGCCTGCGCCGCGCCGAGGAGGCACGGCAGGCCGAGGCCGCGGCCGCGGAGAAGGCCGCCGAGGCCTCCCGCAGGGCCGCCGAGGCGCAGGAAGCCGCCGCCTACGCCGCCGAGGACAAAGCCCGCGCCGAGGAAGCCGCCGCCGAGGCCAAGGCGCAGGCCGGCGTGGACGCCACGGCGCGAAAGGTCGCCGGAGACTACGCGCGGCTCACGAAGAGCGGCTCCACGCCGGTCGAGGCGCTTGCCGTCCTGGCCGAGGCCTACGGCACGACCCCGGGCGCCATCTCCCGCGCGCTCGCCCGCGGGCAGGCGCTCCTGCGCGACCCCGTGACCGAGGCCGTCGCCCGCAACGAGGAGAGGGCCGCCGCCGAGGCCAAGGCCAAGGCCGAGCGCGAGGCGCTCCTGGCGCAAAGGAAGGACGCGCAAGAGCGCGTGGCGGGGCTCCGTGATGCGCTCGCGGGGACGGGCGGCGACCTGACCGCGCAGCTCTTCGGCGCCGGCGGCGGCTCGCTGGTGGGCGCGGGCTCCTTCACGCTGGCGATGGCCGAGCGCTTGCGGGCGATCGACCGCGCCGACGCGCAGGCGGCCATCCGCGAGGATCTCGCCAAGGCCGTCGAGGAGCTGAAAGGCATCAACGCGAAGCTCGAGGAGTGAGCATGGCCGGCTTCTCACTGCCGCCACGCGCCTAAAGACCGTGCCCCCTAGCCATGGAGATGCATGAGATGTTCAGGCTTTCGTTCGTGCCGCCGGCGGATCGCCGCGCGGCGCTCTGGCGCGGGGCGGCGTTCTGGCGCGGGGCGGCGTTCTGGCCGGTTTGCCTGGGGCACCTGCTGGGGGCGGACGCGCTGCTGGGCGCGGGGCCCCTGGGCGGGGACCGCGCGCTCGCGTGCGGCACGCTGGCCGCGCTGCTCGCCGGCCCGCCCTCGCTCACCGTGCCCGTGCTCCAGGCCGGGGGCGTCCCGCGGGGCGCCGCGCGCCTGATGCCCAAGGGCCGCGAGCAGGAGGATGCCCTTTTGGGGTATTGGCGTGCGGCGTGGGACGCGCCGGGGCGGTTTCTGGACGCCGAGGAGGCCCGCGCGGCGCGCCGTGGCCGCGCGGCGCGGAAGTTCGCCTCCACGGCGGCCCAGCGCCTGCTCCTGCGCGTGGCGCGCGTGCCGGGGCTGGCGCTCATCCTCGGGGATCGCGGGCTTCGCCTGATCGACCTGCCCGTGCAGGACGCGCTGGCGTTCGTCGTCGCCGACGACGAGCTGGACGGCGCGCGGTATCTGGACGCGGAGACCTCCGCGCGCCTGGCGCGGAGCGCCAAGGGAAAGGAGCCCCGGCAATGAGGCGGGAGATCTTCGACAGGGTCGAGGCGGCGCGGGCCAAGCGCGACGAGGCCGACAAGGCGCGGTGGCTGGTGCGGAGTTACGCCTCGTGCGTCACGGGGATGTCGCGCCGGATCGGCGAGCTCGCCGCGCACCTGCGCCAGATCGCCGCGGGGCTGGAGAAGCTGGGGGCGGAGGCCGCGCGGGTGGACGCGCTGGACGCGCGGGCGACGGCGCTGGAGGAGGCCATGGAGGCCTACGCTCGGGCCTTCCTGGAGGCGTCGGAGCCGCTTGCCGGCGCTAAACGCCCGTGCCCCGAGGCATGAGCATGGTGTTCGCGCAAGTCTGGTCGCTCCTGCCGCAGGCGGCGGGGGCATTCGCGGCGTTCGCCGAGGGTGCCGCGGGCGGGGAGGCGCCGGCGGGGACGCCCGCGCGGGGGGTGATCCCCTTCAGGGGGTTCGTGGCGCAGGGGGTGTGCGGCGCGGCGGACCCGCTGGAGACGATGCGCGCGCTGGACCGCGCCCTTGCCGCCGACGGCGAGGCGACGCTGGAGATCGACAGCCCCGGTGGCTCGACGGCGGGCGTGGCGGAGCTGGCCGGCTTCATTGCCGAGGCGGTCCGCGCGGGGCTGGCGGTGCACGCCTTCACGCGCGGGCTCTGCTGCTCGGCGGCCTACTGGGTGGCGTGCCGGTGCTCGGACATCACGGCCACGCGCGGCGCGGTGCTCGGCAACGTGGGCGCCTACGCGGTGCACCTCTCCCACTCCCGTGCGAACGCCCGCGCGGGGCTGGACGTGACGCTCTTCACCTCCGGCGAGCTGAAGGCCGCCGGTCATCCCGATTTCCCGCTCTCGGCGGCGCAGCGCGGCTTTTTGGCCGGGCACGTCGGCGAGGTGGCGGGGCAGTTCCTGGAGGACGTCGCCGCCGGCCGGCCGAAGGCCGACCTGAAGGCCGTCCGCACGGGCGGCTGGTGGCTCGCAGGCAAGGCCCGGGCCCTCGGCCTCGTCGACCACCTGGCCTTGGACCTCCCCTCCATCCGAAAGGACTGACCATGGAGACCGTGATCGTCACCCCCCGCGCCGAGGAGCCCGACGCGCCCGAAAAACCCGACACCCCCGCGCCCCAGCCCGCGCCCCAGCCCGCGCCCGAGGACCCCGACAACCCCAAATCCCGCACCCCCGAGCGCCGCCTGGCCATCCTGGAGGCCGAGACCCAGCGCATCGAGGCCGGCATCGCCCGCCTGAAAAACCGCCTCCAGTCCATCGAGGAGCGCCTCGCCAAGCTGGAGGCCGCGCCCAAGGACGCCCCCGCCGACCAGGTGAAGGAGCTCAAGGAGGAGGTCGCCGCCCTCAAGGCCTCGCTGGCCGTGCGTACCGACGCCGCCGCCGACCTCCTCGACCCCGGCGCCGACGCCTACGACGCGATGCGCGCCATGCAGCCCGGCCCCGCGCGCGTCGCCTACGTGGCCGCCCACGCCGACGACATCCTCCGCGCCGCCTTCGCCAAACGCGCCGCGCGCGCCTGACCCCACCACCCATCACAGGAGACCGCCATGGCCGACTACACCAACCCCGTCACCGCCGCCGCGCGCACCATCTACGCCGACACCGTCCTCGCCGAGCTCCCCAAGCTCACCCACCCCATCGCCGGCTTCGCCACCGACCTCTCCGCCGAGACCGCCAAGCCCGGCACCACCATCGACTGCGACTTCGCCGTCGCCGGCGAGGTCAAGACCACCTTCCCCGGCTACACCGGCTTCGCCACCGCCGCCAAGGCCGTCAAGGTCGACCTCGACACCGACCTCTCCGCCGGCTTCACGCTCGACGAGGCCCGCCTCATGCAGCGCGGCGCCCTCTACGTCCAGGAGCAGGCGCGGCTCAACATCGCCGCCGTCCTCAACTCCCTCCTCGCCTCCATCGCCACCGAGGCCACCGGCTCGCGCGCCACCCAGAGCCTCCAGCTCGCCAAGGACGCCCCCTTCGACGCCGACGCCCTGCGCCTGGTCTACGCCGAGCTCATCAAGAGAGGCATCGACCCCACGCAGACCTGCCTGGCGCTCTGCGGCGCCGACTACGCCCAGCTCGCCGTCTCCCTCCCCTACAACATGGTGGGCAAGGCCGACAACGCCATCGCCACCGGCGACATCGGCTCCGCACTCGGCCTCAAGTCCATCATCGTCGCCCCCTCGCTGGCCAGCAACGGCTTCGCCGCCGCCCGCTCCGGCCTGGTCGTCGCCACCCGCGCCGTCCCCTCCACCCTGGCCACCCCCAGCGGCCTCTTCCGCCGCCAGTACGTCAAGGACCCCGTCACCGGCCTCACCGTGACCCTCACCGAGGCCTTCGACACCGACACCGGCGCCACCACCTTCTCCGTGCGCCTCCTCGCCGGCTTCCAGGTGTGCGACCCCAAGGCGATCGTCAAGATCACCCGCGCCTCCGCCTGACCCACCCCTCTCTCCTACCACAACCCGCAGCCCCCGCGCCGAAAGGCCGGGGGCTTTTCGCGCGCCGGGCGCACGACGCGATAGGCCCACCGGGGCCACTGGGACTTCTGGGCCATCTGGGAGGCGCCCCTGCCGGGGCGACGGGCGGGGCTTATGGGCATGGATTGGCGGTCGCGCCGTAAAGGCGCGCCAGTGGGCCTAGCCGGCACAGTAGGCCCAGTGGCCTCATTCGCCCTCCTCGGGCGTGGGCGTTCAGCCGGCGCCCGCGACCAGCCGCGCGCGCGAGGTCGGCGTACGTGGTTTGTGCATTTTTTGCTCAGACCACTCCCGCGACCAGCCGCGCGCCGGCGAGGTTGGCGTAGGCGCGGCACGCGCGCGTGACCACGAAGCTCGCCGAGCCCGTGCCGGCGGGCGGCGGATAGGAAAAGACCTCGGGGAGCGTCAGCAGGCCCTTTTGCATGGCGTCGCTCCAGTAGGAGGACTGGCCGGGGACGAGCGCGTAGAGGTCCTCGGAGATGGAGAGGATCATGAGGCGGCTCTCCGGCACGGTGACGCGCAGCCATCGGGTGTTGGGGTCCCAGGCCGATGCCTCGGCCTCCTGCCCCTGCCAGAAGCCGGCGGCGAGCGCGGGCGTGGTGAGGAAGGTGGCCACGCCCTTCTCCAGGTAGTGCCCGCCCTGGTAGTCGGGGTAGGCGTAGGCGTCGGGGAGGGGGAAGGCGTCGGGGTAGCGGTTGTCCCACGGATGCCCCTCCACGGGCACGGCATGCGCCTGGACGGGGAAGCCGACGGCCGGCACGGCGGCCTGCGCGCCGCGGTCGGCGGCCGTGCCGTAGCGGTAGGAGCAGGCGGAGACGGCGGTGGTGAGGTTGAAGTGGAAGGGGATGTCGACCGTCGCGCCGGGGGCGGCGGCGGGGAAGCAGATCAGCGCGGTGGAGGTGGGCGGGCTGGAGACCTGGTCGTGGGAGGTGCCGCCGCGGTAGAAGAGGCTCACGCGCTCGGTGTTGCCCGTGAAGGTATGGGCGAACTGGAAGCGGCAGGAGACGGCGCTGAGGGGGACGAGCGCGGCGTTGCCGAAGCCGTCGGGGGCCTCGGGGGAGACGTCCGCCGCCGCGCCGGGGAGGGTGAGGGGCGCGCGCGTCACCCCCCAGTCGATCGTGTCGCAGGTGGAGTACCCGTAGGTGGTGACGGACTTGAAGCGGCCGGCGATCTCGGCGACCATCGCCCTGACCGTGGCGTCGGTGAGGCCGGCGACGCCGCCGGAGACGTTCAGGTCGCGTTGCCAAAGGTACTCCTGGAGCCCGCCGTTCGCGTCGTCGTAGGTGGAGCCGGCGTTGGTGACCTCCACGGCGAGGTTCCGCTTGGGGGGATAGAGCTCGCCGGCCATCACCCAGCAGGGCGCCGCCACGGAGAGGCGCCGGCCGTCGCGCACGAGCAGGCGCCCACGCGCGTCCATGACCAGCGCCTGCGGGCCGGCGAGAAGCCCCACCTCGCACGCCGCGGCCGTAAGCCCTCGCGCCGCCGTGGTGACGGTGGGCATATGCCCGGGGTGGAGGATCCGCACGCCGCTCACGCCGGCCTCCTCCCCACTAGGCCCACCGTGCCGACGAGGAGGATGGGCCGGATAGGCCCACTGGGCCGACTGTGCCCATTAGGCCCACTGTGCGCGCCTGACGGCGCGACGGGCCGACCCGCGCCCCGCGCTCCCGCCCGTCGCCCCGTAAGGGGCGCCAGCCGGCCCAGTCGGGCCAGTAGTCCCAGTCGGCCCATCATCCGTCCTTCCATTCCGCGCGCTCCTTTCAGATGGCGCCGGCCAGATGGTCGGAGAGGTGGGAGACGCAGAGGACGCCCGAGCGCGCGAGCCCGAGCGCGCCGAGCCCGACGGCGTAGGGGGCGTCTCCCCACACAAGGTCGGCCTGCCACCATTCGGTGAGGGCGTAGCGGAAGTCGGCGGAGACCTCGGCGCCGGCGGGGATCTCCTGCCAGTCGCCGGTGGGGATGCCGAAGGCGTTGACGGGCTGGCGGCGGATGGCGCAGGCGCCGGCGGAAAGGGTGTTGCGCAGGGTGCCGACGTTGAGGTTCCGCAGGGTCTTGGCGCCGCCGCCGGTGGGGACGACGAGCTCGGCGAAGGGGAGGATCCAGGCGCCTTCCTCGAGGGTGACGCCGGCGCGCGCGTGCCCCGTGAAGTCCCCCACGTCGAGCCCCAGCGCGCCGGCGCCGGAGGTGGGGGCGGCATCGGGGTGGAGGTAGGTGGCCCAGGCGCACCAGGCGTCCGTGCCGGCCTGGATCTGGGCGTCGGTGAGGAGGGGGCGCCAGGGGGCGGGGATACCCTCCACGGCGTAGGCCTCGGGGCGGAGGGTGACGGCGGCGACGGCGCACGCCCAGGGGTCGGGGCGTTCGCCGGCGTCGGGGTCGGCGAAGGGGAGGGTGGCGGCCCATGAGGGGTCGTAGACGCACCACCAGGCCGTCCCGTCCGCCGCCTCGCGGAGCGCGACGGTCCAAGGGAGGGTGGCGGCGGGGGTGGGCGCGGCCGTGCCGCCGCCGGGCTCGGCGTCGATGTAGGTGCCCTGCGGCGTCTCGCGCACGGTGACGTTCGCGCCGGGGAGCGGGCGCGCGGCCTCCACCGCGCGAAGGAGCGCGTTGATGTGCCGGCTGCGGAAGCCGCGGATGGGCGGGGGGAGCATCATGCCTTGGGGCGCGGCGCTTTACGGCCGCGCCCCAAGCCGCGCCGCCGTTTCGGCGCTCATGTAGTGGGCGCCCTGCAGTTCGTCGTCGGCGATGACGATCGCCATCGCGCTGTTGCTGGCGCTTTGCCTGCTGAAGGCGTGCGCCCGATGACAGGCCTTCAGCGCCATTGCCCCGCCAGCCTCCGGTCGATGTAGTCCGCCATGTCCCGCGCGGCGCCGCGCAGGCCGGCGGCGATGGCGCGGTCGATGGCCGGCTGGTAGCGCCGCGCGGAGAGCGCGCGGCTCTGGAGCGCGTTGGTCAGGGTCGCGCGGTAGAGATGCCGGTAACGCACGGTCGCCTGCGTGCCCTTGCGCGTGGAGGCTACGACGATCGCCTTCATCGCGCGCGTGAAAAGCAGGCGCGAGAAGCGCGCGTGATTCATGCGCGTGCGGGTCATCTTCTCGGCGAAGCGCTTGGCATACTCGCGCGAGTAGGTCGTGCGGCCGGAGCGCAGCAGGTTGCTGTCGCGCCTCCTGGTTCGGCCGGAGGCCGAGCGCGTGCGCCGGTAGGAGACCCACTGGCCGGCACGGTTGCGCTCGATCGTGCGCCCGACGCGTTGGGCGAGGCGCCAGGCCACGATCTTGCAATGCGCCACCGAGCCGTCGGCGAAGTTCGGGATCTCCTCCCGGGGCGTCGCCACGATCGCCGCGCGCGCCTTGATCAGCACGTTGCGCAATTGGCGCCGCGCCGCCTGGGCCACCGTCTTCCCCGTCACCAGGACATACCGCCGCAACGCCTGGCGGAAGGCACGCAGGCTCTCGACGTCGATCCCGATCTGGACTGGCGCTTGGCTCATGCCTTGGGGCATGGCGCTTTACGGCGGGCGCCGGCGTTAAACGCGCGCGCCCCAAGGCATGAGCATCGCCATCGCCATCCGTCACGACCGGTCGGCCTGCGCCGACGTCCGCTTCCTCGGCGGTCTCTGCGCCGAGACCCTCACCCTCACGCTGGAGGGCGCGCCGCTTCCCGCCGGCACGCGCGTGGAGCTGTGGCACGGGATCACCCGCTGCGCCGCGGGCGAGGTGGCCGGCGAGGCCGGCGCGTGCGCCCTCGACCTCAACACCGCCGAGGTCGCCGCCGACTTCAAGGGGCTTCCCGTCGGCTTCGAGCAGACCTTCCACCTCCTCGTCGGCGACAGGGACGCGCTCCTCTGCGCCATGCCCGTCACGGTGGTGAAGAACTGGCTCGACGGCGCGAACCCCCCGCCCCTGCCCGAGCCCGAGTATTGGACGGCCGAGGAAGTCCAGGCCGCCATCGCCGAGACCGTCGGCGCCCACGCGGGGCGCACCGACAACCCCCACGCCGTCACCGCCGAGCAGGTGGGGGCGGTGACGCTCGGCCGGGGCGACCTGCGATGGGTGGGGCTCTACGACCCGGAGCAGACCGAGCGGGCCACGCCGTTCGACGTCGCGGGGCTCTGGGCTATCGTCGTCCAGCAGGGGGAGGTCGGCGGCCTGCTCATCGGCACGCGGCGGGGGCAGGGGATCGAGGACCTCGACTCCACGACCGCCTTCCAGGCGCGCGCGATCACCGTGCGCGGCGACAAGGACACCCTGCCGAAGGTTTACCTGCTCTCGGCCAACGGCGTCTACGAGCCCGAGACGGTCGCCCAGATCCAGGACATCTCGAACCGTCTCGACAAGCACGACGGCAACGAAAGCGCCCACGGCGCCATCCAGAACGCCCTCAAGGCGCTCATCGCCGCCGAGGCGCAGGCCCGCGAAGAGGCCATCTCCGAAATCGAGCTCACCCCCGGCCCGCAGGGCCCGCAGGGGGAGCCCGGCCCGCAGGGTGAGACCGGCCCCCAAGGGCCGAAGGGCGACACTGGGCCGCAGGGGCCGAAGGGCGACACCGGGCCGCAGGGGCCCAAGGGCGACCCCGGCGAGGACGCGTCCGTGGCCATCGACACGGCGATGCCCGCCGAGCCGGCGGACGACCGCGTCCCCAGCACGAAGCTGTTGGTCACGAAATGGCCGGACGCCGGCCTTGATGGCATCACGCTGATGCAGACGCTCGACGGACTCGCCAGAGTGGCCATCGACAACGCGATCTACATTGCCGGAGAGGCGATCTGCCTCACTCTTTACTTCGCCTATTCCGGGGACAGCCGGTCGGTGCAGCTCCCCTCGAAGGCGTACGTGGACGGGGAGCTGGCGAAGCGGTCGCCGGCGCTGGTGGCTGGGGAGAACGTGACGCTGGAGGAACAGGCGGACGGGAAGGTAAAGGTCTCGGCGACGGGGGGAGAGGCCTACACGTTGCCGGTGGCTTCGGCGTCGCGGCTGGGCGGGGTGAAGGTGGACAGCGCGGGGGAGACGTCCGGGCTGAAGGTGGCGGGCGACGGCACGCTGAGCGTGAAGCTCTATGGGGTCGGCGGACTGCGCGTGGACATGGACGGTCTCTGCGTGAAGGTGGACTCCGGCAGCGGCGCCACGGAGCGCTCCGGGCTTTCGCTGGGGACGGGCGGACTGTCCGTGGCGCTTTCGGACGATTTTTATGGCGAGGGGACGAGCGGGCTCGAGAAGACGGATTACGGGCTGCGCGTGAACCTCGGGCCGCGGCTTGCCGCGATCCAGCCGGTGGTGGACAGCGGGAGCGTCGCGGAGGTGGCGGCGCAGTTCAACGCGCTCTTGGCGGCGCTGAAGGGGACTACGGCATGAGGATGCTGGGCCAACTAGGCCCACTAGGCCGACTAGGCCCACTGGGGCGCGCCTTCGGCGCGCGCGGCTGGGCCCAGTGGGTCCACTGGGGCGCGCCTGACGGCGCGACGGGCGGGAGCGCGGGGCGTGGGTTGGCCGGTCGCGCCGTCAGGCGCGCACTTAGTGGGCTTAGCCGGCCCAGTGGGCCCAGATGGCCCAGCGGCGCCGGGGAGGCCGCGGCATGAAGGCGGAGGACGTGATCGCGTTCCGCGCGCGCTACGGCGAGGCGGCGGGGGTGGAGGGCAAGCTGGACGCGTTGGCCGACCAGCTGGAGGCCACGGGGCTCTGCAACGTCTCGGCGCGGATGCACATCAAGGCGCTGGAGACCGATCTGGCCAAGGGGCTCGCGGCGCTGGCCGCGCAGATCGACAAGCTGCACGGATGCCCGCGCTTCCGCGACGACCCGTTGGGGTGGTTGCGCTGCAACTACCAGTGGATCGTCATCTTTCTTTTGGCCGTCAAGGCCGCCGACCTGGGCGACCTGCTGGGTAAGCTCTTCGCGCTGGGAGGGGGGCAGTGAGGGGGCGGCCGGGCCGGCTGTGCCGGCTGGCGCGCCTGACGGCGCGCGGGCGGGGCCCCGCGGATAGGCCCGCTGGGACCACTAGGCCAACTGGGACCACTGGGAGGCGCTGGGAGGCGCTGGCGCGACGGCCGAAGCCTCCGCGCGGGGGTTGACCCGTCGCCCCGTCAGGGGCGCATAGTGGGCCTAGCGGGCCCAGTGGGCCCAGAAGGCGCGCGCCCCGTTACGGGGCGCGCCTCCCAGTGGGCCTATCGCAAAGGAGTCATGGCATGAGCTGGCTGAAGAAGGTTTTGGAATTGGCGCTGAAGGCGGCGGAGTGGCTGCCGGCGGTGCGGCGCGCGCGGGAGCGCCGGGCGTTCCGCCGGGCCGTGGCCGAGCACGACGAGCGGGAGATGAACAGACTCTGGCAGGAAAGGATGGACCGGCGATGAAGCGGATGATGATGGGCCCACTGGGCCGACTGGGGCAACTGGGCCCACTGGGCCGACTGGGGCAACTGGGCCTACTGGGCCCACTGGGAGGCGCGCCTGACGGCGCGACGGGCGATGCTCACGCGCGTGGGTTGGCCGGTCGCCCCGTATGGGGCGCTCCCAGTGGGCCTAGCCGGCCCAGCGGGCACAGAAGGCCCATCCTCCTAGCGGGACTGGTCGGCCTATGCCTCCTCTGCGGGTGCTCCGCCTACACGGTGGTGCCCGCCGACCGGGAGATGGTGCCCGTGCGCCGGGCGCCGGAGGTCTCGCCGGACGTCTATCTCCGCACGCGCGAGGGCGCCACCGGCTGGTACGTCCCCGACGCGGTGATGCTCGAACTGCTGGAGGCGGAGTGATGGACGGCGGAATGGGCCCAGTGGGCCATCTGGGCCGACTAGGCCTACTGGGAGGCGCGCCTGACGGCGCGACGGGCGATGCTCACGCGCGTGGGTTGGCCGGTCGCCCCGTAAGGGGCGCTCCCAGTGGGCACAGAAGGCCCAGTAGGCCTAGTAGGCCTAGCGTGATCAGTAGGCCCAGTAGGCCCAGCAGAAAGGAGACATGAGATGGACTGGCTGAAGAGACTGTGGGATTGGATCCGCGGGGGCGTGCGCTCGCTCTTGCTGGCGGTGTGCGAGGCGGTGATCGAGCGCGCGAAGGCGATCGCCGAGGACGACGAGCTGGTCGGGCTCTGCCTGGAGGCGATCCAGGCGGCCGTCGCCGAGGGGCTGACGGGCGACAAGGCGTGGGTCTACGCCCGCGACCGGCTGGTGGCCGCGCTGAAGGCCGCGGGGCGCGAACTGGGCGACTGCGCCATCGACACGGCGCTCCAGACGGTCTACGACGCGTGGAAGCACCGGGAGGAGGTCCAGGCATGAAGCTTTCGCCGGAGAACGAGCGGCTGAAGGCCGCGTTGCTGGAGTGCGCACGGGCGAACGCCCGCGCGGCGAACCCCGTGTGGCTGGCCTACGCCGAGGGGCTCATCATTGAGTGCGTGGCCGCGCGCGACGCGCTGGCCAAGCTCGGCGGCGAGACGGTGTCCTCCTACTCGCTGGGCGGGCGCAGCTTCACGCGGCGCGACCTGGGGCAGCTGGGCGACCGCGCCGCCGCCCTCACCCAGGAGCTCGCCGGCGCGCTCCCCGCCGCCGAGGCGCTCATGCCGCGCGGCACCGCCGGCTTCGCGGGCGTGCTTTTCTGCGGGAGGGCGTGATGGCGGAGGCCAGCAAGTTCCTCGGGCTCCCGGCGGCGGGCTATCTCGTCGCCTCGCGGACGCCCTCGGTGGCCGGCGAGCCGGCGGTGACGGTCTACCGCGGGCCGGCCGAGACGCTGGAGACGTGGAGCGCGGCCGCGCTGGCCAACCATGCCGGCACGCCGCGCGTGAGCGTCTCGCCCGACGGGGCGTGGGCGTCGCTGACGGTGACCGACGACGCCGCGGCCAGCGCGAGCCCCTCGACGGAGGCCGACGCCCGCACGCCCACGCTCTCCCTCGCGATGGGCTCCACCGCCCGCCCGATCGAGACGGTCACCTCCCCCACGAACTTCACGGCGATCGCGCCGGCGCGGTGCGTGGAGCTCCGCGGCTACGTCCGCTCCGGCAACGCGGCCGCCATCCAGGCGCTCACCGGCGCGGAGCTCGAATACGCCAAGCTCGTGGCGATGGGCGTGACGACCCGCGCCGAACCCTGCTGGCAGGCCACCGCCACGCGCTATTTCCGACTCAACGCGCTATTCGGCGTAGCCGTGGGCGCGGTGGACGCGACGCTCGCCTGGGCGGACGTCGTCGACTGGCTGGGCGAGGCGAAGGCGCGCTACGTGTGCCCCGACACGGCGCTCAAGTGGCGCGCCACGGGCGTCACCGTCGCCATCCGCGGCGACCGGTGGGCCGAGGTCTCCAAGACCTTCGAGGGCGCCTACTGGTTCCCCGAGGCGCTCTACGGCGGCGCATAGGCGCCCGGCGGCGAAACCGAGGCGAGCCGTGCGCCGCCCCCAACGCCGCATTCACCCGCGCAGGCACCACGCGACGAGCGCGAGGAACCCGACGGCGAGGCCGACAAGGGCCGCGACGCCAAGGAGGCACCGAAACAGGAACAGCCCGGCCTCGCCGTCCGCGCGCCGGTCCTCCTCGGTCCGATGCCCGTCATAGAAAAACCAGTCGAAAAAGTCCTCTCCCGTATCGCCTTCCCGGCGTTTCATGGCTTTTCTCCTTCCTGAGGTGAAGTATGGCAAAGAACGAGGTCACCGTCAACATCACGGCCAACACCACGCAGTTCGACAGGCAACTGGGCACGCTCGCGGACATCAACGAGGCGCTGGCGGATTGAGCGCGGGCCATGGGCGAGCGGCTGACGCAGGCGGCGATAGCTCGGAAGCTGGGCGTGAGCCGCCAGCAGGTGAGCAAGCGCCTGAAGGCCTTCGGCGTGGGGCCGGGGGAGGACGGGCTCTACGACCTGGAGCAGTACACGCGCCTGGCGCAACGGCCGAGCGTGGCCGTCGAGCGCCGGCGGAAGGGCAGGGACGCCCCGGCGAGCGCGCCGGAGAAGAGCCTGGAGGAGGCCAAGCGCGACGACCTGGTGGCCGCCACGCGGCTGAAGGAGATCCGCATCGCCGAGGCCGAGGGCAGGCTCATCGCGCGGGATCTGGCGATCGACCTGCTGGCGGAGCTGGCGCAGTGTTTCCTGACGAGCATCGAGAACATTCTGGAGACGAAGGATGAGGGCGAGGCGGCCAAAGCGCAGTTCCGCGCCGACTATGCGGCCATCCTTAAACGCCTTCCTCGAATCGTTGCGCGCTGCGATGCCGCCCATCCCCTTGAGGGCGCCGCCGGAGGTGACGGTCTGGGCGAGGGGTAACGTCCTCATCTCGGCGCGGCAGGGCACCGCGCGCCCCGGTTTCTACGACGTGGCCAAGACGCCCTACATCGCCGAGCCGCTCCGCGCGATCTGCGACCGGGACGTGCGCCGGGTGGTGCTCTGCTTCGGGTCGCAGACGGGCAAGACGCAGGCGCTCATCGTGGGGTTGGCGTGGCTCTGGCGCTTCGCGCCGGGCCCCACCATGATCGTCCAGCCGGCCATCGACGAGGCCAAGACCTTCGGCGAGACGCGCGTGAAGCCCACGCTGGAGGACAGCCCCGACCTGAAGGCGCTGGTGCCGCGCGACAGGCGCGCCCACTGGCAGAAGGCCTTTTACGCCCTGCGCGGCTCGCTGGTCTACCTCATCGGCGCGGGCTCGCCCAGCAAGATGGCCTCCAAGCCCTGCCGCTACACGGTGCTCGACGAGACGGACAAGTTCCCGCCGGAGTTCACCAGCGAGGGCGACCCCATCAAGCTCATCGAGCAGCGCACGAAGACCTATTCCGGCCGGCAAAAGGAGCTCTTCACCAGCACGCCGACGACCGAGGGGGGCGTCATCTGGCGCGAGTTCCTCAAGGGCGACCGCCGGCGGCTCTTCGTGCGGTGCGAGCGGTGCGGGCACTGGCAGCCGCTGGCCTTCGCCGACGTGCGCTTCGACGCGGGGGACGACAAGACCCCCGGCGAGATCGCCGCCACCGCCCGCCTCGTCTGCCGCGCCTGCGGGGCCCCGCACGACAACGCCGCCAAGGACCGCATGGTCGCCGCCGGCGAGTGGCGCGCCGAGGGCACGGCGCAGGTGCCGGGCGTGCGCTCCTACCAGCTCCCCTCCTTCGCCGCGCCGTGGGTGAGCCTGGGGTACGTCGTCGCCCACTTCATCGAGGCCAAGCGCGCCGGGCGCACCCAGCTGCGCGCCTTCGTGAACGGCGAGCTCGCCGAGCCCTGGGTGGCCGACTACGAGGACATCGCCGGTGCCGACCTCGGGCGGCTGGAGCTCGACTACGCCCGCGGCGAGAGTTTCCCCGCCGCCGACCCCGCGGCGCTCGGCGAGCGCGTGCGCATCGTGGGCGTGGACGTGCAGATCGACCGGCTGGTGGCCGTGTGCCGCGAGTTCGCCCCCGGCGGGGAGAGCGGGCTGGTGGACCTCGCCGAGCCGGAGACCTTCGACGGCCTCCTGCGCTTCATCGACGATCGCCGCGCGCAGGCCTGCCTCATCGACGCGCGTTACCGCACCAAGGAGGTGCTCGACTTCGCCGCCCGCATCGAGGGCGTCATCCCCGCCTACGGCTCCGCGCGCCTCGGCGGCGCGCTCCACCGCACCGCCTACCTCGACCGCGCCGGCGGCAAGGCCCGCTCCGGCGACCGCCGCCGCCAGATCGCCACCGTCACCTACGACCAGAGCAGGATCTTCGACCTGGTGGCCGACGGCATCTCCGGCAAGGGCGCCGGCTGGTGGCTCTTCCGCGGCGCCGCCGCCGACCCGCGCTACGCCACGCAGGTCACCGCCAAACGCCCCATCGCCGGCCTCTGGCAGACCCCGCCTGGCAAGGACGACCACTTCGGCGACGCCGAAAAGCTCGCCATGCTCGGCGCCCTCCTCCTCGGCCTGCTGAATGTGCTATAATCCCACGCATGAGAAGGAGAGAAAACCAATGCAAGAGCAACAGCACGGATGGACCCCGGCAAAATGGGCGCTGGCCATCGTCCTCTGAATCATCATCCTCATCGCCGGCGCGGCCATCGAGGCCTATCTGTCCGACTGACCCCACAGGTACTCCCGCCCTCTCATAAAAAATAGGTACCAACGGGGATGATGGATGTGTGTTGTTGCGGAGTTTCAATCGGTTGACAGGTGACATGGTTTGACGACGCCTGGTCGGTTTTATGAGGTTGTGAGGTGTCTGCGTTATAGCAAATTGGCGGATTGGCATCGGGGTGGGACTCCGCCGCATGCCCCCAGTGGGCACAGATACGAATCCCTAGGTCTTCCCCCAAAACCTCAGGGGGGCGGGGGCCAAAGTCGGGAGGGTTCGGGGCGGAACCTCCTAGGGTTCGGGGCAAAACCCTAAGGGGCGGGGATGAGGGTCGGGAGGGTTTGGCGGGGGCGTGGGGGGTGGGCGGGGACGATGCGGGGCGCCTTGTGGGGCGCCCCGGGGCGGCGTTCGCCTGGCGTCGGGCCCGGCCTTATCCCTCGACCTTGAAGCCGAGGGCGGCGGCCTTGGCCAGGAGGGAGGGGGTGGCGTGGGCGAGGGCGACGGTGGTGGCGCCGAATTGGCGGCGGTAGGGATAGGTGCGGCGTTGGGCGGCGAAGCGGCGGCCGCGTTGGGCCTCGGGGAGGTGGACGATGTCGAGGAAGTTGAGGTGATCGGCGACGACCATGGAGAGCTTCTGGGTGAGGAACCAGAGGACCTCCTCCTCGGCCTTCCCGGCGGCGTCGAGCTCGATGCGGGGGACGACGGGCGGGGGGAGGATGGGCTGGATGGAGGGTTGCTTGCCCAGGTAGGCGCAGGCGGCGTGGTAGATGGCGAGGGTGCCGTTGACCTTGCCTTCGTAGGAGTGGCCGGCGAGATGGGGGGTGGCGAGGAAGGCGAGGTCGGCGAGCTGGGCGGAGAAGTTGGGCTCGCCCTCCCAGGTGTCGATGATGGCGTCGCCGATGAGGCCCTCGCGCAGGGCCGCGACCACCGCGTCGGTGTCGCAGACGGCGCCGCGGGCCATGTTGATGAGCACGGCGCCGTATTTCACGCCGGCGAGGGTGGCGGCGTCGAGCATGTGCCAGGTGGGGTGGCGGCCGGCCTTGGTGAGGGGGACGAAGGGGATGACGTAGTCGGCCTCGCGCAGGGTGTCGGCGAGGGGCAGGAAGCCCTGCGCGGCCGTGTCGATGGGGTTCTCCTGGCGCGGGGGGTCGCAGCAGAGCACGCGCATCCCGAGGGCCTCGCAGCGGCGGCGCATCATGTCGCCGATCCAGCCCACGCCGATGAGGGCGACCGTGGCACCGGAGAGGACGCGGTGGCGCATATGGGCGTATTCCAAGAGGGCGGCGGTGCAGTAGTCGGCCACGCTCTCGCCGTTGGCGCGCGGGGCGTTGACCCAGCGGATGCCGGCACGCGCCAGCCACGCGTCGTCCACATGGTCGGTGCCGGTCACGGCGGTGCCCACGAAACGCACGGAGGTGCCGCCAAGCAGGGCCTCGTTGATGGGGGTGTCGCGGACCATGAGGAGCTCCGCGTCGCGCACAACCTCGCGCGTGAGCCTCGTGCCGTCGACCAGCGTCACCTGCCCCAGCGTGCTGAAAAGGGTGCGCCCAAGGGGCAGATTGGTGTCACAGATGATTTTCATTTTTCACTTCCTCGGTTTTGGTGTTAGTCTACCCCATTTCCGCCGCCGGCGCAAGCAAAAAAAAACACGCCGCCGCGCATGGGCGCGGAGCGGGCTCTTCAGAGTTTTTAGTGGGTCGGGTGTGGAAGCGCGCCGCAATGGAAGAGGATGGCTATACGGTAGTTGGC
>CALXMV010000031.1 GCA_944389565.1 uncultured Kiritimatiellota bacterium
TCGTTTTCATGTCCCCTCTTTACCATACTTTCCCCCGCGCTTCCACTCCGACCCACTAAAAACTCTGAAGAGCCCAGGCAAGCATTTTTTGCTTGCGGTTTTGGGCGGTTCCCTGTATGATATGAGCTTGTAACGTGGAAAGGGCGAGTGCCCGGGATTTCGCAAACGAGGACACGGACGATGGCCAAGTTCAGATTCAAGGCGTTGGATTCGCAAGGCAAGGAAGTGCTGAGCACGGTGGAGGCGGAGTCGCAAAGCGCCGCGATCGAGAAGATCCGCGCCATGCGCCTGACGCCCAAGGCCATCGGGCAGGTGCGGGAGGACGCGGAGGCAGAGGCTGCCGCGCCGGCGGCCAAGCCCGCGGCCAAGCCCAAGCGCAAGGGCGAGATCAACATCAAGCTGCCGAAGTTCCTGCGGGCCGGGGTGGGGACGAAGGATCTGATGGTCTTCACGCGGCAGTTGGCGACGCTGGTGGATGCGGGTCTGCCCCTCCTGCGCGGGTTGCGCGTGTTGCACCGGCAGTGCCAGAACGAGACGCTGAAGGAGGCCCTCGCCGGGATGATCGAGACGGTCGAGACGGGCAACACCTTCTCGGAATCGTTGGCGAACTACCCGAAGATCTTCAACCACCTGTACGTGAACATGGTGAAGGCCGGCGAGGCCGGCGGCGTGCTGGAGACGGTGCTGAACCGTCTGGCCGAGTTCATGGAGAAGGGCGAGAAGATCAAGAACAAGGTGAAGGGCGCGATGACCTACCCGATCGTGGTCCTGGTGGCGGCGATCGGCATCGTGGTCTTCCTCATGCTCGCGGTGATTCCGAAGTTCCAGCAGATCTTCGATGACCTGATGGGCGGCGAGGGGATGCCCCTGCTCACGCAGATCGTCATCTCCTTCTCGCAGTGGGTGCAGCACTATTGGCTCTTCTTCTTCGCGGCGATCGCGGCGGTCGTGGTGCTCTACAAACTCTTCGCCAAGACGCCGATGGGCGTGTTGGTCAACGACCGCATCGCCCTGCGCGCGCCGGTCTTCGGCAACCTGACGCAGAAGACGATCGTCGCGCGCCTGACGCGCACGCTCGGCACGCTGCTGAGCTCGGGCGTGCCGGTGCTCCAGGCCTTGGCGATCGTGAAGGACACGACGGGCAACGCCATCATGGCGCGCGCCTTGCAAACCGTGCATGACAGCGTGAAGGAGGGCGAGGGCATGACCGCGCCGCTGGGCGCGTGCGGCGAGTTCCCGCCCATGGTCGTCTCGATGGTGGAGGTGGGCGAGGAGACCGGCGCCCTGCCGGAGATGCTCATCCGCGTGGCCAACACCTACGACGACGAGGTGGACAACGCGGTCGCGGCCATGACCTCGGTGATTGAGCCGATCATGATCATCTTTCTGGCGGTGATCGTCGGCGGCATTGTCATCGCCATGTTCATGCCCCTGATCTCCATCATCGGCACCATCGGCCAGCAGGCCGGCTAAGGAGACACCCCCATGCGTAACCTGAGACAGGGCTTCACGCTCATCGAGATGTTGGCGGTGATCGTCATCATCGGCATCCTCGCGGCGGGCATCTTCCGCTTGGTCGGCGCGGGGAGCGACAAGGCGGCCATCGCCGAGACGACCGCGCAGATCCAGGCCGTCGCCTCGCTCCTCGAGGAGTACCGCAACCTCTACGGCAACTACCCGCGCGTGACGAACGTGGACGAAGACGGCTACGCGCCGCTGAACTTCACCTTCCTGGCGCGCGACGGCGGGTCGTGCTCGTATTGCAGCGCCTCGTCGAACAAGAGCAAGCAACAGCCCTTCGGCCTCTGCTCGCACTTCATCCCGCGCGGCACCACGATGTACAGCAACTGCGACGACTCCATGAAGGACTTCTACGACCAGTGCTTCAACGACCCCGCCGGCAAGGGCGGCGACGGCTGGGAGAAGGAGTTCGGCAAGCGGAGCGTGGGCAACAACCTCGACGACGTCGTCGCCTCCGAGGCCGCCGACCCCAACCTGCAATCCATCTACCGCTCGTGGCAGCGGCTCAAGAAGGACGGCCTCGTCTACGAGGAGGTCAGCGTCTGCCCCTATTGCGACTCGTCCACCTACAACGCCGGCATCGACCAGGATGCTTGGGAGCACTCGCTGAAGTACCGCCTTTACGGCGGCGTGGGCGAGATCGTCTCCGCCGGCCCCGACGGGAAGTTCGGTACGGGCGACGACATCACGAGCGCCGGCGTGGCCGCCGACGAGGACGACGACTGAGGATTTCCGGGAGGTTCGCCATGCGCACGCTCAAGCAAGGTTTCACGCTCATCGAGATGCTGGTGGTCATCGTGATCCTCGGCATCCTGGTCGGTGCCGGGCTCGGCGCCTACGGGCACTTCATGGAGCAGGCCCGCCAAAAGAACGCGGCGGATGTCTGCGCCCAGCTCGCCGCGGCCTGGACGACCTACCACAACGACGTCGGCTTCTGGCCCGACGCCGTGAAGCGCTCCGGCACGCAGGAGATGGACACGGATATGTGCGCCATCCTCGGCAAGGCCGGCGCCTTCGACGTGATGTACATCGATTCCTCGAACAGCAACGACACCGCCAGCGGCCTCAAACGCAACCGCGACAGCGAGTCCGAGCTACGCTACGGCCTCCTCGACCCCATCGGCCTCAAGCGCTTCCGCCAAGGGATGTCCGGCAACGCGGTGACCGACCACCTCTACCAATTCGTGCTGGATGACGACGAGGACGGCGTGATCGAGCTGCCCAGCGAGGTCGGCGGCGGCACCGTGCGCGCGGACGCGGCCGTCTGGTGCTGGCCGGAGGATGAGGCGGACCGCAACGCGGGCATCACCTACGCGCAGAGCTGGTAACGCCGGCGAAAAGGAGGCAAAGTCATGTTGAAGGGTCTTTACACGCGGCGCCAGGCGGGTTTCACGCTCATCGAGCTCCTGGTGGTCATCGTCATCTTGGGCGTCTTGGTGGGGCTTGGCAGCCTGGCCGTGGCGCGCGTCCTGCGCGGCTCGGAGAACACCAAGCGCACCGCCATGGGGCGCGAGATCCACAGCGCCATCATGGCCTACAAGAACGAGAACGGGGAATGGCCCATCGCCGGCTCGGTCTCCGACACCGCCACGAGCGTCACCTACGGCACCGTCACCACCTCGAACCGCGCCTCCAACGCCAACGCCGAGGTCATCATGCTGCTCTACGGCCGCGACACGAACGGCCGGCGCGACGAGACGCTCCGCGCCTATCTCACCGACTCCTCCATGCTCTATGTCTGCAACGGCACCACCGTCACCCAGCTCGATGCCGCCCTCGCCAGCGGCGGCGTCTCCTCGAACTCGATGATCGGCTTCCTGGTGACCATGCGCAAGACCCCGCAGTCGCGTTACCGCGCCCTCAGCCAATCGCGAGCCTTCGCGCCCATCCGCATCACCTTCGACTTCGACCTGGACCACTATTCCGTCGAAGTCCCCGGCGACTCGGACTTCAACAAAGTGATCAGCCTGCACTGACGCCATGGAAGGAGACCGCGCCATGCCCCGGAACCCTCACGCCCAGCCCATCGCCCCGAGCCGGGCGGGCTTCACGCTCATCGAGCTGCTGGTCGTCGTCGGCATCGCCGCCCTGCTCCTGACGATGGCCTCCACCGCCTTCTTCGGCGCCCAACGCACGGAATCGCTCACCAAGAGCCGGAACCAGCTGCGTGACGTGCTCCTCTCCGCCCGCCAGCAGGCCTGCATCATGGGCAAGACCTTTGTGGTCATCTGCTACAACGTGGACCAGGAGTTCGACGTGGGCAGCACCACCCAAAAGGGCAAGCAGGGTCGTTACGCGCTCTTCCAGTACGTCGGGCGCGCCTGGCCCAGCGGGCGCCGTCTGGCCGCACCCTTCGGCGTCCAGCGCGACGTCCTCGGCACCATCCGCGTGAACGAGCGCCTCATCAACATCGACGACGCCGAGAACGACTCCTTCATGCGCGTCGAGAACGTGGTCAACGACGACACCCTGACCGCCGAGGACGCGGCCGACGAGAACAGCGGCAACCGCGTCGACTCGCTCGACTACGAGTACTACGACGGCGAGAAACTCAAGATGACCGCCTCCGAGGATTTGGATTACAACGGCAACAAAAACCTCGGCTTCTTCGTCGCCGAGCTGCGCGACAGCAACGGCGTGCCCAGCAAGCCCTTCCCGCTCGGCGTGCGCGTCACCAGCACGTATTCCCTCCCGCGGATGTACTCCTTCGGGAGCGACCGCACCGCCTTCATCTTCACCCCCGACGGCCGCGTCGAGAACGCCGGCGCCATCTCCGCCTCCCTCGCCTTCTCCTCCGAGGCGCCCTCCTTCTCCATCAACGTCGACGCCGACGGCACCGTCAAAGTCCGCGAAAACTAAGGAGCCCGCCATGAGACTTTCCCGTTCGCTCGCCCGCGCCGGCTTCTCCCTCATCGAGGTCAACATGGCCATCTTCGTCTTGGCCGGGGGCGCGCTCGCCCTCCTCGGCCTCTTCCCCGTGGGCCTACGCGACAGCCTCGCCGCCCGCCAGGAGATGCGCGTGGCGGCCTTCGCCGACCGTTTCGTCGGCGCCGCAAAAATCGCCGCCGTCGAGGCCACCGACGTCAACGACCTCAAGAGCCTCATCGCCGACTACATGGACACCTCCCCGGGCTTCCAGTGGAACGAGGACGCCGGCGAGCGCCCGAGCACCTCCTCCAACGGCGACCTCGGATCCCACAAAGACGACTCCGGTGTCTATTACCGCGCCTGGGCCATCGAGGAGACCGACGTCAGCAACTTCTTCGACGACAAGAAGATCGTCACGCTCGGCATCCTGGTCACCGGCGAGAACGCCGACCAGAACAAGCGCGCGCTCCTCAGCGCCGCGAACTACGGTCTGCGCGTGATTCTGGATCCGGCGGCCAACGGTGCCGCGAATTGATGGAGGGCCACGCGCATGATCCCCGCCCGACAGACATCCCGCTCCGGCTTCTCCCTCATCGAGGTGCTGGTGGCCATGGCCATCCTCACCGTCATCGTCATGGTCGTCGCCGGCATTTTCCAACAGACGAGCCTGGCGTGGTCGCTCGGCCTGCGCCGCTCGAACGCGCAGTCCGCCGTCCGCGCCGTCGTCGGCGCCATCAGCCGCGACCTCGCCTCCATCGTCGACCCCGCCAACTTCGCCATTGGCCCCGGCGCCTCCGACCAGAGCATCCGCCAGGAGGCCCTCGATTCGCAGAACGGCAACATCCCCATCACCGGCCTCGCCCTCGATGGCTCCACCCTCGATTTCTGGATGCTCACGCCGCCGGACATGCTGGATGAGGACGACAAGACCTCCCGCGAGCTGGTCCACGTCGTCTACACCGGCGGCTCGGGCTCCGTCACCCGCAAGGTCGAGGCCTTCGGCACCGACGGCGCCTCCGGTTACGGCGCCTCGAACGACGGCGGCAGCGAGTCGACCTTCGACCTCGGCGATGGCAGCATCTCCTTCGAGCGGATCGCCCCGCAGGATGCCGCCGCCTTCACCTCCGCCTACGACGCCGCGGGCGTCCGCGTCACCGTCCGCCCCGCCACCCCCGCCTCCGTCTATGACTACGAGATTTACGTCGGTTCCGCCGGCCCCGACGGCGAATGGGGCACCGACGACGACATCCGCCCCTGGGTGGAAGGCGAAACCAATTGATCGGAAAGGGCTTGTCATGCGCACACCTTCCCATTCCCTTCGGGCCGGCTTCACGCTCATCGAGCTCCTCGTCGTGATCGTGATCATCGGCATCCTGGCGGCGACCTTCCTCTCCTCCTCGATGAGCGCCCGCGAGACCGCCCGCGTCACCAAGGCCACCGCCGAGGCGCGCGAGCTCGGCAACGCCATCCGCCTCTATCTCCTCACCCAGCTCGACACCACCGGCGAATCCGACGACACCGGCGACCCGATGTCCGAGCTCGGCCTCAGCGAGGGCACCGCCGAGATCTCCTCCGCACTCACCTCCGCCCTCACCACCGACCGCAACGACGCCGGCTACGCCTTCTACCGCGCCGGCCAGGACTCCCTCCGCCGCAACCGCATCTGCGACCCGTGGGGCAACCCCTATTACATCCGCGTGCGCCGTTTCGAGCCCAAGGACTCCCAGGACGAGGATTACGAGATCATCCTTCCCGCGCTGGGGCGCCACCGTCTGCTGGATCCCCTGTCCAACACCTGATCGGAGATCGCCATGAACCGTTCCCCCCACGCTTCCGATCGCCGCGGCTCCGCGTTGCTCATCGTCCTAGGCCTTCTCGGCTTCCTGATGATCAGCGCCGTGGCCTTCGCCATCTCCATGCGCACCGAGCGCGCCGCCGCCTCTTCCTACCGCCGCGGCCTGCAGGCGCGCGAACTGCTCGAAATCGCCTTCACCAACGCCCGCATCGCCCTCCAATACCACATGGAGAACCAGGCCGACGGCCTCGACCCCGCCAACCCCTCCACCCGAACCGTCGAACGCCTCGCCCCCTTCCGCTACGACGGCGACTCCTCCACCTACGGCCGCCTCATCTCCTCCACCCGCTCCAGTTCCAGCGCCGACGACTCCATCGCCTACCTTCTTGACGACGCCGTCCTCCGCCACATCCCGCCGGCCTTCGCCTACCCCGTCTACGAGACCCTCGAGATGGACGCCCCGCCCAACGGCTCCGGCGAGGTCCACGCGGGCGCGGCCACCAACCCCGGCGCCTACAACATCGACCGCGCCGCCAACTGGCAGCCCATCGACGTCGACATCCCCGTCGTCAAGGGCACCACCATCGCCACCGGAAACGTCGCCGACGACGTCCAGACCGCCACCGTCGGCCGCATGGCCTGGGCCATCGTCAACCTCTCCGATGCGCTCGACATCAACGCCGTCGGCTCCACCTCCCAGCGGCGCGGCATCGGCCTCACCGGCAGCGAGTTCGCCTTCGGCTCCATCTCTTCGGCCAACGCCTCGCAGGACGACTTCGACCTGCTCCCCTCCCAGGCCGACGCGACGGAGGTCGGCCTCCCCACCTTCGCCTCCGGCGCCGACCTCGCCACCTACGCCGCGCGCGTCGACTCCGCCTCCGAGCTCACCCGCGAGACCAAGGGCATCTTCCCCTACTCCTGGGAAAGCGCGCTGAACGAGGGCGGCGAAGGCCCCTTCTCCCCCTTCACCGTCTATGGCTTCTGGCCCAACGAGAAACGCGAGAACGAATCCGGCGCCCGCCGCCACGATTCCAACTCCGGCTCCGGCTCCACCACCGTCATCGCCTGCAACGACGTCGACGAGCAGATGCTCACCGCCGGTTGCGAGGTCGAGACGCTCGTCCGCGAGACGCTCGGCGTCTCCTCCACCGTCGGCACCAGCCTCGCCCGCCTCCTGCGCGATTACGTCGACACCGACTCCAAGCCCGGCGAATACGACACCGCCTACGACCAAGACCTCTACAACAACGCCATCCCCACCGTCGAGAACGTCCCCATGCTCTCCGAGGTCGCCTACCTGCAGGACGGGTGGGAGGACAGCGGCAAGATCGCCTCCGACATCCAAAAGGCCGTCAAGGAGCTCTTCGAGGGCAAGACCATGAAGGGTAGCGGCTCCATCACCACCCAGAGTGGTCTGCTCAAGACCTTCGAGACCGAGGAAGACCTCTCCCTCACCTTCCCCGAGGCCACGCTCAAGGCCGGCCTGCGCGCCTACTGGCCCGGCCGCGAGGAGAGCACGGAAAGTTACACGGCCGAGCCCGAGGGCATCGGCGCGCTCTTCGCCGCAGCCTCCGTGGACGGTTCCGCGCTCGCGGACGTCTTCCCCACGGCCGGCCAGGCGACCGACCTGAAGGCCGGCGGCGCGGGGCTCGCCCCCGCCGGCGGTTCCGAGCAGGTCTTCGAGGAAGGCGCCGCCGAACTCTCCTTCACTCCGAAGGCGCTCGACCTGGACGGCGCGAAACTCACCGACTGCATCGGCGTCCGCGTCGAGCAGAACGGCTCCGCCACCACCGTCTCCGAGCCCAAGGAAATCACGCTCACCTTCCTGGTCGACTTCCTCTTCCGCGTCAAGATCGCCAACGGGAGCGACGTCGTGGATCTCGCGCCGGTGGGCGTCTATGACACGACCTCCACCTGGGGTGCCTCCAAGTACCCCACCGACATCGTCGAGCGCTTCAACCAGAACGGCGACATCAGGGAGTTCGACCTCCGCTACTTCCGCGTGACCCGCCCCGTCGAGGCCAAGGTCAAGGTCTGGTGGGAGGCCAAGGCCGAATCCAAGAACGAAGGCGGCGCCACCACCTACACCTACACCGCCACCTCCAAGCTCGATGGCGACCCGACGGTCCGCTTCCCCGTCAACGACACCCTGAAGTTCGACGACGCCGAGCTCAAGCCGTGCTCCGACACGAGCGCCTCCTGCCAGGTCGCCTCCTATGCCTACGGCACGTGGTACGCCATCGACCCGCGCTACAACTGGCTCCCGCCCATGATGGGCTCCGCCGGCGCACCGCCCACCGAGTACGGCTCCGCCGCCTCCACCGCCCGCCCCAACTTCTCCTCCCCGCATTGGCTCTTCCTCTATGAGGGGCAGATCACCTCCGGCACCGATCAGCCCTCCGACGTGCAGAAGGATTACGCCACCGCCAACGACGACCTCGTCCCCTTCGTCTGGGGCCTGAACGTCGAGGACATCCGTTACGGCTACAACGACTGCGGCCAACTCCTCCTCCCCGCCGAGATCGGCTTCCTGCCCCTCCCGCTCGACGAGCGCACCTGGCACCCCAACATCAGCGCCTACAACGCCCAGAACATCTCCACCTACTACACCCAGGTCGGCCGCGCCTCCTATTTCCGCACTGTCCCCGTCACCGACTTCAACGACGGTGCCTTCACCGGCAGCTCCCTCTATTCCGGCTACGACCAGGCCATCGACCTCACCACGATGTTCGACGGGTTCTCCGGCAAGAACTTCCCCGAGGAGCACCGCGGCATCGTCAGCGTCTTCGCCGGCATGGACGACTACCCCATCAGCCAGCGCATCAAGCAATTCGCCATGATGGGCATCCCCTCCTCCATCAAGCAGGCCGCCAAGGTCTCCTACGAGCGCCTCGAATCCGCGGCCTCCATCGCCCGCGTCCCCGACGCGCTCGTCACCGAGGACCTCAAGGCGCTGGGCGAGGATTCCGTGCAAAACGCCACGCTCGACACCGAGGCGAAGTACGACGTCTTCATCCGCGATTACCTCTTCCCCATCCCCACCTCCATCTCCGCCGACACCAACTCCTGGCGCCAGGAGTATCCCGTCTACGTCGGCGGCCCCTCCGCCACGCCCACGCGCCCCAAGACCATCGAGGACGCCATCGTCCAGAGCAACACCGGCACCTCCGCCGGCGCCTCGCTGGTCGATAAGATGGAGGCCTACAACACCGCCCATTCCTCCGACAAGCTCGGGCAGAACGACCTGACCACCTTGGTGGCCATCGGCAAGGAATGCTTCGGCGACCGCCAGCAACTCTTCCTCTTCATCCTCCGCGCCGACTCCATCGCCTACAACTCCGGGCGCGACCTCTCCCAGCACCGCCCGCTCGCCACCGCCCGCGCCGTCGCCCTCGTCTGGCGCGACGCCTACGGCGAGCTCCCCGACCGCCTCATCTACTGGCAGCTGCTCCCATGACCGAACCGGAAGACCTTCCCGCCGAGGACGACGACGCGCTCGACCTCCGTTACCTCGGGCAATGGCAGATCGCCTGCCCCGGCGCCGACCTCGTCGACCTGCTCAACTGCGACGCCGGCGTGGGCCCCGACCTCTACGCCCGCCTGGGCCTCACCCCGCGCGACGTCTCCGCCGAGGTGGGCTTCGACTGGCTCGCCTTCGACGAGATCGACGAGGAGGCCTACTACGCCATCGACTTCCCCGAGGGCACCGACTTCGGCGACTTCACCATCGCCCAGGCCCTGCGACTTGAGGAAATCCCCGAAACGTGCTTTAATACTCTCCCTACAGGCGCAGAAGAGGAGCCTTGCGACGGCGAATGCGAGACCTGCCCGCAAGACTGCATCGGGAAGCGCCCCGTCTGACACGCTTTTGATCAACGAAAGGACAGCATCGCCATGCGCACCAAGATCGTCGCAGGAAACTGGAAGATGAACAAGACCCCCTCCGAGGCCGCCGGTCTCATCGAGGGCATCCGCAAGGCCACCAACGATGGCGACTGCGGCGTCGACGTCGTCGTCTGCGTCCCCTTCACCGACATCCCCGCCGCCGCCCAGGCGCTCAAGGGCTCCAAAATCGGCCTCGGCGCCCAGAACATGCACTGGAAGGACGCCGGCGCCTACACCGGCGAGATCTCCGCCGCCATGCTCAAGGATCTCGGCGTCCGGTACGTCATCCTCGGCCACTCCGAGCGCCGCCAGTATTTCGCCGAGACCGACGAGACCGTCAACCTCAAACTCAAGGCGGCCCTCGCCGCCGGGCTCACCCCCATCGTCTGCGTCGGCGAGACCCTCCAAGAGCGCGAGGAAGGCAAGATGGCGGAGGTCATCGTCCGCCAAGTCTCCCAAGACCTCGCCGGTTGCCAAGAGGACTTCGCCCGCATCGTCATCGCCTACGAGCCCGTCTGGGCCATCGGCACCGGCAAGACCGCCACCTCCACCCAGGCCCAGGAGGTCCATGCCCTCATCCGCGCCACCCTCGCCAAGATGAACCCCGCCCAGGCCGAGGAAGTGCGCATCCAGTATGGCGGCTCCATGAAGCCCGAGAACGCCGCGGACCTCATGTCCAAGCCCGACATCGACGGCGGCCTCATCGGCGGCGCCGCCCTCAAGGCCGACTCCTTCGCCGCCATCGTCGAAGCCGGTAAGTGAGCGCCCACGGCGCCCCACGGAAAAGCCCCCGCCCCGGCGGGGGCTTTTTTTGTCCCCACACGCCTGGCCGGATGCGTACCCCTAGGGGCCCGACCCGAAAGTCGGGAGGGTTTGGGGGCAAAGGCGCGCATGGGGACGGCGGGGTCTTGGGCGGGACGCAGGGCATTCGCGCGCGGCGGCGCGCCCCCATGCCGTCCCCGCAATGTGCTATAATGGGCGCATGGATATTGAAGAGCAAGCGATACGGTATTTGTTCCAGAGCGACCCGGAGCATGTCTTCGGGGTGCCGGAGATCGTGAAGACGTTGGGGCTTCGCGGGAAGGCGGCGAAGCGGTTACCGCAACTGTTGCGGGAGATGGTGCGGTCTGGGGATCTGGTCGAGAAGCGCAAGGGGTGCTACCGCGCGGGGACGGGGACCGGGCTGTTGCGCGGGACGCTGCGGATGACGCGCAGCGGCGCGGGCATCGTGACGGATGAGGAGACGGGGCAGACGGTCTTCGTGGAGAGCCGCGACGTGGGCGACGCCATCCAAGGCGATCGGGTGACGGTGGCCTACCGGCCCGGGGACCGCTCGGACCCGGTGGGGATCATCCGGAGCATCGACGAGCAGGCCGTGCGCGACGTGGTGGGGACGGTGCGGCGCTTGGGGAACCATCTGACGATTTCGCCGCTGAACCCCGTCTACCGCAACGATTTCGCGGTCACGGGGGAGACGAAGGACGCGCGGCCGGGCGACCGCGTGGTGGTGCGGGTGCGGCGCGAGGGGAGCGACGAGCATCTGGCCGCGGAAATCCTCGAGGTCATCGGCCCGGAGGACAAACCCTCCTTGGACACCGTGGCGATCCTGCGGCAATACGAGCTCCCGGAGGACTTCCCGCGCGAGGTCGTGGCGGAGGCCGAGCGGGTGGCCGCGCTCCTGCACGAGCCCGGCGAACGGCTGGATCTGCGGGACCGTTTCATCCTGACCATCGACCCGGCGACGGCGCGTGACTTCGACGACGCGATCTCATTGGAGCGCGATGCGGAGGGGCGGCGGGTCTTGGGCGTGCACATCGCGGACGTGAGCCATTTCGTGCGCCCGGGAAGCGCGCTGGACCGGGAGGCGTACAAGCGCGGGAACAGCGTCTACCTGATCGACAAGGTGGTGCCGATGCTGCCGGAGCAGCTCTCCAACAGCGTCTGCTCGCTGATGCCGGGCGAGGACCGCCTGACCTTCTCGGTCTTCATCACCTACGATGAGCAGGGCAAGCCGCTCCGGACGGCCTTCGCGAAAAGCATCATCCGCTCAAAGCAGCGCCTGGCCTACGAGGAGGCGATCGCCCTGTTGGAAGACCGCCCCACGGCCATCGCATGCGGCACCCTCGACCCCCGCACCCAGCCGATGCTGAAGGAGACGCTGACGCTGACACGCCAGCTGAAAAAACTCCGCGAGCGCAACAACGCGCTCGAGATGGCCTCCCAGGAGGTGGAGATCGAGCTGGACGCCGAGGGGCGGATGACGGGCATCCACGCGGCCTCGAACGACGAGTCGCACCAGCTGATCGAGTGTTGCATGGTGGCGGCCAACGAGGCCGTCGCCAAGGAGTTGCTCACGCACCAGGTGAGCGTCATCAGCCGTCTGCACGAAGCACCGGACGACGAGAAAATCGCGAAGTTGGAGGTGGACCTGCGCAAGCTGGGCATCCGCCCGCGGAACCTGCGCGAGCCGAAGGAGTTGGCCGCGCTCCTGCGCGACACGGCCGACCACCCGCTGAAGTACCACATCCACACGCTCGTCCTGCGGTCGATGAAGCGTGCCCTCTACTCGGCCAAGCAGCACGGCCACTTCGGTCTGGCGCTGACCTACTATTCGCACTTCACCTCGCCCATCCGGCGTTACCCGGATCTGGTGCTGCACCGGCAGCTGGCGGAGTACCTGACCGGGCAAGGGCGGGGCGGACGCCTCGACCAAGGGTGGCTCGATCGCGCCGCCGCCCATGCCTCGGAACGCGAGCAGGTGGCCGACGAGGCCGAGCGCGCGCTCACGGAAATCAAGAAATACCGTTTCCTCCAAGAGCAGCTCGACGCCAAGAAACCGCAGGTCTACGACGCGGTGGTCGTCTCGGTCAAGCCCTTCGGGTTCTTCGTGGACGTGATCGACCTGCAGCTCTCCGGCCTCGTGCACATCGCCGGGATCTCGAAGCAGTACGTCATCTTCAACGCCGCCTCGGAGACGCTCTGCGCCGGCAAGCTCACCATCAAGGCCGGCATGGACGTGAAGGTCTACGTGGCACACGTGGACTTCCCCCTGCGGCGGCTCGACTTCGCCTACGTGCCGGACAGCGCGGTGGATAGGTGGAACGGCGGCCGCCACGCCGAGGAGACGCGCCTGTCGGCCATCGCCAAGCAGAACGGGCGCGGGCGCAAGCGCCCCGACCGCGCCGCCGCCCCCAAGGCCGAGCGGGCGAAGGGGAAGAAGGCCAAGGACAAGCGCAAGGGCAAGCACGCATGAGACGCGCCTCCTACCACAACCATACGCGTTTCAGCGACGGCGCCGACTCCCCGGCGGACTTCCTGCGCCAGGCGCTCCCCCAAGGCATCGACATCCTCGGCTTCTCGGACCATTACTATCGGCGCCAGGCCGACGACCGCGACGTGCCCGACTGGGCACTCGCCCCGGACGCGGAGGAGGCGTATTTCGACACGCTCGCCGCGCTCGCCGCGGAGGCTCCCATCGAAATCCGCGTGGGGCTGGAGTTCGACTGGCTGGAGGGTTCCGCCGCCTGGCTCGCTGCGCCGGCACGCGACCCGCGCCTCGACTACGCCATCGGCTCCGTCCATTTCCTCGGCGACCAGACGCTCGACACCGACCGCGCCTTCTGGCAGCGCCTCTCGCAGGACGAGGTCGACGAGACCCATCGGGCCTATTGGCGGGCCGTCCGCGACATGGCCTCCAGCGGGCTCTTCGACATCGCCGGGCACCTCGACCTCATCAAGAAGTTCGCCTTCTACCCCAAGAGCGATCTCACCCCGCTCATCCGCGAGGCGCTCGACGCCGTGAAGGCGGCCGGCATGGTCGTCGAGCTGAACACCTCCGGCTGGGCCAAGGATTGCCGCGAATGCTACCCCAGCGAGGCGATCCTCCGCGCCTGCTTCGCCCGCGAGATCCCCGTCACCGTCTCGGCCGACGCCCACCGCGCCAGCCTCGCCACCGCGAACTTCCCCCGCGCCTACGACCTGCTCGCCCGCGTGGGCTACCGCGCGCTCACCCGTTTCCGCGGGCGCGAACGCTTCACCGAACCCCTCGAACCCTGATTTTGGCACATGGAATCGATCGTCTCCCTTTGGCACGTCATCATCGGTTGGGCCGTCTGGCCCTGGCTCTTGGCCTTCCTGCTGGCCGCGGTGCTCTTCAGCCTGGCCGTCTTCATCCATGAGCTCGGGCACTTCGCCGCCGCGCGGCTCCTCGGGTTGCGGGCGGACGTCTTCTCCATCGGCTTCGGCCCCGCGCTCTGGAAGCGCACCTTCCGCGGCACGGAGGTCCGCCTCTCGGCCATCCCCTTCGGCGGCTACGTCTCCCTGCCCCAGCTCGACCCCTCGGGGATGCAGAAAATCCAAGGCGACCACGGGGAGGAGGCCCTCCCGCCGGCCGCCCCCTGGAAACGCGTGGTCGTCGCCTTCGCCGGCCCCTTCGGGAACCTGGCG
Organism: uncultured Kiritimatiellota bacterium; assembly: GCA_944389565.1. Classification (GTDB taxonomy): domain Bacteria; phylum Verrucomicrobiota; class Kiritimatiellia; order RFP12; family DVOR01; genus Spyradenecus. The sequence goes on from CALXMV010000031.1 coordinate 14,516, forward strand.
CTCGCCTTCCTCTGCGCCGTCGCCATCGCGTGGTTCGCCCCCGCCGGGGCCACGGGCGCGACCACCACGCTCGGGATCGTCCCGAATGGGACCGCCGCCGCGCAGGCCGGCCTCAGGACAGGTGACCGGCTCCTCGCCGTCAACGGGAACACCGTCCGCTCCTGGAGCGACATCCAGACCGAGTGTTTCCTGAGCGGCGGCACCAATGCCTGCGTGACCCTCACCTACGAACGCGCCGGCGCGACATACGAGACGCAAGCCATCCTCGACACCCAGCTCACCCCCACCGAGAAGCTCTACACCGTCGGCGGGCTTATCCCCGACTCCGTCCATCTGGGCATCGGCGAAGTCGTCCCCGACTCACCCGCCGCGCAGGCCGGCCTCAAAGCCGGCGACGCCATCCTCTCCGTGGACGGGAAGCCCTTCACGGATCCGCTCCTGCTCACGCAACGCGCCGACCCTGCCGCGCCCGTCACGCTCGTCGTCCGTTCCGGGGCCGGGCAGGAGCCCCGCACGGTCGTCCTCACGCCGGGGCGGCTGCCGCCCTTGGAGGGTGAGGCCGGCGAACCGCCGCCGCGGATCGGCGTGGTACTCAATCTCGTGGGGCAGGGGCATTTCCAATGGATGACGGAGCGAGGCGTCTGGGCGCAGCTCCGCGCCGACACGATGGGCGTGGTGCGCGTGCTCAAGGCGCTGACCCTGCCCGAGGCTGAGGGCGAGACCAAGCGCGCCGCCAACGGCCTCGGCGGGCCGATCATGATTTTCAGCATCTTCATGCAGGTCATCCAATACGGGCTCTGGGCAAGCCTGGGCTTCCTGCGGCTAATCTGCGTGAACCTGGCGTTGCTCAACCTGCTCCCGTTGCCGGTGCTCGATGGCGGCCATATCGTCTTCGCCCTCTACGCGATGATCCGCCGCAAGGAAGCCCCCACGCGCGTCATCGATTGGCTCACCAACGCTTTCGTCTTCCTGCTCTTCGGGCTCCTGATCCTCTTGGTCTTCAAGGACTCCTTCCGCCTGCTCCATGGGTTCTTCGCGGGATGACGCCATGCTGACCCTCCGCGCACAGACCCGTCAGATCCACGTGGGCCCCGTCGCCGTCGGCGGAGGCGCACCGATTGCCGTCCAGACGATGGCCAACGTCCCCACCCCGGACATCCCCGCCGTGCTGAGGCAGATCGACCGCGCCGCAGAGCTGGGGTGCGACCTCTTCCGCGTGGCCGTCCCCGACGCCCAGGCCGCCGAGGCCCTCAGGACCCTCTGCGCCAAGAGCCGCCTCCCGCTCATCGCCGACATCCACTTCGACCACCGCCTGGCCCTCGCCGCCATCGAGGCCGGCATCGCCGGGCTCCGAATCAACCCGGGCAACATCGGCGGGCCGGACCGCGTCCGCGCCGTCGTCGAGGCCGCGCGCCCCCGCAAGATTCCCATCCGGATCGGCGTCAACGGGGGCTCCCTGGAAAAGACGCTCATCGCCAAACATGGCTCCGCCACGCCCGAGGCGCTCGTCGCGAGCGCGTTGGGGCACGTCCGCCTCCTGGAGGCGCTCGACTACCGCGAAATCAAGATTTCCGTCAAGGCCTCCGACATCCCACGCACCATCGCGGCCTATCGGCTGCTCGCCGAGCGCGTCCCCTACCCGCTCCACCTCGGGCTGACCGAGGCCGGGACGGCCCTGCGCGGCACGGTCACCAGTTGCGTCGCCCTCTCGCGCCTCCTGGAGGATGGCATCGGCGACACCCTGCGCGTCTCGCTCACCGCGCCCATCGAGCAAGAGGTGCGCGTCGGCGTCGAGCTCCTCCGCGCCTGCGGCCTCCGCGCCCCCGGCGCCTGGGTCACCAGCTGCCCCACCTGCGGCCGCACGCAGGTCGACGTCCAGGCCGCCGCCGAGCGCGTGGGCGACGCCCTGGAGGGGTTCTACCGCGCCCATCCCGCCGCCAAACGCCTCCACGTGGCCGTCATGGGATGCGTCGTCAACGGCCCTGGCGAGGCGCGCGAGGCCGACTTGGCGCTTTGCGGCGGGAAGGACGTCTTCGCCCTCTACCGCCAAGGCCGCCACCTCGCCACCCTCCCCGCCTCGGAGGCCGTGGAGGCCCTCCTCCGCCTTGTCGCCGAGGAGGCGCTGTGAGCGACCCGCGCGTCCTGGTCATCGCGCCGACCTACAATGAGCGCGAGAACCTCCCCGCCTTCGCGCGCGCCGTCCTCGCTGCCCTGCCCCGCGCCCACCTGCTGATCGTGGACGATGCCTCCCCCGACGGCACCGGTGCCCTCGCCGAGGAGCTCGCCGCCCGCGAGCCGCGCCTCGCCGTCCTCCACCGCCGCGCGAAGGAAGGCCTCGGCCGCGCCTATCTCGACGGCTTCCGCCATGCGCTGTCGCACGCCTACGACCGCGTCATCCAGATGGATGCCGACTTCTCCCACGACCCCAAGGACCTTCCCCGCCTCCTCGCCGCCTGCGACCATGCCGACCTTGCCCTTGGCTCGCGCTACCTCGGCGGCGTGCGCGTCCTCAACTGGCCCCTCCGCCGCCTCTTCCTCAGTTACGGCGCGGGGATCTACGTCCGCCTCCTCACCCGTATGCCCGTGATGGATCCCACGGGGGGCTACAAATGCTTCCGCCGCGACGCCCTCGCCGAGATCCTCCGCCACCCCATCGCCGCCGAGGGTTACGCCTTCCAGATCGAGACCACCTACCACGCCTGGCGCGCCGGCCTGCGCATCCGGGAGATTCCCATCGTCTTCGCCGACCGCGTCGCCGGCGTCTCCAAGATGTCCCTCGCCATCGCCCGCGAGGCCGTCCTGCTCGTCCTGCGCCTGGCCTTCCGCCATCGCTGAGCCACGCCGGCGGACATCGGATCCCGTGCAGACGGTCAATGGATCTGCGCAGGGCGCAATGCACATAAAACGATCTTTTTGAGTCGCACAACTTCCGAATCGTTCTTCAAAACACTTTGAGCCTTTTCCAAACATTCAGATTCTGATTTTGCATATAGCCCTAAAACGTCAGTGATATCAGTAGGCCTATTTAACGAAAACAGGTATGCATTTTTCCACTCACCATCTTCCAATGGGTCGCGATTGAGCCAAAAACCTTGCCGTGAAGCATAAAATCGATAGTTGTAGGAGACGAGGCCGAGGGTGTCATCGTGGTATTCGGAGGAGAAGCGGAAGGGGTTCTCGGAGAGGATGGCGCGGTTGAGGACGCGGATGGCGCGGGCGGTACGGGTGACGGCGCCAAAGGGGGCGTAGTCGTAGTGCGCGGCGATGCCGTTCTGCGGGGCGTGGTAGAAGACCTCGGAGACGTTCTTGTTGCCGTCGTGGGAATAGAAGAGGTTGAGGCCCCAGTTCTTGGCGCGCATGACGAGCGGGCGCGTGGCGACGGGCTCGGTGGGGTCCCAGACGAATTCGGTGCGCACAGCGTTGTCATGGGGCGCGTCCAGCCGTTGCACGCAGAGGAAGCCGTCGTAGACGAAGCGAAAATGCGCGGCGACCCGGCCGGCGCGCGTCTCACGATGCGCCACGCGGCGGCCCATGCGATCAAAGGCCATCGTGACGGAGGTATCGCCTTGTTCCCAACGGACGGGGCGGTTCTCGGCGTTGTAGGTCACGCGCCAAACGCCAGTCGATGTTTGGATGAGGGTCTGCTTATCGTCGGCGTCGTATTCTGGTGCGAAGTCGTCGATTTGGGTGTATTGGTTGAGAGCGTTGGCCGTGTAGGTCTTGCCTTCGGCGGTGGTACGGTTTCCAATATCGTCGTAATTGTAGGAGATGTCATTCGCGGAGATCAGTTCATCGCGGGCGTTGTAGCCGTACTGCTCCTCATTTTTCGATGTGCGGCGGCCAAGGAGATCGTTGGTGTAAACGTAGGTGGAATAGGTGGCGTTGGTGACGGCGGTGAGGAGGTCGCGGTGAGGTTCGTATGTCCATGTGACCACGGCCTCATTGGGATAGGTGAGCTTAGACTTGAGGTTGGAGCCTGCAAGTATTCCCACACAAAGCCGTCGGATTCTGTGACGCGGCCTGTGGTGGAGTCGTAAGTCACCGATGGCAACTTTTCCATATGCGTCATCATGTTCTGCCCAAACGCCTCCCAAAAGGTCTACCCGCCCATGCGTATTTTCTAAGTCCTCTCAAGCACTTTTCGCAAATTTATCGACACTCGATAAGATACGGTTTAGTTAAGCCATCTCATGAATTTAAAATAGAGATAACCTAAACAAAAGGCTCCTCCAAAAAACGTTCCAAAGGTCAAGTAGAAGAAGCGAGGGCCTCCTGCCTCATAAAGAAGATGCACGAACGAGTCGTCGACCAAAATAGTATCTGGTGTGAAAAACGGAATTTCCAGAAGCGAAAAGTATAAGAAAAAACCACTTCCCGCGAAAAAAACTAGGACTAATCGGATCGCAAAGAAACCTAATACCTTTAACGCCTTCATACCGTCTTCCAAACCTATGCTCACATGATACGACTTTGTCATTTTGGCTGTCTGACACGTATATACGCTCTGACATTGTCTCCGTGTGTATTCCCGTCTAAACGATACGCCCAATCAAAGAGATCCACATCATGAGCGAGATGCCCGTCTTGGCTAAGATAGTGGAATAAGTCAATTTAATCCATCCAGCCATGTTGTGTAACCGTCTATAACAACCCAAGTGTTTCGCTCTTTACTTAAAGGCTTGATTGAAAACGGCAATGGGATTGTTGCAGGGGATTTCAGACCATCTTCGATAATAATAAACCACAATCGTCTTTCAACGACAAAGTAATGCCAGACATCATCGCTTCCACAGTAAAAGGTCCCCTGTAACAAATCATTGCGTAACACGGTGAATTGCGTATGCAATGCCATCTCGTCTGGACAATGTCGATAGTTTATATATGCGCAACCGGAAATGAAAGGCATTTTCATCAAAGTTCCCACAAATAAGTAGACGATGATTTTCCTTGGCATTTTCTACCTCCTAGAACTACTCGTGTCTTGATTCCCTGGTGCCGTTGGGATTACCCCTAGATTTGAAGGAAAACCTCCATTAGCTTGGAGAATACTGTCTCCTATCTCACGAGGAGTCTCGATTCCAAGCCAATCGTCAGCATCAATGTCAACGCCCGTTACCTCTTCAAATGTCTCAGAAGCAAACGATGCGCAATTATTGGTATATCGCCAGTCATGATTTTGCGATAAAATACAATTTAGTTTACATTCCATTTCATCAGTAATTTCACGACAGTGGATATATCTATACCTACGAGGATTGTCGCCTGCATAATTTATTCTAACATCTGAAGCTGCTGGATCATTAAGCCCTGCCGCAGTTATACCTGGATGCTCGTCAGGCCATAATCCGTATGTTGCACCTTTGATACTTTTCTTACTAGGATTTGTCTCAAGATATAACAATAGTGCATGATCATCGCAAAATCCACTCCCGTTTGCGCTTGAGGCATTGGATAAGATACACAAGTATTTAGCAAGGCCAAGGACATCTATTTCATATGTCGAAGCCGATGTAAACAAATACAAATTAAGGAGACTTTTCTCACCGATAGGATCACGACTCGCCCATTTGCAAAAAGCCGGACAGTAATGCCGATAGTTATAATAAATTAAATCGAGAATGGCATCATAGTATTCCGAAGAAAATCCAAAGGGAATTTCGGAGGGAAAGTGGACAGCGGTGGGGCCGAAGGGGGTGTAGTCGTAGTGGATGGGGGTACCAGAGAGGGGTGCGAGGTCGGAGACGTTTTTGTTGCCGTCATGGAAATAGTAGGAGAGCACACCGGAGTCGGGAAGGAAGATAAGTGGGCGGGTGGCGATGGGTTCCGTGGGATCCCAAACGTAGGAATGGAAGAGGGTGTTGTCGGTACCACGAAGTTGCTGGACGCAGAGGTAGTTGTCGTAGACGAAACGTTGGAGGGTCTCTTCGCCATCCTTCACCGTGCGCATTTCGATTCGGCGGCCCATGCGGTCGAAGGACATCGTGATCACGGTGTCGCCGGATTGCCAGCGGATGGGGCGGTTTTCGGCATTGTAGATTACAGACCAAATGCCCGTCTCGGTCTTGATGAGGGTCTGATTTCCCACCTCACTCATGCTCGTGGGCGCATGTATTCCATCGTCGTCGTATTGGGGCACGAAGTCGTCGATGGCGGTGTATTGATTGAGATTGTTGGCGGTGTAGGTCTTGCCCTCGGCGGTGGTACGGTTTCCGATGTCGTCGTAGGCATAGGAAAGGTCGTCTGCGGAAATCAGTTCATCGCGGGCGTTGTAACCATACTGCTCGTCATTGATAAAAACACAGCGACAACCAAGGAGGGGCGTTCCCCTCTTTGACTTCCATACACCTGTTCCCGCAAACACCATGTATTTATGTTACCACATACCGAGAATCGTAGCAAAGGCCATCTTTAACTCTCTTCCCCTTGGCAAGTTGCACAATGGAATGGGGCAAGGGCTGGCAGGACAAGGAAGGCCCCGATATGCCCCATCTACGATTGCCAACCCTACAGTGCTTGGGAGAAAGGCTCCATCGAACGCCACCGGTACCGCCCTCTGCGCCTTCCTGCCCAAATCCACCGACTTCTCCAAGCAAGCCCTCGCGCGCTTAAACAGACCTGTCACCTCTTCCCTCAAAAAGAGTCTCCGAATCTATGCGTATTTTCCAAGTCTTCCCAAACGCACTGCGCAAATCTATTGACATTCTAGAGTACGCGCATGACATCGATGGCGTGAAGTATCCGGTGGGCGCGTTCCACAACCCGACGAACAGGGATGGGCGCCTTGGCTGGAACTACGTGGCGTTCAGCGATGAGCACCTGCGGGTGGATCACGTGTACGTGTGGAATCCGGCGACGGACAAGTTTGAGCAGGTTGCCGATTCGGGTGAGGAGCGGAAGGATCACATCCACGTGTGGACCGGGGCGCGGCAGTCGTATGACAGGGTGGATCTGCTTACGTGGGCAGTGGCACGGGCGGCAACAATGAGGGGCGTGGCGCGTATTCGAGCGGCGTGCGGCGAAGGCGGTGGTACCTTTTCGCTCTTCTTTTCTCCGTCGCCCGCCAGGGCGCTTCCGTCTTTGCGGCCAACATTTGAAAAAAGCGCGCGGGCCCGGGAGAGAGGTCGGGCCCGCGCAAGGAGAGAGAGGTTTTTCGTTCAGATTGCGGCTTGGAGCACTTTCGCCCAGGCGGCGATGCGGTCGGGGGTCTGTTCGGCCTCGTTGGTGTCATCGAGGGCGAGGCCCACGAAGTTGCCGTCGCGAACGGCGAGGGATTCGACGGTAGCATAACCGACGGCGGGCACTTGGCCGACCAACGTGGCACCGCGTTCCACGGCTTTGTCCGCCAGGATGCCGAGCGCGTTGGCGAAGGTGTCCGCGAAACCGACGGAGTCTCCGGTGCCGAAGACGGCGACCTTACGGCCGGAGAGGTCGATGGCATCAAGCAGTGCGATGCCGGCGGCCCAGTCGTCCTGCAGTTCGCCGTAGCCCCAGGTGGAGCTGCCGAGGATCAGGAGGTCGGCCTCGAAGTCCTCGGGTGAAGCCGCGGCGATGGGTTTGGCCTCTGCGCCGAGAAGGGCGGCGAGCTGCTGGGCGGCAGCTTCGGTGGCACCGGTGGTGCTGCCATAGAGGATGTGGATGTTGGCCATGTTCAGGCTCCTTTCCGTGTGTTGTTGCGAGAAATCGAGAGGGCGGCGATGCGCCGAAAGCGCTCTGTCGGGGTGGCGTGGGTCAGGCAAACCCCGGCGGCCCAGAGTTCCAGGCGGCGGTGACGGCGCATGAGTCTGCGGCTGTGGCCCTCCGCACCGAAGACACGCCAACGGTCACCCGGCTGCGTGACCTCGGGTGCGGCGTGGCAGAAACCGCAGACATCTTTGGGCGGATAGCCGAGGAAGAGGCCCACCTCGTGCGCGGGGCCGCCCCGCCAACGGCGGGCCAACTCGTCGAGCATCGGCCCCACCCCACCGGAGGTGGGCCAGCCGCGGCGTGTCAGGAAAGCCGATGCGCGACTATCGCTCAAGGCCTCGTTCAGTCGCGTGGGGTGGTAGAAAAGAGCCAATGCGCCGCCGGCATCTTCGGAGAGGATACGATAAGGCAGACCCAAGCGAGCAAAGACGTTTCGCACCGCATCGCAACCCGCCATTCCGGCCCGCCCGCAGAGGGGTACACGCAGGAGCTCAGCGGGTTTGGCGCCGCACCGTACGGCCGCGGTCGAACATCGACGCAACACGGACGGCGCGGGATCCCCGCGCCGTCCGTGTTGTTGGGAAACGTGAAAGAGCGCGCGGGTTCACCGCGTGACCGACGCCTTGAAGAGATAGGTGGAGTGTCCTTCCGACGGGGTGAACGCCAGCGTGGCGGTGTCGCCGGCCACTTCCTCCCGTACGATGACGACGGGCGCGGTGCCCTCCGTGGTGGGCA
>CALXMV010000032.1 GCA_944389565.1 uncultured Kiritimatiellota bacterium
CGGGGACGCTTTCTCCACACCAATGAAGAAAACACCCACATAATACACCATCCGAATAGATAAGGGGTCTGGCCCGAGGGTCGGGAGGGTGCGGGGTCGGGGCGGGCGGGTTTAGACTCGTCAAAGTGGGAGCCCGTTTGGTATCATGGGGGCGTTTCCTGGGCGAGGTCGCCTGGGGCGTTTGCAAACGGAGAGAGTATCATGGCTTACAAAATCACCGAGAAGTGCGTGGCCTGCGGCACCTGCGCGGGCGAGTGCCCCGTGGAGGCGATCAGCGCGGGCGACCCCACCTACGTCATCGACCCGGCCAAGTGCGTCGGTTGCGGCACCTGCGCCGCCGCCTGCCCGATGGAAGCCATCGTCGCGGAGTGAGCGTCCGGGCGGACCGAAACGAAGCCTGTGGCCCAGGATTTCGGGCCGCGGGCTTTTTTCGCGCCGCGGCGTGAGCGGGGGTGTGCGCGATGGATGCGCAGACGGTCTTTTACCTGACGGACGCGGCGGAGGCGACGCCGGCTTTCCTGCAGGAGCTGGAGGATGGGCTCTCGGAGGTCTTCCAGGCCTTCTGCCGGGAGCATTTCGACTTCGAGGACCGGCTGGACTACCCGGCGCTGCGGGTGGTGGCGGTGGCGACGCCGGAGGCGCTGGAGGCGGCGCTCTTCGCGGGCGGCGCGGGGGGGCGCACCCTGACGGCCGAGGGGCGCGGGGCGTGCCTCTTCCTGTTGGATGACTGGGTGGGGGGGCGGCCGCTCTTCGAGCATCGGCTCGGGGGCCTGCCCCTGCCGCGGTGGTTCCTGACCTACTTCCCCGCGACGCCGAAGGTGCTGGTGACGCGCCCGGGGCACGCGAAGCTGCATCTGCCGACGCGCCGCTGGGCGCAGAAGCCCTTCGCGGTGCTGGCCGAGCCGCTGCGGAACCGGGAGCGGCTGGGGCACCTCTTCGCGGCGTTCTGGCTACCGCGCTTCTGGGACGCGCTGCGGGGGTACGTGCGGCGGCGGGCGGGGACGGCCTGGCACACGCCGGGGCACAACAACGGGAACGCCTTCGAGCGCTCGCCCTTCCTGCATGGCTTCCACGACGCCTTCTCGTCGATGATCTTCCGCACGGATCTCTCGGTGTCGGTGGCGTCGCTGGGGGATCTCTCGGAGCCGGAGGGGCTGACGCCCCTCTCGCAGGCGCAGCGCCTGGCCTCGGAGATCTTCGGCACGGCGCAGAGCTGCTTCGTGACCAACGGCACGAGCACCTCGAACAAGGCGATGCTGATGACGCTCCTGCGCCCGGGGGAGTGCGTGCTGCTCGACCGCAACTGCCACAAGTCGGTCCACCACGCGGTGGTGATGGCCGGGGCGGTGCCGCGTTACCTGCCGGCGCGCTTCAACGCGCGGCTGGGGGTGTGGGGGCCGATCGCCCTGGAGGACCTGCGCTCGGAGATCGCGCGCGCGGCGGCCCTGCCGGAGGCGCGGCGCCCGAAGATGCTCGTCATCACCACCTGCACCTACGAGGGCATCCTCTACCCCGTGTGGGAGATCGGGCGGCTGTGCGAGGAGGCGGGGCTGCTCTTCTACGCCGACGAGGCCTGGGCGCCCTACCTGGCCTTCCACCCCTATTACGCCTTCACGCTGCCCGAGGGCGGCACGCGCCGCTACAACGCCGTCTCGGAGATCGGGGGGGCGCACCTCTCGGTGCAATCGACGCACAAGGCGCTGGCGGCCTTCTCGCAGGCCTCGATGATCCACGTCTCCAACCGCTTCAAGGCGCTGCTGGAGAGCGATTCGGCGCGGCCCTTCCGGTGGCTCCGGCGGCGCTTCCACCTGCACGGCCACGGCTCGTACGAGAAGTTCTCGCACGACCTGCACGAGATGCTGCGCTACTGGCACTCCACCTCGCCGCACTATCCCACCCTCGCCACGCTCGACATCGCCGGCGTGCAGATGCGCCTCGAAGGCCTGCGCCTCCTGGAGGAGCGCCTCCGCTGGGTGGCCGACTTCCAGGCGCGCGTCGCCGCGCTCGTGGGCCGGCCCGCGCACGAATGCTTCGCGGGGCTGCGCGCCATCGCCGGCGACGACCCCGCCTGGCGTGCGCAGGGCTACCTGCACGACCCCCTCAAGATGATCCTCTGCCTGCGCTCGCCCGAGGCCTGCGCGCGCTTCCAGGCCATCCTCCGCCAAGCGCACATCCAGTGGGAGAAGAGCTCGCCCGTCACCATCCTCTTCCTCGTCACCATGGGTACCGTGCGCGACCACTTCGAGTACCTCTTCCGCTGCATCCGGCAGGTCAGGGATCTCATCGGCCCGCCCGACGCGCCCCCCGCCGACGCCGACATCCTCACCCAGGCCATCGCCGGCCAGCCGGCCGTCCTCCCCCGCGACGCCGCCCTCTGCGACGGCGAGCTCGTGGCGCTCGACGCCTCCGAGGGGCGCATCGCCTCCCAGCTCCTCGTCCCCTATCCCCCGGGAATCCCCGTCTTCATCCCAGGCCTGCGCATCACCCGCCCCATGATCCGCCTCATCCAGGACGTCATCGCCCGCGTCGGCCCCGAGGCCGTCCACGGCCTCTTCGTCCGCGGCAAGAAACCCTTCGTCGAGGTCCTCAACACCGACGAGGAGCACCGCGTCCACAAAATCGACCCCTGAGGCGAAAAAAGGGCTTGACGTGGAGCCCGCTCCAGGCGTTATCTTATCGGCGTTCTTGAAACACGGAAAGGAATGCCCGCCATGAATCGCAGAAACTTCCTGATGAGCGCCGTGGCCCTGGCCGCCGGCGCCACGGCCCTCGCCGCCGACGCGTCCGCCACGCCCGAGAAACCCGCCGCGAAACCCGCCGAGAAGCCCGCCCCCGGCAAGACCGCCCTCGTGGCCTACTACTCCTGGAGCGGCAACACCCGCGCCCTCGCCCGGCACGTCGCCGACGCCCTCGGCGCCGACCTCCTCGAGATCCGCCCCAAGACCCCTTACCCCAACGATTATGGCCGGTGCGTCGCCCAGGCCAAGGCCGAGATCGCCAAGGGCCTCCGCCCCGAGATCGAGCCACTCCCCGACCTCTCGCGCTACACCCTCGTCGTCGTCGGCTCCCCCAATTGGTGGGGCACCCTCGCGCCGCCCGTCTCCGCCTTCGTCGCCGACCCGGCCCTCGCCGGCAAGCGGATGGCGCTCTTCCAGACCCACGGCGGCGGCGGGATGCAGCGGCTGGAGCGCGACTTCAGGGCCCAGGCCAAGGGCACGGTCGTCGGCCGCGCGCTCGCCGTCGCCGGCACCCGCGCCGCGGGCGCCAAGGAGGAGGCCGCCCGCTGGGCCGCCACCCTCCGCTGAGGGAACGCCGAAAAAAAGCGCCCGTTGCCTGGCCGGCGACGGGCGCTTTTTCCGTCCCCGCAAGGTCAGTAGAGGGGCTTGCCGTAGACGCAGAACTTGCGCAGGTGCAGGTGGGTGTCCTTGGCGGGGCGGCAACGCACGCGCACGCGGTCGCCGCGCACGGGGCCGAAGGCGAAGGCGTACTCGCCCTGGTTCCTGTCGGAGCCGGCCACGCGCGTCCAGGCCTTGCCGTCGGCGGAGACCTCGACGTCGAAGGGGACGAGGCGGCCGTTGTTCTGGTCGCCGCGGTTGAGGAGCCAGACGCCGGAGATCTCGGCCATGCCGGGCAGGCGGATCTCGGCCCAGGGGGTCTTCTCGCGGGCGGTGTGGAAGTAGCCCGCGGCGGCGAGGCCGTCGATGACGGCGCGGTAGTGCTCGGGGTGGTCCCAGCCGCTGGTGGTGGAGAGGCGGAGGAGGCCGCGCGCGGAGAGGAGCGTGCCGGGGCACTTGGCGTCGAGAGGCTTGCGGTCGCGGGGGTTCAGGGCGTCCTGCAGGTCGCAGAGGGCGTGGAAGGCCTCGGCGTTGCCGGCCTGGGAGGCCTCGCGGATGGATTCGCGGACGTACCTGCCGAGGGCGTTGTCGGCGTTGCCCTTCTCCTGGAGCAGGGCGTTGACGGCGGCGACGTAACGGCGGGCGAGGGCGGGATCCCTCAGGAAGCGCCCGCCGCCCCAGCGCATCAGCTTGCCGAAGGCATCCGGCGTGCCGAACTGCGTGCGCAGATCCGTCTCGAAAATCGCGAAGAGGGTCTCCGGGTCGTCGCCGACGGCCTTGGCCTGGGCGTCGAGCAGGCGGCCGTAATCGCAGAACTCGGCGGTCTGCTGAGGCCCTTGGCGGACGACGCGATGCCAGGCCACGAACGCGTCGCGCAGGGCCGCCCGGTCCCCCTTGAGCGCGGCCACGGGGCCATCCTGCAGGATCTCCCAGGCGGGGTCGGGGTGGTCGCGCAGGCCCTCGGCGGCCCGGTCGCCGAAGGCCCGCCACGCGCGGGCGTCGGCCTTGCGCCCCTTCAGCCAGGCGGCCCATTCGCGCCAGACGGCGTAATTCTGCGGGCAGGCCTCGGCGGCGGCGCGGAAGGCCTCGGCGGAGGGCGCGTCGAGCGCGGCCCACAGCAGACGCATCGACGTGCGCATCCCCGGCCGCGCGAAGGCGTCCGCCGCGAGCTCCTGGAAGGCGTAGCGCCCGCGGCCGCCCCAGAGGGCGAAGTGCGGCCCGGTGTACGGGGCGATGTTGTAGGCGAGCGTCCAACGGCCTTGCGTGGGCGACCAGACGGTGTAGGCGCAGTGGCCCGGCTGGCCGCCCGGGGTCGAGGGCACGCCATGGGCCTTGGCCGCCGCCGAGCCGTAGTAACTCAACGCGCCGCAGACGCCGCCGACCTTCCGCGCGCGCTCGTGCCGCAGGTAGGCGTGCTCCCACGGCACGTAGTAATCGCGGCCGTGGATGGAATCGCCGAAGAAACTGTGGAGCCGATAGGGGGCGGACCAGCAGACGCCGCCGTACTGGCGCGGGGGCACGTTGTGGCGCGGCGCCAGCCAGCGCGCGTCGTCCGCCGTGAACTGCGCGGGCAGGATCACGAAGCGCAGCTCGTCGCACCGCAGGGCGTCGCTCCCCCGCGCCAGGCGCCCCTCGGCGCGGAGGCCGAGCAGGGCGCGGAGCAGGCGGGCGGCCTCGGTGGGGTCCTGGGCGGCGTTGAGGGCGGCGGCCGCGGCCCAACGGCGCGTGACGGGCGAGGCCAGGGCCTCGGGCACGGCGGCGCAGATCGCGTCGAGCGCGGCCAGCGCGGTCGGCCAGTCGGTGAGCGGGTCGCCGGAGGAGGCGAAGTCGGCCACCCAGCCGGGGTCGGCGAAGAAGGCGCGCAGGAAGGCCTCGCCGCCCTGGCGGGAGGCGATCGCGTCGAGCGTCGCCTGGGGGATTTTGGCGCGGAGGGTCGCCCAGTCGCCGGCGTCGGCCCAGGCGAAGGCGCCCTCGGCGGCGGGGCGCGGGGGCAGGGTCGGGCGGAGCGCCAGCGTGCCGCGCTCGTTCGCCGCGCCGGAGAAGGAGACGTCGATTCCGAGGGCGAGGTCGTCGCCCGGGCGCACCTCGAAGGGCACCTCCGCGCGCTTGCCCGGTGCCAACGCCGCGGCCTGGCCGTAGCGCCGCCCGCCGAAGATCACCCCTTCGACGCGCATCCCGCCGCGGGCCTTTTTGTCGCGGTCGAGGGTGAGGACGTAATGCCCGGGCTCGCGGAGGGTCTTGGCCAGGCCCACGGTGACCGGCCACGTGCGGCGGCCGTCGGCGGCGTCCTTCTGCCGCCACCCGTAGGGGATGGCGACGGGGCCCTGGCCGCGCGCGCAGAGGAGCCCCTGCGCCGCCAGGCCGAAATGGGTGTGCGAATCGACCGCCAGGACCTCGCGCAGGAGCGCGTCCATCGCCGCGGCCTGGCCGGGCTCGCCCCGGCGGAGCACATAGCGCAGGAGCATGAGGCCCTGGCGCTGGTTCGCGGAGAGGTGCCCCGCGGGCTTGGCCTCAAGCGCCTCGATGAAGGCCTCGCCGCCGGCGAAGTCCTTCCGCTTCGCGAAGTCCTGCACCTTGTAGCACGCGTCCTGCGCGGGGTCGAAGGTGAAGGCGAAGCGCCAGCCCGTGCGGTCCTCGGGGTCGGCCTTCTCCAAGGCCTCCCACGCCCGCCTGCAGCGGTTCCGCGTCTCGCGCGCGCCCAGATCCGCCACCACGGGCGCGAGCGCGCGTCCCAGCCTCTCCGCGTCGCCGGAGGCGATCGCCGCCTCCAGCGTCTTCGCGCGCGCCAACCCCTCGCGCACCGTCGGCGCCAGGGCCGAGGGCGAGCGCACGTCCTCCTCCAGCAGCACGCAGTCGCCCGACGCCGCGAAGACGGCCACCGCGGGGTAGGCCTTCGGCTCCAGGCGGATGGCCTTCTGCGCCTCCCAGGCCTTGCGCGTCGCGTCGTCCACCCGTTCCGGCGCGTCCACGACCGCCGTCTTGGCCCCGACGGAGGTCGCGAAGCCGGGCCGCTCCCACGTCTGCCGCACCGCCGCGCTCGCCGTGTCCCAGTCGCTCCCGACGAACAACGCCGCCGTCTGCGCGCCGGCCACCCCGGCCAACGCCGCCGCCAATCCCAAAAGCATCCTTCTCATCTCGGCACCCTGCCTTTCTGATACGCGTTCTGCGGGCATTATACCAACTTCCGGGTCAGGCGGCGCCCCGCCTTCGGCCCAATCGTTGCCTGCGCACCGCGGGAGGCACGCCCCCGCCCCGCCCGAGGCACCCAGGGGGCCGAGGCGAACTTTTTTCGGAAAGTGCGGAAAACCCCTTGCGCGGCGGCGGCGCGTTTGCTATCATACACACCGTTTTACAGCCCTGCTCGGGTGGTGAAATGGCATACACGCATGCTTGAGGTGCATGTGGAGAGATCCGTGGGGGTTCGAGTCCCCCCCCGAGCACCATCTCGAAGGAAGCGTGCGGCCGGTCGGCCGGGCGCTTTTTTCATGCCTTTCGGAGGGCAGCGGCGTAGGAGCCGTCGTGCGTGGGCGTGGGGAGGGTGAGGTGGTCGCCGAGGAGGGCGAAACCGGGATGGCGGCCCAGGAAGGCGCGGACCTGGGCGTCGTTCTCCTCCGGCTCGATGGAGCAGGTGGAATAGACGAGCAGGCCGCCGGGGGCGAGGCGCGGGGCGAGGGCGTCGAGCAGGCGCGCCTGCAGGGCGACGGCGCGGGCGAGGCGCTTGGGCGTCCAGGCCCAGCGGGCGTCGGCGCGGCGGCCGAGGACGCCGGTGTTCGAGCAGGGCGCGTCGAGCAGGATGCGGTCGAAGGGCCCCTCGGGCGGGTCGGCCGCCGCGTCGCGCGTCAGGATCTCCACCCGATCGAGCAGGCGGCAACGGGCGAGCGTGTCGCGGAGGGTGCGCACGCGTTCGGGGTCGGGCTCGTTGGCGACGAGCGCGGTGCCCTCGGGCCAGGGGGCGAGGCGGGCGGCGATCTGGGCGGTCTTGCCGCCGGGGGCGGCGCAGGCGTCGAGGACGCGCAGGCCGGGACGCGCGTCGAGCAGGTCGATGGCATGGCGCGTGGCGGGGTCCTGCGCCACGAAGGCCCCCTCGGCGTAGCCGGGGAGCGCGGCGAGGGTCTGCCCGTGCGGCAGGAGGAAGAAACGGTCCGGGCAGTCGGGGTGCGGCCCGCAGCCGGGCGGCGGCGGGTTTGGCGGCAGGGGCGCGAGCGACACGCGCGGCGCGGCGGCGATCGCCTCGGCCAAGGCCCGCGCCCCCGCGGGCCCGTGCGCCCGGACCCAACGCGCCCACAGCGCGGCGGGGACGTCGTGCCGGAGCCATTCCGGTTGGCGGGCCAGGGCGGCCAGGAGCGCGTCGCGCTCGCGCAGGATGCGGCGCAGGACGGCATTGACCAGGCGCGCGGCGGCCGGCCCGATGGGCTTGGCGGCCTCGACGGTCTCGTGCAGGGCGGCGTGCGGGGGGACGCGCAGGTGGAGCAGCTGCGCCGCGCCGACGAGCAGCGCCGCGCGGAGGTCGCCCTCGGGCAGGCGCCGCACGCACCGGCCGACCACCCATTCCAGGCTGGCGAGGTGGCGGAGCGTCGCGCCCAGGAGCTCCAGCGCGAAGGCGTGCCCGGGGCCCGGCGGCAGGGCCTGCGCCGGCGGCACGCCGCGCGCGCGCCACAGCGCCAGGGCGAAGATCGCGTCGCGCCGCGCGCTCACCGGCACTCCGCGACGGCCGCCCGGAAGGCGGGGAGCGAACGGTCGATGACGGCGCGGTCCACGGCGGAGCAGAGGCGGATGTAGCCGGCCATGCCGAAGCCGCGCCCCGGCACCGCGATGACGCCGTGGCGCAGGAGCGCCTGGCAGAAGGCCAGGTCGTCCCTGCCCGGCGCCTCGGGAAAGAAGTAGAAGGCGCCCCGGGGCTTGGCGAAGCGCAGGCCGGCCTCGGCGAGCACGGCGGCCATCGCCTCGCGCCGCGCGGCGTAGGGCTCCAGGTCCACGCGTTCGCCCAGGAGGGCGAGGGCGAGGCGTTGGCCGAGGATCGGGGCGTTGACGTAGCCGAGCGTGCGGTTGGTGAGGGTGAGGGCGGCGATCAGGCGCTCGGCGCCCTCGAGCGCGGGGTTCACCGCCACGTAGCCCACGCGCTCGCCGGCCAGCGAGAGGCTCTTGGAGAAGGAGCCCAGCACCACCGCCCACGGCGAGAGGCAGAGGAAGGGCGGCACCTCGGCGCCCTCGAAGGCGAAGATGCGGTAAGGCTCGTCGGCGAGCAGGTAGATCGGCCGCTCGCGCGCGGCGTTCAGGCGGTCGACGGCGGCGGCGAGGGCGCGGAGGCGGTCGGCGGGGTAGACGGCGCCGGTGGGGTTGTTCGGCGAATTGAGCAGGATGGCCCGCGTGCGGGGCGTCACCCGCGCCAGGAGCGCCTCGGGGTCGAGCGCGAAGTCGGGGCCGCGCATGGGCACGGGCGTCAGGCGGCCGCCGAAGTGGCCGCAGTAGAAGCCGTATTCCACGAAGTAGGGCGCCGGCACGAGCACCTCGTCGCCCGGCTCGATGACGGCGCGGAAGAAGGCGACGAGCGCGCCCGCCGCCCCCACGGTGGCGACGACGTGCCCCGCGCGCAGGGCCGGCACGCCCTGCTCCGCGGCCAGCTTCGCGGCCAGCCCCTCGCGGAAGGCGGGGAGCCCGGCGTTGGGCATGTAGCCCAGGCCGCAGGGGCGGGTTGCGTCGTCGGCCAGGGCGATGAGCGCCTCGCGCGCCTTGGGCGGCGGGGGCACGTCGGGGTTGCCGAGGGAGAAATCGAAGACGTTCTCGGGGCCGCGCTCGGCGCGGAGGGCGGCGCCGGCCTCGAACATCCGGCGG
Organism: uncultured Kiritimatiellota bacterium; assembly: GCA_944389565.1. Classification (GTDB taxonomy): domain Bacteria; phylum Verrucomicrobiota; class Kiritimatiellia; order RFP12; family DVOR01; genus Spyradenecus. Next base: position 9,168 of record CALXMV010000032.1, read on the forward strand.
ATCCAGGAGGCGTTGTCCATCGCGGCGGCGATGTCGGCGGCGATCAGGTTTTTCATGGCGGGTCAGACGTGCCGGAAGCCGGCGAGGGTGAGCCGGGCGGCGGGGATGACGGGGAGGGGGAGGAAGGCGAGCGCCTGGAAGGGGCGGGCGAGGGTCGCACCGGTGGCCTCGCGTGCGGCGGCGCGGAGCGCGGCGTCGGCCTGGGCCACCTCCGCGAGGGGGCGGTCGGCCATCAGCCCGCCGACGGGCAGGGGCAGGAGCCCGGCGAGCGCGCCGCCGGCGGCGACGGCGAGGCCGCCGCCGCATTCGCGCAGGGCGTTGGCGGCGAGCGCCATGTCCGCGGGGTCGGCGCCGACGACGCAGAGGTTGTGCGAGTCGTGGCCGACGGTGGCGGCCAAGGCGCCGCGCCTGAGGCCGAAGCCGGAGACCCAGGCCCGGCCGATGCGCCCCGAGCCGCCGTGGCGCTCGACGAGCGCGGCGCGGGCGAGGTCGCCGCAGGCCGCGCGGGGGAGGTCGTCGGTGAGGAGCTGGCCCTCGCGCAGGCCGATGGCGCGGTCGGAGTCCGGCGCGGCGAAGTCGTCGGCGGTGAGGGGGCGGCAGCGGACGCTCCCGAGGAAGGGGGTGAGGTCGGGCTCGGGGGGGCGGGCGGCGAAGGCGGCCTCGCCGACGACGCGCCCGCGGCAGACGACGCGCTCGGCGCGGCATTCCGCGAGGTCGGGCAGGAGGGCGAGGTCGGCCAGGAAGCCGGGGGCGACGAGGCCGCGGTCGCGCCAGCCGAAGTGGCGGGCGGGGGTGAGGCAGGCCGCGCGGTAGACGGCCAGCGGGTCGCACCCATGGGCGATGGCCGCGCGGATGGCCGCGTCGATGTGCCCCTCGGCGACGAGGTCCAGGGGGCCGCAGTCGTCGGTGCAGAGGCAGAGGCGGTCGCAGAGGGTGAGGGTGAGGAGGGGGGCGAGGGCGGGGACGTCGCGCGCGGCGCTCCCGCCGCGGACGAAGAGGGTCATGCCGGCGCGGATCTTGTCGAGGGCCTCCTCGGCGGAGGTGGCCTCGTGCTCGTTGGCGATGCCGGCGGCGCGGAGGGCCTGGAGGGCGTCTCCGGAGACGAGCGGGGCGTGGCCGTCGATCGGGCGGCGGGAGAAGGCGGCGAGCTTGGCGAGGGCGTCGGGGTCGCCGGCGAGCACGCCGGGCACGTTCATGAACTCGGCGAGGGCGAGGGCGTCGGCATAGGGGGCCAGGGCGTCGGCGCCGAGGGTCGCGCCCGCCTCCTCGTCGGGCAGGGCGGGCACGCAGGAGGGCGCCTGCACCTGGAGGCGCATGAGCATCCCCGCGGCCGAGGCGCGGAAGAAGTCGATCGCCGCCGCGCCGCGCACGTTGGCCAGCTCGTGCGGGTCGCAGACGGCGGCGGTGACGCCGCGGGGGAGGACGGCGCGCTCCCAGGCGTAGGGGGTGACGAGGGAGGACTCGATGTGGCAATGCGCGTCCACGAAGCCCGGCACGGCGGTGAGCCCGCGGGCGTCGAGCGTCTCGCGCCCCTCGTAGCCCTCGCCCAGGGCGGCGATGCGCTCGCCGCAGAGGGCGATGTCGGCCAGGCGCAGCTCGCCGGTGGCCAGGTCGAAGACCCGCGCCCCGCGGATGACGAGGTCGGCGGGGCGTCGGCGGAGGGCCACCGCCACGCAGGCGGCGATCTCCCCGGTTGTGCGTTGTTCGTTCATGGCGCCATTATAGCACACGCGGCCGAATGTGCTATACTGTGCGCGTTGGCCGGGGATGTGCCCGGCGGAACGCGAAAGGAGTCTTGGTCTATGGCACGTTTCACTTTGCCTCGTGACATTTATTTCGGCGCCGGCGCGATGAAGGAGCTGGCGGTGTTGGGGAAGACCCGCAAGCGCGCGATCGTCGTCACCGGCGGCAGCTCGATGCAGAAGAGCGGCGCGTTGGCGCGGCTGGACGGGATCCTGCGGGATGCGGGGCTGGAGGTGACGCATTTCGAGGGGGTGGAGCCGGATCCCTCGGTGGAGACGGTGATGAAGGGCGCCCAGGCGATGCGCGACTTCCGGCCGGACGTGATCGTGGCGATCGGCGGCGGCTCGCCCATCGACGCGGCCAAGGCGATGTGGGTCTTCTATGAACATCCGGAGAAGACCTTCGACGACATCAAGGATCCCTTCACGATGCCGCACCTGCGCGAGAAGGCGATCTTCGTGGCGATCCCCTCGACCTCGGGCACGGCCACGGAGGTGACGGCCTTCTCGGTCATCACCGATTATTCCACCAAGGTGAAGTACCCGCTGGCCGACTTCGAGATCACGCCCGACATCGCGGTGGTGGACAGCGACCTGGCCGAGACGATGCCGCCGAGGCTGACGGCGCACACGGGGCTCGACGCGCTGACGCACGCCATCGAGGCCTACGTGGCCGCCCTGCGCAGCCCCTTCTCCGACCCGCTGGCCATCAAGGCCATCCAGATGATCGACGACGACCTGGTGGCCTCCTACAACGGCGACAAGGCCGCGCGCGGGCGGATGCACCTGGCGCAGTGCCTGGCGGGCATGGCCTTCTCCAACGCGCTCCTGGGCATCACCCACTCGATCGCCCACAAGATCGGCGCGCAGTTCCACCTGCCCCACGGCCTCTGCAACGCCATCCTCCAGCCCTTTGTCATCCAGTTCAACCGCAAGGCCTGCGAGAGCCGCTACGCCGACATCGCCCGCGCCCTCGGCCTGCCCGGCGCCACCGAGCCCCAGCTCGTCAACACCCTCATCGCCAAGATCCAGACCCTCAACGACGAGCTCGGCATCCCGCCCACCCTCGAGGCCGCCGGCGTCCCCCGCGAACGTTTCGACGAGCACCTCGACTTCATCGCCAAGAACGCCGTGCTCGACCCCTGCACCGGCGCCAACCCCCGCCCCACCGAGGCCGAGGACATCCGCAAGATCCTCCTCGCCGCCTACGACGGCGTGCCCACCCAGATCAATTGGTGAGAAAGGGCCACTCGGGGGGGCGGCGGCCATCCGCCCCGCCCCCCCACAAGCGCCATGGAAAAGAAGCCTGACCTGCGTCCCGACTGGGACACCTACTTCATGTCGATCGCCCAGGTGGTGGCGCTACGCGCGAACTGCTCGCGCCGCAAGGTCGCGGCCGTGATCGTCGCCGACCGGCGGATCATCTCCACCGGCTACAACGGCACGCCGCGCGGCATCCGCAATTGCTTCGAGGGCGGATGCCCCCGATGCTCCGGCGACGTCAGGAGCGGCGCCTCGCTCGAGGAGTGCGTCTGCGTCCACGCCGAGCAGAACGCCATCTGCCAGGCCGCCTACTACGGCATCCGCCTGGCCGGCGCCACCATCTACGTGACCCTCACCCCCTGCCTCACCTGCGCCAAGATGATCATCAACGCCGGCATCCGCGAGGTCGTCTACGCCGGGCAGTACGCCTTCGACGCGCAGACCCGCGCCCTCTTCGACGAGGCCGGCGTCGTCTGCCGCCACTACGAGCCGCCCGCCGAGCGCCCCTGGGAGGCGGAGGCGTGACCGGGAGGCACGGGGGCGCGCCCCGCGCCGCGTTTCTCCTGGCCGCGCTGGCGCTCCTCCTCCCCGCCGCCCCGGCCCACGCCCAGCGGGCGCTCATCGACCAGGCGCGCCTGGAGGCCTTCAAGGCCAAGCCCATGCCCCTGCAGTCGGCGGACGGGGCGCTCTTCGTGAGCTGCGTGACGGCCGACCGCGCGACGATGCGCTGGCCGGTGCTGCGCTTCGCGGAAAACGTGCGGCGCGAGCTCGGCGAGGCCTTCGTGCCGCTGGGCTCGCAGGAGGCACCCCTGCTCCTGCAGCTGGGCGACGCGACCAACCGCGTGGAGCGCGTGGAGCGCCGCACGCTCGGCGCGGACGACGGCATCGCCCAGCTCGTCATCCGGATGCCCAACCCCGAGACCGCCGACCTGGAGGCCCTGCGCGTGGCGGTGGCCGAGGCCCTCCTGCGCGAGAAAACCCGCGAGACCGCCGGCTCCTACGCCGCCTTCACCTGGCCGGACTGGTTCGTCCGGGCTGCGGTGGACGCCTCGCGCGGGAACGTCTGGCGCGCCGAGGCCTACGAAAAGGTCCACGCCCTGCTGGAGGCCGGCACGCTGCCGCCGCCGGACGCCTTCTTCGCGCCGGACGCCGCGCCCGCGCGGGAGGTGGCCGCCTTCTTCGCGCGGTGGGTCTTCGACCTGCGCCCGCGCCAGGCCGACCGCCTGGCCCTGCTCGCCACGCCCTGGACGCGCGCGGCCATCCTGGGCGCGGCACCCGGCGAGGCTTGGCCGGCCTGGGTGAAAGACCATGAGGACACCGTCTTCATCCCCGGCGCCCTCACCCGCGCGCAGTTCCGCCGCTGGGCCGCCGGCCTGAAGGAGCCGGAGAGCCCCGAGGCCGCCCGCGCCGCCTGCGACGCGCTCAGCCGCCAGGCCGTGGGCAAACCCGCCGTCTTCCGCGACCTCACGGAACTCTACCTGCGCGCCTACGCCGCCGCCGCGATGGGCGACGCCGAGGCCTGGCGCGCGCGCCGCGCCGAGGCCGACGAGGCCCGCGCCCTGCTTGAACGCCATCTCGAGACGCGTCCCGTGCTCCAAGACCCGCCGGCCGCGCCCGACACCCCACACCTGAAGGATCGACCATGACGAAACCCGCGGACACCGCCACCACCGTCGGCAAAATCAACCCCGACGTCCTCGCCTTCACCGAGGGCAAGGACCCCGTGCTCGACCTCGACCTCGCGGAGGTCGATTGCCTGGGCACCGCCGCGCACGTCACCATGCTCGCGCGCATGGATTACACGCCCACCCTCTTCACCGAGGAGCAACGCGTCGCCGTCATCCGCGCCCTCAGGGAGATCATCGCCGAGGCGCGGCGCGGCGACTTCGCCATCACCGCCGCCGACCAGGACGTCCACCTCGCCGTCGAGCGCCGCCTCACCGAGCGCCTCGGCGACCTGGGCAAGAAGGTCCACACCTGCCGCAGCCGCAACGACCAGGTGGCCGTGGACATCCGCCTGCACGTGCGCGACGCCCTCAACGCCCTCGACCGCGAGCTCGCCGCCCTGGCCCATGCGCTCCTGGCGCTCGCCCGCGCCCACCGCGACGTGCCGATGGTCGGGCGCACGCACCTCCAGCCGGCGATGCCCAGCTCCGTGGGGATGTGGGCCAGCGCCTACGCCGAGATGCTCCTCGACGACGCCTACCTCCTCGACGCCGCCTACCGCGTGAACGACCTCTGCCCCCTCGGCTCCGCCGCCGGCTACGGCGTGCCCCTGCCCATCGACCGCCGGCTCACCAGCGACCTCCTCGGCTTCGCGCGCCCCCACCACAACGTCTTCTACGCCTCCTGCGCCCGCGGCAAGGACGAGGCCGTCCTCCTGGCGGCCTGCGCGCAGGTCATGCTCTCGCTCTCGCGCCTGGCCGAGGACCTCATCCTCTTCTCGATGCCCGAGTTCCGCTATTTCACCCTCCCGCGCGACCTCTGCACCGGCTCGTCCATCATGCCGCAGAAGTACAACCCCGACGTCCTCGAGCTCATCCGCGCCAAGGCCGCCCTGCTCATCGGCCAATCCACCGCCTCGAACGTCATCCTCAAGGCCCTCCCCGGCGGCTACAACCGCGACCTGCAGGACACCAAGGAGCTCTACATGGAGGGCCTGCGCGTCACCCGCGCCTCGCTCCGCATCATGCGCCTGATGGCCGAGAGCCTCACCGTCAATCCCGACCGCTGCCGCGCCGCCTTTGCCGAGCCCGGCGTCTTCGCCACCGACCGCGCCCTCGAGCTCGTCGCCCAGGGGATGCCCTTCCGCGACGCCTACCACCAGGTGCGCGACCACCTCGAGGACCTCCGCGGCATGGACCCCGACGCCGCCATCGCCCGCAAGACCCACCTCGGCGGCACCGCCGGGCTCGACCTCGACGCCCTCGACGAGCGCGCCGACGCCCTCGACCGCGCCGCCGAGGGCCGCCAAGCCAAGATCCGCGCCGCCTTCGACCAGTTGCTGGACGTCTGACCATGAAAACGATTCCCGAACGCTTCGACTCCCCCATCGCCCGCCTGCGCTGGGTCCTCAAGGCCCTCCGCGCCCCCGACGGCTGCCCCTGGGACCGCGAGCAGACCCTCAAGACCATCGAGCCCTGCCTCCAGGAGGAGTGCTACGAACTGCTCGACGCGATGGCCGGCGACGACCTGCCCCACCACCGCGAGGAACTCGGCGACGTCCTCCTCCAAGTCCTCTTCCAATGCGACATCCGCGAGGAGCAGGGCGCCTTCGGCTTCGACGACGTGGTGAACGCCCTCGCCGACAAGCTCATCCGCCGCCACCCCCACGTCTTCGCCGAGGCCTCCGCCGCCGACGGCGAGCAGGCCCTCAAGAACTGGGAGCGCATCAAGCAGACCGAGCGCAGATCCCCCAAGGCCTCCGCCCTCGACGGCGTGCCCCACGCCCTCCCCGCACTCCTCCGCGCCCAGCGCACCCAGCACAAGGCCGCCAAGGTCGGCTTCGACTGGAAGGACGCCGAGGGCCCCGACGCCAAGCTCGACGAGGAGATCGCCGAGCTCCGCGCCGCCATCCGCGCCGGCGACCCCGACGCCATCGCCGACGAGTTCGGCGACACCCTCTTCACCCTCGTCAACCTCGCCCGCCACCTGGGCCTCGACGCCGAGACCGCCCTCCGCGCCGCCACCGACAAGTTCGCCCGCCGCTTCCGCGCCGTCGAGCAACGCGTCAAGGCCTCCGGCCGGGACATGGCCGCGCTCGACCTCGCCGCCCTCGACGCCGTCTGGGACGCCGTGAAGAAAGAGGACGGGGGGGCCAAGTGAGGGCCGACACCCTCGTCGCGCTGGACAGCGACGGGACCGTCCTCGACACGATGGGCCCCAAGCAGCACCGATTCCTCCAGCCCATGCTCGCCGACGCGCTGGGGATGGGCCCCCTCCGCGAGGCCTACTTCGCCTGCGCCGACTTCGTGAACCTGCGCTCCGCCGCCCGCGGCATCACCCGCTTCAACGCCATCCTCCTGGCGCTCACCCTCTTCAACCGCCACCCCGACGTCCGCGCCGCCGGCTTCCCGCCCTTCGACCTCACCGACCTCCGCGCCTTCGTCGCCTCCGGCCTCCCGCAGTCCGACGCCGCCCTCGGCGGCTGGCTGCGGGATCACCCCTCGCCCTTCCTGGAGACCCTCCGCGCCTGGGGGCGCGCCGTGAACGCCGCCATCCTCGCGAGCGGCCTCCGCTTCGATCCCTTCCCCGGCGTGCCCGAGACTCTCGCCGCGCTCCACGCGCGCTCGGCCGTCGCCGTCGTCTCCCAATCCCCCGCCGCCGTCCTGCGGCAGGATTGGGACGCGCACGGGCTGCTCCGCTTCGTCGATGACCTGGCCGGGCAGGAACGCGGCGTCAAGGCCGTGCAGCTGCGCTCCGCCGCCGAGGGCTTCGCGCCCGGGCGCGTGCTGATGGTGGGCGACGCCTACGGCGACCTGCAGGCCGCCCAGGCGCTCGGGTGCCCCTTCTTCCCGATCCTGCCCGGCCGCGAGGCCGACTCCTGGCGTGAGCTGGCGGAGGAGGCCTATCCCGCCTTCCTCGAGGGCCGCTACGACCCCGCGCCGCGGCTCGCCGCCTTCACCCACGCGCTCCCGCCCCCCGACTCGCCGCCGTGGGAGGCTGGCGCGGTCACCAATCGCGGACCGCGGGATTGAGCGCGGGGCGGCTGCGGCGTTTCTCGGCCTCGTGCTCGCGCTCGCGGTCGGCGGCCTTCCGCAACAACGCCTGAAGATCCTCCTGCCGGGCCTGCTCGCGGCGTTCGGCCTCGGAGGGTTGCGGCTCCTGCCCGGCCTCGGACTCCTGAGGTTGCGGCTGTTGGCGCTGTTGCTGTTGCTGCTGAGGCTGTTGTTGGGGCTGTTGCGGGGGGGTGCCGGGGTGGCGCGGCAGATGCTCGCGGATGAGGAGCAGGTTGCGCATGATTTGGCGCTTGGCGTCGTCGGAGACGGGCGGGGAGAGCAGGGGGACGGTCGCGTCGGCGGTGCGGGCGATGAGGTCGCGGTCAGCCTCGGTGAAGGCGGGGGGCTGGTTGGTCGAGGCCGCCGCCTGCCGGAGCTGCCGCTCGGCCCATTCGGGGAAGATCAGGCGGAATTGCTGGGTGAGGGCGAGCACCTCCGGCAGATCCTCGCGGGCGGGTTGGTAGCGCGGCAGGTTCCGGAGGGCGTTGGTGTGGACGGCGATGGACTCGGCGTTGAGGGCGGGCGGGTCAGCGACCGTCTTCCACAGATCGTAGAGGAACGGCTCGCCCGCCTGAAGCGGCGCGGCGTCGCCGCGCACCTCCTCGTAGACGGCCGCCGCCGCGTCGAGGTCGCCCCGGGCGGCGTCGGCGCGGCCGAGGAGTTCCGCGCGGAGGGTCTCGTTGGTCACGGCCTGGGGCAGGGCCTCGATGACGGGGAACCACCGGTCGGCCTGGGCGCGGACGTCCGCCGCGAGGCGCTCGGCCTGGGCGAGGCGCAGGGCGGGGGTGGTGGCGGCGAAGACCTCGGGGACGGCCTTGGCGAGGGCGCGCTGGCGGGCCAGCATCTCGGGTACGAGCCCCAGCCCCTGCCCGGCGTGGCGGGCGAGCGCGGTCTCGCGGCGGGCCTCGAAGGCCAGGGCGTCCATCCCCTCCAACGCGCGGGAGAGGTTGCGCCGTGCCGGGTCGGCGGGCTTGGCGCGGAGGGCGCGGGCGAAGGCCTCGGCGGCCAGACGGCGCGCCTCCAGCCGCGAGACGGCGTTGGTGGCCGCCTCCGCCTGCGCCATCCGGAGCGTCCCCTCCAGCGTGGCGGCCTCCGCGACGAGCGGCACGTCGCCGACGACGAGCCCCAGGCGGTCGAGGGCGTTGGTCGCGTCGCCGGCCTTCCAGAGGGCGAGGGCCTCGTTGTAGGCATAGGCGGCGCGCTCGGAGGGCTCGGCGGCGGCGCGGGCGCGGGCGTAGCCGGCGGCGGCCTCGGCGTAACGCCCGTCGCGGTAGGCGCGCTGGGCGGCTCGGCCGGGTTCCTGGCCCCAGGCGAGCGCGCAGGGGAGCGCCGCCAACGCGAGCGCCGCCAACGCCACGCGCCCCAGGGAGAGGCAGGCGGCGGCCAGGACGAGCGCGGCGGCCAGCGCGGCGAAGAGCGGCGCGCGGTCGACGAACGCGGTCTCCACGCGGGTGCGCTCCTCCTCGGCGGCGAGTCCGGAGAGGTAACGGGCGTAGACGGCGCCGAGGGTGGTCTCGGCGGTGCCGGCGGTGGCGAGGGGGACGTACGCGCCGCCGCTGGCCTCCGCGACGGCGCGGAGCGTGCCTTCGGTGAGGCGGCTGGTGACGGTCTGGCCGTCGTGGGTGAGCGCGCCGGCGGCGGTGGGGATGGTGGCGCCGGCGGCGGAGCCGAGGCCGACGGTGAAGATCGGGATGCCGCGTTTGCCGGCCTCGCGGGCCTGGGCCTCGGCACGGCCGGCGAGGTCCTCGCCGTCGCTCACCAGCACGATGGCGTTGTGGGCGGATTGGGCGCGGTCGAAGGCCTCCAGGCACTTGGCGATGGCGTCGGCGAGGTCGGTCTCGCCGGGGGGCGCGGCGTCAGGTTCGAGCGCGTCGATCGCCTGGCGCAGGAAGGCGGCGTCGGTGGTCATGGGGCAGAGGAGCACGCCCTTGCCGCGGAAGGCGAGCAGGCCGGCGCGGTCGCCGCGCAGGGCGTCCACCAGGTCGATCAGGTCGGCCTTGGCGCGGCCCAGCCGGTTGGGGCGGACATCCTCGGCCAACATGGAGCGGGAGACGTCCACCGCGAGCATGAGGTTGCGCCCCATCCCGGAGGCGACCTCCTCCCCGCGGCCCCAGCGCGGCCCCGCGAGCGCCACGACGAGCGCGGCCAAGGCCCCGAGCAGCAGGCCGAACTGCGCCCCCGAGCGCGGCGGCGTGGCCGCGGCGCGGCGGGAGAGGCGGGCCATCCGCGCGGCGACGCGCCGCCGCCACGCCGCCAAGGCCACCGCCAGGAGCGGCACGAGCAGGAGCAAGAGGAGAAGGGACGGTGCCTCAAAGCGCATGGTCGGCCCCTTTCCGCACCCAACCGGTGCGTTCCCCGTGGCGGACGCGCACCCAGCCGCCGTGCCGTTCGAGGATCTCGGGCGTGGCGTCCGGCGGGAGCGTGCCGAGCGTGGGTGCTTCGTGCGCGGGCGCCAGGCGCAGGGGGATCGGCGTGTCGGCGTCGGGCGCGGCGTCGTCGGCGTCGGGCGCGGCGAGGGTGAGCGCCAAGGCCGCGGGGCGGGTCTCGGTGAGCGTCCGCGTGCGTAGGTCGAAGGTCCGCGCGGGCCTCAGCCGCAGGGTGAAGGGGGTCTCGGCGGCGACGGCGAAATAACCCTGCGCCACCAACCGCTTTTCCGTGCGTTCGACGACGCGGAAGGGATAGGCGGCGCCGGCGTCGGTGGGCTCTAGGGCGAAGGGGAAGTCCGCCGGCGCGAGCCCCTCCTCGGCGGTGAGCGTGGCGGTGAGGCGCAGGACGTCGCCGGGGCGGAAGGCCGGCGGGTCGGCCGCGAGGGTGAGGGCGAAGGCGCCGATGGGCGCGCCGGCGGCCTCGCCGGGCAGGTCGCGCACCTCGTAGGAGAAGGCCTCCACGCCGACGCCTTGGCGCGAGGAGGTGGCCGTGCGCATGAAGCCGAAGGTCTGCACCTTCGTCACGTCGGCCACCAGGCGCGTGAGCGGGATGGCGGCGATGCGCGCGCGGTCCTCGCGCTCACGCCAGCGAAAGACGGTGCGGCGGCGGCCGCCCTGCGTCACGGAGGTCTGCGAGTCGGGGTTGCGCGAGGGGCCCTGGTCGATGACGAACCCGGCGACCTCCTCGTCCGGGTCGGTCTCGATGGTGAGGGTGAGGTCGTAGGCCTGGCCCACGTAAATCGGCGCGGCGGGGTCGGTGCCCCACACGGCGGAGGTGAGCGCGGCGCGGGCCGCGGCGGCGCAGGCCGCGAGGGCGAACGTGAGGGCGATGCGCGTCATGGCGTGGCCTCCTCCGTCTGGGGCTCCCCCTCCTGCGCGGCGGCCACGATGGGGCCGGGGAGCGGCTCGGTGCGCGCGCCGTGACGCGCGATCGCCGCCCACGCCGCCAGGACCGCCGCCGCGAGCAGGCACGCGGCCTTGGGCGCCAGGAGGCGCCGGGGGTGCGTCACGGCCAGGAACAGGCACGCGACCCCCAACGCCACGAGCGCGCCGTGCGCCGGGAGCGTCCAGCGGAGCCGCGCCCAGGCGGAGGGTTCGGGGCGCCCCAGGCGCGAGGCCGCCGCCCGCAGTCCCTGCGCGCTCGTCGCGTCGCGCCCGTGCAACCGTTCGCACAGGCACAGGAGTGTGACGGTGGCCTCGGGCCGGCCGGCCATGAAGGCGCAGACGGCCGCGTTCTGCAGCGCCGCGCGGTCGCGCCCGCCCGCCTCCGCCACCTCGATCCACAGGTTCGCCGCGCGGGCGTGGTCGGCGGGCTCGACGGCGGCGACCGCCCGCGCCCAGGCCTCCTCCCGGCGGAAGGCGTCCGCCCCCGACCCGGCGGCGGAAAGGCCCACCGGCACGAGCGCCAGGACGATCAGGGTGGCACGGCGGACGGCCTCGGCGAAGCGCGGGAGCAGGTGCCGGAGCGTGTCGCGCGCGTCCGGGGCGTCGCCGCCGTGCGTGTAGGCGCGGCCCTCGAGCGTGGCGAAGGCGTCGACGACCGCCGCGGCCTCGGGCGTCTCGGGCAGGAGCGCGCGAAGCTCCCCGGGCGTGAGCGCGGGGCGCCCCGCCCAGCGGCGGACGGCCTCGGCGGCCTCGGCGGGGTCTTGCGTGCGGGCGAGCGTGGCCAAGGCCTCGCGCGCGGGGCGGGCTTTGAGGAAGGGCGCCGCCGCGACGCGCCAGAGCAGGCGGAGCGCGGCCAGGAACAGACGGCAGAGCAACGCGGCCGTGCCGGCCGCCGCGACGATCCACGGCCAGCGGGCCGGCCTCTCGGGCGGTGCCTCATGGACCAGCGCTGGGGGCGGCTCGCCCAAGGCCACGCCGTCCGGCCCCACAAGCGCCAGCTGCGCGGAGGGCCGCACGCGGATGGGGATGGGCGCGGTCTCGTCGGTGCGGTAGGCGCGGGCCTCGCGGTCGAACCACGCGAAGGTCAGCGCCGGGATCTCGGCCAGGCCGGCGCGGACGGGGCGGAGGTTGAGGTCGAAGGCGCACCCGCCCTCGACCGTGCGGCGCGTGGGCTCGCCGTAGGCGCGGAAGCCGGGGATCTCGGGCAGGCTCGGCGCGCGCAGGAGCGCGGGGTCGCAATCGGCCAGGAAGGTGAGGGTGAGGCGCACGGGGTCGCCAAGGCTCACGTTCAGCGCGTCGAGCGCGGCCTCCGCGCGGAAGGAACGCCCGATGGCGCCGACGTACCCCCGCGGGCGCCCTTCGAGCGGCGGGTCGGTGACGGTGACGGTCAGCGGCTTGCCGATCGCCAGGCAGCGCGTCCGCGACACGCGCCCCTGTCCGTCGACCGCCGCGGCGCGTTCGTCGCGGATGAGCGGGGCGGGGAAGAGCTGCTCGCCGGCGCGGACGGCGCGGTAGCCCACCGTCACGGCCCAGACGAGGTTCGTGCCGTCGAAGGTCGGCTCGCCCATCTCCGGGCGCGAGGTCTGGCGCAGGGGCGAGGATTCGTCGGTGCGGAAGTCGAGCCCGGCCCGCGGCGCGCGCGGGGTGAGGCGCCCGAAGAGGTCGGCGGAGAGGAAGGGGGAGACGCGCTGCCCGCCCACGGCCAGGGCCGGTGCGCGCACGGTCAGCGTCAGGCGCACGTCGTCGCCGGGGAGGGGGTCGTCCGGCTCGGCGGTGAGCGCGAGCGAGACGGCGGGGTCGAGCGCCAGTTCCCTGATCTGGACGACGGGGTGCTCGTCGCAGACGATCTCGCGGCCGTCGGCGGTGGTCGCGACGAGGCGCGCCAGGCGGCAGGGGCCGGGCCTCTCGGCCAGGAGGCGCCAGGTGAGCGACGCGCGCGTCCGGCCGTTGACCGAGGTGGAGACCCGGCTCTGCCCCACCACGCGCACCGCCGGGTCGAAGGCGAAGTCCGCGCCCTCCAGCGCCGCCCCGTCGAGCGCGACCTCGAGCGTGAAGGCATCGCCCACATAGGCCGATTCCGGCACGCGGACGTCCAGCCGTTGCGCCCCCACGGCGCCCGCGGCCAGGCCAAACAGCAAAAGCAACCAATTCCGCAACATACCATCTAGTATAGCAAAATGGGGGCGGCCGCACTTTTTTGGCTCTTCAGAGTTTTTAGTGGGTCGGGTGTGGAAGCGCGCCGCAATGGAAGAGGATGGCTATACGGTAGTT
>CALXMV010000033.1 GCA_944389565.1 uncultured Kiritimatiellota bacterium
CAACTACCGTATAGCCATCCTCTTCCATTGCGGCGCGCTTCCACACCCGACCCACTAAAAACTCTGAAGAGCCTCGCCTTTGCGCGAAGAAGCCCGCCCCGGATGGGGCGGGCCGCTTGAATGCGGGTGGGGACACCGGGCTCACGCCGCGCGGCGGCGAAGCGCCAGCCCCGCCACGCCCAGCGCCAGCAGCGCCAACGCCGTCGGCTCCGGCAACGCCTTCACGTCCGCGGCGATCGTCGACGGATCGAGCGCGACGTTGTCGTTGCCGTCCAGCAGGAAGACCTCATAGGTGGCCTCCCCCGTGTAGGCATTCGACTGCGTGATGGTCTGCCCCCACGCATAGGAGCCGATGGGGCCGCCGAAGCCGGTGGCGTTCTCAACGGATGCCAGCACCTGGCCGTTGATGCTGACCGTCACCGTGCACTTGCCGGAATCAGCAGTACCACGCGTCATGGTAAAACCGATCGCGTACTCGCCTAGGGAGACGTCGCGGGAGCCGGTGTAAGAAGCGACTTCATTACCGCACACCGTGACCTTCCACTGGCCGTTGTCGATGCTGAGAACGATTTGGTTGCCGGCTTCAAAACCATTTTTACCGGTCGCGAGAATCACGCCGGAGCCCACGTTTTCCCCGGAGAGGACGACGCTGGCCGCGAGCGTGCCGCTGGTATTCGCCCAGATGGTCTGACCGGAGGGTTGCCCGTTGAGGCGCCCGGCGGAGGAAGGGCCGTCGGTGAGGAAGGCCCACCCGGTGGTGACGGCCTGCGCGCTGCCGAACGCCAAAGCGGCGAGGAGCGCGGACAAGAACAGTTTCTTCATGTGGTGTTGTTTCTCCTTCCCATCCCGGGTGTTGAGGCCGCGCGGGGGTGGGACGGAAAAGGAGGCCCCCGCGCGGAGTCGCCGGGAACGGGGCAGGAGCCAGGCCATACCGCTAGGTTCCCGCATCCGCCCGCCACGCGCCCGGCAGGACGTTGGTTGCGTCGCCGCAACGACCCGGGGCACATCCCCGAATCTGCTTCTAAGATACCACCCCCCCCCCTTCAAGTCAAGCATTTTCTTGCGTGGGAGGAAGAAAAACGCCCGGCGGCCGGAGCCTGCCGGGCGTGGGGCGGTCAGTCCCAGGGGAGACGATGCGCGTCCTGGGTGCAACGGTCCCAGACGGCGTAGCCCAACGCGCCGATGATGCCGAAGAGCAACATCCCGGAGAGCAGGCCGTTCTCGTTGTGACGGTTCATGGTTTCACCTTTCTTTTTTGGGGGTTGTCGGAAAGTCAGGCTCTGGCCCACCGGATGACGCTTCCCGCGAAGCAGGCATCGCGCTCGGCGAGGCGTTCGGGGAGCAAGGTGGGGATCGTCAGCGCGCCCGTGGAGGGGTCACGTTTAATCACAAACGCGCCACGGCTGCCATCGCGAAAGGTGAACGGCAAGAGCCATTGCGCCCGGAAGTCGTCGGCGATGTGATAGGTCAGGGCCAACGCGGTGTCACCACGCCGCAACGCGGCGACCGCGGCGTGGAAAGCGCGGATCGTCTCCCGGCAGAGCGTGAGGAAGACCCGGTAGTACCGCGCACGGTCCGCCTGGAAGAGGTCGCAGACCTCACCATCGTGTAGCCCCTCGTGGCCCATGAGCGCGACGAAGCGCCGCGCGGTCAATTGCGCCATGGTGAGATCCCGCACGATGCCCGGGTCGTCGCACGGCAACGTGGCGAGATGTTCCAGGTCGGCGATGTTGACGCCGCCGATGGCGCACGCCCATGCGGCATCCAACCGGCCTTCGTTGAACGCGCGGGGGATTGCCTCGCACAAGAAGGCGAGCGCGTCGTCGCGCAACGCGGCGACTTTCCCGGCCTCGATCAGGAGGGCGAGCAAAGGGCTGTTCGGTGCCGCTTGATGGCAACAATCCGTGAGGGGACCGAGCGGGAACCGCTGGATGTTGCGCCCGACCAAGTGGCCGCAACGGACACGGCGGGCGGTGATGGCGGCGACCTTCTCCACGCTCGGGCACGTCGCCGCGGGGAGCGTCAGCCGCATGGGCTTGCGTGAGGCGACGCGGTAATCCCAGCTGTCATCGTCCACCAAGGCCAGAAGAGCCAAGGGGTGCTTGGAACACTCTTGGTCATCCCACGTGACGCACGCGTAGACCGGGCGTTCCTCGCGCGTCCGCAACAACGTGTCAAAATAGAGGGAGCGGTCGAAGACCAAGAACCCACCCTGCCGTTTCGCGAACGCCCACGCGTTGGCGAAGTGGGACAGGATTTCCTGCCTTGTGCCGTCGTGATAGCGTTGCGCCATCCGCGAGGCGTTTCCGGTCATCCGAACCGTCTGGGCGAAGTCGCCCGCTTGGGCGACCTGGGCGAGACCGGGCTTGCCGGCCGTAGACTTAGGGAACTTCATTTGAAGTCTCCTTTCACTGATTCCCTTGCAATCGGTGGAATCATCCCGTGGTTCTTGGGCGGCGGAACCCTCGCCGTTGGTTCTTCTTAAGTCGGCTGAACCAGTCGCCGTTTTTTTATGAAAGCGTATGCAAAATATGAAATTATTCTAAGCGCGGCTCTTCCGCCGAAGCGGAAGCGGCCGGGCGTCAGCCGGCGGGAGGCGGGGCGAGCCACCAGAGCGACTGTTTTTTCACGACGCGCGCGGCGGCATAAGCCTGATCCATGCTCAGCACGGTGCCGGTGACATAACCGCCCTCGGGGGAACGGGCCAACGTGAAGGCGCACACCGGCTTGCCGGAGGCGTGGGGCAGGAAGGGGAGGAGGAGGTCGACGGAATCGGTGCGCGCGTTGTAGGACAACGCCGCGGTGCTTTCCTCCCGCGCCCGCGCCAAGACATTGCGCAGGGCGTCATCGATCAGGCCTTGGAGGTGGAACTGTGTCTCGGCATCCCCCGCGATGGCGTCGGAGAAAGCCCTCCAAGCCTCGATCTCGGCCGGATCCACGCCGACCACGAAGCCCTTCCGCGACGCCGCCTCGCGCGCCTCGACCGCGTTCTGGAAATAAGGGCCGAAGGTCGGGAAACGTTTGCAGAAGGTTTCCAGGAAGGCGCCATCCAAGGCGGCGAGGTGATGGACAAGCGAACTCTGAAGCCCCAGCGCGTCGATCGGCGCCGAGGGGTCGAAGGCGTGTTCCGGCATCGCGGGCCAGCGGAGCGTCGGCGTCCCGCCCCCGAAGATTCTGCCGTAGGCGCCGAGGGCCTGCGCCGCGATCGGCATCCCCGGCGCGACGACGTACCCGCCCGACGTGTACCACGCGGGCTGCGTCCGGCGGTTGCGGGCGAAGACGAGCGCCATCTCCTTCCCCCCGCGGTCGCGCAACCCCAAGGGCATCGCGGCGTAGGCATCGCGGACGACCAGGAAGGTCTCTTTGGTCGGCGTGTCAGGCGCGGCGTTACGGCGGTGCGCCAACCACGCGAAGAGTCCACGAAGCCTGTACTTGAGGACCCAATACCCATCCCCCCAATCCTCCGGTTGCGCGAACTTCGCGATCGTCGGCAGGAGGTTGACGTACTCCGCGAAGGCGAATTGCTCCAACGCGATGGGCACCGCGCCGGTGCCACCCAGATAACCCGTCGCGGGGGCCTCCCGCCTCGACGGGCGGGCACCCTCATCGAAGGTCCGCCGCGAGGGACGCGCCCCCATCGGCTCCACATAGAACTCGCCCGCGATGCGCGACACCCGCACCCCCGGCACCTGCTGCACGTAACGCACCGCCAGGCCCGGCATCCTCGTGGGCAACCCCTCCACCTCCGCCACCAGCTCGGAGAGCGGGCGGTTCTCGGTCTGCCGCACTTGCTCGGCCATCTTCACAAACAAAACCGGCGCCCCCCCGCTTTGTTCGGAGAGCGCTCGCACGGCATCCAACACGGCCTCGTTGAGTTCTGCTTTTGTCATTAGGGACTCCCTTGTTAAAATGACGATTTGGAAACCGTCAAAGAATGGAACACATTATACCACATCCGCCGCCCCGCGCAAGCGTCTTTTTTTGTTTGCGCGAAGAAGCCCGCCCCGGATGGGGCGGGCCGCTTGAATGCGAGTGGGGATGCCGGGCTCACGCCGCGCGGCGGCGAAGCGCCAGCCCCGCCACGCCCAGCGCCAGCAGCGCCAACGCCGTCGGCTCCGGCACCACGGAAGCCTTCTCCGCATGCGTCTTGAGCGTCTCGTAGTTCTCGCCGTCGCCGGTGTGATAAGCCGAGACGAAGTCGTACGTCACGCCATCGGCATTGGTGAGAATGGTATCGAGCGGCGTGTTGAAGCCGGAACCATTCGCCAAAGTGAGTTCGGTAATCGATTCCCCGTCGACGTACAGCGCGAGTTTGCACTCCCCGTTGGCCCCTCCCCGCTGCACGGCGATCGAGACGGTGGTGCGGTCGTTCGCGCCGATTGTCACGGTCTGTTCCCCCGTCACAGCGCTATTGGAACCGCCTTGGGCGGAGATGGAGAGGTTACCGCTGCCGTCGACGCTGACGGAAATCCAGTTTTTAGCAGGATCATAGTCTCCTGTCGTACGAGTAATTTTCAATACCTCGATTGAACCCTCCGCAGGAAGACTGGGAAGCATGAAGCTGGCGGTGACCTCGAAAACCGCACCCCCAGAGTAACCAACCGTGTGCGAGGGGTCGATGTCGCCGGAGGCCCACACGTCGTTGACGAGCGCCTGCGCGCCGCCGGCCGTGAGGGCAGCGCAGAGCGCGGCCATGATAAGTTTACGCATGTGTTGTCCTTTTCCTTCCCGCCCCGGGTGTTGAGGCCGCGCGGGGGTGGGACGGAAAGGAAGGCCCCCGCGCGGAGTCGCCGGGAACGGGGCAGGAGCCAGGCCATACCGCCTGATTCCCGCATCCGCCCGCCGCGCTCCCGGCAGAACGTTGGTTGCGTCACCGCAACGACCCGGGGCGCACCCCCGAATCTGCTTCTAGGGTACCACCCCCCCCCCTTCAAGTCAAGACTTTTTTCGGGGGTTCATGAAAAAACCCCGCGGACGATGTCCTGCGGGGTCGCGTATGTGTGTGAAGAATGGGGGATGGTGCGCTCACTCATCCGAGAGCGCGACCGTGATCGCGGCGCCGGGCGCGAGCGGCGCGTCGAGCGTCACCGTGCACCGGCCCCCCGCGTCGAAGGCGGGGTCCCGAACCGTCTTCGCGGGCATGCCGCCGACCAGGACGGTGAGCGTGCGGCCGGTGAGCGTGCGGGCCACGGGGGCGCCGCGCTCCGTGAGGCGCACGCCCACGGCCGGGGCATCCGCCGTGCCCGCCGCGACCGCGTCGATGCCGAACTCGTAGGCGTAGCCAAGGGTCGCCTTGTCCGCGCTCACCGTGAAAGCCCCGCCCAGCAGGGCGGCCACATCGTAGGCCTCGCCGGCGGAGAGCGTCTTCGCGTCGCCCTGGGTGGAGACGCGGACCGCCGAGGTCGCGGCCGCGCGATCGAGCAGGGTCACCGCCGTGGAGGCGGAGGCCAGGGCCGAGGCGACGTCCGCGTAATAGGTGCCGGCGGCGTCGCGCGCCAAGGCCTGCGCCCAGGCCGAGGCCGCGGGGTTCCAGACCAGCGTGCCTGCCGCGAGCGCGAGGGCCGAGCCCGCGGCGTTGTCGAGCAGGGAGGTGCCGTTGGCCCCGACGAGCGTGCCGCCCTCGGAGCGGATGTTCCCCTCGACGGTCAGCGTGCGCCCGGCGGGGACGGTCATCACCGTGCCCGCGCCGAGAGTGAGCGTCTGGTCGGTGGGGATGGTCAGCGCGGCGTCTTTGAGCGCGCCGGAGGAGAGGATGTAACCCTTGTTGTCACCGCGTAGGTCGGCGGGCCCCGAGAGGGCAATCGTGTTCTTGCCCTTCGCGAGGGCGGCGGCGAAGCCGAGATAGACGGTGGGTCGCACGGACGCGTTCTTGTTCGAGAAGGAGAGCGTCGCGCCGTCGGCGAGCGTCGTGGCCGTGCTCGTGGCCGTGCTCGTGGCCGTGTTGCCGCCGCTCAGGACGATGAAGGCGTTGGCCCCGAGGACGAGGGGCGTCGCAGAGGCGTCGAGGGAGACGGAGGCGAAGCCCGTGAGCGTGCCGAGGTTGAGGGCGGCGACCTCGCGCGTCAGCGTGCCGCCGTTCAGCGCGATGGAGACAGAGCCGACCGTGTTGTCGAAACGGCCGCAACCGCCGCGGATGCCGGCATAGACGTTGCCGCCATTGACGGTGATCGCGACGGCGCCCACGTCGCCGCACGCCTCGGCGGCGCCACAAATCACGGCGGACTCCAATTCCGGCGTCGCGAAGGTGCCGCCGTCCAAGGTGATGGAGACCGTGCCCGTCACGTCCGCGGCCAACGTGCCGAAGCCCGTGCCACCGCCGAAGATGGAATCGGTGACGGCGCCGCCCTTGACGACGATCGTGATGTCGCCCTCATGCTTGAGTGCTTTGTTGAAGGCCGCGCCGCCGCCGTAGAGGTTCGTGAGCGTGCCGCCATTGACCGTGATGGCGAGGTCGCCGGCCGTGTCAGCGTCCAGGGCGCCGCCATAGACCGTCCGATGGGGGTGGCCGTTCGCGGCGGAGGCCAGGCGCTCGACGACCTGGTAATCCGGGCGCGGCTCGGCGGTCGAGACCAGGATCTGCCCGTCGCCCGCATCGTCGATCACGATGGAATGGCCGTTGGCGAAGATCGCGTTCACCTCGCCGGACCACGCGACGGTGAGAAAGCGCGGCACGTCGGGGATCGTCTCGGCGACGCCCGCGACGGCGAAGGGGAGCAGCGTCGCGCAGGAGTCGTTGGAATCGACGCGCCAGACGGTGTCCGAGCCGGTCGCCTGGCGGTTGAGCAGCCAGCCGACGCCGTTGAGCGCGGCGGCCTCGCCCAGGACGACGGGCGCGGCGTCCGTGCCGTCGTGGCGAACGTAACGCCCCGCGTCCTTCGCGTAGACCTGCGTGAGCGTGGCGCCCGTGGCGTCGCCGACGGGCGTGGTGGCCGCGCAGAAGGAGGTGGCGACGGTGCCCGAGGCGAGACCGACCAACGCGCCCTGCCGGACCGTCTCGCCCGCGATGAGCGTGACGTCCTCGGCCAGGCAGTCGCGCACCGTCCCCGCGGCGTTGCCGACCAAGCCGCCCACGCCGCTTTGCCCCGTGGCGGCGCCCGTGCTCTCGCCCGTGACGGAGACGCCGCGCGCCACGCAACGCTCGATCGTGCCGCCCGTCTGCTCGCCGACCAACGCGCCGGCGCAGAGCGCCTTCTTGGGGAAGGTCGTCTTGTCCTTCGCCCGGATCGTGGCGTTGGCGACGATCACGTCGCGGATGGTGCCGCTCGCCGTGGCGAAGAGGCCCGCCGCGCCGGCCGTCTCGGCGGTGGTGATGTTGGCGATGGTGTGGCCATTGCCCTCAAAGGTCCCCGCGAAGTTCGCGATCGGCACCCACTCAAGCCCCGCCATGTCGAGATCCGCGGTCACGGAGACCGTGTAACCGCCCAACGACTCGCCGGCGTTCACCAGCACGGCCAGCGCGGCCAGTTGCCCGGGGGTCGCGACCTCCAGGGTCGTCCCCGCCACCTCGCCCGGCCACTCGGGGTCATAGGCGCCGGGGTCCGTCCATTTGGTGAGCTCGACCCATCCCGCATCGATCTTGGCATAGCGGTCGTCGCCGAGGATGAGGGTCGCGCCCTGGCCGCCCGTGACGGCGGCGAGCAGGGAATCCGTGGTCGTCCCGTCGAGCGTGCCCTGGATGGAAAGGGAGGCGTCGGAATCGACGTGGACGGAACCGGTGCCCTGCCGGAAGGTGGCACCCTCATCGACGACGAGCGCACCGCCCGCCTTCATCTGGAGCGAGGCGTCGTTGACGAGCGTCACGCCCGTGGGCACCACGAAGGTCGCGTTGTCGGAGACGTTGAAGACCATCGTCTTTGGGAGCGCGAAGGCGCCGTCCGCGTCGGCCACGGCCTGGAAGCGCGTCGGGGCGGCGGGGTCGTCGACACTCGGGGCGGCACCCAGATCGATGGCCGTCAGCTCCGCGACGGAGGCCTCCACGAGGACATCCAGCGCCTTCTCGCCGGTGTGCTTGAAGACGAGCGTGCTCGGCACGACGCCGTTCAGCACGATGCGCCCCTGTTTACCGAAGGTCACCGCGTCATCGACGTTCAGCGTGACGGCCGCGCTTTTCGTCGACGCGAAGCCGGGGGCGAAGGGGCGGACGGTGCCGTTCACCGTGCCGCCGGAGAGGGCCACGTCCACGCCCCCATTCTGGAGGCTGTCGGCCTTGCCGGTCGCGTAGAGATCGCCCACCGTGCCAGCATAGAGCTCCACCTTGGCCGAAGCGGTCTTCACGGGGCCGCCGCACCCACCGCCATAAACGGTGCCCACGACGGCCGAGCCCTTCCTGCCGTTCGGGTCGCCGATGCAGAGGGAGGCCGACGTCTGCGGGGTCTGCAGGGCCGCCGCGTCGCAATCCGTATCCGCCATGCCGCCGCCGGCCAGGACGTCGATCGTGCCGCCGGTCACGGTCACGGCGAGGGTCGCGCCGCCATTGTAGCTGCCGCCCGCCACGAGCCCGAAGTTGCCCCCGGAGACGGTGAAGGCGAAGGGCCTGGAGAACGCGCCGGCCGGCGGCCGCTCCGTCGAGGTCTCCGCGTAGCCGCCGCCGAAGACCCGCGCCAACGCGCCGCCTTCGAGGGACAGCCCGCGCATCTGCGAGGCGGGGGTGTCGGCGGCGGAGCCTTGGTACGTGCCGCCGAAGAGCCACA
Organism: uncultured Kiritimatiellota bacterium; assembly: GCA_944389565.1. Classification (GTDB taxonomy): domain Bacteria; phylum Verrucomicrobiota; class Kiritimatiellia; order RFP12; family DVOR01; genus Spyradenecus. The sequence continues at coordinate 8,691 of CALXMV010000033.1, forward strand.
CCTCGCCGGCCTCCGCGCTCGCGCCGCCGGAGATCGAGACGGCGTATCCGCCCGTCTCCCTCGGCGCGACGGTGACCGTCGTGGTGGAGGTTTTCCCGGCCAAGAGATCCTCGAAGGTGGAGATGGTGACGGTGGTCGCGCCGGCCTCGCCGGCCATCACCCGGACGTACTGGTAATCGCAGAAGATGCCAAGGACCTCGCGGTCGGTGCCCTGCTCGTCCGTGACGGTGAGCGTCCGCAGGGGGGAGGCCTGCGCATCGGTTTGCGCGGGGGCGTTCGCGGCGGCAAAGGCCACGAGCCCCAAGGCGCAGAGGAATGAGTTTTTCACACGACTCATCTCGGTTTTCTCCTTTCACAAGGGGTGTCGGCACGCGAAAAATCACCGCGTGGGGGTCCCTATCGAACACGCATAGAATACCACCCCCCCCCCATTTGGTCAAGTCCTATTTTCGGAGGAGGGACAGATTGGGGCGTGGCCCCTTGCCCAAGATTTTGGATCGGGGTGGACGCGCGGTGGGCGGCAAAGGATACCGCGGGATGGCGCGATCGGCGACTTTTCCCGCACGACCCCAAGGGTGTTTCGGCACAAGCCCCTAAGGCTTTCGCCCCCGACCATGCGCATGGTCGGGGGCGAAAGCCTTAGGGGGCGACCCGAAAGTCGGGAGGGTTTGGGTCAGCGATGGTGCCAGGGGGAGGGGTGGCTGGCGTCGTCGGCGCGGGGGAAGTCGGGGTCGTCCTCGATCCAGGCGAGGGCGAGGCCGAGGCGGACGGTGAGGAAGGTGGAGACGGAGGCGCAGAGGAGGGCGACGATGCCCATGAGGTGCCCGGGGAAGCCGAAGTGGAAGAGGGCGACGAGGACGACGACGAGGACGCCGAAGAAGACGGCCTGGCCGGCGAGGACGGCGTTGGGGCGGTGGCGGTAGGCGGCGAGCCCCTCGGCGTGGCCGCGGAGGGCCTGGAAGACCAGGAAGGGGACGGCCCACCAAAGGATCTGGCGGGCGAGCGCGCCGTGGGCCTCGTCGAGGTTCTGGACGGAGCAGAAGTACCAGTGGCCGACGGCGGGGATGGTGAGCAGGAGGAGGAGGCCGGCGAGGGCGACGCCGGAGGCCAGGGCGAAGAGGAAGGTGCGCTGGTCGTGGAGGTCGCGCTGGGGGAAGCCGATGGCGACGGCCTGGTTGCGGAGGGCGCCGAAGGAGAGGGGGTTGACGAGGCCGATGGCGATGAGGTGGATGGCGAGCATCTCGGGGCCGTCCTCGACGCGGTTGATGATGGCGTTGAGCATGAAGACGGAGAGGGAGAGGAGGAAACCGCCGAGGGAGAGGGGGATGTTGAAGAGGAAGATTTTGGCGACGGAGGCGCGTTCGCCGTCGCGCAGGAGGCGGGGAAGCCTGCGGGCGTAGGGGCGCGCGAAGGCGATCATGGCGAAGGATTCGAGGAAGACGGGGACGGTGAGGCAGAGGACGCCCCAGGTCCACCCGACGAGGCCCAGGACGTAGAAGAGCGGGGCGAGGAGGGCGGTGAGGAGGATGCGAAGGATGGTGGCGGTGTTGGCGAGGGCGGTGACGTGCTCGTTGTAGAGGAGGACCTGCGCGCCGTTGCGGATGAGGAAGCCGACCTGGGCGGGGAGGCCGAGGAGCATGGACCAGCGGGCGATGTCGAGCTGGACGCCCTCGAGGCCGACGAGCCGGCCGAAGACGAGTTGCGCGGGGAGCGGCAGGGCGAGCAGGAGCTGGATGGCCGCGACGATGAGGATGACGAGGGTATTGACCTTCTGGAAGCGGAGGTAGCCGAGGCGGTCCTTGGCGTAGACCATGCCGGTGGTGATGAGGCCGAAGCCGAGCGTCCCGATCAGGAACATGATCATGAAGCCCTGGGAGAAGGCGGAGAACTCGGCGGGGCCATGGAGGCCATGGGCGACGACAATGCCCACGAGCGGATAGGTGAGCGACTGGCTGGCGGCCTGAAGGAAAAGCGGGACGAAGAAGCGCGTCGCGTTCCAAGGGGTGAAGGCGAACCTGCCGGCGGGCTGCGTTTGGGCGCTCATGGCGATGGCCTCAGGGGAGACGCTCCACGTAGATGGCGTCCGGCGCGGCGCGGTGGGTGAAGGAGCAGCCTTCCATCTCGATGGTGAAAAGGGCGTTGGAGGGGAGCGTGAGGGTGGCGTAATCGTTGAGGTCCTGCAAGGGGCCGGGGGTGACGTGCCGCTTGCCCTCGACGGTGAAGGGCACGGCGACGCGCGCGCCGGCACGCTCCGCGGCGATGTGGACGCGCACGTGGCCGGGGGGGAGCGCCTCGCGCGCCCGGACGTAACGGGCGGTCACGTCGTCGGCGGGCACGCCCCACCCGTGGAAGACGGTGCCCGCGGGATTGGGGGTGGCGCGGGTGGCGTAGATGGCGTGGCGGGGATCGGAGGCGTCGGCCTCGGCGGCGTCGGCCAGGAACCAGAGTTTGTCGGGCGGGACGTCCTCGGCGGCGCCGAGGGGGTGCCACGCGCCCTCGCTCCAGACCTCGACCCACGTGTGGTTGCCGGGTTTCCTGGTCCAGACGCACCCGACGAGCCGCGCGGGGATCCCGACACTCCGGCAGGCATCGGCCAAAAGGATGGAGAGGCCGGAACAGGAGGCCATGCCGATGCGGATGGAGTGGAGGGGATCTTGGTTGGGCTTGTCGCGCTTGGTGGAGTAGACGACGCCGAGGCGCTTCCAGAGGCCTCGGTTGAGGCGCATGGCGGCGTCGAGCGGCGTCTTCGCCCCGGCGGTGAGCTCCAGGGCGACGGGCCGGAGCACGGGCAGCCAGTCGACGGGCGTCTCGCCGAGGGAGGTGAGCGGCGCGACGTACTCGCGGAAGAGCGCGGGGGTGGGCTTGTCGCCGTAGAGCGCCGCCAGGCGGGCGGCATGGTCGGCGGCCAGGTCGCCGCCCGCGCGGAGGGCGAGGGCGGCGGAGGCGAGGAGGGCGGCGAGGAACGTTCTCATGCCTGGGTGGCGAAGGCGTAGGCGTTGCGGAAGAGCCGGGCCCAGGGGCCCTCGTCGCCGCCCGCGAAGGTGCCGTCGTCGTAGGAGAGCTGGATGGCGCGGAAGGAACGCTCGGGATGGGGCATGAGGATGGTGGCGCGGCCGTCCTCGGAGGTGAAGCCGCAGAGCCCGCCGGCGGACCCGTTGGGGTTCCAGGGATAGACCTCGGTGGGGCGGCCACGGCCGTCGACGAAGCGGAGCGCGGCGCGCGCGGCCGCGGCGTCGGCCGGCGACTCGAAGGCCACGCGCCCCTCACCGTGCGCGACGGCGATGGGCAGACGGCTGCCGGCCATGCCCCTGAGCAGGACGCTCGGCGACTCCATCACCTCCAGCGTGCAGAAGCGGCCCTCGAACTGCTCGGAGGCGTTGCGCACGAAGCGGGGCCAATGGGCGGCGCCGGGGATGATGGACTTGAGCTGGGAGACCATCTGGCAGCCGTTGCAGACGCCGAGGGTGAAGGTGTCGGGACGCTCGAAGAAGGCCTGGAACTGGGCCTTGAGCGCGGGGTTGAAGAGGATGCCGCGCGCCCAGCCCGAGCCCGCGCCCAGGACGTCGCCGTAGGAAAAGCCGCCGCAGGCGACGAGCCCCTTGAAGGCGTCGAGCGAGACGCGGCCGGCGAGCAGGTCGGTCATGTGCACGTCCACGGCCTCGAAGCCGGCCAGGGCGAAGGCGGCGGCCATCTCGATGTGTCCGTTGACGCCCTCCTCGCGGAGGATGGCCATCTTGGGATGGGCCGTCGGCGCGGGGCGCGGGGCGTTGAGCGGGAAGGTGACGCGGAAGTTCATGCCCGGGTCGTCGGCCAAGCCGGCCACCTGGAACTCCTGCTTCGCGCATTCGGGGTTGTCGCGCAGGGCCTGCATCCGATAGGTCGTCTCCGACCACGCGACGCGGATGTCCGCGAGGGCCTCGTCGAGCGCCGGCGCGTCGTTGACCATGATCTGGAGGACGGGCTCCTCCTGGGTGAGGCCGATCCAGTCGCCCCTCACGCCATGCGCGGCGAGGACGGCCTCGACGGCGGCGGCGTTGGCCTCGGAGACCTGAAGCACGGCGCCGAGCTCCTCGGCGAAGAGGGCGGAGAGGGCGTCGCGCCCGCGGAGATTGACGGCCACGCCGCGGCCGCCGGCCATGGCCATCTCGGCGAGGGTCACGGCCACGCCGCCGTCGGAACGGTCATGGTAGGCCAGGAGCAGGCCCTTCGTGACGAGTTCCTGCATGGCCTCGTAGCACGCGCGCAGGGCGGCGGGGTCGGCGAGGTCGGGCACGTCGTCGCCGATCTGGTTGTAGACTTGGGCGAGGGTCGAGGCGCCGAGGCGGTCCTTGCCGCCGCCGAGGTCGATGAGCATCAGGCGGGAGGCGCCGGGCTTGAGGTCGGGCGTCACGTCGAGCCGGGCGTCGGTGACGGTGGCGAAGGCGGAGACGATGAGCGAGAGCGGGCCGACCTGGGTGTGCTCGCGCCCCTGGGAATCCTGCCAGACGGTGCGCATGGAGAGCGAGTCCTTGCCCACGGGGATGCAGACGCCGAGTTTCGGGCAGAGATCCATGCCCACGGTCTCGACGGCGTCGAAGAGGCGGGCGTCCTCGCCGGGCTCGCCGCAGGCGGCCATCCAGTTGGCGGAGAGCTTGATGGTGCCGATGGGGCCGATAGGGGCGGAGGCCATCTGGAGGATCGCCTCGCCCACGGCCATGCGGGCGGAGGCGGGGGCGTCGAGGATGGCGACGGGCGTGCGCTCGCCGGTGGCCATCGCCTCGCCGGTGAAGCAGGCGTAGCCAGTGACCGTGACGGCGTGGTCGGCGACGGGGAGCTGGTATTTGCCGACCATCTGGTCGCGGTGGACCATGCCGGTGATGGTACGGTCGGTGATGGTGACGAGGAAGGTCTTGTTGGCCACCGCGGGGAAGCGCAGCACGCGGCGCAGGGCCTCCGCCGGCGCGACCCCCGCGAGGTCGAGCGGTGCGCGCGGCAATTCCACGTGGCGGACGTCGCGCACCATGCGCGGGGGCTTGCCGAGCAAGGTCGAGATGTCCATGTCGATGGGGTTGTCGCCGAAATGCGCGTCGTGGAGCACCATGCGGCCGTCGTCGCGCGTCTCGCCGATGAAGGCGACGGGGCAGCGCTCGCGCTCGCAGAAGGCCTCGAAGAGCGGGCGGTCCTCGGCGCGGATGGCCAGCACGTAGCGCTCCTGCGCCTCGCAGCACCAGATCTCCATGGGGCTCATGGAGGGCTCCTCGTTGTGCACCGTGCGCAGCTCAAAGTCCGCGCCCGTGGCCTCGACGAGCTCCGGGCAGCCGTTCGAGAGGCCACCCGCGCCGATATCGTGAATCGAGAGGATGGGGTTGGCCGCGCCGAGCGCCACGCAGGCATCGATGACCCCTTGGCAGCGGCGCTGCATCTCCGCGTTGCCGCGCTGGACGGAATCGAAGTCGAGCTTCGCCTCGTTGGCGCCCGAGGCCATCGAGCTGGCCGCGCCGCCGCCCAGGCCGATGCGCATGGCCGGGCCGCCGATCTGCGCCACCAGCACATGCGGCGGCACCTCGCGCTTGAGCACCTGGCCGTGGCGGATGTTGCCCATGCCGCCGGCCAGCATGATCGGCTTGTGATAGCCCCAATACTTCCCGCCGGCCTCCTCCTCAAGCGTACGGAAGAAGCCGCAGAGCTGCGGGCGGCCGAACTCGTTGCCGAAGGCCGCGCCGCCGATGGGCCCTTCGAGCATGATGCTCAGCGCGGGGGCCAGGCGGCCGGGGTGCTCGGCGTAGTCGCGCTCCCACGGCTGGCGGTAGCCGGGGATGCGCAGGTCGCTCACGCAGAAACCACAGATGCCGGCCTTCGTGCGGCTGCCGATGCCGGTGGCGCTCTCGTCGCGGATCTCGCCGCCCACGCCGGTCGCCGCGCCGGGATAGGGCGAGATGGCGGTCGGGTGGTTGTGCGTCTCCACCTTCATCAGCATCTCCACCTGATCCTCGGCGAAGCGGTAGGTGTTGTCGCGCGGGTCGGCCTGGAAGGCCAACGTGCGGAAGCCATCGATGACGCCCGAGTTGTCCTTGTAGGCCACCTGCGTCCCCTCGGGGTGGAGGGTGTGCGTGTTGCGGATCATGCCGAAGAGCGAGAGATCGCGCTCCTGGCCGTCGATGATCCACTTGGCGTTGAAGATTTTGTGGCGGCAATGCTCGCTGTTCACCTGCCCGAACATCGTCAGCTCGGTGTCGGTGGGGTTGCGCTTGGCCGCCGTGTAGGCCTTGAGCAGGTAATCGATCTCGGGCGCGCTCAGCGCCAGGCCGATCTCGCGGTTCGCCCGCTCCAGGGCCGCGCGCCCCTCGCCCAGCACGTCGAAGGACTTCCCGCGCGCCGGCCGCGCCTCCGCGAAGAGCCCCTCCAGCCCCTCCGCCGTGAAGACCCCCTCGATCATCCGGTCGTGGAGCGCATCCAGCGCCGCTGTCAGGGCCTCCCGCCCCAAGACCTGTCCCGCGCGCCCGATCGCCACGTGCATCGCCCGCTCCACCCGCAGGACGCCCTCCACGCCGCACGTCCGGAAAATGTCCGTCGCCTTCGAGCTCCACGGCGAGATCGTCCCCAGCCGCGGCGCCACGAAAATCCCCTCCCGCGGCAACGGCTCCGCCCCCGCGTCGAGCAGGGTCCGCGCCTTGCCGAGCGCCTCGGACGAAAGCTCCCCCGCCGTCAGCATCGGATAGACCCACCGCGTGCGCACCTCGCACCCGGAGAGCCCCGCCTCCGCCAAACGCTTCCGCAACGCCTCCACGCGAAACGCCGAGAGCGCCTCTTGCCCAACCAAAATCACCGTCGCCATGAACGTGTCCTTACTCTTGAACGAACTCTGCGAAAAATCGTCTCCCATTCTATCACAAAATCCCGGCGACCGCTTTCCCCCCCGCCCTACCCGAGCGCTTCCAGGGCGGTGGCGGCCTCCTCCCATTCGAGGGTGCGCTTGGCGAGGTCGAACTGGATGGCGCGGAGCCGTTTCCCGGCGTCGGCGAGGCCGGCGGCGTCGAGCGAGCCGTCGCCCAGGGACTGGGTGAGGGCGCCCTGCTCCGCCTCGAGTTTGGCGATGTCGGCCTCGGCCTGGGCGACGAGTCGCTGAAGACGCTTGCGCTCGGGGGCCTTGGCGGCGCGCTCGGCGGCGCGCTGGCGGCGGAGGTCCTTGGAGGAGGGTGCCTTGGGGGCGTCGTGGGTGTGGGGGCGCTCGCCGGGGGCGGGCGCCTCGGGTGCCTCGCCGGCGATCTTCTCGCGGTAGTAGTCGTAACCGCCATGGAAACGGCGGATCCCGCGGCGGGAGATCTCGAGGATGTTCTCGGCGGTGCCGCGGACGAACTCGACGTCGTGGGAGACGAGGACGACGGTGCCGCCGTAGTCGCGGACGGCCTGTTGGAGGCGTTCGCGCCCTTCGAGGTCGAGATGGGTGGTCGGCTCGTCGAGGAGCAGGAAGTTCGGCGGGTTCAGGAAGATGCGCAGGAAGGCGAGGCGGATCTTCTCGCCGCCGGAGAGGACCTTGACGGGCTTGGCGGCGTCGTCCGCGTCGAAGCCGAAGGAGCCGAGGCGGTTGCGGAGCTCCTTCTCGGGGAGGGCCCCCGCGGCGGCCTTGGCCACGGCGAAGACGGTCGCGTCGGGATCCATCGTCTCGGCGAAGTCCTGGCTCTGGTAGCCAGGCGCGACATGGTAGCCGAAGACGGCCTTTCCGGCGGTGGGCTTGCGGACGCCCGCCAAGAGCCGCAGGAGGGTCGTCTTGCCCATGCCGTTGTAGCCGACGATCGCGATTTTGTCGCCGTTCATCACGCGCAGGTCCAGGTGCTCGAAGACGGGGCGCCCGGCGCCGGGATAGGCGTAGGCGGCGTCCTCCAGGCGCACGATCTCGGCGCCGGCGTGGGGGGCGGGGGGGAGGCGCAGGCACCCGGCGGAACGCGACCGCGCTGGCAGGCGGATCTCCTCCATCTTCTCCAGCTGCTTCTCGCGGCTCTGCGCCTGGGCGGCCTTGGTGGCCTGCGCGCGGAAACGCTCGATGAAGCGCTCCAGCTGCTCGCGCTTGCGGTCCTGGTTGGCCTTGGCCTGGAGCAATTGCCGGTAGCGCACCTCGCGGTCGCGCAGGTAGGTGTCGAGCGGGGCGTTGTAACGCGTCACCGTGCCGCCATCGACCTCCACCGTGATTTTGGTGATGGCCCGCAGGAGATAGCGGTCGTGCGAGATGAGCACCAAGGTGCCCTCGAAAGCGCGGAGGAAACGCTGCAGCCACTCGACGGCCGGGAGGTCCAGATAGTTCGACGGCTCGTCAAGCAACAGCAATTCCGGGTGCGAGGCCAGCACGCGCGAGAGTTCCGCGCGCATCCGCCAGCCGCCGGAGAAGGTCGCGAAGGGCCGGCCGAAATCCTCCGTGGCGTAGCCCAGGCCGCCGAGCGATTCCTTGACGCGCGCCTCCAGCGAGTAGCCGCCCATCTGCTCGAAGCGCGTGTGCGCCTCGCCCAGCTCGCGCAGGAGGCGCTCCTTGCGCACGGGGTCGCGCTCCTCGGCCAACGCGTTCTCCAACCGCGCGATGTCGCGCTCCGTGCGCTCAAAGCCGGGGATGCCCTCCAGGCAATACTGCAGGAGCGTCTGCTCCGGCGTGTCGGGCCGCAGGTGCTGGCGGACGAACCCGATCCGCGGGTTGCCCTCCCGGAGCACCTCCCCCGCGTCGGGGCTCAGGTCGCCCAGGATCAGCTTCAGCAGCGTCGACTTCCCGGAGCCGTTCGGCCCCACGATCCCGACGCGCTCGCCCGCGTTGATCTTCAGGCTCGCGTGCTCGAACAGGGGCTCCGGTCCATACCGCACGGAAACGTCGCGAAACTCGATCATCGTGGTAGGTCAGGAAGCGGGGCGGACGGCTGCCGTCATTTCAGCGCCTGCTCGGCGGTCTCGAGGTCATACCTGTCGAGGGGCGTGAGCGTTTCGCCCAACGCGGCCCGGAGGTCGGCGAGCCGTGCGCGGGCGGCGGGGAGGTCCTTCTTGGCGATGGCGATCCAGACATCGACGAAGCCGAGGCGGGGGTCGGGCCGGAAGTCCGGGGGGATCTTCCCGTCGCGCTTGGCGTCGGCGATGAGCTGGCGGGATTTGTCGATGGCGGTCTGGGCCTTGTCGGGCTCGCCGCCGCGGGCAAGGGCGAGGGCGTAGGTGCCCCAGGTGGCATAGGCCTGCGGGGCGAGGGTGACGGCGCGCAGGCCGACCTCCTTGGCGCGGGCGGTGTCGGCGGTGCGGGCGAGGGCGTCGGCGTAGTTGTTCAGGATGTCGACGGTGGGGGATTCCTGCCCCTCGACGGCGAGACGGAAGTACCTGACGGCCGCATCGACGTGGGCGTCCTCGAGGCGCTGGGTGCCGACGATGAAGTTGGCGAAGGGATGGCGGTCGTCGTCGCGCAGGAGGGCGAGGGCGTCGGCCTCGGCGGCGGCCTTGTCGCCCAGCCGGCGGTCAAGGTCGAGGATCAGCTCGATGATGCCGCGGACGTTGGGGCGAATGGCGTAGGCGCGGCGGTAGTTGGCACGGGCGTCCTCCCACCGCGCGCGGGCGGCGGCCTGGGCATCGGCACGGGCGGCGGCGTTGGGGGTGGCGGCCTCGTCGCGCGACAGGGCATCCTGACGGTCGGCCTCGAACTGCGCCAGACGCGCCTGGAGGACGTGGACGAAATACGTGTCGCGGTTTTCCTTGGCGGTGCGCTTGATGTTCTCGAGGATGAAGCCGGAGGCCCGCTCCACATGCCCCTCGGCGGCCTTCGCGTCGCCGGCGGCACGGGCCTTCTGCGCGCGTTCGAGCTCCAACATGCCGAGCATGGCCCACCCGATGACGGAATCCTTGTTTTCGGCGGTGAAGCGGCCGATGGCCTTGGAGGCGCCTTCGAGGTCGCCCTGCGCCATGAGATAGGCGGTGCGGTCGACGTCCAGCGCGGCGTCGTCGGCGCCGACGGCCTCGGCCTGCGCGATCCACCGGCCGGCCTCGGCGACGTCGCCGCGCTGGATGGAGAGACGCGCGAGCCCGCGCAACGCCTCGACGTTCTTCGGGTTCGTGGCGAGGGAGGCCTTGTAGCTCTCGTAGGAGCGGTCGGTCTGCCCCTGGAGTTCGTAGACGGCGGCGGCGACGGCCTGGACGGCGCCGGTGCGCGGGTCGTCCTCGGCGAGGGCGCTCTGGGCGTTGCGCAGGCCGGCGAGGACGGATTCGGGCGCGGCGGAGACGGCCCAATCCCACCCCATCTGCACGAAGAGGTCATAGTTGCGGATGTAGCCGTGGCGGCGGCCCACGGCGGAGAGGTTGTAGCGCGGGCGGGCGGCGCGGCCCTGCGCGCGGAGGAACTCCTCGAAGACGCGGTTGACCTCCACGCGCTTCTCGGGGAGCTGGCCGCGGCGGACGCAGATATCGTAGAGGTTGAGCTTGGCGGAGACGTTGTCGGGGTCGAGGTCGGCGGCGTAGAGGTAGCACTCGGCGGCCTCGGCGAGGCGCCCGGCGTCGTCGAGGACGGTGCCGAGATTGTTGGCCATGAAGGCGAGGTGTGCGCGGATGGCGCGCTGGGTGACGCGCGTGAGGTCCCACCACGGCAGGGTCTCCTCGCGCAGAGTCTCGGCCCACCGCCCCTGCAGCGCGCGCTGGGCGGGGAGCGGGTCGTCCGCGGGGGTGGCGTTCTCGGCGACGGGCACGTAGATCGTGCCGCAGGGCCAGGGCCGCAGGCGCGCCGCGTACCACACGTCGGCCAGGTCGTAGACAGCGGCGATCTGGGAGGCGTTGGGTTGCGCCACGAAGAAGTCATTGACGCAGACGAGGAAGTTGTAATCCAGCAGGTTCGTCAGGCGCAGACGGTCGGCGTCGCCCAGCACGGGGTCGGTCTCGAACTGCTTGCGGAGGGCCTCCATGTAGGCCTTGTCGCCCATGCGGGCGGGGGAGAAGATCGTCAGCGGCACGCCCTTGCGCCGCGCCACGAGGGCGAGGTGGTTGTCGATCCAGAAGGTGGTGGAGCCGAGCAGGTAGCTGCGCCCCTCGGCGGGCGAGCCGGAGCCTTTGGCCAGCGCGTCCACCGTCTCCGCCGCGAAGCGGTCGGCCATCGGGCGGTCCACCCCCGCGAAACGGTGCGCATGGATGACGACCGTGGCGACCGTGGCGATGACGCAGAGCGGGAAGAGCAGGCCGCCCGCCACGCGGCATGCGATCACCTTGCGCGGGATGACCCCGGCGTCCAGTTCCTCATACTGGTTCGGGTTCTTCGCGAAGAGCTGCACCGCCCACCCCATCAGCAGGAAGCCCGCGCCGAGGGCGGCCATCCACATCGTCGCCACCGGCACCGAGCCCACCGTCAGCCACGTGCGCCACGGCGCGTGGTTCACCCCGTAATAGAAGGCGAAGGAGGCGGCCGTCAGGACCAGCGCGGTAAAGAGCAGCACCCACGTGCGCCCGTTGTCCAGCATCCGCCGCGCGGTGATCCACGCCAGGATCGGCAACGCCGCCGCCAGGCCGGCGTTCAGCAGCCACGGCCCCGCCACGAAGGCCCGCAGATAGCCCAGATGGAAGAGAAGCACCGCCTTCTCCGTCTCCCACAGCCCGGCCAGCGCCCAGGAGCCCGTCACGCGCCACCCGTTCAGCGCGAACATCGCCCCCGCGCCCAGCACGACCCCCACGAACCAGAGGGGCAGGTTCTTCGCACTGTGGTCCCACAGCCTCCACTCCAGGGCCAGCGCCCGCAGGAAGAAGAGCGGCAGGAAGCCCAAGACCCACGGCGATTCCACCATCGCCACGCCCAACACCACCGCGAAGATCGCCATCGTCCGCCGATGGCCGCCGCCCATCGCGTACGCGTTCTGCAGCGCCACGCACGCCAAGAGCAGCGCGAAGCCCCACGCCGCCTGCGAGAACCCCGCCGCCAGATAGAACCCCGGCAGGGAGAAGAGGAACATCCCGCACACCACGTGCCCCGTCCACGCCGAGACCACCCGCGCCGCACGCGGCGACGACTCGTCCGTCATCGCGTCCTGCGCCCAGAAGCGCACCGTCAGCCACGTCATCGCCGCCAACAGCCCCAAGATCCCCGCGCCCAGCAGGTTCAGCCCGAACATCCCCGGCTCCGCGCCGCACAGAAGCCGCGCCAGCCCATGCAGGATCGGGTAGGCCTCCGCCGCCGAGGGCGAGGCGCCCGTGAACGCCGCCAACGCCACCGCATTCTCGCCCGGCACCGCGAAGTCCCCCGCCAGGCAGAGTCCCAGCACGAACGCCGCCAACGCCCAGAAAAGCGCGCAACCCGCGGCGACCAACCGCCGCCCCGCCGACGGCGGGTCAGGGAACGGACGGGAGCAGAAGAAATCCAGCAATGTCATCAACATGGGCTATCCCTCAATCTATGCATACGGCCGAAACACGAGACGTGCCGCAAGTATAGCACAAGCGCGACCCCAGCGAAAAGCGCAAAAACGCCCGCGCCCACATCCGCCGGCCCGCAGACGGACACGGCGCGTCCCACATTCCCGAGTGCCTACTCATGAACGCACACGCCTGTTCTCTTGGCGCAAGAGCTTTACGGATGTGCCAGGGGGGGTATATCATGCAGAGTGTGAGGCGGCGCGGCAGTCGCGCCCCTCTCTCACTGGCATCCTGTCTCAGGAAAGGACTCGAACACATCATGCGCACACTGAAATCCTTGGCATCGGCAGTCGCCGCGCTCGCTTTGGCGGCGACGGCACAAGCGCTCACGACCACGTGGAGCGATTGGCAGGAAATCCCCGGGATGGACGACCATACCGGGGACGCACGCTACACCACCACGCACCCCGTGATAAGCGAGATCGACGGTTCCTTCGCCGTCAAAGGCTCCCTCACGCTCGGTTCCATCAAGAACAGCACCACCTCCGTCGGGCTTCTGCTCGGCGTCGCCGTGGGGACCTCCTCGTCGTACGAAGTCGCGCACATCCTGCTGCGCGGCGGCGGCGCGGACGGGACGGGGCGCATCGCCTTCTATCAGGGCAACAAAGGCACCGGGAACAACCAGATGAAGACGGCGGTGGGCGACTTCACCGCCCAGCCGGACACGGCGTACACGTTCCTCATCGAATACGACGCCGCCACGGATTCCCTCTCGGCCTATGTGAACGACACGCTCTTGGGCACCTTCGAGGATGTGGGCTTCGCGGGGAAACCCATCAACGAGATCTCGATGGGGATCCAGACCGGGGGAGGGATCAATCTGAACTCCGTCTCGGAAGGATATGTCTACGCCAAGGACGAAGGAATCTCCCTCACGCAGGTCCCTGAGCCGACGGCGCTCGCGTTGCTGGCCCATGGCGCGGCCGCCCTGGCGCTTCGCCCGCGCCATACCGCCACGCAGACTGTCGCGGCTCGCTGAGGGGGGCGGCACGACCCCATGCGGCACCCGGGGGGACGGCCATCCCCCCGGGCTTTTCTTCGTACGGACGGATGGGCGGAAGTCGGGAGGGGCTGACCCGAAACCCTAAGGGGTTTGGGGCGAAACCCTAAAGGGTCTGAGGCGGAAGGGGTGCCTTTTTGGCACGGCAGGGCAAACGCATAAAAATTGCAATGGGGAAAAAATGTTGAGATAATAGGGGTATGGCAGATATTTATCGATTGGTGGACGGCGGTTTTTTGGCGATTTTGTCACAGACCGAGGATCCTCGTGACAGGCGCGGATTAGT
>CALXMV010000034.1 GCA_944389565.1 uncultured Kiritimatiellota bacterium
CCCCCCGGGGACGCTTTCTCCACACCAATGAAGAAAACACCCACATAATACACCATCCGAATAGATAAGGGGTCTGGGGCGAGAGCCGGGAGGGTTTGGGGGGCAGGGATGCGCATGGTCCGGGACGAACCCTTTTTGGGGGCGCCGCAGGCCTTCCCGCTTTCGGGTCAGCGGTCGGCGTAGGCGAGGGGGGTGAGGGCGAGGGCGCGCTCGAACTCGGCGCGGGTGCGGGTGAGCTTCAGGGCGTCCCAGAGGCGGGTGCCGTCGCGGAAGGTGGGGGCGAGGTAGGACCAGAGTTCCTTGAGGTGCCCGAGGAGCGCGTGGTCGCCGGGGGCGTCGGCGGCGAGGCGCTCCAGGAGGTCGGCGTGCCAGGCACGGAAGCGGTCGAGGTCGCGGGCGTCGCGGTCGGCGCGGATGCTTTCGGCGAGGAAGGGGTCGGCCACCAGCCCGCGGCCGAGCATCCAGCGGGAGACGGCGGGGAAGCGGGCGGCGAGGCGGCGGAAGTCGGCGAGGGTGCGGATGTCGCCGTTGTAGACGAGCGGCAGGGTGCAGGCGTCGGCCACGCGGGCGAAGGCGTCGAGGTCGACGGTCCCCTCGTACATCTGGCGGGCGGTGCGGGGGTGGACGCAGAGTTCGCGCAGGGGGAAGGAGAGGATGAGGGGGAGGCGTTTGGGCAGGAGGGTGGCGTCGTCGAGGCCGAGGCGGGTCTTGAGGGAGAGGTTGCCGGGGCCGAGCACGTCGCATCCGGCCTCGAGCATGGCCGCGAGGGCGGTCTCGTCGCGCAGGAGGCCCGCGCCGCGGCCTTTTTTCGCCACGAAGGGCCAGGGGCAACCGGCGTTGAGATCCGCCTGCGCGTAGCCGAGGTCGCGCAGGGCGCGGAGCATGACGCGGAATTGCGCGGGGTCCTTGCCGATGACCTGGGGGGTGAGCGGGAGGCCCGGCGGCTGGGCGGCGGGGTCCACGCCCCGCAGGAGCTCGGGTTTGACGCGCGGCCCCTGCACGGTGGCGATGAAGGGGGCGACCGCGCGGTCGAGGCCGCCCAGATGCGCCACGAAGGCCTGCCGGAAGCGCAGACCCGTCACCCCCCGCAACGGCGCCAAGATGAGTTCCATGCGCGTCAAAGGTTGGCGAAGGGGTTGTTGCTGAAGCCGCCGCGCGGGGGGCGCGGGGGGTGGGGGCGGGCGGGGGCGCGGTCGGCGCGGCGGGGGGCGGGGCGGCCCTTGCGGTCGTGCCGGGCGGAGAGGGAGATCCGTTTGCGGGCGAGGTCGACGTCGAGCACGTGGACGGTGAGGCGGTCGCCGGCCTTGACGACGGCGTGGGGGTCTTTGACGTAACGGTCGGAGAGCTCGGAGACGTGGATGAGGCCGTCTTGGTGGACGCCGATATCGACGAAGGCGCCGAAGGCGGTGACGTTGGTGACGACGCCCTCGAGGGTCATGCCGGGGCGGACGTCCTCGATGGCGCAGACGTCCTCGCGGAAGGCGGGGGGCTCGAAGGTGTCGCGGGGGTCGCGGCCGGGTTTGGCCAGTTCGTCGAGGATGTCGCGGAGGGTGAGGTCGCCGACCTCAGCGGAGCGGTAGCGGGCGGTCTGGATCTTGGCGACGGCCTCGGGGTGGCCGACGAGCGCGTCGAGGGTGAGGCCGGCGTCCTCGGCCATTTGGCGGACGAGGGGGTAGCGCTCGGGGTGGACGGCGGAGCGGTCGAGGGGGTTTTGGCTTTCGCGGATGCGGAGGAAGCCGGCGCATTGCTCGAAGGTCTTGGCGCCGAGGCCGGGCACGCGCAGGAGGTCGCCGCGCGAGGCGAAGGGACCGTGCTCGTCGCGGTAGGCGACGATGCGCTTGGCGAGGGCGGGGCCGATGCCGGAGACGCGGGTGAGGAGGGGGGCGCTGGCGGTGTTGAGCTCCACGCCCACGCGGTTCACGCAGCTGACGACCACCTCGTCGAGTTTGCGCGCCAGGAGGGTCTGGGTGACGTCGTGCTGGTATTGGCCCACGCCGATGGCCTTGGGGTCGATCTTGACGAGTTCGGCGAGGGGGTCCTGCAGGCGGCGCCCGATGGAGATGGCGCCGCGGACGGTGAGGTCGAGGTCGGGGAACTCCTCGCGCGCGACCTCGCTGGCGGAGTAGACGGAGGCGCCGTCCTCGCTCACGGGCACCACGAGGATGTCGTCGTTGCCCGAGCGTTTGAGGGTCTGGCGGACGAACCGCTCGGTCTCGCGGCCGGCGGTGCCGTTGCCCACGGCGACGGCGTGGGGGTGGCATTGGGCGACGAGCTTGAGGAGGGCGACGGTGGCGGCGATCTCCCCCTGCTGGCCCTGGGAGGGATAGATGGTGAGGTTGGTGAGGAACTTGCCGGTGGCGTCGAGCGCGACGCACTTGCAGCCGGTGTGGATCCCGGGGTCGACGCCGATCACGGGGCGTTCGCCCAGGGGCGCCTGGAGCAGGAGGTTGCGCAGGTTCTCGGCGAAGACCTCCACGGCCTCGGCGTCGGCGCGCTGCTTCATCCCCACCGCCACGTCCAGCTCGATGGAGGGGAGGAGGAGCCGCTTGAGCGCGTCCTGCGCGGCGAGGCGCAGCTGGTCGGCCCAGGGGCTGGCCTCGCGCAGACGGAAGAGGGCGAGCGCCTTGGCCAGGATGGGGGCGTCGTCGACCTCGAGGGTGAGGCGGAGGACGCCCTCGGCCTCGCCGCGCTTGATGGCGAAATAGCGGTGCGAGGGCATCGCCGCGAGGGGCTCCTCGAAGGCGTAGAGGTGTTCGTATTTGGTGGGCTGCGCGGGGGGCGGGTCGACGACCTGCGAGCGGGCGAGGCCATGCTCGGCGAACCAGGTGCGGGCGAAGTCGCGGAGGGCCGGCTCCTCGGCCACGCGCTCGGCCACGATGTCGCGGGCGCCCTTCAGGGCGGCCTCGGCGTCGGGCACCTCCTTGGCGGGGTCCACGAAGGGGGCGGCGGCCTCGGCGGGGGCGTCCGCGCCTTGCGCGAGGATCCGCTCGGCGAGGGGTTCGAGGCCGCGCTCGCGGGCGATGGCGGCGCGGGTGCGGCGTTTCGGGCGATAGGGCAGATAGAGGTCCTCGAGGGCGGTGCGCGTCTTGCACGCGAGGATGGCGGCTTTGAGGTCGTCGGTCAGCTTTCCCTGCTGGATGATGGCGGCGAGGACGGTCTCGCGGCGTGCCTCGAGGTCGCGGTGGTAGGCGAGGCGTTCCTGGATGGCGGCGATCTGGACCTCGTTGAGGTTGCCGTGCGCCTCCTTGCGGTAGCGGGCGATGAAGGGGATCGTGCACCCCTCGGCCAGCAGGCGTGCCACGGCGGCGATCTGCCGCGGCGCGATGTTCAGCTCCTGCGCCAGGTCGGGCAGGAAACGCTCGAAGTCCATCCCCTCGTCGGCCATCGCGCGCCCCTCCCTCAGGCCAGCTTCACGTCGGCCTGCGCGCGCAGGGCCGCCACGTGGTCGGCGACGGCCTGGCCGCGCTTGGCGTGGAAGAGGAAGTCGGCGATCTTGTCGCGGATTTCCTCGAAGGTCGGGGTGTGGCCCTTTTCCTCGCCGGTCTTCAGGATGATGTGGTAGCCGAAGGGGGTCTCCAGCACGTCCGAGACGGTGTCGGGCGCGAGCGCGAAGGCGGCGTCCTCGAAGGGCTTGACCATCATGCCGCGGCCGAACCAGCCGAGCGAGCCGCCGTTGGCCTTGCCGCTTGGGCAGTCGCTGTGCGTCTTCGCCTCGTGCGCGAAGGTGCTCTCACCCGAGACAATCCGGGCGCGGATGGCCTCGATCTTCGCGCGGGCGGCGGCCTTGTCGACCTCGGATTCACCGGCGGGCTTGACGAGGATGTGCTGGGCCAGGACGCGATCCTGCGTGGCGTACTCGCCCTGGTGGGCGGCGTAGTGCCCGCGCATCTCCTCCTCGGTGGGGTGGGGGACGGCCGCGCAGACCTGCTCGATGAGCTTGTTGATCATGACCCCTTGGCGGAGCTCCTGCTTGAACTTCGCGACGGTGAGCCCTTGGGCGGCGATGGCCTGCTCCAGCTTCGCGCGGTCGCCGCCGAACTGTCGCACATACGTCTCGAACTGCGCGTCCAGATCCGCGTCGGAGACGGGGATGGCCAGGCGTTTGGCCTCGTCGATCAGCAGTTTCGTGCCGATGGCCTGGTCCAAGGCCTTCGCCTGGAGCGCGTCCAGCTGCAGCCGCACCTGCTCCTCGGGCACGCCCTGCTGCCGATAGAAATGGATCAGCCGGTGCAACTCGAAGTCCACCGCCTGCCGGGGGATGGGCTCCCCGTTCACCGTCGCCACGATCTGCTCTGCCATGTCAAAAGCCTTTCTTGCTTCACGAAAGCGCGTAGTTTACCATATTTCCGCCGTGGGCGGCGACCCGCGAAAAAGGCGGCGGGCCCCGGTCGGGGCCCGCCGTCTGGGTGCGCCGTGCGTGCGCTCACTCCTCGACGACGACGCGGAAGCCGCCGTTGTAGGGGTGCTGCCAGGGGCTGTAGCCCCAGCGGTTGGCGGAGGAGGCGCGGATCTGACGCTGGTACCAGGAGCCGCCGCGGATGACCTTGAGCGCGGGGTCGGCGCCGTCGAAGCCGGGGCCGCCCTCATAGGAGACGAAGGGCGAGCTGGTCCATTCGGCGACGTTGCCGTGCATGTCGTAAAGGCCGAAGGCGTTGGGCTGGTAGGAGCCGACCTTGGCGAGGTGGAGGACGCCGTCGTTGAATCGGGGGTCCTTCTTCTCGAAGTCCATCCACTTGTTGGGGTTGCGGATGGGCTTGGGGTCGACGCCATGGACGGCGAGTTTCTTCATGGAGACGTCGGCGAGGTTGGCGTGCTTGCCGAAGTCGGCGTTGAAGTCGCCGTAGTTCATCGGGGTGTCGGTGCCGGCGCGGCAGGCCCACTCCCACTCCGTCTCGGTGGGGAGGCGGACCTTCTTGCCGGTCTTCTTGGAGAGCCAGTCGCAGAAGGCCTGGGCCTGGTCGTAGGAGACGCGGATGGCGGGGAAGTCGGGGTCGTTCACGAAGTAGCCGCGGCGGACCTGGTCCTTGTAGTGCATGTCGTAGACGCCGTTCTCGAAGGTGGGGTCAAACTGCTGCATCATGCCCATGGTGACCTCGGTGGTGCCCATGTAGAAGGGCTTGTCCACGGTGGCCTTGTGGGCGGGGGCCTCGGCGTTGGTCTCGGCGTCGGAGCCCATGACGAAGGAGCCGGCGGGGATCTTGACGAGGGTGATGCGCTGCTCGCCGCCGAGGTCGAGGGTGATCGTCTCGCGCTTGCCCTGCCTGGCGGCGCCGTCGAAGGGCCAGCCCTCCACCTTGGGGGCGGCGGCGGGCTTGGCGACGACCGGGCCGGTGGGCTTCTGGAACTTCGCCTTGCCGGGGACGTAGGGGTTGACGATCCGCTCGGGGTCGAAGTCGAGGTTGGTGGTCGCCTTCTCGTACTTGCGGCGCTGGTCGATGATGCCCTGGCGCGCGCCGTATTCCGTCCACGTACCGTAATAGGGCACGTTGAGGTCCATCCACGTGATGATGCGGTCCCACTCCTCGGGGGTGAGGACGACGCCGTGGTGACCCTTCTTCAGGATCTGGTAGAGGTCGGAGGAGGAGACATGGAACTCCAGCGGGTTGAGCACGTGGTAGTCGCCCTCGGGGCCGTTGCGGCGGACGTACGGGTGGAGGGCGAGGTAGGACTCGGAGAACTTGCCCCAGCCGATCTTCGGGTTGTACTCGAAGTTGGGGATCGTGTCGCCGATGGCGTTCTTGGCGGTGGCCTTGCCGTTGTGGCAGCCGACGCACTTGGCGTCGAGCACGGGCTGGAGCTCGCGCTCGAAGGCCCACCCGCGCGCCGGGCCGTACCACGGCTTGATGGTCTGCGGCGGCTTGCGGGCGGCGGCGGTCACCTGGCCGGAGGGCGCGGCGGCGTTCTGGTTCTCATGGCAGCCGATGCAGCTGATCGTCTCGCCGGGCTGGCCCACGAGCCAGGAGCGCATGAGCTGGAGCGCGCGGCCCTGTTCGTCGAGCGGCTGGACGCTGAGCGGCGTCTGCGCGGGGAAGACGAACATGCACGAGCCGTCCTCCTCCACGTCCACCGTGCCATGGAGCACGCGCGGGTCCCACGGGCCCTCCATGCCGATGGCGTAGTGCCCGCCGACGTAGCGCGGGGCGTACTCATAGTGGAAGACGCGCAGTTTCTTGACGGTGCCCTTGGGGACGTCCTTGAGGGTGTCCTGGCCGCGGTAGACGTTGGCCATGTAGACGTTGCAGGTCTTCTTGGAGAGGTCGACGCGGTCGGGCTGGATGGGCGGGCGCTTGGCGACCTTGAGGGGGATGGGCTCGTAGAGGCTGGCGTCGGGCATCTCCCAGAGGGTGAGGCAGTTGTCGAAGATGTCGATGAGCACGAGCTTGAAGTTCTTGCCCTCCTCGTCCTGCTTGGCGGCGAGGACGAGCTCGTCGTTCAGCGGGCGGGGGTGGAGGAAGTAGGGCTTGATGTTGTCGACCAGGCGATCCTTGGTGATGTTTTCGATGGGCTTGCCGGCGAAGCCGAACTTGTGGACGGCGCCCTGGGTCTCGATGCGGCCTTTGGTGACGTCGAAGAGCACCATCTCGCCCTTGCGGGCGACGCCGTGGTGGCCGGAGACGATGCCGACGAATTTGGTGTTGCTGCCGGGGATGTTCTGCTGGTAGAAGATGGAGTTGGGCCAGTAGGAGTTGGAGCCGTAGAACTCCTGCTGGTCGGTGCCGTCCTGGTTCATCGTCATGAGCACGCGCGAGAAGTAGTGCGCCGAGTCGGTGTACTCCCAGCGGAGGTAGACGAGGCGGCCGTTGGGGTAGATCTCCGGGTTCCAGTTGCAGTCCTGGTCGAAGGTCAGGCGGCGCATCCCCTTGCGGTCCTTGTCGATGAGCACGAGGTTGGAGACGATGTCGCCGCCGCTGACGCAGGGCACGCCCTGGAAGCCGATGGAGGCGGTGGTGACGATGCGCCCGTCGGGGAGGTAGCAGGCATCGTAGTAGTCGACCTCCTTGTCGTCGTTCACGTAGGCCGGGCGCCAGTTCCGGCCGTCCACGTCGAGTTCGTAGATGCCCCACGGCGTGCCCTTCGCCTCCTCGCCGGAGGACATGAGGATCGTCTTGGCGTCCCAGTCCAGGCAGAGCTCGCCCATGTAGACGGAGGAGTCGCGCAGGACGGTCGCCTGGCGGTTGGGGGCGGTGTCCTGGTCGAGCGGGCCGCGGAGCAGTTTGTTCTTGTAGCCGCGCAGGACGCCCTCGTTGTTGCCGAGCCAGCCGGTGTTGCCCTGGTAGTTCTGGAAGAGGCCCTGCTTGGAGCCCCGGTCGCGGGCGATGAAGACGATCTCGTCGAAGTCCACCGCCGGGTGCTGGAGCAGGATCTTCTTCTGCAACGCGCGGTAGTCGGCGTAGAGCGCGGAGACGTCCGCGTCCTTCCCGCCGGCCTTCATGCGCGCCTCCAGCGCCTCGATGCCCGCGGCGATCTCGTCGGCGTTCGGGTAGGCCTCGGGATACTTGGCGGCGTAGGTCTTCAGGCCGTCGCGCAGGGCGTTCAGGTTGATGGCCTTGGCGAGGACGGCCAGGCGCGCGCGCTCGATCAGCTGCGGGATCGTCTCCAGCGTCTTGCCGGCGCGGGCGCCCTGCCCGGCCTTGGGCACGAAGATGTTCTGCCGGTCGGCGTTGGGGCGGTTGTCCTCCCACAGGATTTTGCGCGACGCGTCGGAGAGCGTCACGCGGAAGCCGTTCAGGCGGCCGCCGAGCCCCTCGCCGCGGTTCCAGACCGTGATGCGCTCGATCTGATTGAGCGGCACCTCGCGCCCCAGGTCGACCTCCCACACGGGGAAGGGGGTGTTCTCCTCGGAGTGGGTGATCGTGCCGCTGTTCCACCCCGCGTCCGTGCTGCCGTCGATCGCGCGCGCGGCCTCGCCGCCGTTCGCGGTGGAGCTCTGGGTGGCGCGGCCCTGGCGGGCGACGTTCGTGCCGTCCTTCGTGACGACCTCGACCTCGGCCAACGAGAGCGTGGCGCGCTCACGCGGCAGGTCGACGGTCACATAGCGCGCGCCGGCCGCGAAGCCGGGGGCCGCCGCCGCGGCCAGCAGCGCGGCGAGCATGAATCGCGAATGTCTCATGTCCTATCCCTCCTAGTGTGAAAAATCTCAGAAGACGACCCGGACCTGACGATGGCCGGGATTGACGCCGCCGATGATGACGGGCTCCTCGCCCGTGGCCTCCAGCGCCTGGAGCGTGGGCCCCACCGCGCCCGAGGGGACGATGAGGATGAAGCCGATGCCCATGTTGAAGACGCGGTACATCTCCTCGCGGTCGACCCCGCCCTTCTCGCCGATGAAGCGGAAGACCTGCGGCACCTCCCAGGCGGCGGCGTCGATGGTGACGTCGACGTTCTTGGGGAGCACGCGGGGGATGTTGTCGTAGAAGCCGCCGCCGGTGATGTGGGCCATGCCGTGGATGTCGATGCCCGCGGCCATCACGTTGCTCACCGGCTTGAGGAAACTCTTGTGGATGGCCAGGAGGGCGTCGGCGCAGGTGGTGTGCGTGCCGGGGAGCGTGTCCCCGGGGCTGAGGCCCTCTTGGTCGAAGATGACCTTGCGCGCCAGGGAGAAGCCGTTGGTCTGCAGGCCGCCGGAGGGCAGGCCGATGAGCACGTCGCCCACGCCGATGCGCTCGCCGGTGATGATCTGGCTCTTTTTCACCTGGCCGACGATCGTGCCCACGAGGTCATACTCGCCCACGGGGTAGAGGCCGGGCATCTCGGCCGTCTCGCCGCCGAGCAGGGCGCAGCCGTTCTCCGCGCACGCCTTGCAGAGGCCCGAGACGACCTGGTTGAAGATGGCCGAGTCGAAGACCGAGGCGCCGATGTAATCCAGGAAGAAGAGCGGCGTGGCGCCCTGCACGAGGATGTCGTTCACGCAATGGTTCACGATGTCCTGCCCCACGGTGTCGTGGCGGCCGGCCATCGCGGCGACCTTGAGTTTCGTGCCCACGCCATCGGTCGAGGCCACGAGGATGGTGTCCGAGCCGGGGCTCTGGAAGAGGCCGCCGAAGCTGCCGATTCCCCCGATGACGCCCGGGGTCACCGTCTTCCTCACCATCTGCTTGATGGTCTCGATCCCGCCCATCTTCTTGTCGATGTCCACGCCGGCGGCGGCGTACGCGCTCTGCTTCGCTTCCATAGGTCGTTTTTCCCTTTTCTCTCAAATCGCGGTCAAAGTTTTTTCTCGGGCGGGGTGAAGCCCACGGCGGCCTTGGCGAACCGCGCGCCGTCTTCCGTGGCGAACTCGAAACGGGGGAGCTCGGAGAATTGGGCGTCCTCGCCGGGTCGGAAGCCCTCGCTCACCGTGACCTCGCCGTCGAGCGCGGGCGCGGTAACGATGTAGCACAGGCCGTTGATCTTGTCCCAATCCGTGTCATGCTCCACGCCCTCGGCATCCACGTACGACGCGCGCACCGTAAAGGTCAGGCTGTCCTCCCCGGCCGGCTCCACGCGCTCGACCGTCAGCTTGGGCGTGCCGCCCACGTTCATGGCGAAGGCGTCGGAGATCGCGGCCTCGGAGGCGCCCTCGGGCATGGCCCCGCCCTTGGCGGGGTCGTTCAGCCAGGCGGCATACTTCGCCACGAGGCTCGAATCCTGCGCGCCGTCGGCGGTCGGGGGCAGGATGCCCTGCGTCACGGCCGCCACGGCCAGCCCCGTGGCCGTGCCCTCGCCCTCCAGGGTGACCTCGGAGAAGGTCATGTCGCCGGCCACGCCGCCGGTCGTCACCGTGCTCGTGGCCTCGCCCTTGGTGAGGGTGACGACGTAGCCCACCGCGTCCTGGCCGCCGCGGGCCGCCACGCGGACGTCGAGCGTGTCGCCCTCGGCGACCGTGAGGCCCTGCGCCTCATACCACGTGCCGCCGGCATAGACGAGCGGCGTGCCGTTGGCGTCCGCCGTGATGATCAGCTTGTCCGCCACGGGCTCTTCGCGGTCGATGGGCTCGGAGGGGAGGGTCATCGTGAGCGTGGCGGAGAAGACGGCCGTGTCGCCGGCGGCCAACGTGACGCCCGACGCGATGGCGAGCGTCTGGTCGTTTGTCAGATCCGCCGTGGTGGCGGGGGCGTTCACCTGCAATTGCGCGCACAGCGGCAAGGCCGCGCACAGCCCGAAAACCGTCATCATCATCCGCTTCATCGTCCTCGTTCCTTCCGATAAAAGGTGTCTCATCCCAGCGCGCGCAGCACGCGCGGCAGCACGTCCAGCAGCGAGGCCGCGCCGTCGCGGAAGGTCTCCGCGCCGGGGCCCCGCACGATCAATGGCACGGGGTTGTAGGTGTGGCCCCGCGTGCCCAAATCCTCGATGTTCCCGTGGTCCGACGTGACGACCAGGAGCATATCCTCCGGCACGCCCTCGGCGACCACCCGCAGGAAGGCGTCCAGCGCGCGCAGCGTCGCCTCCGCCCGCGCCCGGTCCTGCGAATGGCCCACGATGTCCGTCTGGAAATACTCGAAGAGCGTCAGGTCGTTCTCCGCGGCGACGCCCAGCAGTTGCTCCCCGGCCGTCTCCGGGGAGATGAGCGGGCCGGTGTAGCCCTTGGCCACCAGCGCCTGGCGCGTCAGGTCGTGCACCACGGCGCGGCCGGCGAGCATGTCCTTCTGGAAGCGCAGGGTCTCGGGGGCCGTGAGCGACATGATGGTGGTGACGCTCTTGAAGCGCCGCGCCGCCAGCTCCTCCGGCGCGTCCGCGAAATAGGCGTCCGCGAAGCAGACGCGCAGGCCGCGCCGCCGCGCCTCCAGGAACAGGTTGTCCTGCTGGATCAGGCGGCAGAGCGTCGGCCCGGGGAAGCCTTCCTTGTGCCGCCCCATCACCTGCGCCGCGTTCACCCCCGTGTAGAGCGTGGCCTGGCCGGTGGCCGACTGCGGCAACCCCGGCACCCCCAGGCAGGCGTCCAGGCGCGGCGCGTCCGCCATCAGGCGGCAGAGCGTCGGGCACACCTCCGGGCAGACCGGATTCGCCAACCCGGCCGGGGCGTAACCCACGCCATCGATGAAGACAAACAGCACGCGCATGGCCATATCATAACAAAAAATGCCCTCCCCCCGCACGAACTTTTTCCGTTCGGCGGGGGCGGCCGGGGCCCGCCCTCCCCCTTCCCGCCGCGAGCCCCCGGAGGGTCTGACCGCGGAGTCGGGAGGGTTCGGGGGCAAACCCTTAAGGGTTCGGGGTGAAAGCCGGGAGGGTTCGGGGTGTGGGGTGGGGCGGGCGTGGGGCGCCCGGGGTCATTCCGTGAGGGCGCGGACGCGGCGTTCGGCGCGGGGGAGGCGGACGGTGAAGCAGGTACCCTCGCCGGCATGGCTGGCGCAGGAGACGGCGCCGCCATGGGCCTGGACGATGCGGCGGACGATCATGAGGCCGAGGCCGTTGCCCTTTTCCTTGGTGGTGACGTAGGGCTCGAAGACGCGGGCGAGGAGCTCGGGGGGGATGCCGGAGCCATTGTCGAGGACGGAGACGGAGACGGTGGTGTCGTCGTAGGTGAGGGTGACGCCGATGCGGCCGCCGTCGGGGACGGCGTCCATGGCGTTTCTGACGAGGTTGAAGAAGACCTGTTCGAGCTGCTGGGCGTCGAGGAAGACGTCGGGGACGGCGTCGGGAACGGCGCGCTCGAGGGTGATGCCGCGGCGGGCGAGGTCGGGGGCGAGGAGGCGGAGGGTGGCGTCGACGACGTCGCAGACGTTGCCGCGGGTGAGGTTGGGCTTGGCGGGGCGGATGGCGGCGAGGAAGCGGCGGAGGATGCCGTCCAGGCGGGCGACCTCGCGCTCGGCGACGGTGGCGAGGCCCTGGAGGGCGTCGCGGCGGGTGGGGTCGGGCAGGTCGCGGAGTTCGCGGTTGAGGAGCTGGAGGTGGATGGTGAGGGCGTTGAGGGGGTTGCCGATCTCGTGGGCGACGCCGGCGGCGAGGGTGCGGACGGCGGCGAGGCGTTCGTCGGCGAGGGCGGTCTCCTCGGCGTGGCGTTCGCGGGTGACGTCGCGGAGGATGAGGAGGAGCTCGGCGCGGCCCTCGTAGGCGACGGGGCGGGCGTAGAAGGCGACGACGCGGCGCTCGGGGTAGGCGAGCTCGACCTCGCGGGTCTGGATCTGGGCCCAGTCGCCGACCTGCGCGCACAGGAGCGCCTCGACGCCCCAGTCGCGGAGGTGGCGGGCGAGGGACTTGCCGCGGCGCTCCTCGGGGTCGAAGCCGACCATGCGGGCGGCGGCGCGGTTGGCGTAAAGCAGGCGCATGCCGGCGCCGATGACCAGGAGCCCCTCGTCGATGGACTGGAAGAGCTCCTCGAGGAAGCCGCGCTCGCGGGCGAGCTCGGCGATGTGCGCCTCCGCGACGGGCGCGTCGATGCGCCCGAGGCGGGAGACGAACTTGTCGAAGAAGCCCTGGCGCATGGTCAGGCGAGGGTGGCGCCGGTGGAGGCGTTGCCCACGAGCTTGGCGTAGCGGGCGAGCCAGCCGGTGACGGGGCGCGGGGGCCAGGGCTTGGCGGCGGCGCGGCGGGCGGCGATCTCCGCGTCGTCGAGCGCGACCTCCAGCAGGTTGTGGGGGATGTCGATGCGGATCTCGTCGCCGTCCCGGACGAGGCCGATGAGGCCCCCCTCGGCGGCCTCGGGGGAGACGTGGCCGATGCAGGCGCCGTGGGTGGCGCCGGAGAAGCGGCCGTCGGTGATGAGGGCGACCTGCTCGCCGAGGCCGGCGCCGATGATGTAGGCGGTGGGGGCGAGCATCTCCTGCATGCCGGGGCCGCCCTTGGGGCCTTCGCCGCGGATGACGACGACGTGGCCGGGCTTGACCTTGCCGGCGAGGATGCCTTCGCAGGCCTCCTCCTGGGAGTCGAAGCAGATGGCCTTGCCGGTGAAGGTGAGCATGGAGGCGTAGACGCCGGCGCGCTTGACGATGGCGCCCTGCTCGGCGAGGTTGCCGTGGAGCACGGAGAGGCCGCCGTCCTGCGAGTAGGGGGCGTCGAGAGGGCGGATGACGGCGTCGTCGGAGACGGTGGCCTCGGCGGCGATCTCGCCGAGGGTCTTGCCGCTGACGGTGCGCTTGCCGAGGTGGAGGAGGCCGGGGCGCTCGGAGAGGCGCCTGAGGATGGCGGGGATGCCGCCGGCGCGGTCGACGTCGACGATGTGGTAGGCGCAGCTGGGGGCGACCTTGCAGACGTGCGGGGTGCGCTTGGAGATGGCGTCGATGCGGCGCAGGTCGTAGGCCACGCCGGCCTCGTGGGCGAAGGCGAGGGTGTGGAGGACGGTGTTGGAGGAGCCGCCCATGGCCATGTCGAGGGCGAAGGCGTTGTCGATGGCCGCGCGGTCGACGATGTCGCGCGGGAGGGGGCCGTTGTCCTTGGCCATTTGGACGATGCGGCGGGCGGCGGCGCGCCAGAGGTCTTTGCGGCGGGGGTCGACGGCGGGGATGGTGCCGTTGCCGGGGAGCGCCAGGCCGAGGACCTCGCAGAGGCAGTTCATCGAGTTGGCGGTGAACATGCCCGAGCAGGAGCCGCAACCGGGGCAGGAGGTCTCCTCGATGGCCTCCAGCTGCTTCTCGTCGATCTTGCCGTTCTTGTATTGGGCCACGGCCTCGAAGACGGTGTTGAGGTCGGAGGCCTCGCCGGTGACGGGGTTGACGCCCGGGAGCATGGGCCCGCCGGAGGCGAAGATGGCCGGGATGTTCACGCGCAGGGCCGCGAGGATCATGCCGGGGACGATCTTGTCGCAGTTGGGGATGCAGACGACGCCGTCGAAGCAGTGGGCGCGGAGCATGGTCTCGACGCTGTCGGCGATGAGCTCGCGGCTGGGCAGGCTCATCTTCATGCCCGCGTGGCTCATGGCGATGCCGTCGCACACGGCGATGGTGTCGAACTCGAAGGGCACGCCGCCGGCGGCGCGGATCTCCTCCTTGACGAGGTCGGCGACGCCGCGCAGGTGGCAGTGCCCGGGGACGATGTCGGTGTACGAGGAGCAGACGGCGATGAAGGGTTTGCCCATGTCCTCGCGCTTCATGCCCGTGGCGAAGAGCAGGGAGCGGTGGGGGGCGCGCTGGTAGCCGGATTTGATGGTGTCGCTGTTCATGATCGATTTCCTTGGTGAAAGCGGGTCAGACCTTGAGCGCCGGGACGCCGAAGACGGTGGCGGAGGCGTGGAGGTTGGAGAGGAGGACGGAGCCCGCGCCGAGCGTGGCGTGGTCGCCCACGTGCTTGCCGGGCATGACCTTGGCGCCGGTGTGGAGCGTCACGTCGTCGCCCAGGACGGCATAGCCGCCGACGAAGGCGTCGGTGTCCAGGCGCAGGAAGTCGCCGGCGCGGACGTCGTGCCCGATCACCGCGCCCGCCTGCATGAAGAGGAAGGCCCCGACCTTTGCGTCGGCGGCGACGTAGGCGAAGGGGGCGATGACCGCGCCGGGGCCGATTTCCGCGTGGAGCACCTTGGCCTGCGGGTGGACGAGCGTGGCGAAGGCCGCCCCCCGGGCCCGGAGGCGCTCGGCGCAGACGCGCCGGGCGGCGTTCTGCCCGATGGCGAGCAGGACGGGGCACGGGAGCGGCGCGTCCTCCACGCCGCCGAGGATGGGCGCGTAGCCGGAGCGGCCGGCAAGGGCGTCGGGGTTGTCGTCGATGAAGCCGAGGGGCGCGAGGCCGGCCTCCTTGGCCCACCAAAAGACCTCGCGGCCGAGGCCGCCGGCTCCGAGGATCAGCACGCGTGGGTTCATGGTTGGGGTTCCTCCGGCATGAGTTCCTGATAGACCTGGTAGTATTGCTTGACGCGGACGCCCTCGACGGCGCGCCCGGAATCGATGAGCAGCTGGCCGTAGGCGGGGATGTAGGTGGCCTTGTCCTCCGGTGTGGCGGCCTCGGCGGCGACGCGGCGGGCGAGGGCGAGCCCCTCGGCGCGGCGGCCCTCCTGGCGGGCGACGCAGGTGGCCAGGAGGAAGCGCAGGCGCGTGACGAGCGCGGGGAGGTTGTCGCGGGCCGCGATCCGGAGCGCGCGGGAGGCCTGGCGCTCGGCCTCGGCGGGGCGGTCGGTCTCGAGCAGGTAGGCGCCGTGGCGGGTCAGAACGTCGAGGTCGTCGGGCGCGAGCTGGGCGGCGAGGGCGTAGTAGGGGTCGGCGCGGCCGGGCTTGCCGGTGGCGCGCGCCACGTCGGCGGCGGCGAGCACGTCGGCGGGGCGGGGCTCGGTGAGGGCGAAGGCGGTGCCGTAGGAGCGGAGCGCCTCCTCGTGCTCGGCGAGTTTCTCGAAGGCGCGGGCGTTGGAGAGGGCGCGGTCGGCGAGGCAGAGCAGGTAGGGATCGCGCGGGTTGGCCTTGGTGGCGAGGGGGTATTTGCCCTCCAGGGCGTAACGGCGGGCCTGGCGCAGGGCGGCGATGACCGTGCGGAGCTCGGCGGCGGTGGCGTCTGGCACGGTGACCCACGGGGACTCCGCGTCGTAGAAGGCGGCGAAGGGCGCGATCAGGCGCCGCGCGCCCACGCCGTCGAAGAGCAACCGCCGCGCCGCGCGCGCCGAGCCGCGGGGCACGCGCGGGGCGATGGGCTCGGCGAGGGCCTCCTCCAGGCGGCGGACGTCGGAGACCATGCAGCAGGGGATGAGCGTGATCGGCGCGCCCAGGCGCGCCCGGGCGAAGACGGCGGCCACGGCGGGGCGGTCCAGCACGGCGGAGAGCTCGTTGAGCGCCACGGCGATCGGCTGGCGCGAGGCCACGAGCTGCCAACGGTTGGGGCCCGTCATCCAGAGCTGGACGTGCTCGAAGTGGCGGCGGAGCGCGCCCGAGCGCGTCATCAGCGCGGCGGCGTCGAGCGCGCGCGCGTCGAGGTCGTAGACCAGGATGCCGTCCTCGGCCAGGTGCGAGCGCGTGGCGTCCATCGCGGCGGCGCCGAAGTAATCGCGCTCGTCGGCGACCCACGCGGGGGGCACCTCCACCCAGATGGCGTCGTAAAGCCCCTTGAGGCGGTCGATCTCGTAGGTGGGCAGGAGCGGCGCGCCGGTCTCCGGGCGGGCGGCGATGCGGGCGTTCGGCGCGGGCTTGAGCAGGGTCGGGATGAGCTGCGAGGCGGCGAGCGCGGCCTCGTCCACCCCGGCCACGCGCAGGAGCCGCCCCTCGCGGAGGACGACCCCCTCGGTGCCTTTGCCGGTGTAGAGGCTGTCGCGGGCGGCGATGGGGGCGAAGGGGTTGAGCGCGCGGAGCGGTTCGTCGGGGGTGCGGGCGGAGCCGAAATACCACCCCACGAGCAGGATGGCCAGGAGCGCGCCGGCGGCGCCGCGCGTCCAGCGGCGCGCGCAGACGCCCAGGAGCAGGAGCGGCCCGGCGGCCAGCATCCCCAGGAGCGCGGCGTCCCACAGGCGCACGGTCGGCACGCGCCCCACGAAGAGCCGCGCCAGGATCATCCCCACGCAGAAGCCCACGAAGACGGTCAGCCGCCCGCGCGGCGCCACGGCGCGGCCCCGCCCCCAGAGGAACGGCACGAAGGCGGCGACGGGCGCGAACCAGAGCGCGGCCTGCCCCCACACGAAGCCGCGCCACGCCTCGTAGGAGAGCCCGATGCGCAGCGACAGGAGCTCCCACCGCCCCTCCAGCCGCACCGAGTCGCCGAAGACGCCGAAGGCCGCCACCGCCACCGCGGTCGCCAGCACGGCGCAGAGCCGCGGCCCGGCCCAGCGCGCCCCCCACCGCCCCGCGGCCCAGGCCAGGGCGAGGCCGAGCGCCGCGGCGGGCGCCACGACGGGCCAAAGCGCGAAGTCGCCCGTCCATTGCCCGTAGACGCGGGCGGCGACGCCGCAGAGCAGCGCGGCGCAGAGGGCGTGGAGGAAAAGCGCGGTGAGGGTGAGGGTCTGGCGCATGGCGGGGGATCCGTTCAGGAAACGTGGCGGCGGCGGTTGTTGCGGGGGTCTCCGTAGATCGCGTCGCCGCGGAGGGCGTAGGAGACGGCGTTGCGCCCCCAGATCGCCTCCAGCTCGGCGATGCAGTCGGCCGTGGGGTCGACGGCCCAGGAGACGTCCGGCTCGAGGGTGGCGCGGCGGCCGCCGGGGAGGTCGAGGTCGAGCGAGACGGGGAATCCGCCGGGGTGCGCGGCGAGCAGGTCGCGCAGTCGCTCCATCTTGGCGGCGGAGGGTTTGTCGTTGTTCACGCGGCAGCGGATCCGCAGGTTCTTGGCGAAGACGGAGGGCGCGTCGGCGAGCGGGTAGATCTCGCGGGCGAAGATGACGGGGTCGCGCCCCTCCTCGAACTTCGCCTCGCCGCAGACGAGGATGGGCGCGTCGGCCACGAGGATCTCGCGGTGGCGCTCGTAGGCGTCGTTGAAGGCGAGGACCTTGACGGTACCGGTGCCGTCCTCGACCGTGAGCTCGGCCCAGGGGCGCTTGGTGGTCTTGGAGATGGCGGCACGGACGTTCGCGAGCAGGCCTGCCACGCGCACGCTGTCGCGGTCGCGCTTGGTGCGGGGGAAGGCCTCGGCGGAGACGGTGCGGAAGGAGTCGACGAGCGTGCGGAAGCGATCGACGGGGTGCCCGGTGAGGTAGACGCCCAGGAGATCGCGCTCGTCCTGCAGGCGCTCCTTCTCGGGGCGGGCGGGGGCGTCGGGGAGGGTCTCGCCGCCGAAGTCGCGCCGCTGCTCGCCGCCGAGCAGGTCGAAGAGGGAGCCCTGCCCCGTCTCGGCGGCGCGGTCGGCCTCGCCCACGCGGGAGAAGGCGAAGTCGATGCCCGCGAGCTGGCGCCCCTGGCTCTCGCCCTCGAAGCAGGCGGTCGCGCCGCTGCGGATGAGCGCCTCGACGGCGCGTTTGGTGACGAGGAGCTTGTTCTCGTTGGCGGCCTTGGCGGCGGCGCCGCAGAGGCGCTTGCAGAAGTCGACGAGGTTTTTGTAGGGGCCGTGGGCGGCGCGTTCGGCGACGATGAGGTCGCCGGCGGCCTCGCCGACGTTCCGGATGGCGCCGAGGCCGAAGCGGATGGCGTCCTTGCCCTCGGGCGCGAAGTGGCAGCGCGAGCGGTTGACGTCGGGCGGGAGCACGCGCAGGCCCATGTCGGCGGCGGCGGCCACCAAGGCGGGCATCTTGTCGAAGTTGCCGATTTCCGAGGAGATCTGCGCGCACATGAAGTCGGCCGGGTAGTGGGCCTTGAGGTAGCCGGTCTGATAGGCGATGTAGGCGTAGCAGACGGAGTGCGACTTGTTGAAGGCGTATTGCGCGAAGGCCTTCCAGTCGCCCCAGATCTTCTCGGCGCGCTTGCGGGCGTCGTCCTCGCCCTGGCATTCGGCCAGGTAGGCGGGGTTTTTCAGGCAGCCGTCGATGAACTTGACGCGCAGTTTCTCCATCGTCTCGATCTGCTTTTTGCCCATCGCCTTGCGGAGCGTGTCGGACTCGCCGCGCGTGAAGCCGGCCAGCAGGCGCGAGAGGAGCATGACCTGCTCCTGGTAGACGGTGACGCCGTAGGTGTCCCTGAGGTACTGCTCCATGAGCGGGTGGTCGTAGGCCACCCGTTCCTCGCCGTGCTTGCGGCGGATGTAGGAGGGGATATACTCCATCGGGCCGGGGCGGTAGAGCGCGTTCATCGCCACCAGGTCCTCGAAACGGTTCGGTCGCAACGCCCGCAGGTGCGCCTTCATCCCGTCGGATTCGAATTGGAAGAGGCCGTCGGTCTCGCCCCGCGAGAAGAGCGCGAAGGTCTCCGCGTCGTCGATCGGGATGGCGTCCATGTCCAGCTCCAGCCCGTGCGACTCGCGGAGCGACTCCAGGCAGGCCTTGAGCACGGAGAGGGTCTTGAGCCCCAGGAAGTCCATCTTCAGCAGGCCGATGGGCTCCACGAAGTGCCCGTCGTACTGCGTGGTCATCAGGCTCTCGCCGTCCGTGGGCGCCACGGGGATGGTCTCCATCAGCGGGTCGCGGCTGATGATGATGCCGCAGGCGTGGACGCCGATGTTGCGCGTGGTGCCCTCCAGACGCATGGAGAGCTCGAGGATACGGCGTTTCGTCGGGTCGTCGCC
Source organism: uncultured Kiritimatiellota bacterium (assembly GCA_944389565.1). Lineage (GTDB taxonomy): Bacteria > Verrucomicrobiota > Kiritimatiellia > RFP12 > DVOR01 > Spyradenecus. The sequence continues at coordinate 18,973 of CALXMV010000034.1, forward strand.
GTCGAGCGCCTCGGCCAGCTTGGGGTTCTCCTTCAGCGCCTTGGCGAAGGTGATCTTCGGCGTGTCGGGCACCAGCGCGGCCAGGGCGTTCGCCTCGGGGAGGGGGTAGTCCAGCACGCGGCAGACGTCCTTGATCGCGCTTTTCGGCGCCATGATCCCGAAGGTCGCGATGTGCCCCACGTGGTCGGCACCGTATTTCTCCGTCACCCACTCCAGCACCTTGCCGCGGCCGTTGTCGTCGAAGTCCACGTCGATATCCGGCATCGAGATGCGGTCCGGGTTCAGGAAGCGCTCGAAGAGGAGGTCGTAGCGGATGGGGTCGATGTCCGTGATCTTCAGGCAGTAGGCCACCGCGCTTCCGGCTGCGCTGCCGCGCCCCGGCCCCACGATCACCCCCATGCTCCGCGCCGCGGCGATGTAATCCTGCACGATGAGGAAGTAGCCGGGGAAGCCCATTTGCTTGATGGTGTTCAGCTCGAAGGCGATTCGCTCCCGGATCTCGGGCGTCAGCGCCTCCCCCGGCCACCGCCGCGCCGCGCCCTCCCACGTCAGATGCGCCAGATAGTCGCTCTCCAGCTTGATGCGGAGCACCTTGTCGTAGCCGTCGAACTTGTCGTACCGCTCGAACTCCCCCCGCAACGCCTCCTCCGGGAAACGCTCCGCGTAGGCCGCCTCCGTCCCGAACGCCTCCGGGATCGGGAACTTCGGCATGATCGGGTCCGAGTTCAGCTCATACTCCTCCACCTTCGCCGCCACCGCCGCCGTGGCCTCGATCGCCGCCACGTGGCCGGGCAGCGCCGCCACCATCTCGTCGTAACTCTTCAGCCACTCCTGCTGGGTGTAGCGCAGACGCTTCTCGTCGGTCAGCTTCTTCCCCGTGCTCACGCACAGCAGCACGTCGTGCGCCTCGCCGTCCTCCTTCTCCAGGAAATGCACGTCGTTCGTCGCGATCACCGTGATCCCGAGCTTCCGCCCCAGCGCCGTCGCCCCCTCGATCACCGCCAGCTGGCGCCTGTGAAGATCCTCGCGCTCCTCCTCGCCGAACCCCCGCACCTCCGACTTGTGGAGCATGATCTCCAGATAATAATCCTCCCCGAAGAGCCGCTGATACCACCGCGCCTCCGCCTCCGCCTCCTCCAGACGCCCCTCCGCCAGCAACCGCGGCACGATCCCCGCCACGCACGCCGACGAGCAGATCAGCCCCTCGTGATACCGCTCCAGCAGCTCCCGGTCGATGCGCGGGCGCCCGTAAAACCCCTCGATGTGCGCCAACGAGATCATCCGCAGTAGATTGTGGTACCCCGTCAGGTTCTTCGCCAGCAGGATCAGGTGGTCCCCGCTCCGCACCGTTCGGTCCCGCCGCCCTAGGCGCGCCACATACGCCTCGCACCCCAGGATCGGCTTGACCCCCTCCTTCCGGCACGCGTCGTAAAACGCCTTCAGCCCATACAGGCACCCATGGTCCGTGATCGCGCACGCCCCCATCCCCAGCGCCTTCACCCGCTTCACCAGGGCCGACACCTGGCACGCGCCGTCCAGCAACGAATAGCCCGTGTGCACATGCAGATGCACGAACGGCACCGCCGCCCGCTCCTTCCGCTCGCCCTGCTCCGTCTCGCTCATGCCTCCCATTATAGCAAACTGGTCGATTGGCGGGTTGGCTGATCGGCTGGCGACAGGGCAAACGCATAAAAATCAAGGGAAGAGTAGTTGCTCAAGTGTCGAGATGTCGAAGGAAGCTCTGAAGCGTT
>CALXMV010000035.1 GCA_944389565.1 uncultured Kiritimatiellota bacterium
TCAGTTCTCAAAGATCGTCGTTTCCGTTCCGCGTCCGGCGTCGCGCCTTTCGTGTCGCGAAAACGGGATGTATTAAAGCAAATCCGCCCCCGGAGCGCAAGCCCTTTTTTCAAAAAAATTTAATCGCCCCCTAACACGTTGATTTTGCAACGGCGGGGAAAACCCGGGAAGGCGCCCCTTGGCGCCACTGCCGGCGAAACGGCCGAGATCGCGAAGGGCGCAAAGGACACGGCGAGCCCCCCTCGTGGCGCGGCGGCCCACAAAAAGCCACTGGCCTGGCGGGAGGCCGGGGGCTTCTGCCGCCGCGGGTGGTGCTGGCGGGGGCACAGCGGCGACGGAACAGGCTTGGCGCGCTTCGTCGGTTTCTTATCCGTTTGCTTGTCCGTATCCATGACCGCACTTTACCATGCTCCACCGCGCCAAGAATGTCCCCTGCCGCATCTGCCTAAGGAAGGTCGCGAGAAGGGGCGCCCCAACAAACCTGACTGCCCGCCACAAGGGGCGATGGCGATGTCGCTTGCTAAGGCCGAGCCCGGCCTGGTACGTTGAATGGGGCGCCGAAGATGGGAACAGGGAGGCCTGCTGGCTCCGGGGGAGCCGCAGGTCGGGGAGGGAGGATGGGCGTTCGGTTATTCGCTGAAGGCGACTTCGATCAGCTCTTCCATGCGCACGTCATCGATGCCAAGCTTGTCGGCGAGCGTCTCGAGGTCGGCGCGCTCTTTGTCATCGAGTTCGCCGTCGTTGGAGACGTAACGGCGGGCACGCTTGAGGAAGAGCGTCTCCTCGCGCGAGAGCTCGTCTTCGTCGGGTTCGTCGTCGTCATCGTCCGGCGCCTCAAGCGCGCCATACATCCCGTCGTCTTCGTCCTCTGAAATCTCGTAGCCATCCGAGGCGCAGTCGTCGAGTTCGTCCATCAGCGCTTCCAGTTGGGACGCGCACGCGTCATCATCGAGCGCGAGCTCAATCTGGTGCCAGTATCCCAACAACTCCTTGACGTCCTCGGGATTCGCGACTTGGATTCTGATGGAGCTGGGAAGCGAGAGATAGCCAGTCGCAAAGTCGATGGCCGCTGGGGTGGCGAACGTGCAATTGTAGTTCGTCTTCTCCGGGTTGCCATTCGCGAAGGCTTGGGAGGCGATACCGGCGGAGATCTTGCACCACTCCCACCCCTGCTGAATCATTTCGATGCCGTTCGGATACCGCAACGCCTTGCGCATGTCATCCTCGTCCAACCACGCTTCGTCTGAAGTGTCCGCCGGGTAATGCTTCTCGGCGCCGTCCACCGTGGCGCAATCATCATCCGAGGCATAGACCCACATCCCGCCAACAAAGTGAACGTTGGTCGTGTCGTCGTCATCATCAAGCGTGATGTTGTAGACGCACTCCCAAGGGATTGTCAGGTCAGCCTCCGCCAGGTAGACACCAGCGGGGGTGAATACAATGGCCATCTGTTTATCCGTGTCTTTGTTGCCAAGCCATGCGCCGATACTCGCGCCAATGGCCGCGCCCAGCGGCCCGCCGAGCAAGCCAATGCCGGCACCGATCATCGCTCCTGAGACTGCACCCATGTGTGGACTCCGTTTTTCTTGTGCGGCGTGCGGATGATACTCTTGCCATGAAACCTTGGCCTGCGGTGACAGGCACGCCGCCTTCCGTCACCGCGAGAGGGGTGGCCGTGGCCGATCTCCTCGTTGCGTGAAAGGGTTGTCCCCGGCGCCGTGCACAAGCAAGGGGCCTATGCACGGCGTGGGCGAAACGCGGCGCTTAGGCCACGTTGTCAAGCCACTGGCCGACCATGGTCAGGACTTTCTTGGATTTCTGATTGATGCAGAGTCCCTTCTCTGTCTCTGTGAGAATGTTCACCTCGACGAGCGCACGGAGCATCTGATAGGTCGAGACCGTCGCAACGACCAGATTCTGCTCTTCTTTCGTGTACGTGCGATAATCCGTGCCGCGCGTCCGGACGAGCTCGACCAAGCCCTCCAACTGCGGGCGAAAGAGCTTGACCACCTGATCCGTCAGCGTGATGTAGCGCTCCACCTGGCGGGTCACGCCCTTCAGCTTGGCGACAACAGTGTCCGTTTCCGCCTTGGTCTTACGCGCCTGAGCCAGGTTACTCTTCGCCTGGTCTAGCTTTTTCTGGGCCTGCGCATCGATAATAATACCGAAGATGACCAACGCGGGAGCCGCGACGAGGCCGCCCAAGACGAGAGTCCCCGCCGCCACGCCACCGCCGCCGGCCGCAATCGTGCCGCCGCCCAGCCAGGCGAGCGTGGCTTTCGTCGCCGCGGCCCCAGTCAACGAACCAATAGCCGTGCCCGTGGAGGCCGCGGCAAGCGCCCCGACCGTGCCATAGGTGCCGTACGCGAGGGCGGCGTCGGCCGTGAGACCGCCAACCAAACCGCTTGCAACCTCCTCGAACTTCAAGGTGGCGACTTTGACCTCGTTGATGTCAAACGGTTCAATAAGGGTCTCATCTGCCAGCTTCAGGTCGCGCTTGTCGAAGTTGCGGATCTTCGCAAAGGTTCTATAGAAGCTCGAGAAGAGGCCCTTCTGAATCAGGAAGCGCTTTCTGCCAAGCGTCGTCAGGCGGGAGCGTAATCCTTCCCGCGAGGAGTCGGCCTCACGCTTGGCCTGATTGATCAGGTCTTCTGCTTCTTTGTTGTGTGTATCGGCCTCGGAAGAGGCGTCCCAAGCATCAATCGCTTTCTTCCCGCCAAAAAGTACCGCGCTAATAACAACAGCGATGGGAATGAACAAAGGAAGAGGCATTGTCGTTCTCCTTTCTGATTAGTCACCTTCCACGAAAGCCCTGAGGCCCTCGGCCTCAAAGTCGCGCAAGTCCTGATAGTTCTGGCGATCGTCATCATCCGTGGCCGCTTCCACTTTGGCGCTCAGCTCGCAGATTTTGAGAATCCGCTTCTCGAGTTCCTTGAGGAAGGTATCCGAGATTTCGAAAGGCAGGATAGCGTCTCCCCTCTTTTCCTTTATCCTCTTATAGAAGTCACCATCGCATATGACTCCGCGCAACACCGCACTCAAGATCTCCAAAGTGGGAGGCATTTCAGTGATGATGAAGGGGGAGGAAATCCTCGCGCTCTCCAAGATTATTGTCTGGAGCATCTTCACGGCGAGACGCTCGATGGGGGTGTACTCACGATCCGTACAACAGATGCCAATCCAGATGGCGAACGCACTGCGTGTCGCCAATCTGCTCTTCACGATGGTCGCTAGGCTGGGCGCAGCCTTCGCGGCAAAGACCTTCAGGAAGGCGTTGTCCTCCGTCAGGAAGGCCTTGTCCTCGGCCGCCTCCGTATAGAAGGCGCGCAACGCCAAGAGCTTTCGGGCCTCTTCGGCGACATCCTCCAGATAGGCCACCCCTTCGGGCGTCGTGTAGTGCTCGCCCAGGAGCCGCTTCATGATGGCGCGGAACTGCGCTTGTTCGCGCTCGCAGATGGTCCCGTCGATTGCGGTGAGCAGGTAGGCCACCTTCAGGATGGCTTTGGCTTGGTCCAGCTCGATGGCAAGGCCATCGTCAGTCTTCGTGTCGTCTGCCATGTGTCTGTCCTTTCTTTCTTGTCGCTACAAACCAAAAGGAATTTCGGGGTGCGACATGAGGTTGTTGAACTCCTCTTTGTTCGCGTACGCCGGCGTTCCCCCAAGATGCTCGATGACCGCGTTCGTTCCGGCGATGTACCCATCGATGTCGCCATTGTCAAGGCACGCCTTGATGAAGCCGAACGAGAACCGGAAGAAGCGATTCTCCGCCTGGAAGTAACGCCGCATATCGGCCTCGATCTCGGCGCGGCACTTGCGCGTGAACGCGATGGCCGCTTCGCATTCCCTCTCAATCCGGATACGTTCCTCCCGCGCGAGCTTGGCCCCCACCAAGCCGTCCCGGAGCACCGCGTAGGTCGCATTCCCCAGGTAATAGCCAAACATGCTCCCGGCCAACGCGCCAACCACCGGGATTGGGCAAATCGCCTGGCCAATCGCGGCATAGACGGCGCTCGTGGACATGGAGTAACCCTTGACGCCCAGCTCCTCGATGCACTGCGCGCCATCGATCTCGCCGCGGACATAGCGCGTCATGGTCTTGCCGATTTCCCACACCGTCGTCACGATGTACGAAGGCAAATTGCTCTTGGCGAGCGAACGAATCATGGCCGAAGAAGCATTCCGCGCCGTCCCGCCAATCACGGCACCCGCAAAGGCCGTGGCATAAGACATGCCCCCCGCGATTGCCGTATCCTTGGCCACGTCAACCGCGGCATCCCCAATCTTCTTCTCGCAGCGAAAGACTGCGGTCAGGTTGGTGATGATGGAGACCCCGCCGCCGATTGCCGCGCCCATCCCCGCCTGCGCCTTGCCGGCCTGATGGGCATCCCGCAAAATCCCCTTCGCCGTCACCCACAGCGGCTTCGTGACGGCCTGCTGCGCCTCCGCGTTGGTCACCTTGCCCTGGCGCAGGTTCCGGTTGATTCGCTTGAGCTTCTCCAGCTCCGCCTGACGCGTCTCCAACGCCTTGGCGTTTCCCCCAGCCTCCAACTTCGCGATTTGCGCCTCCACCTTCTCAATCCGCTGCGCGAGCGCCTCCTTCACGCCGTCGTAATAATCCTTCGGCACCACCAGCTTGCAATTGCTCTCCACATACTTCTCGCACGATTTGCCGCTCAAAATCTTCAGGCACTCGCCGGGCGTCTTCCCGCGAAACTTCAATTGCGCGCTACTGCCCGGAATCGGATTGCCCGAGGCATCCACCTTGCTCGTGATGTCATAGAGCGGGTCGTTCACATGCCCCGGCACATCGTCCACGCGCACCGTGGTCGGCTTCTTTCCCGCCTGCGCCTCGGCCGCACGGCGCTCCGCGACCTCCAACACCTCGGCACTATAGCCCGCCTTTGCCTTCAGCTCGGCATAATAACGCTTGGGATCCTTGAGCGGGTCCGCGCTGATTTTGTAATTCGAGACATCCTTCAGACTCGTGTACAGCCGCTTGCCCAGCTCATTGTCAATGCCGGAATAAGCAACCAACCGCTCCCGAACCCCCGCGCTATAACGCGCAACGGTCTCCTCGGATGTCGCGGAGAGCGCCACGTTCAGAGGCGAACCAACCTCCACTCCGTTTTTTTTGCAACCCATCTCGGCCTTCTTCCAGTCATTGCGGCACAGCCATGGCAAGCCCTCAAAGGCAAGCCCTGTCATACCTTCCTATTTAGGATATACGGCAAAAGGATGAAAAGATGACACCATTTTCTCCTTTCCCCCCAAAAAAAAGTCAAACTCTCCTCCCGAGCACTGCCGGACACCCCCATACGCCCCTCTGTGATGAGATGCCTGTGAGACCCTTATAGGGTTTCTTCGCGCACCTTGCGGGAGGATGAAGGATACAAAGAGGGGCGACCGGAGGCGACCCCGATTGAAAATCACAGAGCCCACAAAGGGCGAACCTTCCACGAATCTCTTTCATTCAAAGGCGCGATGGCGTTGGGGGCTGGCGACGGCGGGAAACGCTTTGCGGGCACGCGGAAGATTTGGTATTTTGCGGGAAAGGTCTGATTGCCATGACGAGACTCTGCCCGATCCTGTTTGCCGTCTGTTGCCTGCTCGCCCCTTGGGCCGGGGGCGTGACGTTGGTGCGCGACCATGCGTGGCTGGTGCGCGGCGTGGGGGATGAGCCGGTTTTGGGTTTCCGCGACCTGCCGGAGGGCAAGTTCGGCTCCCTCGCCGTCACCTTCACGCTGGAGCGCTGCACGCCAGCCGACATCGAGGCCTTCCGCGTCTACCGGCTGCCGCCCAACCGCGACAATTGCGCCCTCACCCATTGCGGGACGCCGGGCGCGACGGGCGCGGAGAGCCTGTGCTACATCAGCGGTTCGGACGGTTTGGACCCTGACGGCGACGGCGTCTTCACCCTGTCCTTCACGCAGGATCCCTCCGTGACGTGGGACAACCGCGCCGCCGGCGGTTCGCTCTGGGTGACGGTGGACGTGCGCGAAGGCATCGCGACGGACGCCACCCTCACCGCCGTGCCCGCGAGCGACCTCGTGGTCAATGGCATGGTGGCCCAATCCTTGGTGGAGATGGCCGAGCCCGCCGGCCACGCCACGCCCAACCGCGTCTACCCCTTCCGCCACCGCATCGCCGCCTACACCAAGGCCGACGCCACGGCCATCTGGGAGCGCGAGGCACACCTGCGCTTCCCCACCCTCACCGACCTCTACGTCATCGCGAACGGCGGCGCCGACTGCTCCGTCACCGCCGACGCCCTCAGCATCAACGCCACCTTCCGCGCCAACTTCGCCCGCTTCAGGGAACTGCGCGACCGGTATCACCCGCAGATGCGTGTCTCCCTCGTCATCAAAGGCAGCCCGGAAGCCAGCGCGGCCGTCCGCCAGGCGATGGGCGCCAACCGCGCCGCCTTCGTCCGGAGTTGCGTCGAGGCCGTGCGGTCGCTCGGCGCGGACGGGCTGGACGTCGACTTCGAGTATTGCAAGACCGACCAGGAGCACCGCGACTTCGCCGGCTTCATGGGCGCGCTCAAGGATGCCTTCATGGCCGCGGGCGAGGGCTGGGAGCTCTCCATGGCCATCGACCCCAGCTACCGCCTCCCCCGCAACGCCGCGCTGGTGACCGCCGATTCCCTCAACGTCATGGCCTACGACGGCTACCTCAATTCCCCCTACACCCGGATGCGCGACCTGCTCCAGACCCTCCGCGACCGCGGCATCCAAGACCGCCGCGTCGTCATGGGCCATGCCATCTACGGCGGCGACCGCGCCACCTGGGCCCACCCCGGCTGGGACACCGTCGTCGGCCTGGCGGACTACACCGGCTACGACTGCGACACCGCCACCTACAACGGTACCCGCCAGACCTTCACCGGCCCCACCTCCTACCGCGGCAAGATGCGCCAATGCCTGGAATGGGACCTCGGCGGCATCATGAGCTGGGGCTACTACTCCGACGCCGCCTGGGACCACCCCCAGGCACTCGGCCGCCACCAAGCGCAGGTCATCCGCCCACGCACCGCCTGGGACTGGCCCGAGCCGCCCGTGGAGGACGGCGTCCGCCTCCTCTCCACGGAAGGCCACTGGCATTGGTTCGCCGACCACGCCGCGGACGTCCCCCACGCCCGCCTGACCGCCGACCTCACCCTCACCCAAGACCCCCGCCCCATCCCCGCCTTCGCCGGCACGCTCGATGGCGCCGGCCACACCCTCACCCTCCCCGCCGACACCTGGATCGTCTCCTACGACGACGCCGCCCTCTTCCAGACCCTCACCGGCACCGTCAGGGATCTGACGATCGACTTCGCCGGCCGCGTCATCTCCCGCCGCGACCGCAAGTTCGACTACGGCACCGGCGAGGGCAACGGGCTCTGGCTCTCCGCCACCGGCGCGGGCCAACCCGGCGGCAACGCCGCCCTCCTCGCCGCCAACCTCTCCGCCCCCGCCACCCTCGAAGGCGTCCGCCTCATCCTCCGCGAAGGCTCCGAGATCCGCGGCCAACACGAGGTCGGCGCCCTCACCGGCAGCCTCTGGGCCGGCACGGGCGCGCTGAGCGTCTCACGGTGCGCCATCGACGCCGCGGGCCTCGTCCAAGCCCACGGCTCCGACTCCTTCGGGCGCGACGTGACCATGAGCGCCAATGGCGACGTCGGCCTCCTCGTCGGCCAGTGCAACTGGGACCCCGCCGCCCACCTCACCCTCACCGACAACGCCGTCACCATCCGCCCCGCCGCCGCCATCCGCAGCCGATTGGGCAACCACCGCGCCGCCGGCGGCTGCATCGCCAACCTCGCCCTCGGCGTCTGCGATTCCCTCACCCTCACCGGCCTCAGCCTCTTCTGGTATGGCGGCGCCCTCGAAGGCCCCGGCGGCTACGCCACCCAGCCCTACGTCGCCAGCCGCAACCACCTCACCACCGCCGGCGCCCCCACCCTCGGCACCCACGGCACGATCGCCGTCTTGGGCGACGCCGGCTTCCCCCAGACCGACCTTTGGCTGGCCGGCGGCGCCCCGCAGACCCTCGACCTCCCCGCGGGACTCGCCGACGACCTCCCCGCGGCGGAGCCCGGCATCCGCACCATCCGCTTCGCCACGGCCGACGACGCCGACCGCGCCCGCCTCTTCGGCGGCCTGGCCATCGCCTCCGCCATCGAGGCCGACGGCGCCACCCAGACCCTCACCACCGCCCCGACCACCCTCGCCGTCACCGCGATGGACCTCGCCGACGACGACCTGCAGGTCACGGCCACCCTCTCCCGGGGCACCTTCCGCCCCGCGACCACCCTGCGGATCCTCCCCGTCACCCTCGACGGCGCCGCGCCCCCCGCCGACACCCTCGCCCCCTCGGCCGAGGAAGCCCCCGCCCCCAACGCCCGCCGCATCCGCCTCCCCCTGGAAAAGCGCGGCACCCACCTCTTCCGCCTGCGCCCCACGCGCGACTGACCCCCACGCGCTCAACCAAACTTTTTCTGCGCCAAGGCGGCGAGCCGCCCCTCCTGCGCCGCCTCTGCCGCGTCGGCCTGAATGATGTGCGTCTCCCCCACGCGCTGACGCAACGCCTCGTCGAAGCCCAAGAGATAGGCCAGGACAATGCGATGGATGATACGCGTGGGCGCCATCGCATAGAGCTGGCACGTGAAGATATGCTCCAAGCGGGCCTTGTCGTCGGGGAAATGCCGCCGCATCGCCGCGCTGCGGTAGAGCCGCTTGGCGATTTCGGCAAGGAAAAGACCGGACTTCGCGTAGAGGTCGGCGAAGGAGTGCGTGGGGTCGTCGAAGCAACCGGGATTCTCCCGCTCCAAGGCGTCCACCATCCGCACGACGACCGCGCGCGGGGTGAAGACCTGGTTGGTCTTCTGCTGGGGGATGTAGTCGAAGATGTCCTCCTTCCGCGCGTCGTCGAAGTAGTCCGCCAGCTCCCGCTTCTTCGCCAGGAACTCCCTCACGGAGTCGTTGAAGACCGTCTCATCGAAGACGTGCCCCTCCACGCGCTCCCCATCCATCTCCCCGCCATCGCGCAACAGCCGGAACTCCTCCAACGTGATGCCCGTGAGCTCCCTGAAGGTCTCCGCCTCGACCTTCCGGTCGAAGTTCGCCAAGGTCAGCGTCTCGTCGCCGTAGGCCATGAGGAAGCTGGGGATGGTGCGGGCGAAGCCACGCAGACGGTCGCGGATGCGATCCTCGGCCGTCTCCTTGGTCGCCTCGGCCTGTTCGGTGAGCGCCAGCCCCGTGGCCCTCTCCGGCAGGTCGTTCACGTAATCGCGCACGGCCGCCTCCACCTTCTCCTGCCCCTCGCGTTCCAGATTCGCGAGGACCTGCGTATGCTCCTGCTCCAGCTGCCGCCGCGTCGCCGCGTCCGGCGCGGCGGCCATCGCCGCGACGTGCGCGTTCTCCGCGTCGGCCACGACGTGCCTGTTGGCGCGCTTGGCCTCCTCGACGGCCTCGCGCAATCCCTGCTCCACCTGCCGCGCCACACGTTTTTGCGCGGACTTGGGCAACCCCTGCGTCGCCACCTCCACGATGGACGCCCTCACCTGCCCCATCACCGCCCCAACAAGGTCCGCGTCCGCCTCCGGCGCATCGGGCTCGCCCACCGCCAACGGCGGCATCTCCACCTCCTCGCCATAGAGTTTGTCGCCGAAGAGTTCCTTCGCCGTCCCCACCACCGTCTCCTCCGGCACCGTCGCGTTGCCCGCCGCGTCCACCTGCACGCCGCCGAGCGCGACCGCCTCTGGTGCCCGCTTCGTGCCCTGAAAGGCCTTCGCCTCGGGCATCTTGTTGAGGATCCGCTCGTAGACCGCCGCCGCGCTCCCGAAGAGGTTGAGATTGTGGAAGAGGAAGTTGCACATGAAGCCCTGCCGCACCACCTCCTGGCACTTCATGCGCCGCGGGATGGAGAGCACGTCCCCCACGTCCAGCTCCACCATCCGCCCCTCCCTGTCCTCGCCGATGACCGGGAAGAAGTTCAGCAACCTCCGGATCTTCCGCGCGCGCCGCCCCGACGCCCCCTCCCCGACCTCCTCCGCCACCGGCACCGTCTCGTTCGCCAACTGCTCAAAGAGCGTCAGCGTCCGCGTCGGGTCGAAGTCAAAGACGTAGGCCTCGCGCTTCAGCCACGCCTTGCCGTCACGCATCATCTCGTGCGGGTTCTGCACGCGGAAGGTGGCCTGGAAGTAGGCAGCCGGGCTCTTGCACGTATTCAGCATCAGGATCCCCGTCCACTCCGGCACCGTCACCCCCACCGTCAGCTGCCCCACCGAAAGCGTGATCGTCGGCTTCCCGCTCGACGCGATGGCCTGCTTCACCCGTCGCAGTGCGGTCTCCGAGATGACCTCCTCCTCCTCGTCCACGCCCTTGCCGTCCCCCGCCGCGATGACCACCTCGTAATCAGCAAAGGGACTCCCCTCCTCCTTCAGCACCCTCGCCAACGCCTTCACGCTCGCCACCCGGTTGAAGAGCCAGATGGTGTGGCGCAGCTCCTCCCGCAACGCCGGCGTCGAGAACGGATACTTCTCCTGCGTGGCGAGCGCCCGCAGGAAGGCGCGCACCTTCTCCTCGTAAAGGAAGCGTCCATCCGCCTTCGTCTTGAAGAACTCGTTCAGGTCAAAGGCATACAGATGCTCCTCGTCGAACCCCGCCCGCGCCTTCGCCTCCACCATCGGCGAGAGCGCGTAGGTATACATCCGCAGACGCGGCATCCGCTCGTAGGGGTTCGTCTCCCCCGGCGAGGTCTTCGCCCAATCCTCCTTCGCCGCCTGCTCATCCACGTAGCTCCACGTGAAGGTCTGCTCCGGCCGGAACTCCCCCCGCGCCAACTGCTTGAAGGGCGTCCCCGAGAGGTGCAGCCGGTGCTTGTGCCGGATCCGCTCGATGGCGAACTCCGTCTTCTCCGTCGCGGTCCCCTCGTGCGCCTCGTCGATGATGAGCAGGTCAAACTCGATCTGCGACATCCACCGCAGCTTCTCGTACCGCCCACCGAAACACTTCGCCCCCTTCAGCCCCTGCAGCGACTCGAAGGCCACGAAGCCCTCCGCCTCCGCCAAATCCAGGAAGCCCTGCCGCGAATGCACATCCGGCCGCCGCCGCACCTCCTCGTTCTCCGAGACGAACGCCAACCGCGGCTCCCGCGCCTGCCATCCGATGAACTCCCGGAAATCATCCGCCCACCCCGCCGACACCGCCGGCCGGTTCGTCACCACCAGCACCTTCCAGCACTTCATCCGCCGCACCAGGTGATACGCCGCCAACGTCTTGCCGAAGCGCGGCTTCGCGTTCCACAGGAAGGCCTTCCCCCCACCCGCGAAATAATCCAGCGTCCGCTGCACCGCCTCCGCCTGCTCATGGCGCAGCACATAGGTCTTCCCCTTCCCATCCTTCGCCAATCCCCGCCCCGCGAAGGTCTCGAAGTGCCCCAACGCCTCCCCACCGCCGAGATGGAACCACTCCAACGGCCGCCCCGTCTTCGCGTCCCGCTCCCGCTCCACCCCCCGCTCCCCCTCCAGATAGGCATGGAAGTCCCGGTCATGGAAGAACGCCCCATCCACGAACCGCGCCGGACGCTCCCAGCACAGCTCCCAATCCAGCCCCGCCGTCTGCGTCTGCTGGCGGATCCGCGCCTCCACCGTCTGCGTCCACGTCTCCCCGATCTTCGTCCACCCCACATGCTTCGCCACCCCCGGCGTCTGATAGGCGTAGATCCGCGGATCCGCCTCCGCGTAACTCTTCAGCTCAGGCCGCTCCAACTTTCGCTTCTCCGTCTCCATCACGCCATCTCCTTCACCTTGCCCTCGATGAACGCCACCTCTTCCTCCGACAGCCCATACTTCCTGTACAACTGCCGGTCAATCCCCGCCACGCTCTGCCCCCAGTCAATGTCCGACCCCGACGTGAAGTCCTGCAACGGCACATACGCCCACTTGTCTCGGTCGTTATCTTGGGTAATTTTTAGAATCCCCAACATAACTCGGGCGAACTTCGTTTTCACATATTTGAGACAGGCTTCCGCCTCGCCCCGTGTCTCAAAACTCCCAATGCTAATAAAAGTTTGCGTCGAACCGATCATCGGCTCGCCGATCATCGGCTCGCCGATCATCGGGGTCGTGAGCACCTCTCCGAGGGCTCCCGACCCATTTGCTCGTGGCACAAAAACTTTCCACTTGGAAAGATTCTCATGCGAGACATCGACATATTTTCTGGAGATAAAGCGTGTCACACGCTTATTCTTCACCACTCCATAGACCGCAATCTCCCCCTCCCGAAGCATTCCCGTTTGCACAGGGCAAGAAGCCTCGGAATGAAAACAATCCACCTTCTCAAAAATATTGTTGCGGAAGCGTCGATCTCGACCATCACTCCCAATCACTTTTTTATATTCTGGATGTTCGACGTAAAGTGCCTCTAAATTGAACTTTGTTTGGGTGTAAAGAATCTCCATCAAACTCTTGAAGCCAACATATGTCGTAACTTTCCGAAAAATACCGTTCAGCTCCACGAATGGCGTGAAGGTGCCAATGGCGCCAAAGTCTCGCGTGGTGTCGCGGTAGGTGATGGCGACGCCGCCCTTGATGTCGGTGCCGGGAAAGACCTTGTCGCTGTTGGCCGCGTACCACTCCACCTTGAGGTGGGGGTCGGCGAGCATCTTTTCGTTCCACGCCTTTGGGGTACTGCCGGCGTTGAAGAGGAACCGCGCGGGGTGGATCAGCTCCACCCGATCGGCGAGCGCGTAGGCACCCTCAAGAAATAAATGATATAGGGGGGGGGGCGTAGGTATCGTTCTCGCCCTTGGCCTCGCCTTGGTAGGGCGGGTTTCCGATGACGAAGTCGAACTTCATGGTGCGTTCTCCTTTCACAGCGTCAAGGGTGCATTCCTCCCCCGCCACGCGGAGGCGGCAGGGGCGCGGGGGCGGTTCGGTGGGGGCGGACGCGAAGAGGTCGTCCTCCGCGGAGGTGGCCTCGCAGGGCGGCAGGCCCGTCAGCCCATCCATCTGCCAGAGGTTCCACGAGAGCGTCTCGGCGATGGCGGCCAGGGCCTCGGGGGCGGGCGCCCCACCCCAACGGACGCGGTGGGCCTCCTCGAAGGTCAGGAGCAGGTTCACGCGCGCCAGGAAAAGGTTGTCCCCCTGGTACTCATAACCATAGGTCGCCGCGAAGGCCTGTTCCGCCCACAGCCGCCAGACCGCGCGGTTGAGGCACGGGGGCAGGGCACGGAGCTTGCGGTCAAGAAAGCCATAGCGTTGCACCCACGGGATGGGCTCGCCGGAGGCGGCGTCGTAACGCGCCGTCAGGAAGGGCGCCTCCCCGCAGGTGATCTCCAGCCGGCGTAGGCGCACGTAGTCCTGCCAGCGCCGCCCCGCGCGGAAGCGCAACGGCGTGGGCGGGACGTCCGCCCGCAGGAAAAGATCCGGCGCCACAGGGCTGGAGGCCTCGCGGAGCCACGGCGCGTCGGCCACGTCCGTCATCCGCTTGCAGACCCACGCGGGGGTGAAGACCTCGCCATGCGCCCGCACCCGCGCCTGGCGCTCATGCGCCGCTTTGGCGGCGCGGGGCCGCAGGGCGCCCAGCCGCACGGCCCGCCGCACGCGGGCGGGGGTCATCGCCTCCCACCGCCCGAACCCCTTCCCCAACGCGGCGACGGCGTCGGTGGCCCAGCGGATGGGCCGCCCCATCGTGCGGTCGGCGAGCAACACCCCCACGAGCGCGTCGCCCCAACGCGCCAAGGTCGCCCCCAGCGGCTCCATGCGATCAAACGGTAGCGATTCCTTTGCCGTGCCCATACGGCGGACAGTATAGCATATCGGCCGATCGGCTGGCGACGCAGGGGGAACCGCCGATTCCGCCGATTGGGGCCGATTAGGGGCCGGCTGCCGCCGGCTTGGGGGACTTTTTTGGGGGGACCGCCGATTTTTGCTTTGCCGCCAATCCGGCATTGCCCCGCCCCTCGCCGGGGGGGGGCGGCGGTCAGCGGGGCGCCTCCCACCCCAGCCGCGCGGCGAGGCGGCCAAGGGCGTGCACCAGGCGCGGGTGCGCGGCGAGGCGGTAGGCCGCCCATTCGCGTGCCGTGAGCCCGCGCGGGCGCACGCCGGCCAAGGCGTCGAGGCGGGCGTTCAGGGCCCAATCGACCGGCGCGTCCGCCAGTTCTTCGCGGCAACGCCGCGCCGCGAAGGCCAGGGCGGCGCGCACGGGGGCTAAGTCGGCCGGGCGCAGGCCGGTCGCCGCGAGCAGGGCGCGGTTGTCGACGTGCCGGCCGATCAGTCTGCCGCGGGGGCGGAGCGCGCGCAGGTAGGCCGCCGGCGGGCATTCGGCCGCCGTGGCGCCGAGTTCGCGGCGGTAGACGGCGAGGACGTCGCGCCAGGTGAGGCGTTCGGCGGTGGCGGCGGGGAGGGTTCGGCCATAGACCTTGGGGTTGAGGAGCGCGCGGGCGATGAGCGCCGCGGCGTCCCACCCCCAGGTCAGCGGGGCGCGGCGGTCGAGCAGGCCGGCGGGGATGGGGGTGGGGAGGCCCCGTGCGGCCCGCCAGGCGACCGTCCGCCCCGCCACCGCGCCGAAGGGAAGGGAGGTCTCGGCGAAGACGAGGCCGAGGCGCAGGACCGTCCAGGGGGCGCCGGCGGGGGCGGTCGCGCGGAGGGTGGCGGCGGAGGCGGGGCCGCAGGCGAGCAGGTGGCGGCCGGGGGCAAGGAGAGCCTCGGCGCGTTCCGGGCGGAGGGGGAGGAAGTCGAGGACGGCGTCGGGACGGATCTCGGCCAGGGCCCCGCGCAGGCCCGCGGGGTTCGCGGCGTCGCCGACCCAGTGGGTGAGCGCCGCCGTGTCCGCGCGGTAGCGGCGCGCCGTGGCGAAGACCGCGTAGCCGGCCTCGGCCAGGGTCTCCGCGAGGCATCGCCGCAGGGGTGCGCCCCCGCCCAGGATCAGCGCGCGGCTCATCCCACGCCCTTCCCTTTCACGGAAAACGCGCGGGACGCCCCGCTTGGGGCGCCCCGCGCGCGGCGTCGGTGCGGCCTCCTCACTTGGCGGCGAGGTAGGCGTTGATGGCCTTGGCGGCGCGGCGGCCCTCGCCCATCGCGAGGATGACGGTGGCCGCGCCCAGGACGATGTCGCCGCCGGCGAAGACGCCGGGGAGGGAGGTGGCCTGGTTGGCGTCCACCACGATGTGGCCCTTGCGGTCGATCTCGAGGCCGTCGGTGGTCTGGGGGATGAGCGGGTTGGAGGCGTTGCCGATGGCGATGATCACCGCGTCGACGGGGAGGGTGAATTCGCTGCCGGGGACGGGGACGGGCGAACGGCGGCCGGAGGCGTCGGGCTCGCCGAGCTCGTAGCGCAGGCATTGGACGGCGTTGACGACGCCCTTGTCGTCGCCCAGGACGCGCTCGATGTTGCAGAGGAAGCGGAAGTCGACGCCCTCCTCCTCGGCGTGGCCGATCTCCTCGGCGCGGGCGGGCATCTCGGCGCGGGAGCGGCGGTAGATGAGGTAGACCTCCTCGGCGCCGAGGCGGAAGGCCATGCGCGCGGCGTCCATCGCCACGTTGCCGCCGCCGAGCACGGCGACGCGCCGGGCGGGGTAGTAGGGGGTGGCGGCCTCGGCCTTGTCGTAGGCCTTCATGAGGTTGGCGCGGGTGAGGTACTCGTTGGCGGAGAAGACGCCGACGAGTTCCTCGCCGGGGATGCCCATGAAGCGGGGGAGCCCGGCGCCGGTGCCCACGTAGACCGCGTCGTAGCCGTCTTTCTCCATCAGGTCGCGGAGGGTGCGCGTGCGGCCGACCACGAAGTTGGGCTCCACGTCCACGCCCATGGCCTTGAGGCCGGCGATCTCCTTTTCCACGATGGCCTTGGGCAGGCGGAACTCGGGGATGCCGTAGACCAGCACGCCGCCGGGTTTCTGGAAGGCCTCGAAGAGGGTCACGGCGTGCCCCTCGCGGCGGACGTCCGCCGCGACGGTGATGCCCGAGGGGCCCGAGCCGATGACGGCGACCTTCTTGCCCGTCTCGGGCTTGACGGCGTTGTCGATGGGTGCCTCGGCCTCGTGCGCGCGCTGCCAGTCGGCCACGTAACGCTCGAGGCGGCCGATGGCGACGGCCTGGTTGACGTCCTTATGGATGGCGCCGACGGTGCAGAACTTCTGGCACTGGCTCTCCTGGGGGCAGACGCGCCCGCAGATGGCCGGCAGGATGCTCGTCTGGCGGATGACGCGCAGCGCGGCGGCGTAGTCGCCCTGCGCGATCTGGCGGATGAAGCCCGGGATGTCGATGGAGACGGGGCAGCCCTTCATGCAGGGGGCGTTTTTGCATTGGAGGCAACGGCTGGCCTCGACGCGCGCCTGGGTCTCGGAATAGCCCAGCGCCACCTCGCCCATGTTGCGCCTGCGCACGCCCGGCTCCTGCACGGGCATCTCCTGCTGGGGGATGGCCGTGCGCTCCCTGGGCGTGAGGGTCCTGTCCTTGATGGCGGCCCAGGTCTCTTCCGCCTGGGCGGCCAACGTCGCTTGATCGGTGAAATGCATGGTCTCTCCCCTCCTCACGCCTGCTTCCCGGCCGCGGCGCGATCGGCCATCTTGAGGAGGTTGCAATCCTCCTCGCGCTCGCGGGGCACGAAGGTGCGGTTGCGCTGCATCAGGTTGTCGAAGTCCACCTGGTGGGCGTCGAACTCCGGCCCGTCCACGCAGACGAACCGGATTTTGCCGCCGACGAGGACGCGGCACCCGCCGCACATCCCCGTGCCGTCGATCATGATCGAGTTCAGCGAGGCGACGGTGGGCACGCCGAAGGGCTTGGTCGTCAGCGCGCAGAACTTCATCATGACGGGCGGGCCGATGGTGACGCACTCATCGACCTTCTCGCGCGCGCAGACCTCCTTGAGCGGCTCGGTGACGAGGCCTTTGCGGCCGTAGGAGCCGTCGTCGGTGCAGACGATGAGCTCGTCGGCGATCGCGCGCATCTCGGCCTCCAGGATGAGGAGGTCCTTGGTGCGCGCGCCCATGATGACGATGACCTTGTTGCCGGCGGCCTTCATGGCCTGGGCGATGGGGTGCATCGGCGCCACGCCGATGCCGCCGCCCACGCAGACGACCGTGCCGCGCCTCTCGATGTCCGTGGGGCGGCCCAAGGGGCCCAGGAAGACGGGGAGCGCGTCGCCGGGGCCCATCTGCGCCAGGCGCTTCGTGGAGTAGCCGACCGCCTGGAAGATGATGCGCACGTCGCCCTTCGCGGGGTCGGCGTCGGCGATCGTCAGCGGGACGCGCTCGCCGAACTGCTCGTCGATCTGCAGGATGATGAACTGCCCGGCCTTGCGCGCCTCGGCGATCAGCGGCGCGTGCACCCACATCGAGAAGACGTCGGCCGAGAGCCGCTCCTTGGAAACAATCGGAAACATCGTTCGCTCCTTTTTCGGAAAACGCGGGTATTATAGCATATCGGCCGATCGGCTGACAGCCGGGGAAGGCTCGCCCTTCGGGCTCGCGGGCTGATCGGCGCGGGGGGCGGGGGGCCGAAAAAAGGCGCGGGGCCGAGGCCGCCGCGCCGTTTCCGCGAGGGTCGCGCCCCGCGCTCAGAAGTTGTCGCACGCCAGGGCGAAGTAGGCGCGCGGGTGCTTGCAGACGGGGCACATCTCCGGGGCCTTCTCGCTGATGACGATCGCGCCGCAGTTGAGGCACTCCCAGCGGTTCTTGCCGACGCGCGCGAAGACCTCGCCGGTCTCGACGTTCTTGGCCAGGGCGTTGTAGCGGGCCTCGTGGCGGGCCTCGACCTCGGCCACGCCGCGCATCTGGCGGGCGATGTCGTGGAAGCCCTCGGCGTCGGCCTCGTCGGCCATGCGCTTGTACATCTCGGTCCACTCGTAGTTCTCGCCGGCGGCGGCGGCCTTCAGGTTGTCCAGCGTCGAGCCGATGCCCTGCAGGTGCTTGAACCAGAGCTTCGCGTGCTCTTTCTCGTTGTTCGCCGTCTCCTCGAAGATCTTGGCGATCTGCACGTAGCCTTCCTTCTTCGCCACCGAAGCGAAGTAGGTGTACTTGTTGCGCGCCTGGGATTCGCCCGCGAACGCTTCCTGCAGATTCTTCTCGGTCTTGGAGCCCTTGAGTTCCATGCTTGCTCTCCTTTCGTTGATGCGCGACGACGCGTCGCCCATGCCCCCCATTATAGCAGAAGCGCCGGCCGGAAGGACAGAACTTTTTTGCATTGATTTCAATCTTTTTTCGCACCCGCCCCCAAGGGGCCTCCGCCCCGAACCCCCAAGGGGTCGGAGGCGAAACCTCCCAGGGTTTGGGGCGAAACCCTAAGGGGTCTGACCCGAAAGTCGGGAGGGTCCGGGGGGGGCGCGCGGCACAGGGCAAACGCATAAAAATCAAGGGAAGAGTAGTTGCTCAAGTGTCGAGATGTCGAAGGAAGCTCTGAAGCGTTT
>CALXMV010000036.1 GCA_944389565.1 uncultured Kiritimatiellota bacterium
TATCTGTGAAATCAATCATGGCAAGCGTTAATTTATTCAGACTGCATATTCGATTTGACTCGCAATGGATATTCAATTTGTATCCATAAAAATGAACGTTGTTGACAATACAGTAAATCTATTTCACTCCCATATTGATTGATCGTTGAACTTAAATGGCCACTGACGAGGTTGTCGGCTGAGAACGCAAAACCCATTTCATTGTAGCATTCCGTCATAAAATAGACTTCATCCTCCTTCCATAATGGCCTTGTCTCGTATGGAGGATGCCACGTTTTCTTTATGTCCAGCAAATAGCAATAGAACGACGGGCCAAAAAAATAAGCGTCAATTGATTGTCGTACAACGGAATAATCATTTCTGTTTAACCCTAGCGCAAGACAAGCGTTGCTGAGTATTTCCTCTGATAACTGATAGGGGCGGAAGAAGGCACAGGAAAACGAACTTATCATGCACCCAATAAACAATAGAAGCAATGAGATTATCCCCAAAAGACAATTCCGCCTGCTTTGTTTCTTATCCATTCGTTGTAAGATTTTATTCATCGCAACAATGTTGTTCTCCTTCAACACGCCATTCTCCAAAGGAAGCCTCGCCAATACGTTATTTCATGCCATCGTTCTCTTGCGATGAAGTGGGCACCGTCGGAAATGCAAGATTGAAGGCTATCTGTTTTTCGCCCAAATAGGTGAAGTAAGCGTTTAAAGGAAGTGGATTCACACATATCACACCTCGTGAATAAATTGGCTTCCATAAACCATAATCGGCCAATTTCGCCTCCATTGCGTCGTCAAAAAAATGCTTCTTAAAATTCAAGAGTGGCACTATCCGCTTTTTGTGTTGTACGATGGCTGCATAACCATCATAATAATTTGGTGGGTTTTCCACATATTGTGCGCGCGGCGCTTCAATTGTGTTCGGAACAAGCGGAATGAGGACAGTGTAAACATCGGTCTTGTTCACGCTGTCGTGTCGGGAAAAACAATCTAAAAAGCAGAGGTCCTCACGAAGCAAAAGAAACGAGAGATCTACGGGGTAGAACCCATCGACAACCAAAAGCGCGGTTTGCTCGGGGTAACCTTTGAAAAAACTGGCAGCCTCACATGCGCGAAAGGTCTCAAAATCCACGGCACACCTTGCATCGAGTGGCACCTCCCATACCAAATCGGGCAGTCGGCGGCCAATAGGGTAAAACGAGACGCGTGAATCCTGAAAACGCAAAAGCGTCATTTGGGAAGGGGCGATTGTGACAGCCTGTCCGTCAACCTCATAAAAATGGAAACAAATCTGGGTTTGAACGCCCGGGTTGGTATACGTGGAACACGCCGGCGCGAAAAACACCAAAGCGATCACACGCAATGACTTGGACGCCCAATTATAAATCCGGAGGAACTTCCTGTTTAAGTCTATCTCTGATTTGATCATATAAGCCTCTCGTGTCACCATGTGAAGCAGAAGAATCTTCATTTACATCCGGTTTTGATTTTCGCCAAATTGATCCGAATTGACCGCCCAAATCCGCAACGAAATCCGAAAAATCATATTCCGACGGGACACTATGCACATTTCCCCAAAAAGAGATGTCATTTGCGCTTTTGAAATCTGGATGCATCCATGTTGACCGACCAACTGGGTCAAGTGTGAGAAGAACCATTGGACTCGCTCGATTTCCCCTCAACTTCTCCGCATTCGAAATCGCTTCAGAGCCTCCATAACTATGCCCGATGATAATAACCGGCGAACAAGGGCATATCTGGGAATAATCATTGGCGGCGGACATTGCGTCTCTTGCATGAGTCCAGTGGTAATATGCAATTATTGCACGAGGATATTCTTTCTTCACAATATCAAACAATTGTTCGCCTACAACACCAGAATTATCATCAGACATTCCCCCAATCAAAACGATCAATGTTGTGCATTGTCCCGCATTCTCATTCGGGAAAGAAGGAATAGGGATTTCTTCAATCGAACCAAATAATAATCCCTGATAATCAAAGAACAAAATTGGGGAATTACGGCAAAACGAGACCAAGTTCTTCCCACTATCTTCACCAAGTGGGTCACGCGCCATCCAACGCCCCGTTGCCATATCATAGTGGCGGTAGTTGTAATACGACAAACCGAGAGTCTCGTCGTAGACTTCGGAGGAGAATTGGAAGGGGTTGTCGAGGGGGAGGGAGGAGGGGAGGAGGGAGGGGGCACCGTAGGGGGTGTAGGCGTAGGCGAGGGAGGCGACGCGGGAGGCGTCGGTGAGGCCGGCGACGTTTTGTTGCCGTCGTGGTAGTAGTAGAATGGGATGCTGGCGGCATCGCGGAGGAGGAGGGGGCGGGTGGCGATGGGCTCGGTGGGGTCCCAGACATAGGATTGGTAGGGCGTGGCGTCGGGGCCGCGGAGTTGGCGGACGCAGAGGAAGTCCTTGTAGACGAAGCGCTGGAGGAGGTCGAAGCCCGGGGTGAGCGTGCGCATGGAGACGCGCCGGCCCATGCTGTCGAAGGCCATCGTGATCTCGGTGTCGTCGGACTGCCAGCGGACGGGGCGGTTTTCGGCATTGTAGGTAACTGACCAAATACCTGTCTCGGTCTTGATGAGGGTTTGGTTGCCATCCGCGTCGTATTGGGGCGTGAAGTCGTCAATCGCCGTGTATTGATTGAGGGTGTTGGCCGTGTAGGTCTTACCTTCGGCGGTGGTACGATTGCCGATGTTGTCGTAGGCATAGGAAACTTCGTCTGCGGAAATCAGTTCATCGCGGGCGTTGTAGCCATAGTGCTCGTCATTGATAAAACCACAGCGACAAGCAAGGAGGGCCGTTCCCCTCTTTGACTTCCATACACCTGTTCTCGCAAACACCATACGCTTATGCTACCACATACCGAGAATCGTAGCAAGGCCATCTTTAACTCTCTTCCCCTTGGCAAGTTGCACAATAGAGTGGTCAAGGGCTGGCAAGGAAAGAAAGGCCCCGATACGCCCCATCTAGGATTGCCATCCCTGCCGTGCTTGGGAGAAAAGCTTCATTGAACGCCACCGGCACCGCCTCCTGCGCCTCTACTGCCCCAAATCCACCAACTTTTCCAAGTTAAGCCCTCGCGCGCTTAAACAGACCCATCGTCTCATCATCCACTATCCCCCCAAAAGGCTCCTACCCCATGCTCATTTTCCAAGTCTTCCCAAACACACTGCGCAAATCTATTGACATTCTACACCGCCGTGATGTGTGTTATAATGCGGCACGTTTCGGCGCATGGAGATTTGTCATGGATTTTTACGAGACATTGCGGGCACGTCAGACGATTCGCGATTTTTCGGGCCAAATCGTCGAGGACGCGCCGCTGGAACGTGTGTTGGGCGCGGCCTTCTACGCGCCGTCCAACGACCATCTGCGCCAAATCGAGTTCGTCGTGGTGCGCGGGCGCGAGGCGATCGCACGGCTCATCGCGCCCGTCGCCGGGAACACGCGCGCCGTGCAGGAGACCTTCCTGCGGGCTGCCGCGCCGACGATGGACGCAGACGAGCACGCGATGTTCGCCGATGCCCTGCCAAAGCAACAATGGATGCTTGCGCAGAGCGGTTGCCTGGTGCTCCCCTTCTTCCGACAGGTCGGCTACCCGTTGTGCTCCCCGCCGGGCCAGAGGGGCTCAACTATTTCGCCTCCGCCTGGGCGGCCATCGAGAACGTGCTGCTCGCGGCCGCGAACGAGGGGCTCGCCTGCGCCTTTCGGATTCCGATCTGCGATGAGGCCGAACACGTCAAACAGGCCGTCGGCGCACCGAAAGGATATGAGTTGGCGTGTTTCTTGGCCATTGGCCATCCCGCCCCGGATGCCCGCCGATGCCGGCAAAAGGCCATCGACGTCCCCTCCCGAATCCATCACGGTTCGTGGTGAGCTGACAGATCCGAGGGACAGAAAAGGCCCGCCCCGAGGGGCGGGCCTTTTGTCATGCGGCGCGGGTGGCGGTGCGCTGGATGTAAATCATCTGGATGATGGAGAGCGCCTGCGAGACCGTCCAGTAGAGGCAGAGGGCCGAGGGCATGGAGTAGAACATGAAGAGAAGCATGATGGGCATCATCCACGTCATCATGCGTTTCTGGGCGGGGTCGCCGGTGGAGGGCGAGAGGTGCGTCTGCAGGCCCATCGTCACGGCGGTGAGGATGGGGAGGATGTTGATGGGCACCGGCAGGACGCCCGCGAGGAGGTTCTCGGGCTGGGAGAGGTCGGCGATCCACAGGAACGAGGCGAAGCGCAGCTCCACCGCGGAGCGAAGCACCACGAAGAGCGCGATGAAGATGGGGATCTGGACCAGCATGGGCAGGCAGGAGGAGAAGGGGTTCACCTTCTCCTTGCGGTAGAGGGCGAAGGTCTCCTGCTGGATCTTCTGGGGGTTGTCCTTGAACTTGGCCTGGATCTCCTTGATCTGCGGCTGGATGACGCTCATCTTGCGCATGGCCACGGTGCTCTTGTGCGTGAGCGGCCAGAAGACGACCCGCACGAGGAGCGTCAGCAGGATGATCGCCACCCCATAGTTGGGGATCAGCGCATGGAACAGGTTGAGGCACCAGAGAAGCGGCCCGCAGAGCCAGAAGAAGAACCCGAAGTCCATCACGCGCCCCGCGTGCGCGCCGAAGTCACGAAGGCTCGACAGTTCCTTGGGCCCGAGGTAAAGGCGCGTGGAGACGGCACTGCGGACGCCCGCCTGGAGCGACAGCCCGGGATAGGCCAGCGTGGCGGAGACGGCATCCAGCGTCATGGTCTTGGCGGCGGTGTCGCGCGAGACGGTGAGGGTGGCCGGCGCCGCGGCGGGCGGCATCGTGAGCGCCACGAAGAAACGGTTCTTCAGCGCCACCCAGGTCTGCGCCGGGAAGGAGGTGGCCTTGGAGGGCGGCACGCCCGTCGGGTCCGTGCTGGTGCCGCAACCCAGGAAGGCGCTCCGCGCCCCGAGCAACGCCCCCAGCTCGCTCTCCAGATAATCGGGCTTGCTCTCGCCGTCGGCCAGGAAGTCCGCGCCGAGGGCGTCGCCCTGCTTGGTGAGCGGCGCGATACGCCCCGCGTCGAGCGTGTAGGGCGGGAGCGTCACGTTCGCGCCCTGCGCCAGGAAGGCGTCCTTGACGGTGAGCGCGTAGCGGGTCTCGGCGTCGAAGGCGACGGTGCGCTCCAGGGCGACGCCGTCGGGGAGGGTCGCCTTGAAGACGAGGCCGCCCTCGGTCTCGGAGACGGCGTATTCCAGGAAAGGCGCGGCGCCGGGGATGGTAAGATTGAGCAGGTCGCCGGTCTCCAGCGTCACATGGCCGGAATCCTCGCGGTTCTCGGCGGCGAAACCGAGCAGCTCCGCCTTGACGAGGCGCGCGCCGAGGTTCGAGAAGGTCAGGCGCACGTCATCGTTGGCAAGGACATGGAAGGACTGCTTGGCGTTTTCGAGCGAGGGCTTCGCGACGGGGGCGGGCGCCGCCGGGACAGACGGTGCGGGCGCGGCCTGCACGGCGGGCGCGGGCGGCGGGGTCTCGGGACGCGGGCGGAACTGTTGCCAGCCCATGTAGGCGACGAGGGCGGCGATCAGGACGGCCACCCAGAGTTTCTCGGTCTTGTTCATACGTGGATGTCCCCTTTCGAATGGGAACGCGCGGGCGGCACGGGGTCGTACCCGCCCTTGCAAAAAGGATTGCATCGTAGGATGCGCCACAGGCCCAACCCCAGCCCGCGCACGGGCCCATGCTCCCGCAACGCCTCAATCATGTAGCACGAGCACGTCGGCGTGAAACGGCAGCACCCGCGCCCGAAAAAACCATGCAGCGCCGTCTGGTAAAACCGCACGCAGGCGACCATCGCCTCCACGAGCGCCCGCCGGCACCACGCCCACCCCCTAGCCATCCGCGCGCCCCCCCCCGACCGCCACGAGCCTGGCCTTCCGGCACAGCCACAGGAAGTCCCGTCGCGCCTCCTGGCACGAGATCTCCGCCAAACGCCGACGCGCCAGCAACACCAGATCGAACCCCGGCCGCAAACCCGGCCGCTCCAGACGGAACGCCTCGCGCATCAACCGCCGCGCACGGCTCCGATCCACCGCGCGGCGCAGGGTCTTCTTCGCCGTCACCACCCCCAGGCACGTCTTGCCCAAGCCGTTCGGCGCCCACCGAAGCACCATCGTGCCGCACGCCAACGACCGCCCGCGCTCGAACACCGCCTGATAACGCGGCGTCGGCAGACGATAGGGGCGAAAAAGCAAAGGAGGCGCCGAAACGGAGCCTCCCTGCCGAGCCTCGTCGCGAACCGGGGCGGCGGCCATGCGCGGGCCCTCGCGGCGCGCTTACGCGTGCACCAACGTCTTGCGGCCCTTCGCGCGGCGGCGGGCCAGAATCTGCCGCCCGCCCTTGGTGGCCATGCGGGCACGGAAGCCGATCTTGCGCACGCGCTTGATCTTGGAAGGTTGCCAGGTCATCTTCATGGGGTCGATTCCTCTCTGTGAAATGAAATTGAGGGCGTAGTATAGCAGAATCCCCGCCAATGCGTCAAACCCCGCCCTCTCCGCCGTGATGGGTGAATCGTCCACAATGTAATTGCGCAGGCGCAAGGGGGTGGGTTGGCGGGGGCCTGGCTTAGGTCAAAACAGCCCCGCTTCTTTTGGTCTGGAAGTCAACACGTGAGCCGACCGGCGGTCGTTCCTTTGCCGAGGCCGTGTCTCACGGCCGACTCCGCCTCCCCGATATGTTTCGCGAAGGCCTGGATGGAGAGCCCAGGGGCAAATCGTCTGTAACGGTTTCAGCGACTGACGCACAGCGCCGCGTCGGCCTTGCCACCCGCACGAATGAGCGATTCCTGCGTCCGCCGCCGTTTCCGTGTGGCAATGGTGTCCTGGGGAAGTGGGAAGCGCGGAGGATCCTTGCGTATCGCCAACGGCCTCGACGCCATCCCGACTTTCGGGCCAGACCCTTTAGGGTTTCGCCCCAAACCCTCCCGACTCTCGGGTCGAACCCCTTAAGGTTTCGGGTCGGCCCCCTTAGGCTTTCGCCCCAATCCCTCCCGACTCGCGCTCCCCCTCCTCCGCTCTGGCACGAGAAGCAAATCGCGGTCCGAAAGTGGTGTCCGGAAGGGCATGAGAATGCGGGGGGCTGCCTGCGCGCGGGGATAAGCGCCGCAACTTTTGCCGGCCACCGTTGTTCCGCGGGGATGTGGCACACTGTCGCATATCGTCGGTTCCTCGCTTTTTGTTGTGATTGGCACATCGTGTGCCAGAAGAGGCCGACTTTGCACCTGCGCAATTACATTGCGGACGATTCACACATCACGTTCCGGCGGAAAGTGTTTGCCAAAAGCGGCGCGTTTTGGTAGACTGCAAGGCGTTGAACATGGGAAGCGGGCGAGTGTTGTAGAGGTGCCCGGCGACCCCGCAGGAAGGAGTGCGTCCATTATGGCAACGACACCGAAAAAACGCCCGGCCGCCACGATCGTGGCCCGCCGCCCGATGAACAAGCGCCCGGCCGCGAAGGCGGCCGCGCCCACGAAGGCCAAAGCCGGAAAGCCCACGGCCAAGAAAGCCGCGCCCCAAAAGCCCGAGGCCAAGAAGCCCGCCGCCGTGCCGAAGGCGGAAACGAAAGCCGCAAAGCCCGCGCCGAAAGCCGCCCCCAAGAAACCCGCGCCCCCCAAACCCGCGGCGAAGGCCAAGGCAAAGCCCGCGGGCAAAGCGTCCGCCACCGCAAAACCCGCGGCGAAGGCCAAGACCACGATTGCCAAGGCCACGACCAAGAGCGTCGCCCCGAAAACCGCGGCCGCCAAGGCCACGACCCCGTCGCCAAAGGCGAAGCCCGCGGCGACGCCCCAAGGCGACCATTTCGTCGGGCGCGACGTCTCCCAGCCCAAATATCCCGTCGTCCACCCCGGTGACCGGCAGCGGGAGAAATCCATGAAGGCGGACAAGCCGGCCAACGCGCCGACGCGCCAACGCTTCACCGATGAGGAACTCGACGAGCTCAAACGGCGTTTCCTGGACGAGCGCGCCAAAATCCGCAGTCAGCTCCGCACCACGCGCTCCGAGGCGCTCTCGTCGACCGAGGGCGAGAACGTGGAGGAGGACGGCTCCAACAACTTCACCCGCGCCTCCGACCTCAACCGCGCGAACAGCCAGAACGAGACCCTGAAGGCCATCGACAACGCCCTTCACGCCATCAAGGAGAAGACCTACGGCATCTGCTCGGTCTGCGGCAAGCGGATTCCGCGCGAGCGTCTGCGCGCCTTCCCCTTCGCCATCCGTTGCGTCACCTGCAAAGACCAATACGAGAAGGACGTCCGCAGGGATCTCCGCGCCCGCGGGCAATGAGCCCACGCTTCCGCGGCCCATGCGCGCCTCCCTGGCCGGCCACCGCACGGTGGCCGCCTCGCCTTTTTTGTCTCCCGCGCCAACCCACGTGGCTTTACAGGCGCGGGGGGCGGTGATAAAATGCGGCGCCGTTTCGGAGGATTGACGACTATGCATGGAAGGTACCGCCACAGCGTGACGCGGCAATGCGGGCTTCTGTTTCTCGGTTTGGCGTTGGCGGGGTTCGGCGTGGCGCTGACGACGCGGGCGGGGCTTGGGACTTCGCCGATTTCCTCATTGCCGTATGTGGTGACCTTTTTCACGCCGCTGTCGTTCGGTGCGGCGACGTTCGCGGTGAATGTGCTCTTCGTGGTGGGGCAGGTGGCGTTGTTGGGGCGCCGCTTCCCGCCGTTCCAATGGTTTCAGTTGGCGGTGGTGACGGTGTTCGGGGCGTTCATCGACCTTGGGATGTGGTTGAGCCAGACGCTCGTGCCGAGGGGTTACGCGGGCAGCGTGGCGGAGGTGTTGGCCGGGAGCGTGGTGTTGGCCGCCGGCATCGCGTTGCAGATTCACGCGAACCTGCTGTTCAACCCGGGGGAAGGCTTGGTCAAGGCGTTATGCCACGTGCTGAAATGGCGCTTCGCCTGGCTGAAGATGGGGTTCGACGTCAGCCTCGTGGCCCTCGCCGCGGCGCTTTCGGCGGCGGTGTTGCACGACATCGAGGGATTGCGGGAGGGGACGCTCCTGGCCGCATTCGCGGTGGGGGCGGCCTTGCGGGCGCTGATCCCGCTCACGCGGCCGTTCAAGAAATGGCTCATCGTCCGCTGACGGCGCCACTGTGCCCCACAGTACGCAGCGCACGCGCCGAGACCTGATCCGCCCGCGCGCACGCGGCGATATGGTATAGTTGCCTCATGAGAGCATTGACGAGAATGGCGGTGGCCTCGATGGCCTTGGCTTTGGCGGCGCCAAGCGACGCACGCGCCGACGTTTACGCCGTGGGCGCGGACGAGGCACTCTTCCTGCCCAAATCGTTGGCCGTGGAGGCGTGGACGCCCACGATTCTGTGGGCGGACTCGCCCAAACCCGGAAAAGCCGGACTGCCCGAGGGGTGGAAAGGGCTGACGGTGCGCTTCTCCGAGAAGGACGGCCACCCCGTGGCGAAAATCGAGGCGCCGGAGGGGACGGATTTCTACGGCACGGGCGAGGTGAACGGCCCGCTTCGGCGCAACGGCAAGCAGATCGTCTTCTGGAACTCGGACAATTACGGCTACACCTCGCTCGGCGGCGCGCGGCTCTATCAGAGCCATCCCTGGGTGCTTGGCGTCCGCCCCGACGGCACCGCCTTCGGCGTGATCGCCGACTGCACCCATCGCGGGACGCTCCGCCTGGGCGAGCGCGACATCACCTTCTCCTTTGAGGGCGGGCCCTTCCCGGTGTGGGTGACGGAGGCGACCAGCCCGCAGGACGCGCTCCGCAAGCTCGCCGCGCGAACCGGCAGGATGCCGATGCCGCCGCTTTGGGCGCTGGGTTACCAGCAGAGCCGCTACGGCTACCGCAGCGCCGCGGAATGCCTCGAGATCGCCGACACCATGCGCGAGCGGAAAATCCCGTGCGACGTGATCTGGATGGATATCGATTACATGGACGGACGGCGCCCCTTCACCTTCGACCCCAAGGGGTTCCCCGACCCGAAAGGGTACATGGCCGAGCTCCACAAGCGCGACTTCCATGGCGTGTGGATGGTCGACCCCGCGCTCAAGAACGAGCCGAACGCCGGCTACGCGGCGTTCGACGAGGGGGAAAAGCGCGATGTCTGGGTCAAACGGGCCGACGGGAAGACCGACTTCGTGGGACTCGTCTGGCCCGGGGAGTGCAAGTTCCCGGACTTCACGCGCAAGGCCGTGCGCGATTGGTGGACGGATCTGAACACCCGCTTCGTCACGGAGAACGCCATCGACGGTTTGTGGAACGACATGAACGAGCCGGCCGTCTTCGGCGGCTTGGGGAAGACCATGCCGGCCGACAACCTGCATGGCGGGACGGAGCCCGGTGACCTCCCCCCCGGCCCGCACGTGCGCTACCACAACATTTACGGGATGCTCATGATCTCCGCCACGCGCGAGGCGCTCCTGCGGGCATACCCCGACCGGCGCCCCTTCGTGCTCACGCGCGCCAACTTCCTCGGCGGGCACCGTTACGGCTACACGTGGACGGGGGACAACTTCTCGATCGTCCGCCACATGCGAGCCGCCGTGCCGATGTCGCTCAATCTCGCCCTCTCCGGCCAGCCATTCAACGGACCGGATCTCGGCGGGCATGGCAAGGATTGCTCCGCGGAACTGCTGCGCCAATGGGTCGGGTTCGGCGCGTTCTTCCCCTTCTGCCGCAACCACGCCGCCTCCGGCACGCGGGCGCAGGAACCCTGGGCCTACGACCTCGCCACCGAAGAGACCTTCCGCACGGCCATCCGCCGGCGTTACGCGCTCATCCCTTACCTTTACACCCTCATGCACGGCGCGGCGACCGCGGGGGACGCCGTGATGGCGCCCGCGTTCTTCGCCGACCCGACCGACCTTTCGCTCCGCCGCGAGGAGCAGGCCTTCCTGCTCGGCCGCGACCTGCTCGTCGTCCCCGCCCACGCCGAGGCCCCCGCGCTCCCCAAAGGCGATTGGCGGGAGGCCCGCTTGCTCGATGGCGACCCCGCCGAGACGCAGCCCGACCACGCCCGCCTGCTTGTCCGCCCTGGCGCGGCGCTCCCGGCCGTCGCCCCCGCCGACCACGTCGGCGCGCTTGACCTCGCCACCCTCACCCTCCACGTCAATCCCGGCCCGGACGGAAAGGCCGAAGGCTTGCTCTACGAGGATGCCGGCGACGGTTACGGTTTCGAGAAGGGCGATTTCCGGCTGACGCGCTTTGTCGTCACGACGGAAGGCCCCGAGCCCAAGGTCGCCGCCGAACACGTCGCCGGCGAGCGTCCCTCCGCCGTGCGCGACGTCAAAGTCATTTTGTTGCCCTCCGCCTCGCCCTCCCAGACGGACGCCAACCCAAACGCCAACTAAGGAACAAGAGCCATGCTACCCGAAGCCGCGCTTGCCGCGCTCATGACCGTCACCTCGCCCGATGGCGCGAACACCATCACCATCGCCCACGATCGCGGCAAAATCACCTATGCCGTCTCCCGTAAGGGGCAGGCACTGTTGGCGCCCACGCCCATCGGCCTGGAGGTCAAGGGGCTCTCGCTCGCCGAGCCGAAGGTCTCCCTCTTCGAGCGCGACCTCTCCGCCGAGACGCCGTTCTACACCAAGCGCGCCCAGATCGACCTGAAGGCCAAATGCGCCACCGCCGACTTCGGCGGACTCACCCTCACCGTGGTGGCGACCGACCAGGGCGTGGCCTATCGGTGGGGCACGGCGATTGATGGCGAGGCGGAGATCCGCTCCGAGACCTTCGCGCTCACCCCCACCGGGAACTATGAGGCACTCTACGCCTACAACAACACCCCGCATCGCGGCGACCTTCTCCAGAACAGCTGGGAGTCCCCGCATAACCGCGGCGACATCGGCAAGATCGACCCCAAGCGCCTCGTCTACCTCCCCATCACCCTGCTTTACAAGGATGCCGCGCTCGCCGTCACCGAGGCCGAGTTGCGTGACTTCCCCGGCCTCAACCTCCGCCGCCCCGAGGGCGACGCCTCGCGGCTCGTCGCCCTGATGGCCACCCTGCCCACCGCCGAGGATGGCAGGAACCGCCGCCAGAGCTTCGTCACCGCCCGCGCCGACTACCTCGTCCGCACGCCCGGCACGCGCGAATACCCGTGGCGCGTCTTCATGATGGCCGACAACCCGGCCGGCCTCTTCGACAACGACCTCGTCGAGGCGCTCTCCGCCCCCGCCCAAGGCGACTTCTCCTGGGTGAAGCCCGGCCAGGTCGCCTGGGAGTGGTGGAACCATTGGGGGCTTGACGATGTGCCCTTCGCCCCCGGCGTGAACACCGATACCTACAAAGCCTACATCGACTTCGCCGCGGAGTACGGCCTCCCCTACGTCATCATGGACGAAGGGTGGGCGAAAAACCTCGATGTCATGAACATCATCCCGCAGATCGACCTTCCCGCCATCATCGCCCATGGCAAGGCGAAAGGCGTCGGGATCGTCCTCTGGTGCACCTGGCAGCAACTCATCGGCCGCCAAGAGGAGATCCTCGGCCATTACGCCAAAATGGGGGTCGTCGGCTTCAAGATCGATTTCTTCGACCGCGATGACGCGCTTGTCTCGCGCTTCCTCTACAAGACCGCCGAAGTCGCCGCCAAGCACCACCTGCTCCTCGCCTATCACGGCATCCACAAGCCCACCGGCCTTTCCCGCGCCTTCCCCAACGTCCTTGCCTATGAGGGGGTCTTCGGCCTCGAACAGACCAAGTGGACCGGGAACGGCATGGACTTCATCACCAACGACATCCGCCTCGCCTTCGGCCGCCTCCTCGCCGGCCCGATGGATTACACCCCAGGCGCCATGCGCAACGCCGCCCGCCGCGACTTCCGCGCCAATGGCCGCCGCCCCATGAGCATGGGCACCCGTTGCCGCCAAGCCGCGCTCGCCATGCTCTATGACACCAACTTCCGGATGCTCTGCGACTCCCCCTCCGCCTACCGCCGCGAACCCGCCTACTCCCGGTTCCTCGCGGAGATCCCCCTCACCTGGGATGACACGCGGTGCGACCCGGCCTCCGATCCCGACCGCCTCCTTCTCGTCCGCCGCGCCAAAGGCCAGGAACGTTGGGTCGCGGCCATCGTCGGCTCCGAGAAGCGCACCCTCGACATCCCGCTCAAGGATCTCCCCGCCGACGGCCCCTACGTCGCCACCATCCTCCGCGACTCCCCCGTCTCCGATGCCATCCCCACCGACTACGTCTTGGAGCATCGCACCGTCAGCGCCAAAGACTCCCTCCGCATCGACTGCGCCCCTGGCGGCGGGTGCCTCATCCGTCTCACCCCCAAAAAGTAACAGAGACCCAATCATGCAAAGCAAGCATCTCCTTGCGTTCTTTGCGCTCGCCCTGACGCTCCCGCTCCTCGCGGCGGAGTCCGTCACCTACCTCTCCTTCAACGTTGCCGGCGGTGCCGGCAACGTCCAAGGGTTCAGGCAGCCCATGCGCCTCCCCGAGGTCGCCGCCCTCATCAAATCGCTCGACGCCGATTTCGTCGCCCTCCAAGAGGTGGACAAAAACGTCGGGCGCAATGGCAACCCCAAACGCGACACCGCCGCCGAGATCGCCAAGGCCGCCGGCTACCCCTACGCGCACTTCGCCAAAACAATCCCCCTGAAGGGCGGCGAATACGGCATCGCCCTCCTCGCCAAAAAGGCGCCCGATTCCGTCACGGACATCCCCCTACCCAAAACCAACGAGCAACGCGTCCTCATCGATGCGCGCTACAAACTCCCGAGCGGCCACATCCTTGCGGTTCTCGCCACCCATCTCGACTTCCCCTCCTCCGCCCGCCAAAAGCAGACCAAGGCGATCGTCGAGCACCTCAGGGCGCACCCCGCCGACGCCGTCCTCATCGCAGGCGACCTCAACGCCACCCTGGAATCCCCCGAGCTCCAGACCTTCGTCAAGGCAGGGTTCGTCCCCTTCAACCCCACCCCCATCAACGCCACCTATCTCGGCGACGATGAGCGCGGCGGCGCCATCGACCACGTCTTCGGCTGGGCCCGTGACGGCCTCTCTTGGAAGCCCGACGCCAAGGCCTCGCGAATCGTCCGCTACGACCGCCAGGCCCCTCTCTCGGACCATTACCCGCTTCTCATCCGCGCCACCCTCATGCCTTGAGCGACACCTCGGGAAATGTGATATACTGAGTGCGTTCCGAGCATGAATGAAGGAGTTACAATGAGCACGATTGCTATCGGCTGCGACCATGCGGGCGTGGCCCTGAAGGCACGTTTGGGCGAGACGCTCCGCCACGCGGGGCACACGGTGTTGGACGTGGGATCGTTCGACGCGACCGCCGCTGATGATTACACGGACTTCGCGGTGCCGGTCTGCGAGGCCGTGTTGGAGGGGGCCGCCGACCGCGGCATCCTGCTCTGCACCACCGGCATCGGCATGAGCATCGTGGCCAACCGTTTCACCGGGATCCGCGCGGCCATCGTGACGGACGAGGCCGTGGCCAAACTCTCACGCGAGCATAACGATGCCAACGTGCTCATCCTCTCCGCCCGCGCTTTGGGCCCCGAGGCCGCCGAGCACGCGATGGACGTCTGGCTGAAGACCCCCTTTACGGGCGCCGAGCGCCACACCCGACGCTTGGCGAAATGCGACCGCGCGGGCCGTCTGGCCGAAATCTCCCTATTGGCCAAGGCCGACCCCGAAATCCATGCGGCGATCTTGGCACAAACCCGCCAAGAGGACGAGACCATCAACCTCATCGCCTCCGAGAACTACACCTCCCCCGCGGTGCGCGAGGCGCAAGGCTCGGTCTTGACGAACAAATACGCCGAGGGCTACCCCGGAAAACGTTTCTACAACGGTTGCCTCCCGGTGGACGCGGTGGAGACGCTGGCCATCGAACGCGTGAAGAAACTTTTCGGCGCGGAGGCGGCGAACGTCCAACCGCACTGCGGCAGCGCCGCAAACATGGCCGTATACAACGCCTTCCTCAAACCCGGGGACACCATCCTCTCCATGAGCCTGGATCAAGGCGGGCACCTGAGCCACGGCTCGCCCGCGAATTTCTCCGGGCACCTCTATCACATCGTCCCTTACGTGGTCGACAAAGAGACCGAACGCCTGGACTATGACGCGATTGAGCGCTTGGCCGAGGAATGCCGCCCAGCGCTCGTCTTGGCCGGAGCCTCCGCCTATCCGCGCGCCATCGACTTCGCGCGTTTCCGCGCCATCGCCGACAAGGTGGGAGCCTACCTGATGGTCGACATGGCGCACATCGCGGGGCTCGTCGCCGGCGGCGTCCACCCTAATCCCGTGCCCTATGCCGACTTCGTCACCTCCACCACGCACAAAACGTTGCGTGGGCCGCGCGGCGGTCTGATTCTCTGCAAGGAAAAGTACATCAAAGACATCAACCGAAGCGTCTTCCCCGGTCTGCAGGGTGGCCCGCTCGAAAACGTCATCGCCGCCAAGGCCGTCTGCTTTGGCGAATGGCTCCATCGTGACGCGCACGCCTACGCGCAGGGTATCGTGGACAACGCCCAGGCGCTTGCCGACGCGCTCGCAGCCGCCGGCTTCCGCCTCGTCTCCGGTGGCACGGACAACCATCTCTTCTTGGTCGACGTCAAAGCCGCCGGCATCACCGGCAAAGTCGCCGCCGCCGCGCTCGACGCCGCCGGGATCGTCGTCAATAAAAACACGATCCCCTACGACACCGAGACCCCCTTCGTCACCTCGGGCATCCGCGTGGGCACCGCCGCCGTCACCACCCGCGGCATGGGCCCGGAGGAGATGCGCACGATCGCCGATTGGATGGCGCAAACGCTCCGCGCTCCCGAGGACGCCGCCCTCCACGCACGGATCCGCGAGGAAGTCAAGGCTCTCGCCGCGCGTTTCCCCGTGCCGTGACCCACCCAAGCCGAAGGCCAAGCCGATGAAGACGCCCACCAAGCCAACCTTGCTCGTGACGGTTGCTGCCGCCGTGGGGATTTTCATCGGCTTCGCCTTCGGCAACCTCGCCCGCGAGGCAAAGCAACCGGGCGAGGCCATCCGCACCGACGACGCGACCGGCCACTGGGAGCGTCACGCCCAGCCCACGGCCGACATCAATGCCGAGATCCTCACTAACACACGTATCCGCCTCATCATGCAGGCCTTGCCCACATACGCGCTCCTCAATGCGGGCCGCCTCCCGGAGAACCTTGACGCACTTGTCTCCTCGGGCCTGCTCGGGAAGGACATCGTGCGTGACGGCTGGGACCGGCCATTCGTCTACACCCTTGATGATTCGGGCGAGACCTACGCCGTGCGTTCCTTAGGGCCGGATGGCGTGCCGTCCGATGACGACATCCCGGAGCCATGACCATGCGACGGCTTTTGGTGCTGAACGTCGCGGCGCTAGGAGCGGACCTTCTCCGGCGCAACGGCGTGGATGCGATTGCGGGAATGCCCGTCCAAGCGATTGGGAGCGTCTCGCCCGCCGTCACCTGCGTGGCCCAGGCGACCCTCCGCACAGCACTCCCTCCCGAAGGCCACGGCATCCCCGCGAACGGCCTCTTCCTGCGTGAAACCCTCCAAACCCAATTCTGGTGCCAATCGGCGAACCTCGTCCGAGGTGCACGGATTTGGGAGCCCTTCCGCGAACGTGGCGGACGCGTGGGAATGTACTTCTTCCAACAGTCCTTGGGCGAGGCGGTGGACGAAGTCGTCTCGCCCGCGCCGATTCATACACACGGTGGCGGCATGATCATGGCCACCTATCAATGGCCTGAAAACATCTTCGGCGCAGCCAACCCTGTCCGCCTATGGCGCTATTGGGGACCGCTCGCCTCACCCAAGGTCGGCCGCGGCATCGCCAACGCGCTCAGTGCGCGGATCCGCCGCGGTGACGCGCCAGAGCTCATCTTCGCCTACCTGCCAACGCTCGATTACGAACTCCAGCGACACGGCACCTCCCACCCCAAAGTCGCCGACAGTCTGCGTGAGGCGCTCGGACAAATTGAGACAGTCGTCACCGCCGCCCATGAGCAAGCCTATGCGATTGCCATCATCGGCGATTATGCGATCACGGATGTCACCGGCACCGTGGCCTTCCCCAACCGTGCGCTCCGTGCGGCCGATCTCTTCGCGACCCGCCCCGTCCGCGCCATGCGCTATCCCGACCTCTATCGATCCCGCGCCATCGCGCTCTGCGACCACCAAGTCGCGCCCATCTATTGCCGCGACGCCGAAGCGCGGCAGCGTGCCCACGATGTGCTCGCCGCACTTCCAGAAGTCGACCTAGTCCGTCCTGGACAGGCGGGGGCCGACCTTGAAATCGTCGCAAAGCCCGGTTGCTGGTTCGCGTGGCCATGGTGGGACACCCCCCGCGAAGCCCCGGATTACGCCACGCATGTCGATATCCACAACAAACCTGGCTTCGACCCCTGCGAACTCTTCTTCGGAAGCAACCCATTCCATTGCTCAGCAAATGTCACACGCGTACGGGGCACCCATGGCCGCGCCGACGCTCCAATCGCCTTGGCCACCGATCTTTCGTTCGACACACCGCCAACCGATTTCCTCGCCTTTTCGCGGTCCCTCGCCGCATGGGCACAAACTCCTTGAGCGAGACCATCATGCCCCCACCCGTCCTTCCATTCGGCCAAGACGCTTTGGAACGAACCGCACGCCTGTTGCGTCACGGCGGAGTCGTCATCCTTCCCACCGAGACCGTCTACGGGCTTGCCTGTCACCCCGACTTCCCCGATGCGCTCGAACGAATTCGCGCGCTTAAAGACCGTGATCGGGACAAACCCTTCCAGCTCCTCGCTGCCGACACCGCGACCGTGCGTGCCGATGGAGCTCTCTGGTCATCCGAGGCCGAACGCCTTGCCTCCGCGTATTGGCCAGGCCCACTCACCCTCGTCCTGCCGACCAACAAAGGGCGGACTGAAGGTTATCGGGTGCCTGCCTTGCCGTTGCTTCGCCGCCTTCTTCTTATCTGTGGCGGGTTGCTCCGGTGTACGAGCGTCAATCTAAGCGGCCACCCCCCGGCACGTGATGTAACGACGGCTCTCGGCAGTATCGGTCAAAAGGTCGATTTGGTGTTGGATGGCGGTCCGGCGATGCTCGGCGTCGCCTCCACCGTCGTCGCCATCTCTCCCGAAGGGGTTCCCACGATCCTCCGCCAAGGCTCCGCGAGAATCTCCTGAGCGCCCGACCCGGCCGAACGCGCCAAGCGGAAGGGAAGCATCGCCTTGCCCCTCGCGGGCAAGGCGGTGCGTTTTTTCATGTCCGACACACGGCGAATGGGGAGAAGAGGGCAGACGCAAAAAGGAAGGGGGCCGAGCGGAAGCTCGGCCCCCTTTTTGGTTTTGGAAGTCCCGGCGGCGTGCTACTCTCCCACGGGCGAACCCCGCAGTACCCTCGCCGATGAGGCCCTTCACTT
>CALXMV010000037.1 GCA_944389565.1 uncultured Kiritimatiellota bacterium
AAGCCCATCTTCCCATTTCAAGGGCCATTCAGCCAGAATGGCCTTCTGGTGTTTTTCTGTTTCCTCTGAAAACTGCGGCAACCCTTTCCTTTTCCCCTCTTTAAAAGCCTCCTTCAGCCCTTTTATCCACCCCTTAAACGCCCTGATACACCACCCCTCTCAAAAATCTTACCATCCAACAAAAAATATAGTTGACTTAGGGTTTCGCCCCCAAACCCTCCCGACTTGCGTCCCCGACCACCCGTTCTGGAACGAGAAATGGAAGTGTTGCCCGAAAGGGTATGAGAATGCGGGGGGCGGCCTGCGCGTGGGGATAAGCGCCGCGATTTTTGCCGGACACCATTGAGCATTGAGTGCGCGGCGATTCGCAAGCAAAATGAGCCAAGGCTTCTGGAGGACGGTCCTCTGCGCGATGGAGGGAAGGCGGCGCGGCATGGTGTGGCGGGGGCGCAGGCGCTCCATTGGGTGGTGGCGTCGTATGACACATCACGGGACGATTCAATGAGCCTTGTCTTTTTGCTGCGGATATGATATCTTGTCGCTGTTTCCCTTTTGGGGGTGACCAGGTCTCGACAGGGTCTGTCGGAATCTCGGTTGCGTGCCGGGGATGATCGTTGGCCCCGTTAAACATCGATCAAAACCTAACTGCGAACGATAACTTCGCCTACGCGGCCTAACTTTTGGCCCGTCGCTGAAACGCCGATGTCTGCTGAGCGTGGAAGCGTCGACTAGCAGGCCCTGCCGTGGACCGAGCCTTCGGGAACACGCGCTTGCACCATCATGAGGGCGTGTGTCTGGCCAAGCCTGTCGGTCGGCCTGCCAGATGCGAGACAATAGATCGGATACGCACGTAGATGCCGTGGTGAAGCGATCTTGGACGGGGGTTCGACTCCCCCCACCTCCACCACTTTCACAAAGCCCCGCGCCACTCGGCGCGGGGCTTTTTTGCCATTGTTTTATTTCCCGCTTAGGTGGGCGCCCACGGATAGGATGTGCGCAGGGGCACGGGAATCCTCGACGATCAGTCGAAGCGCGACGATTTCGGTGGGTTCCGGGAGACGCAGGATTCGTTTGTGCCCGATGGTGGTGGCGGCGGCGAGCAAGTGCCAACCTTCTCTTCCGGGAAGGCGCGCCTCAAAGCGAAACCGCTCGACGAGCTGTCCCTGAGCGATGTCTTCCTGTGCCACGAGCGTATCCACGCGGATTGGGGCGGGAAGGACGAATTCGGTCTGTCCGGGTTTAACGGTTCCGAGAAGATTGACGCCAAAGGTGCGCCGGAGCGCGTCGCCGAGTTCGGCAAGGCGGGCGACGTCGGTGGCATGAAGGAGCCCTTGTGTGGTGGGAGGGATATTAAGCAAAAGGACGGCGTTGCGACCGACGGATCGGTCGTAGATGGAAAGTAGCGCGTCGAGGCTTTTGACCTGATTGTCTTGGGATGGATGCCAAAACCACCCCGGTCGGATGGAGACATCGCACTCCGCGGGGTACCAGACCCAGCTGTCGGCGGAGAGCGACTCCGGCAACGCGCCAAGGGTCGGGGAATTGGCGGAGTGTTTGCCTTGCTCGAGCTGACGCTTGGCCATGGCGGCGATATCCTTGCCATCGAAATGGAAAGGGGCGAAGGCATCGCGCACGGCCTCATTGCTCACAGCCGTCGCGGGGATGACGCTCCATTCGCTATCGCGGGCAAGGCCGGACTCGTTGCCGACCCATCGGACGTCAGGGCCGGAGACGGCGATGACGCAGGCGGGATTGCGGGCGCGGATGGTGGCGTAGTAACGTGTCCAATCGTAGACTTGCCGCTTGCCGTTTGGTCCTTCGCCGCAGGCACCGTCGAACCAAATCTCGTCAATGGGGCCGTAGTTGTCGAAGAGCTCGTTGAGCTGTCCCACGAAAAAGTCATTGTACGCGGGGGTCCCATAGGTCGGCTCATGGCGATCCCAAGGGGAGAGGTAAAAGCCCACACGAATGCCTTCGGCGCGCATGGCATCGGCAAACGCTCGGCAGACATCGCCTTTGCCACCCAGCCACGGGGATGCGGCGACGGTGTGGCGCGTGAGCTTGGATGGCCACAGGCAGAAACCGTCGTGGTGTTTGGCGGTGAGGATGGCGAGTTTGATCCCGGCGGATTTTGCGGCTTTGGCCCATTGACGGCAGTCCAAGGCGGTGGGGTTGAAACAGGAGGGATCCTCATGTCCCGTGCCCCATTCGCGATCGGTGAAGGTGTTCACGCCGAAATGGAAAAAGGCCGTAAACTCCAAGCGTTGCCAATCGATTTGGCGTTGCGTGGGGCGGACCTGCGCGATTTGCGCGAGTTTCGCACGGTCGTCAGGCGTGAGGTCACGCGTCGTCAGAGGCGTCGGTTGGGCAAGGGCGGCACCGCATACCACGGCGGCCAACAAAGACAGGATCGTTTTCATGCCGCGCCATTCTACACATCGCGCACGCCGCGCAGAAAGCGCGTATGCCCATTACCCCATCACTGCCTACCGTCGTAGGCGGCCTCTCCCAAGATCGCGGTGGCGATCGCGGGGGTGGTGCCTCGGCGGTCGGCAACGATTTCGGCGGCACGCCGGGCGAGTGCCTTGGCGGCGGGCGGATTGGCCAAAAGACCAAGGAGTCGCGCCTCCGTGTCGGCCCGATCGGCCCCCTGCAGGATGGCCCCATGGGCAAGCAGGTCGCTCATCACGGGACGGAAATTCTCGGTATGCGGGCCGACCACGGTGGCGCACCCGCAGAGGCAAGGCTCTATCATGTTCTGCCCCCCCTCCTCGGTAAGGCTCTTGCCCACGAAAACCGTCTGGGCGAGACCATAAAAGCCCATCAGCTCGCCGGTGGTGTCGGCCAAAAGCACGGTTTGCGCAGGCTGTCGCTCGGGCGTTTCAGGGGTACGCGATTTTCGCAGACAGGGGAAGCCCGCCGTGCGGATGGCGACCTCCACGTCACCGGCTTTCTCGAAATGGCGGGGCACGATGATCAGGCGCAAGGCCGGGCATTTGGCCAAGGCCTTGCGATAGACGTCGAGCAGGAAGGCGTCCTCGCCTGGCCAGGTGGAGCCCCCCAGGAGGATGGGCGCGTCGGGCGAGAATCCGGCGGCGGTGAGATAGGCACGCAGAGCCACTTCCTTTTCCGGGGCCCGATGGGCGACATCGAACTTCATCGTGCCGGTGACGACGATGCGCTCGGAATCGCACCCCGCGTCGGCAAGCCGTCGCGCGTCAAGGTCGCTCTGGGCATAGATCCGCGTGAGGCTATTGAGCACGGGCCCAAACCACGTGCGCAGCCGGCGATAGCCCGGGGCGCTGCGATCGGAAATGCGCGCGTTGACCAGATACGCAGGGATTCCCGCCTCCGTGACATGGCGGATGACGTTAGGCCACAGCTCGGTCTCGGTGATGACGTAGGCCACAGGGGAGAAGGCACGCAAGGCACGGCGCACGCAGCCGGGATAATCCAGCGGGGCGTAAATGAGCACGTCGCGCGGGCCAACCTGACGTTCCGCCTGCGCCCACCCCGTGCTGCTCGTGACAGAGAGCACGAACGCGCTTGAGGGGCGTTGGCGACGCATCTCGGCCATCAGTTGGCCGGCCACGGCCACCTCGCCCACGGAGACGGCATGCACCCAAATCCGTACCGTGCCATCGGCCAAGCGTTCCCGAATCGCGCGCGGATAACGGCCGAAACGATCGGCGAAGCGGTTGGCGTAACCGCCGCGCCGCGCCATGCGCACCAAGAACTTCGGCATCATCGCCACATAGGCGATGGCGAAAAGCAGGTTGTACAACGCCCATTTCATTCGAATCCCTCACCGATCCATCAAGCGAATGGTCAACCGCCCAAGCGTCGGCTCCAAGGCGGCACGAAGCCGCGGCAACAATGTGC
Source organism: uncultured Kiritimatiellota bacterium (assembly GCA_944389565.1). Classification (GTDB taxonomy): domain Bacteria; phylum Verrucomicrobiota; class Kiritimatiellia; order RFP12; family DVOR01; genus Spyradenecus. The sequence goes on from CALXMV010000037.1 coordinate 3,883, forward strand.
GGGCATACAGGAAACGGTCGGAACGCCGCGCCAGGGAAAGCGTCAGCGCGCCGTTGACCAAGGATTCCGCCACCACGCGATGGCGTTCGGCGGCAGGCAACAGCGCATCCAACACGGCGTTCACCGCGTCCAAGGCCATGTCATCGCGCAGGCTGTCGGCGAGCGCGTGAAACGCCCCCGGCACCGCACGCGCCAGCCCGGGAATCTCATAGGCGCCAAAATCCCCTGCCATGCCCAAGTCGCGCGGCAGATCCGCCGGATGGGAGGCCGCGGAAATCCGGGGCGACGGCTCGTCCGCGGAGCCGCCCGTCGCCACCGTCCGCCCGCGCGACGCCCCGCGCGACACATATTCCCGGCTTTTCTTCATGCGTTCAGCAACAGGCGGATGCCATCTCGGCACGGATGGCGCGCGCGGCCGCGACGGGATCCGCCGCCTCCAGGATGGGCCGCCCCACGACGAGATGTGTCGCCCCATCGCGCACGGCGCCAGCGGGCGTGGCCACGCGCTTCTGATCGCCCACCGCCGCCCCCGCCGGACGCACCCCAGGCGTCACGAAAACCACGGGGCGCTCCTCCGCCAAGGGGACGAGCGCGCGATTCATCGCCGCGACCTCCTTGGGCGAGCAAACGATTCCGTCCGCGCCGTTTCCGATGGTCAGGCGGCCAAGCGCCTCCACCTGCGCGGCCATCGCACGGCCGATGCCCAGATCCGCCAAGTCCGCCTCGTCCAAAGACGTGAGCATGGTCACGGCGATGATTTTCGGCGCGTTCGCGCCGGCTTCCGCGGCGGCCCCCGCCGCGGCGCGGATCATGGCCGCGCCGCCGCTCGCGTGAATCGTCGTGAGATCGACCCCAAGCCCGGCGATGGAGCGGACAGCCCGCTCGACCGTGCGCGGGATGTCGTGCAGCTTCAAGTCCAAGAAAACCCGTTTCCCGGCATCCTTCACCATGCGCACGACATCGGGCCCCTCCGCGGAGAAGAGTTCCAACCCGATTTTGTAGAAATCGACGGCATCCCCCAAACGCCTCAGCGTTTCCGCCACCGCGCTCTTCGAGGGCACATCCAACGCGACAATCAATTCTGCCATGACTTGCATCCTTTCCGTTCCATTGTAGCAAAAACGGCGGGCACGGAAGAACGCCCAAGGCCCGCGCCCGACGCGGCGGCGCGAATCATCGTTCGGCGCGCGCCTGTTTCCCCGCCCACGACATCTGGTGGGCGGCCCCAAGCATGATGGAGGCATCGGGGTCGGTGCGGATCCCGCGGGAGAAAATACGCTGAAAGCCCTGCATCATGTGGTCGGCTTTCTTCTCGTCCATGAACCCGATGTCGAGCATGGCCTGGCGCCATTTGGCCATGAGGGCGTGCTTGGTGGCTTGGGTGGCGAGGGGAACGGCCTCCTCGACGGGGCTCACGTAGGCCCCGGTGGCGGCGTAGAGCTCGTAAGCGACGATGAGCACGGCCTGGGCGAGGTTGAGGCTTTGGTAACGTTCATCGACGGGGATTCGGATGAGGTGGGTGCAACGCGCGATCTCGTCGTTGTGAAGCCCTTGGTCCTCGCGGCCGAAAAGAATGGCGACAGGGGCCTGCGCGGCGAGGCGGAGGATTTCGGGCGCGAGCGCGCGGGGGGGACGAACGGTCGCGCGGTAAAGGCCCCCGCGGGCGGTGGTTCCGACGACGGCGGCGCAATCGGCGATGGCCTCATCAAGTGTCTGGGTCTCACGGCGGGCATCGAGGATGTCGGTGGCATGGACGGCGAGGCGGCGGCCCTCCTCCCACCCATCAAGGATGCGCGGGGCCACGAGGGTGAGGCGGCGAAGCCCCATGTTGGCCATCGCGCGGCAGACGCTGCCGACGTTTCCGAAATAAAGCGTGCCGACGAGGACGACGGTGATATTGTCGAGAGGGTTCATGCTCATGCGCGGGGCTCGAAAAGGGTGTTGGCGATGGCGGAGATGGCGGCGGGCCAGGCTCGGAGGTCATCGAGCGCAAGGGTCTCGCGCGGGCCGTGGTTGCCACGTGTGGGGAGCAGGAGCGGGATGACCGGGATGGGAGAGCCTTGCGCGGGGAAGGCGCGCGCGTCGGTGCCCGAACGGTTGTAGACCTCGGTCTGAAGGGGGACATCCGCGGCGAGAAGCCTGTCGCGAAGCGCGGGCGGCAGGATGCACGAGGCGTCGGAAAGGGTGATGACGGGGCCGCGCCCGAGAAGCACGTCTTGCTCGGGGGCCTCGTAGGTGACGTCCAGGGCAAGGACGGCATCGGCCCGCACCGCATGGGCAAGCACGTTGGCGCCGAAACCGGTGATTTCCTCCATGGCAGTCGCCGCGAGAATCACGTTGTAGGGGGCGAGGAGGTGGACGTGGCGGTCGTACCAATCCGCGAGAAGCGCGCAGGCGGCGCGGTCGTCAAGGAACGGGGTGGTGAGAAGGCCATCACGCTCCTCCCAAAACGGGGCCCAACAAAGGCGATCGCCTTTGCGAAGCGTGGGGCAAGGCTTCGGAAGCGTGACGCGTAACGGGAGATGACGGAGCCACGGCGCGGAGGGGCGCGGGGGAATGGCGAGGTGCGCCGCGTGAAACCCGTCGGAGGCCTTGAGGGTGAGTTCGGCAGCCTCCGCGTGATGGATGCCGCCGAGAGGGATCACCTCGCATTCATCGTCGCCGCGCGTGGCGGTGACGGAGAACCCCGGGCTGTCGGCATGGGCGATCAGAAGCAAGGTGTCGCTTTTTTTGCGTTCGCCGGGTTCGGCCAATATGGCGTAGCGGCCGAGCCGGCGGACATCAAGCCGCTGGGCACGCCACCGGCGTTCGAGGGCGTCGAAGAGATCGGCTTCGTCGCCGGGGGTGGCATGGATGGCGCAGAGCGTTCGGAGCGTATCGGTCTTCATGGCTGTCTGGTTCCCAAGCGGAGGGTGCGATCGAAACCCGGCGGAATGTGATCGGGGCGATGGGCCACGCAGAGGACGGTGAGTGACGGCGTCTCGTCAAGCAACCGCCCAAGGAGGCGAAGCAGACGTTTGCGCTCATCATCCTCCAGGTTCATGCACAGTTCGTCGAGCAGGAGAAGCGCCGGGGCGGCGACAAGCGCACGGACCACCAGGGCGAGCCGGGCAAGACCATCGGAGAGGGCGCCAAGCGGCTCACGAAGCCGCTCGTGGAGGCCAAGCGCGGTGAGGAGGGCGACGGCACGCTTCCGTTGCGCGGGAGTGGGGCGTCTGCGCTGTCCCTCACGATCAAAGAGCCCAGAGCAGGCAACGGCCTCGACGGTCTGCGCGGGATCGGCATATGCCTGCATCTCCGGCGAGACGACCGCCATGCGCGACCGTGCCGACCAAAGCGGCACGCCTGGGCCAAGACGCTCCCCAAAGCGCGTGATGTCACAGGCATAGGACATCGGGCTGTCGCCCAGGATAAGGGCCAGGAGCGTGCTCTTGCCGCTGCCATTGGGCCCGACGATGAGCCACCGCTCGCCCGCGTGGACCTCCCAGTCGAGTCCGCCGAAAAGCTCCCGACCATCAAGCGTCAACCGAAGGTCGCGCACATGCAGGACCTCCGGCGTGGCAAGCGGGGGCGGATTCTTGGCGAACGTCATAAGGGCCGGAGCCACGGCGACAGGGCGAAAAGGCTCGGCGGAGACGATGGCGCAGTCGCGCAGACAGAGCCGGTGTGTGACGCACGGGGGGATCTCATCCTCGTTGCGCACGGTGATGGCGAGCGTGCGGCCACGCCGCGCGAGCGCCCCCAACACGTCGCGCAAGGTGCGCTGCATCTGCGGGTCAAGCCCGGCGAAAGGGTCGTCGAGCGCAAGAACCGGCGTGTTTCTGAGGATGGCGCGCGCGAGCATGAGACGGCGTTGCTCGCCGTTGGAAAGGGCGATGGTCTTGCGGTCGAGCAAAGGCTCGAGCGCAAGCGCGCGAAGCGCCCAGGCGTGGGTCTCGGCGAAAGCCGCGCGCGCCTCTGGCTCCGGATCGCGAATCTCGAAGGGGCTGATGTCGTTGACGGCGTCGTACGTCAGCGCCTCGGCCACGGTGGGCGAGTCGTAACCCACACTGGCATACCAACGGGCCGCGGCCCAGTCACCGCCCGCGGAGGAGGCCTGATGGCCAAAAGTGACAAGCGCGACGGCATCCGGGTAACGCCGCGCAAGGCGGGTCGCGAGCAAGGTCTTGCCGCTTGCGGCGGGTCCCGTGACGACCCATTGCTCTCCGGGGGCAAGCCGCCACGCGCGCCCCCCAAAATCCAATTCCAACGCGTCCATTCAGTTCCCCATGCCTTTGATCGCCGTCAGAATCGCGTGTCCCACCTGGGAGGCGTCGAGATAGGCGAAGAACCCCGTGGCGATCATCTGCGCGGCCATCGCCATGAGGATGACGCCGGAGACCTTCGAGAAGATGCGGATCATGCCTTTCCCGAAGATCCGCTCCAACGCCTCGGCGAAATACAGGAGCGTGCCCAACGCCACGATGGCCCCGATGAAGCCCACGAAACCAAAAAGGAAAACGAAGACGTCCATCCCTGACCGGATGTTCGTGAAGGTCTCCGCGCCGATGATGATGATGGGCGAGACGCACGCGGGCCCCATGATGATGGGCGTTCCCAAAGGCACCACGATGATGTCGTCCACGTTGCGCGGGCGGTTCTGCGCCGTCGGCGTCTCATGGCCGAGCGCTAGTTCCTGCGCCATGATCATCAGCAAGATGCCCGCGCCGATCCGGAAACCCTCCAGATCCAACCCGAAAAGACTCAGGAAGATGTCCCCCGCGAAATACGCGACGGCCCCCATGATGACGACCACCACCGTCACCCGCTTGGCCACGTTCCGCTTACGCGCGCTGTCAACTCCCTCTGTCAACGAGAGAAACATGTTCAGCACGAAAAACGGGCAGAACAGGAAAAACAGCTTGACCAGATTGCCCCAGGCAAACAAAAGCGCGTCTACCATCGACTTGGCTCCTCGTACGTTGCTTCCCATTATAGCAAATCGGCCTCGCGCCGCGGGCGGGGTCAGGGGAGTGCCTGCGTGAGGGCCCGGAAGAGGGCGAGCCCGAGCGGTACGGTGAGGATGCAGAGGAGATGGGAGATGAGGACGTGGGCGGAGACGAAGCGCCCGTCGCCGCCATAGACCTCCGCGATCGCGACGCCGGCCATCGCGCCGGGCATGAGGGCGATGATGGCGAAGACGAAGCGGAAATCGGCGGGGAGCGGCGTCAGGCAGAGGAGGGCGAGGATCGCGAGCGGGATGGCGACCAAGCGGAGCGCGGCGACGGCGAGTTGGAGCGGGGTGACGAGGCCGCGCAGGGGAATGCGCCCCAGTGCCATGCCGCAGACGATGGCGCTGGCGGGGATCGTCGCGCCGCCGAGGTAGCGGTAGAGCGTGTCGAGGGCGACACGCGTGGGGAGGCAGGCGGCGAGGTCGTCCGGGCCGATCCGGAGCGGGGCGAGGAGCGCCAGGAGCGCGATGGCGGAGAGGAGCGCGAGGAGCGGCGGCCGCAGAAGCGTCTGGGCGAGGGTGGCCCAGCGGACGCGTTGGCCGGTGAAGGTGCGGAAGCCAAGGGTCCACATCAGCGTGTCGGAGCCGATGGTGGTGAAGGCGACCATCGCCACGCCGCGCTCCCCGAGCGCCGTCCCGGCCACGAGCATGATCGGCAGGAAGGAGTAGTTGTTCATCGCGCAGGCGAAATGGAAGGCGCGGCGGGTGGGCGCACGCACGCCGCGGACGAAGCGTTTGGCGAGCCACCCCACGCACCAGCCCACGAGGATGACCGTGGCGGCGCCCGCGGGGAGCGTCCAATTCTCCGCGAGGTCCCGCAGGGTGTAGTTGCGCAGGATGGAGGAGAAGAGCAGGGAGGGGTAAAAGACCCCAAGGAGCAGTTTGGAAAGATGGCGCGAGAAATCCTCGGGGAACCACCGACGGCGGGCCGCCAGGAAGCCGATACCGATCATGCCGAAAATGGCGACGATTTCGAAGGCGATCTCAAGCATGGGTCAGGGTTCCTCGTCGGTGACGGCGGAGAGCGGGGCGGCCAGGGAGAAGACCAACGCCCATGGCAGGGCCGCGGTGAGGAAGACCCGCGCCACGGCGGCGGGCGGGATCGCGATGCCGGACATCAGGCTGCCCAGCGGGTTGAGCGCAACAAGCCCGCGAAAGGGTTGCGCCACGAGCAGGGAGATGTGCGCGCTGAGGCGCGTCCACCAGTTGGCGATCTCATCGGCCACCGTCGTGGGTGGGGAGAGCGCGGCGGCGGTGGCCGACAGAATCGCCACGGTGCCGACGAAAAGCGTCACGGGGAGCGAGAACGCGCATCCGAGCGCCGTGCCGAGCGCCGTCGCCATCGCCACCGTGAGGAGCAGGGTCAGGCAGAAGGCGGCGAGGTTGGCCCAGGCGGGTTGGCCTGGCAGGAGGAGCGCCACGTCCATCCTTTCGCGGTAAATGACGCTGGCGACCTTGGTGTCGTCGGCGCGGCGAAGGGTGACGGAAACCGGCTCGCCGGGGATCAGGAAGCCGTCGGGGAGGGGTTGGACGAAGCCGATGTCGGTGAGGCGGTCGGGGGTGAGGGTGAGGGTGTTCGGCCCGCAGGTGGCGACAAGCTCGAGCCGGAGCGCGTTGCGGACGCCGAGGAAGGGCGCGCCGGAGAGGCGGAAGGCCGCGGCGCCTTGGCGGTCGGGCGCCGGGAAGCGATAGGTGCGCGGCTGGTCGGGGAAGAGTTCGCAATAGCGCGTGCGCAGATGATCGCGGATGGCCCGGAGCAGGCGGCGGTCGGAGACGATGCCCTTGGGTGCGCGCCCCTGCGCCCGGAGCGTCGCGAGCTCCTGCGCGGCCGCGTCGTCGAGATCGGGGAGGATCGGGGCCACGACGTCCCGCCCCGCCGGGAGCGGCCGGAACGCCAGGCAGACCCCAAGGAGGGCGATCGCGGCGGCGAAGGGCGCGAGCGTGCCGAGGAAACGCCCCCACCAGAGCGTCCACCGGCGGAGCGGTTTGGTGAGGGAAAGCGTCAGGCGGTGGCGTTCGCGGTCGAGCGCGTAGGCGGTGCCGCCGCACCAAAGCGCGGAGACGAGGAGAATCGCCCACGCCAAGCCCGTGCCGTATCCGGTGAGGACGAGCCCTTCGTCGTGCCGGCCGGGAATGAGGAAGAGGCAGAGCGCGAGGGCGGCGAGCGTCGCGCCGAGGAGCGGGCCGCGCGTGGCCCGCCGCCATCCCAGCATCACCTCCGCCCAGAGCGTGCGCATCTCAGGCTTCCTCCGTGCCGTTGAGCCACGGGAGGCCACCGGCGGCCTCGATGGGCGAGACGGTCTTGCCGCCGGGGATGACGGTCTCCAGAAAGAAGGCTTCGAGAGACTCCTTGAGGTCGCCCACGCGGCCTTGCGCGCGGCATTCGCCGCGGTCGAGGATAAGGATGCGGTCGCAACAGTCCTGAACGTCCGGAAGGAGGTGGGAGGACATGAGGACGGCGATGCCGCGGGCCTTCAGTGCCAGGATGAGGTCCTTCACCTCGCGCGTGCCGATGGGGTCGAGCCCGGAGGTGGGTTCGTCGAGGACGAGGAGGCGCGGGGCGTTGAGCAGCGCTTGGGCAAGGCCGACGCGGCGGGTCATGCCCTTGGAGAAGGTGCCGACGCGGCGATCGGCCACGTGCGCCACCCCGGCCAAGCGCAGGAGGTCGTCCACGCGGCCGCGGAGGGCGCGCCCCCCCAACCCGAAGAGACGGCCGTAGTAGGTGAGCGTCTCGCGTGGGGTGAGGAACGGGTGCAGATAGGTGATTTCGGGGAGGTAGCCGACCAACGCGTGGGCGCGCTTGGCCTGAGGGGGCTCGCCGAAGACGCGGATGTCGCCGCCATCGCGCCGAAGCAGGCCCAAAAGCATTCGGATCGTCGTGCTCTTGCCGCTCCCGTTCGGGCCGAGCAGGCCGAAGACCTCTCCCTTCCCGACCGAGAAGGACAATCCCTTGACCGCCCGCACCGTGGGGCGCCCCCAGAAATCGCGGAAGGTCTTGACGACCCCATCCAGCACCAACGGTTCGCTCATACGCACGCCCTCGTCTCCAAAAGCCCCGCGCCGCACCACAGGAAAAAGGCCGACGCGCACACCGCCTGCGGCGCCAGCAGGGCCAGCGTGCGCGGGGCGACCGCACCCCCGCCGGAGAGCGCGTCGAGCGGCAGATACGCCGAACATCCCAGAAAGACCATCGCCGCGGCCAACCCAAGCAACGTGAGCGCCGCCGTCGGCCCGGGAGGGAGCCGCACCGCGAGCGCCGTCGCGAAGGCCACCACCTGCACCAACAGCAAGGCCACCGCGAGCAAGGCCGAGAGGTCGCCCCAGTGCGGCCGCACGAAGGGGGCCAACGCCCAAAGCGCCAAAGGCATCAGCAGACTCCCCGCCAGCGGGAACCGTCCCCCGCGGAAGCGATTGTGGAGCGCGGCGGCGACGAGCGCCGCGGCAAGCGCGCCGAGCGCCGTCAGCAGGCCGGGCACGTTCGCGTATTCCCCCGTGGCGTGGTAGCGCGGCGACCAGGCCTCGGCCAACAGCACGGCGGCGCCCTGCGTCGCCAGAAAGACGCCCAAGGCGAGCGCGGTGCCCACCGCGTGCCCGCACAGCCAGAGCCCGCGCGAAAGCGGCTTGACCAACGCCACCGCCGAGGTGCCGTCGTTCAACGCGCGATGGAGGCGCGCCGCGCCGCCAATCGCGACCAATGCGCCGAAGAGCAACGCGGAGGCCAACCCGCAGTCCCGCGCCAGACGGCCGTCTTCCGAGAAGCGCTGGAACTGCAGCATCGGCAGGACGAGCGTGCCCGCGGCGGAGGCGAGCGAGAGCAGGAGCATCGCCGGGTGCCCGAGCGTCTCCAAGGCGGTGAACCACGCGATGGCCCGCAGTTTGCCGAACATCAGGGGAGTTCCCGCAAAAAGGCTTCGACGACCTCGGCCATGCGCGGCTTGGCGGCTTCGCTCGCGGCCAGGACGTCCGCATGGCTGAGTGGCTCGGCGCAGAGCCCCGCGGCGGGGTTCGTCACGCAGCTGAGCGCCGCCACGCGCAGGCCGGCCGCATGGGCCACCACCGCCTCCGGGACGGTGCTCATGCCCACGGCGTCCCCACCGAGCAAGCGCAGGGCGCGCACCTCGGCGGGGGTCTCATAACTGGGGCCTACGGAGAAGGCGTAGACGCCCCGGCGTACGGCGCCTTTGCCGACGCGCACCAGACAGTCGGTGAGCGCGGGGTCGTAGGTGTGCGACAGATCCGGGAAGCGCGCCCCCCAGCCGGGGCGCTGGGGGCCGCGCAGGGGATTGATGCCTGTGAGGTTGAGGTGGTCGGTCACCGCCATGAGCGTGCCGGGGCCGAAGTCCGGATTCAGCCCGCCGGCGGCGTTGGTGAGGAGCACGCGGGGCACGCCGAGGCAACGGAGCAACTCCACGGGGTAGACCACCTGCTCCAGGCCGCAACCTTCGTAATAATGGCGTCGGCCGCTGAAGACCGCGACGCGCCGCCCCCCCAGCTCCATGAGCAGGAGCTCGCCGTGATGGCCAGCCACCGTGCTCGCCCCGTAGCCCGGCAGATCCGCGTAGGGCACGCGTGCGTGCGACACGTCGGGGCGGAGGGCGTCGCCCCAGCCGGAGCCAAGGACGAGCCCGCACGCGATGGGCGCCTCGCGGAAGGCCGCGGGCAACGCGTCCGCGACGGCCTCAAGCATCGGAGCCCCCGGGTGCCGGCGTGGGGCTCTCGGCCGTCTCGACGGCGTTGGTCGCCGCGGGCTTCTCGCCGCTCTCGATCCGCTCGACGGCGTTGGTCGCCGCCGGCTCCGTGGGCTCGGCGGCCGGCTCCGTAGCCAGGGACTGCGGGAGCGCCTCGACGATGCGCACGGGCATCCCGGTGCGGACGAGCTCGAAGAGTTTCTCCGCGTTCCAGTTGGTCAGGCGGAAGCAACCGAGCGACTCGGGCCGCCCGACGGTGTTGGGGCGGGGCGAGCCATGGATGCCGTAGCCCGGGAGCGAGAGGCCGATCCAGCGGCTCCCCACGGGGTTGCGCGGGCCGGCGGGGACGACCAGCTTGCCGATGCTCGGGTCCTGTCCATAGTTCACGGGGTCGTAGGTGTAGTTCGGCGCGGGCGCCATGTTGCGCACCGTCACCTCGCCCACCTCGGGCAGGCGCGACTTGTTGCGGGCGATCGAGCAGGGGAAACGCAACCGCATGACGCCCTTGGCGTCGTATCCCGCCAGGACACGGTCCTCCAGCGCGATCACGAGCGTCTCCGGCTTTTCGAGCGCCGCCATGCGCACGTTCGGGACGGTCAGCGTCATGCCGACGGACAGATCCTCGGGCCAGTTCACCACGCCGGGATTGAGGTTCCGGAGCGTGCGCTCGGAGGTATGGAAACGTTCGGCCACGCACGCGCCCAGGGTGTCGTAGCCCATCAGCCGCAGCGCCGCGCGTTCGGCCCAGGTGGGGGGCATCGGGCCGGTCACCAGCGCCGCGTCCGCTTCTGTGATCGTGTAACGCTCCAACGGCTCGGGCATCGTGGCGATCGCGACGTAGAGCGGCACGTCCACCCACCGCGTGGGGCGGAGGCCCTGCGCGATCTGCCACGCGGCCATCGCCCGCTGCGTGCCATCCCCCCAGAACCCATCGATGACGCCGCACGAGAAGTTGTGCCGATCCAGGAAGATCTGCAACATCAGCACCTCTTCGCTGAACTTCTTGGGCGGGGCCAGCGCATGTCCGCAGTTCGGCTCGGGATCAGGCTCGGTGGCGGGCTCGGCGACGGCCACCTGATCGGCGTCGGGTTGCTCGGCGACGACCGCCGGGACGGCGTTGGTCGGCGCGGTCTCGGGCACGTCCTCGACGACGATCTTGAACGGCGGCTCCTCCTGCGGCGGGGGCGCCGGCGATTGCGCCACGGCCATTCCGCACAGCGCGGTCGCGGCGAAGGCAAACAGGGTGACTCTCATGGCGTCCCTCTTATTCGAAACGGGCGGTCGCGGCGTACGCGTGGCCGTCCAACCCCTCCAACGCGCCGAAGGTCTCGATGGCCGCGCGCGTCTCGGCGAGGTCTTCCTTGGAGAACTCGACGAAGGAGCTACGGCGGCGGAAGGTCTCGGCGGTGAGGCCGCTGAACATACGCGCGGCGCCCCCGGTGGGCAGCACGTGGCTTGGCCCCGCCACGAAGTCGCCCGCGCTCTCGGGCGTCCAATAGCCCACGAAGACCGCGCCCGCGCAGTCGATTCGCGGCAGGACGGCCTCGGCGTCGGCCACCTGCAGTTCCAGGTGCTCGGCGGCGAAACGGTTGCAGAGCGCCACGCCCACGGCGAGATCCGGGACGACCGCCATCAGCATCCCGCCGTTGGCGAGCATCCGCTCGATGATGGCCCGGCGGCCGCGCGTCGCCAATTGCGCCAACACCTCGGCGTGGACCCGCTCGGCGAAGGCGCGGTCGTCCGCCACCAGCAGGCTCTTTTCCAGCCCGCTCCCGTGCTCGGCCTGGGAGAGCAGGTCGGCGGCGATCCATTTGGGGTTGCCCGCGCGGTCGGCCAGGACGCAGATCTCGGAGGGGCCAGCCACCTGGTCGATGGCCACCGCCCCGTAGACTTGGCGCTTGGCGGCGGTGACGTAGGCGTTGCCCGGGCCGGCGATGAGGCGCACGGGGGCGATGCCGGCGCCGTAGGCCATCATGCCGATGGATTGGATGCCGCCCACGCGGTAGACCTCCGTGGCGCCGGCCACGCGCAGGGCGTGGAGCAGGGGCGCGGAGATCGCCGTGCCGTTCCGGCTCGGTGTGCAGGCGACGATCTCACGCACGCCGGCCGCGCGCGCCAGGACGACCGTCATGATCGCCGTGCTGGCCAACGGCGCGGTGCCGCCGGGCACGTAGACCCCCACGCGGTCCATCGGGTGGAACCGTTCGCCCAGGCGCCCGCCATGCGGCGTGGGGATCGTCCAGTCCGGCCGCAGGCCGGCCTTGGCGAAGGCGGCCACGCGCTCGGCGGATTGGGCGATGGCGGCCTTGACCCGCGCGTCGCACGCCGCGGACGCCGCGTCGATCTCGGCCTCCGACACGCGGATCGTCTCGGGGGTGAGGTCGGCGCCGTCGAAGGCACGGCAGGCGTCGAGGACGGCCTGCAGGCCGCGGGCGCGGATATCCGCCAGGCATTTGGCGGCGGCGGCCTCGGCGCGTTCGTCGAAGGCCGGGCGTTCAAGGAAGGCCTCCACCTGCGGGGTGGGGGAGTCGGGGGACCAATCGAGGATGGGGATCTGGAAGTTGCTCATGGCGGTCAGGGGGTCTCTTCGTTTGCGGCGGCTTCGGCGGCGGCCTTGCGGGCCTCGTAGGCTTTGAGCGCGGCCTCCTGTTTGGCGATCTGCTTGCCCACCTGGGAGGTGCCGCCGGCGGTGGTGGTGCCGGAGAGCGGGTCGACAATGAAGTGACGGGGCACGGGGCGGTTGTATTTCAGCATGGAGGCCATCTGCACCTCCACCGCCTCGCCGAGTTTCTCCTTGAGCGCGGCCTCCAGCTCGGCCTTTTCGGCTTGGCGGCGCGCCTTGCGGTCGTCACGGCTCTTGTAGCCGGCGGTGACGCTGCTCTTGGAGGCCTTGGCGGCCTTCTCGCGGGCGCCTGCGGCGGCGGCCATCTCGCCGTCGATGCGCGCCTGTTGCTTGGCCAACCATTCGTTCGCGGCCTCGCGGGTCGAGAAGTTGCGCGTCTTGGCGGTGCGCGGCCAGATGAAGGCGCGCGTCGGGAACTTCGGAAAGTCCTTGTCGCCGGCCCGGCGGGCTTCGTTGTACTGCTTCGTCCAATCGGCCTTCACGGTCTGGAAGGCCTTGTTGAAGACGCGCTTCTCCTCGTTCAGGTCGGCCTTCAGGGCACGGAACTCCTCGGTGGTCATCACCGAGACGGCCTCCACCTTGTACATATCGAAGAGTTGCACGCCCACGACCATCTCGGCACGGGCCAGGCATGCCGCCACGCAGACGGCGAAAAGGAGGGCCACCCGTCTCATTCGCGCCCTCCCCGCCCCAGAATGCGCAACAGGTAGATGAAGAGGTTGATGAAGTCCAGATAGAGCGAGAGCGCGCAGAGGATGCCGTAGCGGCTCACCGTCTCACGGCCGAGGTCGCCCTGGCTCTCGGCCAGGGCCCGCACCTTCTGCGCGTCCCACGCCGTCAGCCCCACGAAGACCGCCACGCCGACATACGTGATGATCAGGTCAAGCCCCGACGAACCGACAAAGATGTTGACGACCGAGGCGATGATGATGCCCAGCAACAGCATCAGCCCGTAGCGCCCGATCCAGGAGAGGTCGCGCTTCGTCATCGTCCCCACCAAGGCCATCGCCGCGAACATCCCCGCCGTCGAGAAGAAGGCCAGCTGCACCGTCGCCGCCGCGTACACGAGCAACAGCACCGAGAGCGTCACGCCGTTCAGGGCCGCGTAGACCATGAACAGGATCGCCGCCGTCGTCGGCGCCAATTTGTCGATGCACCAGGAGAGCACGACCACCAACGCCACCTCCGCGACCGCGCACACCATCAGCAGCCCCGGCGAGAAGGGAACCGACCCCGTGCGGAGCGCCTCGGCCATTAGCCAAGCCACCACGCCGGAGACCGCCAACGCCACGGCCATCCACCCATACACGAAGTTGTAGACGCTGTTCAGCGTCGTCGCGCGCGACTCGCTCCGCGCAGCCAGCAAATCGGGATCCATCATCGGGTTCATGAAGACTCCTTTCTCAAAACACGCATTATAGCATAACCAAGAGGGTGGCGGACGAAAAAGCGATCGCCGCGTGAATCGTCCACAATGTTGAATCGTCCACAATGCAATTGCGCAGGTGGGAGGAAGAAAAGAAAGAGAAAGGAAGATGGGCAGGCAGAGGCCAAAGCGAAACAGGAGGAGGGTGCGCCCCTAGGGGGCGGCGCGGCCAAAAGGCAAAAACGTCGTCGGCCTCTTCTGGCACACCATGCGCCAATCACAACAAAAAGAGAGGAGCCGACAATATGCGACAGTGTGCCACCAATGGTGTCCGGCAAAAGTCGCGGCGCGTATCCCCACGCGCAGGCCGCCCCCGCATTCTCATGCCCTTCCGGACACCACTTCCGGACCGCGATTTGCTTCTCGTGCCGGAACGGAGGGTTGGGAGCGCGAGTCGGGAGGGTTTGGGGCGAAACCCTAAGGGGTCTGACCCGAAACCCTAAAGGGTTCGGCCCGAGAGTCGGGAGGGGAGGGCGTCGAGTCCGTTGGCGATGTGCCAGGATCTTCCGCGCTTTCCACTCCAGCCATCCCAGGGCAAACGCATAAAAATTGCAATGGGGGAAAAATGTTGAGATAATAGGGGCATGGCAGACATTTATCGATTG
>CALXMV010000038.1 GCA_944389565.1 uncultured Kiritimatiellota bacterium
CAGAAGAGGCAGTGGAAGCGGACGATGTCCTTGCCGATGAAGTGGTAGATCTCGGCCTTGGGGTCCTGCCACCAGTCGTCGAGGGTCTGGCCGCGGGTCTTGGCCCAGGCCCAGAGGGTGGCCATGTAGCCGATGGGGGCGTCGAGCCAGACGTAGAAGTACTTGTCGTCGTAGCCGGGGATCCTGAAGCCGAAGTAGGGGGCGTCGCGGGAGATGTTCCAGCCGCGGAGGGGTTCGTTGAACCATTCGAGGAGCTTGCCGGCGGTGCCTTTGTCGGTGTGAGCGGGGAGCCAGGCCTTGAGGAAGTCGCGGCAGGGCTCGAGCTCGACGAAGAGCTGGTCGCTGGCGCGGGGCACGGGCGTGCCGCCGCAGATGGCGCAGCGGGGCTCGCGGAGGTCGGCGGGGTTGTAGGTCGCGCCGCAGACGGAGCAGTTGTCGCCGTCGCGGTCGGGGGCGCCGCATTTGGGGCAGGTGCCCTTGACGAAGCGGTCGGGGAGGAACATCCCGCAACGCTCGCAGTAGAGCTGGCTGACGGGGCGCGTGGAGATGAGCCCCTTGTCTTTGAGGCGCAGGTAGATCTGCTCGGAGAGGATGCGGTTTTCCTCGCAGTTGGTGGAGCCGTAGCGGTCGAAGCCCATCTCGAAGGCGGCGAACTCCTTGACGCGCGCCTCGTAGGAGCGGGCGATGAGTGCCTCGGGGGTGATGCCCTCCTGGCGCGCGCGGATCATCACCGGCGTGCCGTGCGTGTCGTCGGCGCAGACGTAGACGCAGTCGTGGCCCATCATGCGCTGGTAGCGCACCCAGAAATCGGTCTGCAGGTATTCCACCAAGTGGCCGAGGTGGAGGGCGCCGTTGGCGTAAGGCAGGGCGCTGGTGACGATGATCTTGCGTTTGTCCATGTGGCCTCCGGGTGTGAGGGGTCAGTCCGCGAGCATGAGGGCGCCGCGGGCGCGGCGGCTGGCCTCCGCGGCGAAGGCGATGCGGTGGCTCTCCAGCGAGGTCTCGAAGATGGCGGGGTAGCCCGCGGGGTCGCCCGCCGTGAGTTGGCGCACCAGCTCATCCATGATGCCGTAATCGCCGCCGCCGTGGCCGGAGCCTTGGGGCGTCCCGGCCTCGAGGGCGCTGTCCCACAATTCGGTGGTGCGCGTGTCGAAATGGTGGATCGTGAGGGTGCGGCCGTCGCCCACGATGTCGCCGCGCGTGCCGAAGACCTGCGTCTCGCGGCCGCCGGAATAGGTGAAGCTCTCCATCTGGTGGGCCACGGTCACCCCGCCCTCGAAGCGCAGGTTCACCACCTGGTGGTCCACCGCGTCGTTGTCGCAGGCGTAGACGCAACGGCCGTAGGGCCCCGAACGCAGCATCGCCTCCATCGCCGCGTCGCTCCTGTCCACGAAGGGGTAACGCCAATCCTGACGCTCCAGGTAGATCTTCCGCGCCGAGAAGGGGCACCTGCGCTCGACCGCCGCGGGGCAGTCCAGGCAACGCGCGGCGGCGCCCTCGGGGCGGTGGGCGGCGTTGAAGAGCGAGGTCTCGCCGAAGCTCGACACCCCCACGCAACGCCGCCCCCCCAGCCACCAGACGAACTGGTCGAAGTCATGGCAGCATTTCTGCAGGATCATGGGCGTGGCGCGCTCGGTGTTCCCCCAGTTGCCGCGGCAGAAACTGTGCGCAGCGTGCATATAGCCCACCTTCTCCAGGTGGCGGATGCTCACCACCTCGCCGATCGCCTTCCCCGCGATCAGGTCGCGCAGCTTCCGGAAATAGACGGTGTAGCGCAGCACGTGCCCCACGACCACCAGGCGGTCGCGCTTTTCACGCACCTTCGCCGCCAACGCCTCGCACTCCGCCCACGTGCGCGCCATCGGCTTCTCCAGGAGCAGATGGTACCCTAGGTCCAGGCACGCCAGGGCGGGCTCCAGGTGGGTCGCGTCGGGCATCGCGATGACCATCACGTCGCAGTCGGGCCGGGCCGCGACCGCCTCGTGCCAATCGCCCCACACGCGCTCCGGCGGCAGGCCGTGGGCCTGCGCCACCGCCCGCGCGGCGGCCGGGTCGATGTCCGCCACGCCCACCACGCGCGCCTTCCCGGGATACGCCGCCGCATACGAGGCATACGTCCGCCCGCGGTCGCCCGCGCCCAAAATCACCAAACGAATCGGCAAGTCCATCGCGATACTCTCCAAAAACGCTTCCGCCATTATAGCACAATCGCGCCGCACCGGCTCACCCGCGCGATCCGCAAAAAACGCTTGACGGCGGGGCACGGTTTCGGGTATCTTATGGGCGTTATGCAACGCATGGTCTGTCACGTTTACGGCCGATGGCTCTGGCGAGGGGACTCGCCGGAACGTGACTGACGTGTGTAAAGCAGACTTGACGCGATTTGCGGCGATCCTGATGGCTTAGAGACCAGGGTCGCCATTTTTGTTGGTCAAGACGCCGCGTTCCCGGACGGATGAGCAATCCCCGTGGGCGCGGCGTTTTTTTTGTTTCAGAGAGGTGAATGATGCAGGCAGTGATGGATTACGGGACGTTCGAGGCGTTGGCGCGGCGGGGCCGCCCGGTCGTGATGACGGACGAGACGTTGGCGGACGTGGAGACGCCGGTGAGCGCGTTGGCGCGGGTGGCGGGGAGGCGGAGCGTCTTCCTGCTGGAGAGTTGCGGGCAGGGCGGGCGCTTCAGTCGCTACTCGTTCCTGGGGTTCGACCCGCGGGGCGTCTTCACGGTGGAGGATGGCAGGCCCTTCCTCGACGGCGCGCCGCTGGCCTTCGAGGGGACGGACCCGCTGACGGCGCTCCGGCCGCTCCTGGGGCGGAGGCCGGCGGAGGCGGATGGGCTGCCCCCCTTCCTCGGCGGGGCGGTCGGTTACGTGGCCTACGAGATGGCCGGGCGCTTCGAGGCGTTGCCGCCGCCGAACGGGCGGGACGACGCGCCAGAGGCGCTCTTCCTGCTGGTGGACGACGTGCTGGCCTTCGACAACCTGCGGCACGTGCTGATGGCGGTGGCGACGGTGGACCCGGAGGCGTACGGCTCCGCGCGGGAGGCGTACGAGGATGGGCTCCGGCGCCTGGCGGCGCTGAAGGCGCCCTTCTTCGCGCCGCGCGAGCCCCTGCCCGCGCCGACGCCGGAGGCCGAGGCGCCGCGCCTGCGGTGCGAGATCTCGCGCGAGGACTTCATGGGGCGGGTGGAGGCGGCCAAACGCGCCATCCGCGAGGGGGAGTGCATCCAGGTGGTGCTGTCGCAACGGTTCGAGGCGGAGTGCGACACCGCGCCGATCCAGCTCTACCGCGCGCTCCGGGCGGTGAACCCCTCGCCCTACACCTTCTTCCTCAGGCATGGCGACCTGGCGCTGGTGGGCGCCTCGCCCGAGACGATGGTGCGCCTGGAGAAAGGGCGCAGCACCGTGCGCCCCATCGCCGGCACGCGCAAACGCGGCGCCACGCCCGCGCAGGACCGCGCCGCCGCCGACGCCCTTCTCTCCGACGCGAAGGAACGCGCCGAGCACCTGATGCTCGTGGACCTGGGGCGTAACGACCTGGGGCGCACGGCGCTGCCAGGGAGCGTGCACGTGGAGGACTTCATGCACATCGAGCGTTACTCGCACGTGATGCACCTGGTGAGCGACGTCCACGCGCTGCTGGGCGAGGGGCACGACGCCTTCGACCTGCTGCGGACGACCTTCCCCGCGGGGACGCTGAGCGGCGCGCCGAAGGTGCGGGCGATGGAGCTGATCGCCGAACTGGAGGGGCGGCCGCGCGGCGTCTACGGCGGCGGCGTGGGCTATTTCTCGAACACGGGCGACCTCGACTTCGCCATCACCATCCGCACGCTCCGGCTGAAGGGGCGGCGGCTGACCGTCCAGGCCGGCGCGGGCATCGTGCACGATTCCGACCCGGAGCGGGAATACGAGGAGACGCTCAACAAGGCCGCGGCCGTCTTCAGCGCCATCCGCCAGGCGGCCAAGGGTTTCGACCTGCGCTAAGGAAAGGAGACTGACGCCATGATCTTCGTGTTGGACAACTACGACTCGTTCACCTACAACCTCGTGCACCTGCTCCACGCCGTGGGGGCGGAGGTGACGGTGCGCCGCAACCGCGACGTCACGCCCGCCGAGGTGCTCGCCCTGCGCCCCGCGGGCATCCTGCTCTCGCCCGGCCCTCGCGCCCCGAACGCGCCGGCTGCCTCTGCGCCCTGGTGCGGGCGGGGGCGGAGGCGCGCGTGCCGATGCTCGGCGTCTGCCTGGGGCACCAGGCGATCGGGCAGGTCTTCGGCGCTACGGTCACCCACGCCCGGCGCGTCATGCACGGCAAGGTCTCCGAAATCGCGCACGACGGCCGCGGCCTCTTCGCCGGCCTGCCCAACCCCTTCCGCGCCGTACGCTACCATTCGCTCGCGCTCGACCCCGCCACCATCCCGCCCTGCCTGGAGGTGACCGCCCGCGCGGAGGATGGCGAGGTCATGGGCATCCGCCACCGCGACCTGCCCATCGAGGGCGTGCAGTACCACCCCGAATCCATCCTCACCGAGGCGGGGAAACTCCAGCTCGCCAACTTCGTGCGGGGGTGCCGCCATGCTTGACGAGGCCTTCGCGAACGCGCTCGCCCGGCGCGACCTCGACGCGGCGACGATGGGCGAGGCGCTGGCCGAGATGGTGCGCGGCGAGGCCGACCCCATCCGCTTCGCCGGCTTCCTCGTGGCCCTGCGCATGAAGGGCGTGGCCCGCGCGGAGCTCGTCGGCGCGGCGCGTTTCCTCCTGCGCCATGCCGTGCCGATCGACGTGGGGCTCCGCCCGGTGGTCGACGTGGTGGGCACGGGCGGCGACGGCGGCGCGAGCTTCAACATCTCCACCACCGCCGCCTTCGTCGCCGCCGGCGCCGGCGTGCCCATGGCCAAGCACGGCAACCGCGCCGTCAGCGGGAAGTCCGGCGCCGCCGACGTGCTGGCCGCCTGCGGTTTCGACCTCGGCTGCCCCCCCGAGCGCATGGAACGCGCCATCGCGGAGATCGGCATCGGCTTCCTCTTCGCCCAACGCCTCCACCCCGCCTTCGCGAAGGTCGGCCCCGTGCGCAAGGCCCTCGGCACGCGCACGCTCTTCAACCTCCTCGGCCCGCTCGTGAACCCCGCCCGCGCCACCGCCGCCGTCATCGGCGTCTACGACGCGGCCCTCACCGAGCTCATGGCCGGCGCCCTCCACGACCTGGGCGTCCGACGCGCCCTCATCGTCCATGGCCACGACGGCCTCGACGAGATCACCGTCACCGCCGCCACGCGCGTGACGGAGGTCGACGCCGCGGGCGACCTGCGGACGTATGACCTCTTCCCCGAGCTGATCGTGGGGCGGCGCCACCCCGCCGCATCCATCCGCGGCGGCACGCCCGCCGAGAACGCCGCGACCCTCCGCGCCATCCTCGAAGGCCGCGAGCGCGGCGGCGCACGCGCGGTCGCCGCCCTCAACGCCGGCGCCGCCATCTACGCCGCCGGCCGCGCCGACACCCTCGCCGAGGGTTACCGCCAAGCCTGCGCCGCCATCGATTCCGGCGCCGCCCTCGCCAAACTCGAAGCCCTCGTGGAGATGAGCCATGCCCGCTGACATCCTCGCCGCCATCGTCGCCGCCAAGCGCGAGGCCCTCGCCGCCGCCAAGGCGCGCGAGCCCCTGGCCGAGCTGGCGCGCCGCTGCGCCGACCTGCCGCCCACGCGCGGCTTCGCGGCGAGCCTCGCCCGCCCCGGCCTGCGCGTCATCGCCGAGACCAAGCAGGCCTCCCCCTCCAAGGGGCTCATCGCCACCGCCGGCTACGACCCCGCGCGGAACGTCCGCCGCTACGAGGCCCTCGGCGCCGCCGCCTGCTCCGTCCTCACCGAGGAACGCTTCTTCCTGGGCTCCCTCGGCGACCTGCGCGCCGCCCGCGCCGCCACCGCCCTGCCGCTCCTGCGCAAGGACTTCGTCTTCGACGCGTACCAGCTCTTCGAGGCGCGCGCGGCGGGGGCAGACGCCGTGCTCCTCATCGCCGCCCTCGTGCGCGACGACGCGCGTTTCGCCGACCTGGCCGCGCAGGCCGCCGCGCTCGGGCTCGACGTTCTGGCCGAGGCGCACGACGCCGAGGAGACCGACCGCCTCGTGGCGCTCGGGTGCCGCATCATCGGCGTGAACGCCCGCGACCTGCGCACCTTCCGCACCGACCTGGCCGCCGTGCGCGGCCTCCTGGCGCGGATTCCCGGCGACCGGCTGGCAGTGGCCGAGAGCGCCATCCGCTCGCGGGCGGACGCCGAGGCCGTGGGCGCCACGCGCCTCCTCGTCGGCGAGGCCCTCATGCGCGACCCCACCCTCCTTCTGGAGCTCCTGCGATGAAGGTCAAGATCTGCGGCGTCACCAACGCGGACGACCTGCGCCTCCTGGACGCGGCGGGGGCCGACTTCGCGGGGTTCGTCCTCTGGCCCGGCTCCAAGCGCTTCGTCCCGCCCGGGCGGCTGGCGGAACTGGCGGCCGTGCCCGTGCGCCTGCGGCGGGTGGGGGTCTTCGTGGGCGCCGACCCACGCGCGATCGCCGCCGCCATCCGCCTGGGCCGGCTCGACGTGGTCCAGCTCTACCGTTGCGCCTTCCGCCGCGCGGGCGTGGAGGTCTGGCAGGCGACCCCCGGCCCCGCCCGCCGCACGGTCGTCCTCGACGCCGCGCCCGGACAGGGGCGGGTGGGCGACTGGGCCCACGCCGCGCGCCTCGCCCGCCGCGCCCGCCTGGTGCTCGCCGGCGGCCTCACCCCCGAAAACGTCGCCGCGGCCGTCCGCGCCGTCCGCCCTTGGTGCGTGGACGTCGCCGGCGGCACCGAGGCCGCCCCCGGCCTCAAAGACCCCACGAAAGTCCACGATTTCATCCGAAAGGCAAAAGAAGCATGAACACCCATATCGGAATCTACGGCGGGCAGTACGTCCCCGAAACCCTGATGCCCACCCTCGCGGAGATCGACGCGGCCTTCCGCGCCGCCCTCGCCGACCCCGCCTTCCTGGCCGAATACCACGCCCTCCTGCGCGATTACGTCGGCCGCGAATCCCCCCTCCACGAGGCCGCCCGCCTCTCCGACGCCCTCGGCGGCGCACGCATCCTCCTCAAGCGCGAGGACCTCAACCACACCGGCGCGCACAAGATCAACAACGTCCTCGGCCAGGCCCTCCTCGCCCGCCGCATGGGCAAGACGCGCCTCATCGCCGAGACCGGCGCGGGGATGCACGGCGTGGCCACCGCCACCGCCGCCGCCCTCCTCGGCCTGCCCTGCGTCGTCTACATGGGCGCGCTGGACGTGGCGCGCCAGGCGCCGAACGTCGAGCGGATGCGCGCCCTCGGCGCGGAGGTCGTGGCCGTGGAGAGCGGCTCGCGCACGCTGAAGGACGCGATGAACGAGGCCATCCGCGACTGGGCCGCCACCGCCGAGGGCACCTTCTACGTGATCGGCACGGTGGCCGGCCCCGCCCCCTACCCCGAGATGGTGCGCACCTTCCAGAGCGTCATCGGCGAGGAGGCCCGCCGCCAATGCCTCGCCCGCCTCGGCCGCCTGCCCGAGGCCGTCATCGCCTGCGTCGGCGGCGGCTCGAACGCGATGGGCATCTTCCAGGCCTTCCTGGGCGACGCGGCCGTGCGCCTGATCGGCGTCGAGGCCGGCGGCGAGGGCCTCGCCACGGGCCGCCACGCCGCCAGCATCAACGGCGGCACCCTCGGCGTCCTCCACGGCGCCAAGACCAAACTCCTCCAGACGCCCGACGGCCAGATTCGCGAGGCCCACTCCGTCTCCGCCGGCCTCGACTACCCCGGCGTGGGCCCCGAGCACTGCCACCTCGCCGACCTCGGCCGCGCCCGTTACGCCGTCTGCGACGACCGCCACGCCATCCGCGCCTTCGACCTCCTCTGCCGCTACGAGGGCATCATCCCCGCCCTCGAAAGCAGCCACGCCCTCGCCGAGGCCATCCGCCTCGCCCCCACCCTCCCGCGCACGGCCACTCTCCTCGTCTGCCTCTCCGGCCGCGGCGACAAGGACATGGCCAACGTCGCCGCCTGGAAGGCCGCCCACCCCGACTACGCCTACCGCCCGATCGGCCCCGCCGACCGCGCCCCCGCGCCCGAGCCCCCCACCCCGCCGCCCGCAGTGCCCGAGCCGCCTCACCCCGCGCCAACGCCAAGCGCCCCGCGCCCCCTCGGCACGCGCCTGCGCGACGCCTTCGCCCGCGCCAAACGCGAGGGCCGCGCCGCCCGCGTCTACTACATGACCTGCGGCTTCCCCACCCCCGAGACCGCCCCCGACACCCTCGAGACCCTCGCCCAGGGCGGCGCCGACGTCATCGAGCTGGGCGTCCCCTTCTCCGACCCCATCGCCGACGGCCCCGTCATCCAGGCCGCCGGCCAACGCGCCCTCCAAGGCGGCATCGACCTCCCCCGCATCCTCGCCCAGGCCCGCGACCTCCGCGCCCGCCACCCCGCCCTCGGCCTCGTCCTCTTCTCCTACCACAACCCCATCCTCGCCTACGGCCCCGCCCGCCTCTGCGCCGACGCCGCGCGGGCCGGCATCGACGCCCTCCTCGTCGTCGACCTGCCCCACGAGGAGGAGGGCGAGCTCAAGCCCCTGGCCAACGCCGCCGGGCTCGACTGGATCCCCCTCGTCTCCCCCGCCACCACCCCGGAACGCGCCCGCGCCCTCGTCGCCGGCTGCCACGGCTTCGTCTACGTCGTCACCGTCCGCGGCATCACCGGCGAACGCAAGACCCTCCCCGCCGACCTCGCCGCGCGCCTCGATGCCCTCCGCGCCGTGACCGACCTCCCCCTCGCCGCCGGCTTCGGCGTGGCCGACCCCGCCACCGCCCGCGCCGTCGCCCGCCATGCCGACGGCGTGATCGTCGGCTCGGCCGCCGTCCGCGCCGCCGCCGAAGGCACCCTTCCCGCCTTCCTCGACGCCTTCCGCCAGCCCACCCCCACGGAGGAAAAACGCTGAACGGCGCCAAGCGGCCACGCTCATATCATCCTTTGGCAACCGATACCGCGAAACTTACGCGGAAACGGAAAAAGAAGCCCGCCCCTTCCCGGGGCGGGCCGCTTGAAGGGCGAAGGCCCAGGCTCACGCCAGGCGGCGGCGCAGGGCGAGGCCGGCCGCGCCAAGCGCCAGAAGCGCCAGGGCCGTCGGCTCCGGCACGTTCGTGTCGCCCGGATCGGGATCGGGCGTCTCCGCCGCCGCCACAAGCTCCTCATAGGTCTGCCCGTCGACGATGTAGATATCCGCGGTGTAGCCATTGGCCGGAAGCGAATTACCGTTGTTCGCGTACTGGCGACCCCACGCGACGTTGACCGAGTCCCACGCAGACCAACCACCCACCGTGCCGTAAAGAGCACCGTCGACGTAGAAGGAGAGCTTGGAGGCACCATCGAAGGAGATGACGAACTCATGCGTCGAATCGGCCGTGAGCGTGAGGGTTTGCCACGTATTGACCGGGGTGACGTTCGCGTTAGCGACGTGCTTGTCGATGACCGAAACCGTATTGCTTGGGTCGCGGAAGAAGCGCGTCACCTCGCCACTGGTGTCGTTGTCGATGCCAAAGATGGCGCGGTAGCCGCCGTTGAACGAGCTGTCCTTGAAGGTGATGACGGAAGAGACCGTCCACGCACCGGAGGCGGGCGTGAAGGTCGCCATGCCGCCTGAGGTTTGGTCTGTGTATTTGTTGGTGCCGGCCGCCGTGTCCCAGTCGATGGTCACGGCGTGGGCGGCGCCGAGGGTGAGCGCGGCGAGGAGCGCCGCAAGGATGGGTTTGCTCATGTGTGTCGTTTTCTCCTTCCCGTCCCGAACCGTAAGCACCGAGGGAGGGAGGGACGAAAAGGGAAAGCCCCCGAACGGTGTCCACGTGGAGGCCTTAGGATGCCCGATGGATAAACACCGAAAGGGGGCAAGCACGAACGCGCTTGCTCCGCCAAACGGACGATCCATCGAAAGTTCCTAAGTTTCCACGTACGTCACGTTTGCGTTGCCGCAAAGACCGCGGGTTGATCCCGCGTCTGGGGAATAAGATACCATCCCCCGCGCCGCCGCGCAAGGGGAAAAAGGGAGATTTCGATCGCGATGGGGAAGGCCCACGGCGAACGCCGTGGGCCCGGTCATCCCGCCGGGGCCACCGACCCTCCTTGGGGGGAAACGAAAAGGCCGCCCCGTGGGGGGCGGCCTTTGGGCGCATGGCGCGGGATCCTTACTTGATCTCGACCTTGGCGCCGGCCTTCTCGAGGGCCTCCTTGATCTTGGCGGCCTCGTCCTTGTCGACGCCCTGCTTGACGGGCTTGGGGGCGCCCTCGACGAGGTCCTTGGCATCCTTGAGGCCGAGCCCGGTGATGGTGCGGACCTCCTTGATGACGGCGATCTTGTTGCCACCGACGGCGGCGAGGATGACGTCGAACTCGGTCTTCTCCTCGGCGGCGGGGGCGGCGGCGCCGGCGGCGGCGACGGCGACGGGAGCGGCGGCGGAGACGCCCCACTTCTCTTCGAGGGCCTTGACGAGCTCGGCGATCTGGAGCACGGTCATGCCGGAGAGGGCGTCGATGATTTCTTCCTGGGTCATGGTGTTTTTTCCTTTTGGTGTAACCGCCCGGGGTCTGGCCCCGGGAGGGGGTTGCGCCGGGCGGGCGCCCGGCGCGTTTTTACGACACGGCGTTTAGGCCGCAGGGGTGCCGTCGGCGGAACCGTCGGCGGAAGCGGGGGCGCCTTCGCCTTCCTTGTCGACCTTCGCCTGGAGGACGCGGGCCATCTGGGAGGCGGGGGCCATGAGGGTGCCGAGCAGGCGGGCCTGCTGGGCGGCGAGGGAGATGAGCTCGGAGAGGGTGGAGATGTCGGCGGCGGTGATCACGGCGTCGGCCATGAGGCCGGCCTTGATGGAGGCCTTGTCGTTCTTCTTGACGAAGTCGACGACGGTCTTGGCCGCGTCGGCGATGTCACCCTCGCCGGCGATGACGGCGGTGGGGCCGGTGAGGACGCCTTCGGGGAAGGCGATGCCGCGCTCGGAGAGGGCCTTGGCGATGAAGGAGTTCTTGATGACCATCATCTTGGCGCCCTTGGGGGCGAGCTGGCGGCGGAGATCGGAGATCTGGGCGACGGTGAGGCCGCCGAAGTTGAGCAGGAAGGCGAATTCCTTGCCTTTGAGGAAGTCGGAGACCTCGTTGTAGATGGCGACGACTTCGGGGCGTTTCTTCTGGTTGGACATGTTGCTCACTCCTTCACGAGGACGCGCACGCCGACGCCCATGGTGGGGCTGATGGTGCAGCTGCGGATGAAGAGGCCCTTGGCGGCGGCGGGGCGCTCGTGCTCGACGGCCTCGATGATGGCGCGGATGTTGTCCACGAGCTTGGAGGCCTCGAAGCTGAGCTTGCCGGCGGGGACGCAGAGGTTGCCGGTGCGGTCCATGCGAAAGTCGACCTTGCCGGCCTGGGCGGCCTTGATGGCGGAGACGACGTCGTCGGTGACGGTGCCGGTCTTCGGGTTGGGCATGAGGCCGCGGGGGCCGAGGATGCGGGCGACGGTGCGGACCTGCTTCATGGCGTCGGGGGTGGCGACGGCGACGTCGAAGTCGACCCAGCCGCCCTTGACGCGCTCGATGAGGTCGTCAAGGCCGGCCTCGTCGGCGCCGGCGGCCTTGGCCTGGTCGGCGAGCTCGCCGCCGGCGAAGACGACGACGCGGACGTGCTTGCCGGTGCCGTGGGGCAGGTGGACGACGCCGCGGACGGCCTGGTCGCCCTTGGTGGGGTCGGCGCCGAGGCGGAGCCCCACGTCGACGGTCTCATCGAACTTGGCGCCGGGGTGGGCCTTGATGAAGGCGACGGCCTCTTCGAGGGGGACGGCGGCCTTGGGGGCCTGCTTGAGGGCGTCCTGGTATTTCTTGCTGTGCTTGGCCATGGGTCTTCTCCTCAGTCAACGACTTCGACGCCCATCTGGCGGGCGGTGCCCTCGATCATGCGGGCGGCGGCCTCGGGGTCGGTGGCGTTCAGGTCCGCGGCCTTGGTCTTGACGATCTCGGCGATCTGGGCGCGGGTGATCTTGCCGGCCTTCTCGGTGTTGGGCTTGCCGGAACCTTTGGGGATGCCGGCGAGCTTCTTGATGAGGGCCGAGGCGGGCGGGCTCTTGAGGATGAAGGTGAAGGAGCGGTCGGCGTAGACGGTGATGACGACGGGGATCACCATGCCGTCCATGTTCTGGGTCTTGGCGTTGAACTCCTTGCAGAACGCCATGATGTTGACGCCTTGGGAGCCGAGGGCGGGGCCCACGGGGGGGGCGGGATTGGCGGCTCCGGCGGGAATCTGGAGCTTGATCATCCCGGTGACTTTCTTGGCCATTGCGTTGGTCCTTTGTCTTATGCCGCGCTCCCGGGATCCTTACCGGTGCGAACGCACGGCCGTTGACGGACGCCGAATGCCGGCGGGGGCGCCTCAGGCGCCCTCGGGGTGGTCGACGAGTCGCTCCACCTGCCAGTATTCGAGCGTGACGGGGGCGCTGCGGCCGAAAATCGAAACGGCGATTTGCAGGCGCCCGCTGTCAGGATCGATCTCTTCAATCGTGCCATTGAAGTTCATGAAGGGGCCTTCCGTGACACGAACGGTCTCACCGACCTGGAAATTGACTTTGAGCCTGGGTTTGCGGTCGGCCGCGACGGCGACGCGCCGGAGGAGGTTGGCCGCCTCCTCGTCGGAGATGGGGCGAGGGCGGGGCGGCTCGGCGGTCTTGGCCTTGTCGCCGGGGCGTTTGCAGCCGGCGAAGCCGGTGACGCCGGGGATGCCCTGGATGAGCTGCCACAGCTCCTGGTTGATGTGCCGATGGGCGTCGTCGAGGTAAAGCGCCATGCGCACGATGACGTAGCCCGGGCAGACGCGCCGGGTGATCTGGCGCTTCTTGCCGTCCTTGATCTCGACGACCCGCTCGGTGGGGACCACGACGTTGTAGTCGTTGTAGTTTTCTTTCTTGCGGGAGCCGGCGTCGTCGAGGGGGATGTCGGCGGGGATGTCGAAGCAGTCGCAGAAGCCCTCACCGCGGGCCTGGGCGACGATGTGACGTTGCGCTTTCTGCTCCTGCCCGGTGAGGGTCGTGAGCACGTACCATTCTTTGCGGGGGGTGTCCATTGCGCTACGTCCGAGGGGGGATGGGTCAGGCGCCGAGGCTGAGGATCTGGCCGAGCGCGAAGCGGATCGCTTCGTCGCAGATCATGATGACGACGGCGAGGATGACGATGAAGGCGATGACCACGATGGTGGAATCGACCAGCTCCCGGCGCGCGGGCCAGCTGATGCGCTTGCCTTCGAGGGCGACGTCGGCGAGGAACTGACGGATTTTGGTGATCATGGTGTGGCCTAGGCCGACGCGTTATGGCAGGGTGTGAGGGATTCGAACCCCCATAGGCAGTTTTGGAGACTGCTGCTCTGCCATTGAACTAACACCCTTCGCGTTGCGGTCCTTGAAAAGGGTTTACTTGGTCTCGCGGTGCAAGGTGCGCTTGCGCTCGAACGGGCAGAACTTCATCAGCTCGACGCGCTCGGTCTGCGTCTTCTTGTTGCGCGTGGTCGTGTAATTGCGGCGCTTGCACTCGGTGCAGGCCAGGATGGCGAGTTCGCGGGGCATCGGTGCCTCCTCTCGGCCTTTCCTCCGAAACACCCCGGGGCGGGGGCTCCCGCCCCGGGGCCGTTCACAGGAAACCGGCCGGTTTACTTGATGATCTTGGTGACCGTGCCGGCGCCGACGGTGCGGCCGCCCTCACGGATGGCGAAGCGCATCTTCTCTTCCAGCGCCACGGGGTTGATCAGCTTCACCGTGATGGTGACGTTGTCGCCCGGGAGGACCATCTCGACGCCCTCGGGGAGGGAGATGTCGCCGGTCACGTCGGTGGTGCGGATGTAGAATTGGGGACGGTAGCCCTTGTGGAAGCCGGTGTGGCGGCCGCCCTCTTCCTTGGTGAGGACGTAGACCTCGCCCTGGAACTCGGTGTGGGGGGTGATGGAGCCGGGCTTGGCGAGGACCATGCCGCGCTCGACGTCTTCCTTCTTGGTGCCGCGGAGCAGGCAGCCGATGTTGTCGCCGGCCTGGCCCTGGTCGAGGAGCTTGCGGAACATCTCCACGCCGGTGACGGTGGTCTTCTGGGTGGCCTTGATGCCGACGATCTCGACTTCCTCGCCGACCTTGATGGTGCCGCGCTCGACACGGCCGGTGACGACGGTGCCGCGGCCTTCGATGGAGAAGACGTCCTCGATCGGCATCAGGAAGGCCTGGTCGACGAGGCGGACGGGGTCGGGGATGTAGCTGTCGAGGGTGTCCATCAGCTCGTTGATGCACTTGCAGGCATCGTCGTCGGCGCTGGTGGCCTGGGTGGCGGGATAGGCGCAGCCGCGGATGATGGGCGAGCCTTCGTAGCCGTACTTCTCGAGGAGCTCGGTGACCTCCATCTCCACGAGGTCGAGGAGCTCGGGGTCGTCGACGAGGTCGATCTTGTTGAGGAAGACGATGATTTTGGGCACGCCGACCTGGCGGGCGAGGAGCACGTGCTCGCGGGTCTGGGGCATGACGCCGGTGTCGGCCGCGACCAGGAGGATGGCGGCATCCATCTGGGCGGCGCCGGTGATCATGTTCTTCACGTAGTCGGCGTGGCCCGGGCAGTCGACGTGCGCGTAGTGGCGGGTGGGGGTGCAGTACTCGACGTGCGCGGTGGCGATCGTGACGATCTTCTTGGCGTCGCGGCGGCCGGCGGACTCGGAGGCCTTGGCGACGTTGTCATACGTCACCTCGGCGGAGAGGCCCTTGAGGGCCTGCACGTGGGTGATGGCGGCGGTGAGGGTGGTCTTGCCATGGTCGACGTGGCCGATGGTGCCCACGTTCACGTGGACCTTGTCGCCGCGCTCAAAGTTCTCTTTGGCCATTTTCTTCGTACTCCTGTGAACAGAAGTGGGGTGGTTGACATGGAGCCTACGAACGGAATCGAACCGGCGACCTCTTCCTTACCAAGGAAGTGCTCTACCTACTGAGCTACGTAGGCACTAACGCACCCTCTCACGGGTGCCCGTGCCTTCCCGGGCTCCGCGCCAAGCGACGCCTCACCCAGAAAGTCCCCACACTGTACCACACTCGGCCCCGAAAGGTCAAGCATGATTTTCGCGCGGGGAAGCGAATGGAGCCTACGAACGGAATCGAACCGGCGACCTCTTCCTTACCAAGGAAGTGCTCTACCTACTGAGCTACGTAGGCGCGAATCGGCGCGTAACATATCACATCGCCCCAGGCGCCGTCAAGCGAAATCCGCGGCGGGGCGAAAAAAGCCGCGGCCGCGCGGAAAAGGGTTTGACGGCGGGGAGGGGTTTTGGTATCGTATGCGGCCAGTGGAAGCGGATAAGCCCTCGCGGGTGTAGCTCAATGGCAGAGCCCCAGCCTTCCAAGCTGGTCACGAGGGTTCGATTCCCTTCACCCGCTCCATCCCGGGCCGGGGTGGTGAAATGGCAGACACAGCAGACTCAAAATCTGCCGCCCCTAAAGCGTGAGGGTTCGAGTCCCTCCCCCGGCACCATCGTTCGCAGCGCGCCTCTGGCCGAGTCCCGGCCGGGGCGCGTTTGGCGTTTGGGCGGGCGCGTGGGCGTGTGTGGGCTGGGCCCATTCGGCGGGATGCCATGGGCGGAGGCCGGGAGGGTTTGGGGTGAAACCCTTAGGGGGCCGGCACGAAACCCTTAAGGGTTGGGGGCGGAGGTCGGGAGGGTTTGGGGTGAAACCCTTAGGGGGCCGGCACGAAACCCTTAAGGGTTTGGGGCGAAGGTCGGGAGGGTTTGGGGGGCGCGGGGGGCGTTTTTTTTGCGTGGGATTGAAAAAAGGGGGTTGCGCGTTTGGGTGGGGATGTGGTATTATGTGCGCGCTTTCTTCGTTCGGGGAGGTAGCTCAATTGGTTAGAGCTCCGGACTGTCGATCCGGAGGTCGCGGGTTCGAGCCCCGTCCTTCCCG
>CALXMV010000039.1 GCA_944389565.1 uncultured Kiritimatiellota bacterium
AACGCTTCAGAGCTTCCTTCGACATCTCGACACTTGAGCAACTACTCTTCCCTTGATTTTTATGCGTTTGCCCTGCCAGCCATCCCCATCCCCCTGCGCAATTCCATTGACATTCTACAAAAAGTCGTGAGGGGTGGAGGCGAAACCCTTAAGGGTTCGGGGCCAAAGTCGGGAGGGTTTGGGGCGGAGGGGTGGGAGGTGCGGGGGCTTTCGCCGTGCACGCCGCCGTTTGCTACAATTGGTGGCATGATGTGGATGATCAACGTGTTTTGCTCGGTTTTGGCCCTGGTGGTGACCTTGGGGCCGGTGCGTCACTT
Organism: uncultured Kiritimatiellota bacterium; assembly: GCA_944389565.1. GTDB lineage: Bacteria > Verrucomicrobiota > Kiritimatiellia > RFP12 > DVOR01 > Spyradenecus. The sequence continues at coordinate 318 of CALXMV010000039.1, forward strand.
GGGGTTGCCTCGGTGGGCTGTGTGGGTGGTCGGCGTGGCCTTGGTCGTCTTGGCGCAGCAGGCGTTGGCGCACCGTTTGTTCGGTGCGTCCATCCTGTCGCCGGACGCGATGCCGGTGGCGGTGGTGGCGGTGCTGGTGTGGGGGATGGGGTTTCTGCTTGCGGCGGGTGGCCTGACGTTGGCGTGGGGGGTGTTGCGGCTGTGCCATGTGGCGCTTTCGGGGTGGTGGCCGTTGGCGTTGGGGGCGGCGGCGGCGACGTGGCTGGTGTGGCAGGGGGAGCGTGTGCCGCCGGTGCGGGAGCATATCGTGGAGGTGCCGGGGTTGCCGGAGGCCGCGGACGGTTTGCGCGTGGCGGTTTTGGCGGATCTGCATGTGGATCATTGGCGTGGGCGCACGTGGTGCGCGGCGGTGGTGGAGCGCGTGAACGCCGCGAGGCCGGCGCTGGTGTTTTTCACGGGGGATCAGGCCGATGGCCCCTTCGCCGAGCGCGAGGCGGATTTGGAGCCGCTGCGCGGGTTGGTCGCGCCGTTGGGCAAGTATCTCGTCTCCGGGAACCATGAGCATTATTTCGAGGCGGGGTGGTATCTGCACCATTATGAACGGCTGGGCATCACGGTGCTTGACGGGCGTGTGGTGTCGGTCGCCGGGTTGGGGCTGATCGGGCTGCCGGATCGGCCGTCGCTGACGGGGCTTGGCGAGGAGGCCGACCTGTTGCGGCGGTTGGTCGGGCAGGTGCGGGCGGGGGATTTCCCCGTGTTGCTGGCGCACAAGCCCGCCATCGCTCATGTGGCGGACGCGTTGGGCGTGGGGCTGCAGTTCTCCGGGCACACGCATGGGGGGCAGGTGCCGGGCGTCGCGACCGTCGTCCGCCGCACGAACGCGGGGCTCGTGCGCGGCTGGTACACGCTGCCCAAGGGGTTGCGTCTCTTCGTCTCGCCCGGGGCGGGGGTCTGGATTGGTTTCCCCTTCCGCTTCTACCGCTCCGAGATCGCGTTGGTCACCCTGCGGCGGGGGGCATGAGCCCGCGCACGTCCCCACTAGAAAAAAAACTTCCGGGCCCGGGCGGGGCGTGCAACCCGTTAGAAAACGGTGAGGATGTGTGCGCGGGAAAGGGGGGCGAGGTGTGGGCCGACAGGGAGGTATACGGCATATGTAGTGGCTTGACATGGAAAATACGGTATATGTTGTTTGACAAGCGAGGTGGGGATGGGCTATTCTGTGCGCGTATTCGGATGCGTGCAGGCACCGCCTGAGCGGTGGGCGCATTCGTGGACATTCTAACGACAGGACAGATGCAATCATGATCAAGACGGTGATCAAGCGGGATGGGCGGCAGGTGCCGTTCAACCTCGGTAAAATCGCGACGGCCATCCTGAAGGCCTTGGCGCAGACGCGCGGTTGCGAGCAACTGCAAGGGAAGGACGACTTCGAGCTGGAGGCGCTCGCGAACAAGCTGGCGGAGGACGCCGCACGCCGGGTGGCGAGCGAATCCCCGGGCATCGAGGTGATCCAGGACGCCGTGGAGCGCACGCTGATGGCCGCCGGCCTGCCCGACACGGCCAAGAGCTACATCCTTTACCGCGCGGAGCGCACCCGCGCCCGCGAGCAGAACTCCAAGCTCATGCGCACCCTCTCGGACATCGTCTTCTCCTCGGCGAAGGAGTCGGACGTGAAGCGCGAGAACGCGAACATCGACGGCGACACGGCGATGGGCTCGATGCTGAAGTTCGGCTCGGAAAGCTCCAAGCGCTTCTATCTGGACAACATGTTGCGACCGGACATCGCGCGGGCGCACGAGCAGGGCGATATCCATATCCATGACCTGGACTTCTACAGCCTCACGATGACCTGTTGCCAGATCGATTTGGTGGATCTGCTCTCGCGCGGCTTCAGCACGGGGCACGGCTTCCTGCGCCCGCCGAAGGACATCCGCTCCTTCGCGGCCTTGGCGTGTATCGCCATCCAGTCCAACCAGAACGACCAGCACGGCGGCCAGTCGGTGCCGAACTTCGACCTGGCGATGGCCAACGGCGTGCGCATGACCTACAGGCGCCATTACAAGGCGGCGATGCGCGAGGCCATCGAATTGCTTTGCGATCCGGTGTTGGCGGCCGACGCGCAACTCCCCGAGCCGCCCACCATGGGCCAGGCCGACGACCCCGCCGCCCGTGCCCAGGAGGCCGAGGCACTCAAGACCGTCGGCGTGCCCGAGGCGCAGATCCCGCATATCCAGGACTTCGCCCGCGCCCATGCCCTGCGCGACACCGACCGCGACACCTATCAGGCGATGGAGGCGCTCGTCCACAACCTCAACTCCATGCATTCGCGCGCCGGCGCGCAAACGCCTTTCTCCTCCATCAATTACGGCACCGACGCCACCCCCGAGGGGCGCATGGTGGTGAAAAACCTCCTGTTGGCCACCGAGGCCGGCCTGGGCGACGGCGAGACGCCCATCTTCCCCATCCAGATCTTCCGCGTGAAGAAAGGCGTGAACTTCGACGAGGGCGACCCCAACTACGACCTCTTCAAGCTGGCCTGCCGGGTGAGCGCAAAGCGTCTCTTCCCGAACTTCGCCTTCCAGGACGCGCCCTTCAACGCCGCGGTCTACAAAGAGGGACACCCCGAGACGGAGATCAGCTACATGGGGTGCCGCACGCGCGTGGCGACCAACACCTACGACCCCTCCAAGGCGCAAGTCTGGAAGCGCGGCAACCTCAGCTTCACCTCCATCAACCTCCCGCGCTTGGCCATCCAGAGCCACGGCAACATCAAGACCTTCTACGCCCAGCTCGACGACATGCTTGAGCTCGTGCGCGACCAGTTGCTGGAGCGTTTCGAGGTGCAGGCCCGCAAGCGCGTGCGCAACTTCCCCTTCCTTATGGGCGAGGGTATCTGGCTCGACTCCGAGAAGCTGGGCCCGGACGACGAGGTACGCGAGGTCATCAAGCACGGTTCGCTGACCTTCGGCTTCATCGGCTTGGCCGAGACGCTCAAGAGCCTCATCGGCAAGCATCACGGCGAGAGCGAGGAGGCGCAGAGACTGGGCTTGGAGATCGTCAGGCACATGCGCGATTATGCGGATCGCTGCTCGGTGGAGACGGGGCTGAACTTCACGCTCATCGGCACGCCCGCCGAGGGCCTCTCCGGCCGTTTCGTGCGGATCGACCGCAAGCGTTTCGGCTCCATCCCCGAAATCACCGACCGCGAGTACTACACCAATTCGTTCCACGTGCCGGTCTACTTCCCCATCAGCGCCTTCCGCAAAATCGAGATCGAGGCGCCCTACCACGCCCTCACCAACGGCGGCCACATCTCCTACGTGGAGCTCAACGGCAAGATGGCCGACAACCCGGAGGCCTTCGAGCACGTCATCCGCCACATGGCCAAATGCGGCATCGGCTATGGCTCCGTGAACCATCCGCTCGACCGCGACCCCGTCTGCGGTTACCGCGGCATTATCGACGACACCTGCCCCAGGTGCGGGCGGCGCGAGGACGACGGCGGCCCTCACTTCGAGCGCATCCGCCGCATCACCGGTTATCTCGTCGGCACCTTGGACCGTTTCAACAACGCCAAGGCCGCCGAGGTGCGCGACCGCGTGAAGCACCTCTGACCTTCCACCCCCACAACGTGCGCGGGGAGCTGCCTTGGCCCTCCCCGCGCTTTCCACGCCACCATGCTGACCCTGCGCATCGCCGGAACGATTCCCGAGTCCATCGTCGATGGGCCCGGCTTCCGTTTCGCCATCTTCACGCAGGGGTGCCCGCATCACTGCCCCGGCTGCCACAACCCGCAGACGCACGATCCGAACGGCGGGCGCGTCGTCTCTCTCCTCGCGCTCATGCGGCAAATCTGGCACAGCCGCCAAAATCTCGACGGCGTGACCTTCTCCGGCGGCGACCCTTTCTGCCAACCCCTCCCGCTCTACCATCTGGCGCGGTGGTGCCACCGTCTCGGTCTCAGCGTCATGGCCTATTCCGGCTGGACGCTCGCGGAGCTTCGCGCCAAGCCCGAGTGCCACGACCTCCTTTGCGAGATCGACGTGTTGGTGGACGGCCGGTTCGTCCTGGCCTACCGTTCGCTGGAAACCCCTTTCCGCGGATCCACCAACCAGAGACTCTACCACCTCCGCCGCGGCGAAGTCCTCTCCGTGGAGTGAACGCCTCGGATGGGCACAAAAAAAGGCGACCCCCAAGGGTCGCCGGCAAGCGTGCGCTTACTTCTTGTGGCGGTTGGCCTTGATGCGTTTGCGGTATTTGTGCTTGGACATCTTGGCGCGACGTTTCTTCTTGATGGAACCCACGTTCGTGCTCCTTGGTGTTGGTTGTTGGGGGTTAGAAAATGACCTTGTTGAGGGCCAATTCGATGAGGCCCTGGGCGCCGGCGGCGCGAAGGGCGGGGATGAGGTCACGGACCTCGTCCTCCAAGATGACGGTCTCGATGGCGACCCACCCCTCGGCGCTGATGCGGTTGACGGTGGGGGCGTGGAGGGAGGGGAGGATCTGGGTGATGGCGGGGACCTGCGACTCGGGGGCGTTCATCTTGAGGAGGACGCGGCTCTCGGCGGCGAGGGCCCCCTGCAGCAACATGGCGATCTGCTCGATCTTGGCGCGTTTGGCGGCATCCTGCCAGGCGGCCTTGTTGGCGATGAGGCGGGTGGTGGAGGTGAGGACGGTGTCGACGATGCGCAGGTTGTTGGCGCGCAGCGAGGAGCCTGTCTCGGTGAGCTCGATGATGGCGTCGACGAGCTCGGGCGCCTTGACCTCGGTGGCGCCCCAGGAGAACTCCACGGTGGCCGTGACGCCGTGACGCTCCAGGTAACGGCGGGCCAGGCCGACGGCCTCGGTGGCGATGCGCTTGCCCTCAAGGTCCTTGACGGACTGGATGGGCGAGTCGTTGGGGACGGCCACGACCCAGCGGACGGGGCGGCTGGTGGCCTTGGAGTAGCACATCTCGCAGACCTCGTGGACGTCGGAGCCGTTCTCGTAGATCCAGTCGTAGCCGGTGATCCCGGCATCGAGGAGGCCGAGCTCGACGTAGCGCGCGATCTCCTGCGGGCGGATGAGGCGGCACTTCAGCTCGGGGTCGTTGACGGTGGGGACGTACGAGCGCGAGGAGCAGGTCATGGAGAACCCCGCGCGCTTCATCAGGTTAAAGGTCGATTCCTGGAGGGAACCTTTCGGGAGACCGAGAACAATCGACATGTGCATTCCTTACGGTGGTGAAAAACCCATTCATTATCGCATATTCGCGAAAAAGTGGCAAGTCTTTGGTATAATGGTGCGCACGAAAGGCAATCAGACCTATGGAAGACGTTGCGAAACAGACGCCGGAAGGGACGGAATCGGACACGTCGAGGCATTTCCTGCGGCAGTGGATCGAGGAGGATCTGGCCGCCGGCAAGAACGATGGCACGGTGGTGACGCGTTTCCCGCCGGAGCCGAACGGGTGGATCCACATCGGCCATGCGAAGGCCGTGTGGGTGGATTTCGGCATGGCCAGGCTCTTCGGCGGGCGTTGCCATCTGCGCATGGACGACACGAACCCCTCCAAGGAGTCGGAGGCCTTCGTGGAGCAACTGAAGCGCGACATCACGTGGCTGGGTTATCGGTGGGACGCCTTCTTCTACGCGTGCGACCGCTTCGAGGAGATGTGGGCCATCGCCGAGGAGCTGATCCGCCGCGGCCAGGCCTATGTCTGCGAGCTTTCCCAAGAGGAATGGAAGGCATATCGCGGGGTGCCCACGAAGCCGGGGACGCCCTCGCCGTGGCGCGACCGCCCGCCGGAGGAGAGTTTGGCGCTTTTCCGCGAGATGCGCGCCGGGGCGTTCCCCGAGGGTTCCCGTTGCCTGCGCGCGAAGATCGACATGGCCTCGCCGAACATTCATTTCCGCGACCCGGTGATTTACCGTATCGTCGACCTGCCGCATTACCGCACGGGCGACGCGTGGCATTGCTATCCGATGTATGACTTCGCGCACCCGATCGAGGACGCCCTTGAGGGGGTGACGCATTCGATGTGCACGCTGGAGTTCGAGGTCCATCGCCCGCTCTACGACTGGGTCGTCGACCGTTTGGCCGAACAGGGGCGCCTGGTGGTGCGCGGCGGCAAGACGATCCGCCCGCAACAGCGCGAGTTCGCTCGTCTGAACCTCACTTACACCGTCATGAGCAAGCGCCTCCTGCGCCAGTTGGTCGAGGAGGGGCGCGTGGACGGTTGGGACGATCCGCGTATGCCTACCGTGGCCGGGATGCGCCGCCGGGGCTACACCGCCGCCGCCATCCGCGACCTTTGCGAGCGCACCGGCATCTCCAAGTACAAATCGCTCACCGACCTCGCATTGCTGGAGTGGTGCGTGCGCGATGACCTCAATCGCATCGCCACGCGCCGCATGGCCGTGCTGAACCCGCTCAAACTCGTCATCGACAACCTTCCCGCAGAGACCACGCTTGTCGCCCACGCGCAGAACAATCCCGAGGACCCCGCCGCCGGCACCCGCGATATCCGGGCCGGGCGCGAACTCTGGATCGAGCGCGACGACTTCATGGAGAACCCTCCCAAGAAGTTCTTCCGCGTCACCCCCGGGAATGAGGTGCGCCTGCGCGGCCTCTGCCTCTTCACCTGCACGCACGTGGTGAAAGACGCGGAGGGGCGGGTCGTCGAGGTGCACGGCACCTACGACCCCGCCGCGACGGGGGGCAACCCCGCCGACGGCCGCAAAATCCGCGGCACCATCCATTGGGTCGACGCCTCCACCGCGCAGACCGCCGAGGTCCGCCTCTACGACCGTCTCTTCGCCTTGGAGGATCCGATGGCCTGCCCAAGCGGCAACTTCCTGGACGCGCTCAACCCCGACAGCATGAAGGTCGTCACCGCCTATGTTGAGCCGACCCTCGCGGAGGCCCTCCCCGGCGAGCACTACCAATTCGAGCGCGTGGGCTATTTCACGCCCGATGTCCATGCCTCACGTCCCGGGGCGCCGGTCTTCAACCGCACCGTCACGCTCAAAGACTCGTTCAAGATCAAAGCCTAACCCTTTCGCAAAGGAAACGCCATGCTTCAGCTTCAAGGTGTCTACAGTGCCCTCGTCACCCCCTTCAACGACGACGGCTCCGTCGATTACGGCGCGTTGCGCGCCCTCATCCAGTGGCAACTCGACCAAGGCGTCGCCGGCGTCAGTCCCGTCGGCACGACCGGCGAGTCGCCGACCCTCAGCCCCGCCGACCACCTCAAGGTCATCGAGGCGACCGTCGACGCGGTCGGCGGCCGTGCGCCTGTCATCGCCGGCACGGGGGCCAATTCCACCGAGGAGGCCATCCATCTCACCCGCGAGGTGCTTGGCATCGGCGTCTCCGCCACGCTTCAGGTCACCCCCTATTACAACAAACCGAACGCCGAGGGCCTTTATCGCCACTTCAGCGCCGTGGCCGACCTGGGGCTGCCCGTGGTGCTCTACAACGTGCCTGGCCGTTCCGCCAAGGAAATCCCCCTCTCGGTCGTCGGGCGATTGGCCAAGCACCCCAACGTCTGCGCCATCAAGGAGGCCGCCGGCAGCGTCGAGCGCGTCTCCGCCATCCGCCACGCCTGCCCGGATTTGACGGTGCTCTCCGGCGATGACGGCCTCACGCTCCCGATGATGGCCGTCGGCGCGAAGGGCGTCATCTCCGTCTGCTCCAACGTCGCGCCCGCGGCCATGAGCCGTCTGGTCGCCGCCGCGTTGGCGGGCGATTACGCCACGGCCCGTGCCGAGCATGAACGCCTTTATCCGCTCTTCCGCGCGCTGTTCTGTGACACCAACCCAATCCCCGTCAAGGCCGCGCTCGGCCTCATGGGCAAAATCCGCCCCGTCTACCGGCTTCCCCTCTGCCCGCCCGACGACGCCTGCATGGCGACGATCCGCGCCGCCCTCGCCGAAACCGACCTGATCTGAAAGGAGATTCGCGCATGAAACTCGCCATTCTCGGCGGCGCCGGCCGCATGGGCCAAATGCTTCTCGCCTGCGCCAAGGATGCCGGCATCCCCGTCGTCGCCGTCACGGAGGCCCCCGGCTCCCCGCATATCGGCCAACCCGCCGGCGACGGCTTGGTCTATCAGGACACTTGGCCGGAGGAGGCCGACACCGTCATCGATTTCACCTTCCACACCTGCGTCGTCCCCAATCTCGCGAACGCCACCCGCTTGGGCCAGGCGTACGTCCTCGGCACCACCGGGCTCGACGCCGAGGAACGCGCGGCGGTCGATGAGGCTGCCAAGCGCATTCCCCTCTGTTTCGCGCCCAACTTCTCCTTGGGCGTCAACCTCCTCCTCGAACTCGTTCGCCGTGCCGCCACCGTCCTGGACGACACGTATGACGCCGAGATCGTCGAGATGCATCATCGCCACAAAAAAGACGCCCCGAGCGGCACCGCGCTCGGGCTCGCCCAAGCGCTCGCCAAGGGCCGTGGCGTCGCGTTGGACGAGACGGCCATCTACGGCCGCCACGGCCTCGTCGGTGAACGCCCGCGCGGCCAAATCGCCCTCCACGCCCTGCGTGGCGGTTCGGTCGTCGGCGACCACACCGTCATCTTCGCCGCCGACGAGGAACGCGTCGAAATCACCCACAAGGCCTCCTCCCGCGCTGCATTCGCCAAAGGCGCCATCCAGGCCGCCCGCTGGCTGCAAGGCAAGCCCGCCGGCCTCTACGATATGCGCGCGGTCCTTGGCTTCGCCGATTGAGCGCCATGCCCAAGGCCGTCATCGCGCTTGGCAGCAACATGGGTGACCGCGCCGCGGCGCTTGACGCCGCGCGCGCGGCCATCGCGGCCCTTCCCGGCACGCGTGTCCTGCGTGCGTCCGTCCGTTACGACACCGCGCCGGTCGAGGTCCCCGAGCAATTCGCCGAGCAGCGCTTCCTCAATTCCGCGTTGCTCATCGAGACCGCGCTTGCGCCGTATGACCTCCTGGCCGCCCTCCAGGCTATCGAGACGCGGGCGGGACGCGTCCGCTCAATCCGCAACGCCCCGCGTCCCATCGATCTGGACATCATTCTCTACGAAGGTGTCACCTCCGACGACCCCGCGCTCACCCTGCCCCATCCCCGTGCCCTCCGCCGAGCCTTCGTCCTCCTCCCGCTGGCCGACCTCGGCATCACCCCCTCCCACATCCGCGCCAACGTCATCCCCGGCTGATTTAACCTCTGAAATTGGGGTGTCTGACTTAACAGTGTTATTATGTGTAAGGAGTTTTGCCATGTCGATGTCTGATGATGACCAATATTCGGTAATGTTATCCGTGATTGTTCCGATTTATGGGGTTGTGCGATTCTTGCCTGATTTGTTTGACACAATTCTCGCGCAAACGTGCAAAAATTACGAAGTCGTTGGTGTGGACGACGGGAGTCGCGATGGGAGCGGCACCGTTTTGGACGAGGCTGTTCGCGAGAATCCCCGTGTTAAGGGAGTTCATCAGCCGAACGCGGGAGTTAGTGCGGCGCGGAATCGTGGGCTTGGTACTGTCTGTGGGGAGTATACAACGTTCATCGATGCGGATGATCTGATTGCCCCTCATCGTTTCGCTGTAATGGTTGAAGCGATGACGAAAGAACACCCAGATTTACTTTCAATGCGCGGGGAGCACTATCTGACTGACGGAGAAGTTCCAGAATGGGAGACCGTTCCGAAACCATTGCCCCTTGAGTCTTTCACGCGGGTGGAAATGGTAATGCGGTTTTTCGCGTCGAGGACGTTGAGTTCCGCTTGCACACTTGCATGGAGGACTGCGCTTTTGCGAGATGTTCGTTTTGATGGGGTGGTGAAGGTTGGCGAGGACACCATGTTCGTGTGGGAAACCTTTCCACTGGTGAAATCTGTGACGCGATGTGGGTATTCCGGATATTATTACCGCCAACACTCCGCCTCTGCGTTGCACACGGCTCACTTTCGCAAAACAATAACCGGTTTCGCCCGACGAAGCCGACAGGTGGTACGTCAGGCCAAAACGTTGCGTCGCGAAGGGGATTCCCGATGGGCCTGCCCAGTGTTTGTTTACTCCGCCTTTTTGATGCGGCTTGCCATGTGGGTTTGCCGGGGACGGCGTGGTGGAGTGGCGTTCTCTGTTACGCCTACGTTCGAGCGTTATCTTGCCAAGTGCGTTACAGGGGGGGGGGGGGTGTTGTCTCGTGGCAAATCTGCATCTGTTGCTTTGCCAGATTGTTGCGTTTGCGTTGGGTGTGCTTGATGGGGCGCTCCGATGCGTGGATATTCTCAGAGGAGGGCGTCGTGCCAGACGAAGGGCTCGTGGGGGATGGTGGAGAGGTCGAAGCAGGGGATGAGGTCGCGTAGGGTTGTGTCTGGGGAGGCCTTCCATCCGCAGGAGCGTGCGAGGGCGGCCAAAATCCGCCCAGGCGGCACGCCGGCGGCGCGATAGGCCGCAATACGCGTGTCGCCATGCCTTTTGGCGAGCCGGCGGCCATCCGGGCCGACCACGAGGGGCATATGCCAGAAGGTCGGGGGCGTAAGGCCGAGGCGGTGGTAGAGGACGATTTGGGCGGGGGTCACCGGGAGGATATCGTCGCCGCGCACGACGTCGGTGACACCTGTGGCGGCGTCATCGACCACCACGGCGAGGGCGTAGGCGGGATCCTCGCCGCGCGCCACCACGAAGTCACCGGTGCGTTGCGCGGCGGTTTGGGTCTGCGCCCCGGCGAAGGCATCGACATAGCGGCCGTCATCCTGCGCGGTGAGGGGGAGGCGCCATGCGGGGACGCGGTCGGGGGCTGGAGGGCGGGCACGTCCGCGGCAGGTGCCTGGGTAACGGAGCACCTCGCCGGGGTGGGGGGCGGACTGGGCGCCCTGAATGTCGGCACGTGAGCAGAAACAGGGATAGAGGGGGGCAAGGCGCCGCAGAGCGTCACGATAAAGCGGAAGACGGGCGGACTGCCTGAGCACCGGGCCATCCCAATCGAACCCGAGCCAGACGAGATCCTCCAAGAGGCCGGCATCCGCGCCGGCCTTGTGTTTCGGATGGTCAAGATCCTCGATACGCATGAGCACCTTCCCGCCCGCGCGGCGCATCTGCAACCACGCGATCAGGAAGGTGCGAATGTTTCCCAAGTGGAGCGCCCCCGTGGGCGAGGGCGCCAAACGGCCGATGCGTTTCACGGCGCGAGCGTGACGGGATGGCTCTCGCGGGTGTCGAGGTCCTTGGCTTGGGCGGTGCCGGCGGCAAGGTCGTCCGGGCCCAGGAAAACGGCGTAACGGGAGTCGGAGGCGCCGGCTTTGGAGAAGAAGTGCTTGGGTTTCTGGGGGAGGAGGGCGAGGTCGACGGTGTTCCCCTCGGCACGAAGCCTGGCGGCGAGGCCGATGGCGGCATCGCGCTGGTCGGGGGTCATGTAGCCGATGGCGTAACCCTTGCGCGCGATGGGCGCGGATTCGCCGAGCACCTCGCGGAGCACCTCGCCGACGACGACGTCTCCGAATCCCATGCCGACGGCCGGCGTGGGCTTGCCGCCCACGAGCGCCAGGAGGGAGTCGTAACGCCCCCCGCCGAAGATGGCGCGGAAGCGGCGGTCGACGTCGAACGCCTCGAAGACGATCCCGGTGTAGTAGGAGAGTCCGCGGATGACGGCGATGTCGAACATCAACAGGTCGCCGTAACCCATGCGGCGGGCCAGATCGAAAAGCGCACGGAGGTTGGCGATGGCGGGGGAGTCCGAACCGGCGAGCGCCTCCGCCCCGTCGAGCGAGGTCACCGCGAGCAACTCGAAGGCCTTGGCGACGGCCACGTCGTCGAGCCCGGCCTCGCGCAGGATGGCGACGATCTCCTCGTCTGGGATTTTGCCGCGCTTGTCGAGCGCCATGAAGACGGCGGTGTGTTGGTCGTCGGGGATGCCGCTCTTGGCGAGGAGCTCGCCAAGGAGCGCCCGGGAGGAGACGTGGATGCGCCAAGCGGCGTCGGGCATGCCCATCGCGCGCATGGCGGAGACCGCGGCGCCGAGGATCTCGGCCTCGCAGAGCACGTCCTCCGAGCCGATGATGTCCATGTTGAGCTGGTAATGCTCGCGTTTGCGGCCTCGGGTCATGCGCTCGTAGCGGAAACATTGCGCCACGGCGTACCACTTAATGGGAAAGTTCAGGCGGCTTTGCCGGGCGGCGACCATGCGCGCGAGGGTGGGGGTCATCTCCGGGCGAAGGGCCAGCTTGCGGCCGGACTTGTCCTCGAAGGCGTAGATCTGCTCGGAGACCTCCTCGCCGCTTTTGCGCTGGAGGAGCTCCAACGATTCGACGACGCAAGCGTCGTAGGGATGGAAGCCGAAGCGCTCGGCGGCGGCGCGCCAGGCGTCGAAGACCCGGTTGCGCCAGCGCATGTCCTCGGGGTAGAAGTCGCGCATCCCGCGCGGCGCCTCAAACGAAACGGAAGCCATTGCGTGCCTTTCGCTCAGCGATTGGCCTTCTGGTTCTTCGGGGGCACTTTGGCTTGCGCCAGGTCCTCGCGGAGGAGCCGGGAAGGCTTGAACTTGATGGAATTGCGCGGGGGGACCCAAATCTCTTGGTCGGGTTTGCGGGGGTTACGGCCCATGCGGCTGCCACGCTCGACGATCTCGAAGACGCCGAAGCCGCGGAGCTCCACGTGGCCGTTCTCGATGAGGTTGGAGAGTAAGGCCTCGAAGACGGTGTCGATGATGTCGTAGGCCAGGTTTTGGGGGATTTTGTGCGTCTTGGCGATGACGGCGGCGATATCCCTGCGCGTGCTCGTGGAGGGGTAACGCTCCTTCGTCAGATCCTCGGTGGGGGACTGTTTGTCCATGTCTGTTCCTCTACTTACGAAAGCTTCATTTCAGCAATGCCGCGATGGCGTCCGCGGCGGCCTCGGGCGGCACGATGGCGGATTCCTTCTCGGTGCGGCGACGAATCTCGAAGCCGCCTTTGGCGAGCCCCTTCGCCCCGGCGACGACACGCACGGGCAGGCCGATGAGGTCGGCGTCCTTGAACTTCACGCCGGGGCGTTCCTCACGGTCGTCCAAAAAGACATCGATGCCGCGCGCCTCCAAGGCATTCGCCAAGGTCTCCGCCTTGGCCGTCACCTCGGGGTCGCCGGGGTCGAGCAGCAAGAGCGCCACCTGGCAGGGGGACACGGCTGCCGGCCAGATGATGCCGTCGGCGTCGTTGCTCTGCTCCACGACGGCCTGCAACGTGCGCGACACGCCAATCCCATAGCACCCCATCACGATGGGTTTGGGCTGGCCGGTCTCGTCCAGGAAGTTCGCGCCCATGGCCGCCGAGTATTTCGTGCCCAGCTTGAAGCATTGCCCCACCTCGGTGCCGCGGCGGATCTCCAAGGGCTTGCCGCATTTCGGGCAGCAATCGCCGGCGCGCACCGTCGCCAGATCCACATACGCGGCGATCTTCGCGTCGCGCGCCAAGGAGACGTGCGTCAGGTGGAAACCCTCACGGTTCGCGCCGACCACCACGTCCGCGGCGCCTTCGAGCGACCGGTCGGCATAGACGGGGATTGTGACCCCCACGGGGCCGATGGAGCCGACTGGGCCGGCCACCTGCGCCACGGTCTCCGCGTCGGCCTCCGCCACGGCTCCTCCGCCGATGATCCGGCGCAGCTTGGTGAGGCTCACCTCGCGGTCGCCGGGGACCAACGCCATCACCGGTTTGCCGCCGATGGTGACCACCAGGCTCTTGACCACCTGATCCACGGGGCGCCCGAGGAAACGGGCCACCTCCTCGCAGGCGTGCTGGCCGGGGGTCGCGACGGGCTCGGCGGCCCCGGCCTCCGTCTGATAGGGCACGCGGGCGGCCTTGCGCTCCGCGCGTTCCTGATTCGCCGCATAGCCGCACGCTTGGCAGTCCAGGATCCCGTCCTCGCCGCTCGCCGCAAAGACCATGAACTCATGCGAGAAGTTCCCGCCGATGTCGCCCGTGTCGGCCTCGACCGGCTTGGCCTTCAGCCCGACCCGCGCGAAGATGCGCACATAGGCATCATACATCGCCTTGTAGCTCCGATCCGCGCCGGCGTCATCCGCGTCAAAGCTGTACGCGTCCTTCATGATGAACTCTTTGCCGCGGATGAGCCCGAAGCGTGGCCGGATCTCGTCGCGGAACTTGTCTTGGAGCTGATAGATCGTGCGCGGCAGCTGACGGTAGGAGGAGATCTCGCTCTTGGCCAACTGGGTGAAAGCCTCCTCGGCCGTCGGCGCCAGGACGTACCACGCCTCTTTCCGATCCCGCACGCGGAACATCCCAGGCCCCATTGTCTCCCAGCGGCCCGTCTGCTTCCAGATCTCCGCCGGCTGCAGAATCGGGAAGAGGGTTTCCTGCGCCCCGGCGCGATCCATTTCCTCGCGCACGATGGCCTCGATCTTCCGCAACGCCCGCATCCCGAGCGGCAGATACGTGTAGAGCCCGCCCGCCAATTTCCTCATCATCCCCGCGCGGATCATCAACTTATGGCTGACGATCTCGGCATCCTGCGGCGCTTCCCGCAACGTGTTCAGCAACGTCTGACTCCAACGCAACATTTCGGTCAATCCTCTTGGTAACGCGTTTTATCCAAAAACGCGCATAAGTATCTCAAATCTCCATTAAAAAGACAAGCAAAAAAGCCGGCGCCCTTTCGGGCGCCGGCTTTTTTGGCCAAGGCCGCGTGGCGTCTTAGTAGACGTTGAGGGCGGCGAGGGCCTGGAGGTACTCGTACTTGCGGGAGTAGAACGCGTCGGCCTCGGCGAAGAGGAGCTTGGCCTCCTCGGGGTCCATCTTGGCGAGCTGCTTGAAGCGGTTCTCGGTGGGGGCCTGAGCCTCGGAGAACTTCTTCGTGGGCGCCTTGGAGTCGAGGGTGAGGGGGTTCTTGCCCTGCTTGGCGAGGTCCGGGTTGTAGCGGAACAGCGGGAAGTGGCCGGTTTCGACCGCCATCTTCTGGTGTTCCAGGCCGGTGGCCAGGTTGATGCCGTGCGCGATGCAGTGGGCGTAGGCGATGATGAGGGCGGGGCCGTCGTACTCCTCGGCCTCCTTGAACGCCTTGACGGCGGCCTCGGGGTTCATGCCCATCGAGATCTGCGCGACATAGATGTTCTTGTAGGTCATGGAGATGGCGGCGAGGTCCTTCTTCATCTGCGGCTTGCCGGCGGCGGCGAACTTGGCCACGGCGCCGATGGGCGTGGACTTGGAGGCCTGACCACCGGTGTTGGAGTAGACCTCGGTATCCAGGACGAGGATCTTGACGTTGCGGCCGGTGGCGAGGACGTGGTCGAGGCCGCCGTAGCCGATGTCGTAGGCCCAGCCGTCGCCGCCGATGATCCAGACGGAGCGGCGGACGAGGAAGTCCGCGACGGTGGCGAGTTTCTTGCAGGTGGGGCAGTCGCAGGTTTCGGCGAGGGCCTTGATCTTGGCGACGCGCTCGCGCTGGGCCTTGATGTCGGCGTCGGTCTTCTGGGCGTCGGCGGCGTCGGCGGTCTCTTGGAGGAGGGCCTTGACGTCGGCGGGGGCCTCGGGGGCGTCGACGATCTTCTTGATGAGCTCCTTGGCGAAGGCTTTCTGCTTGTCGCGGGAGATGACCATGCCCAAGCCGAACTCGGCGTTGTCCTCGAAGAGGGAGTTGGACCACGCGGGGCCCTTGCCCTCGGCCGTCTGGCAGTAAGGCGTGGTGGGGAGGTTGCCGCCGTAGAT
>CALXMV010000040.1 GCA_944389565.1 uncultured Kiritimatiellota bacterium
AAGCCCATCTTCCCATTTCAAGGGCCATTCAACCAGAATGGCCTCTTGGTGTTTTTCTGTTTCCTCTGAAAACTGCGACAATTCTTTCCTTTTCCCCTCTTTAAAAGCCTCCTTCAGCCCTTTTATCCACCCCTTAAACGCCCTGATACACCACCCCTCTCAAAAATCTTACCATCCAACAAAAAATATAGTTGACTTAGGGTTTCGCCCCCAACCCTCCCGACTCGCGCTCCCAGCCCTCCGTTCCGGACGAGAAGCGAATCGCGATCCGGAAGTGGCGTCCGGAAGGGTATGAGAATGCGAGAGGCGGCCTGCGCGTGGGGATAAGCGCCGCAACTTTTTCCGGACACCATTGGGTCGGCGGGGCGGAGGTGGACAAACCGCCGATCGCTTTGCTACACTTCCCCGCATCGCCCGCCGAAGTGGCTCAGTGGTAGAGCGCCTGATTTGTAATCAGGTGGTCGTGGGTTCGAATCCCACCTTCGGCTCCAACAATAACCCCCGCAAACCCAACGGATTGCGGGGTCGCGCGTTTTTCGGGAGGCATAGCGGGGGCGCTTTACCCGGTCACCACCCAAGGACCCAAGAACCGCGAGCTCGGCCTCCTCCGCGAGCGCGCCGAGCTCAACGTCGACCCCGGCGCGAGAGAGGCCTACCTCCTCGCCGCCGAGCAGGAGGCATACCGCCTCGCGGGGCGCGACCTGCGCGCGCACCTCGAGGCGCAAAAACGCGCCATCCGAAACAGCGCGCCCTCCCAGGGCGACGCGCTCATCGAGAACTCCCGCGCACTCGGACACGTCACCATCGAGAGCCGCGCCTCCTACGTCCGCCGCCAGATGGCCGAGCGCGGCATGACCCGCGAGCAGGCGCTCGACGCCGCCACCGCCCTCTACCCCGCCGAGATGGCAGGCCTCGACCACCCCTGGCTCAACGGGATCCTCTGGGGAGGGAGGAACGCCTCCAGCCCCGACACCGCCGCCAAGGCCCTCGCCGACGAAGGCCGAATCCGGGACGGCTACGTCGACACCCTCTGGGAGGCCATCCGCGCCGACGTCGAGACCGTCCAGCGCGCCAAGGCCCGCCAACTCGACCAGGCCTACCGCGAGACCGCCTCCGCCCTCGAAAGCGGAAAGCGCGCCATCGCCGAGCGCACCGCCGCCATCCGCGCCGAGACCGCCGAACGCACCGCCACAGGCAGACTCTCCATCGGCACCGGCCTCACGCCCGAGGCGCGCGCACAGATGGAGGCCGTCCGCAAACGCCTCGAAGGCACCGCCGCCTGGATGAAGGCGCCCAACGGCAAGCCCACGCGCCTCACCCGCCGCCTCTGGCTCCTCGTGCGAACCCCCGCCTTCAAGGCGTGGTTCGGCGACTGGGAGAACGACTCCGCCAACGCCAGCAAGGTGGTGGACGCGAACGGCGAGCCACTCGTCGTCTACCACGGCCGCTTCGCGCGCTTCACCGTCTTCGACGACCGGCGCGAGGGCGTCAAGAACAGCACCGCGCCCTACGGCACGGCCTGGTTCGCCTCGAACCGGAACACGGCGGCAAACGCCGGCGCGCCCGGCCTCGATCCGCTCGCCTGCTTCCTCAACCTTCGGAATCCCCTCGTCGTCGACGCCCGCGGCCACGACTGGGACAACCTCCCAGAGGGCGAAAGCACCGACTACCTCGCCCAGGACGCCATCGACTTCTACCGAGACGGCCTCATCGTCCGCAACGTCATCGAGGGCGACGGCACGCTGACCGACGATTACGTCGTCCTCACCGACAAAGGCGGTGCCGCAAACATCAAGTCCGCCACGGAAAACACCGGCTCCTTCGACCCCGCCGACCCCGACATCCGCCGCGCCGTCGGCGGCTATCGGGACGGGTTCTGGAGCGAACGCGCCAACGACGCCCTCCTGCGTGGCCTCCGCACCGAGGCGCAGATCGCGCAGACGCTCGGCATCCCCTACGGCGCATGGATGGCCCACCGCCCGCTCGGCCCGCTCGGAGAGAGCAAAATCCTCGGCGTCCGCGACGAGAACGGGCGGGATCTCTTCTCCCATGACCTCCTCGACCTGACCCACGAGTGGCACCACGTCGGCAGGCACTTCGACGAGGTGCTCTTCCTCGACCCTGACGACTTCCCCGACGTGCGCACGCCGGCGGACATCGCCGACAGGCACACCGCCGCGCTCTTCTTCTACTACACCGGGATGCGCCAAGCCCCGCGCGAGGCCAACACCGACAAGCTCACCAAGGACGAGCGCAACGGCACGTTCCTCCCCGCCGAGCAAACCATCGCCAGGCACTTCGAGGAGACCGTCGCACCCGCGCGCAACGCCTTCGTCCGAGCCATCGCCGCCGACGCCGACACGGAGACCCTCCGCGCCCTCGCCGCGCCATACGCCGAGGCCATGAGCCAACACAAGCGTATGGCCGACGCCACCACAAAAGCCGCGCTCACCGCCATCGGCAAGCCCCGCGCCTATCGAAACGAACGCCCCCGCACCATCGCCGGACTCCGTTATTCCGTCTCCGGCAACGCCCGCCAACCCATCGCCATCCCCAGCGACTACCTGACGGCAAAAGACGTCTACGAGGAATTGAAACGCCAACTCGGCACGACTTACGTCAACCGTGAGACCGGCGAGCGCGCAACGCTCAACATGAGGCAAATCCGCAAAGTACTCAGTAACAAGGCCACCGACAAGAGTATCGCCAACGGTTTTACCATCTCCCAACACAACCAGGCAGCACGACGAATCGGCGAACTCTACGAGAACGCCACGCTCGCCGAAGAGCACGCCGACGCAAACAATGACCCCAACGTCGTGGCCATTCGCCGCTACGCCTCGCCCATCAGCGTCTCCGACGGCTCCACCACGCGCCCCGCAACAGCCTGGCTCACCATAAAAGTGAGCGAGCAGAACGGAAGCCGTATCTACTCGCTCGAGTTGCTGGAAATTGAGGAGCCGGGGGCAATGGGGAGGGGCAACGCACTGGCCAGCAACCAGCAACGCGGCACCCCCGACTCCAAAAATACTGTCCCATATCCCGGCGGGAATGTCAACCCCCGACGCTCCGTCGGCGGATGGCTGGAGGAGGCGACGGAGGCGCACCGGGAAGCCGAGCGAAAGGGCGACGTCGAGACGGCGCGACGTCTCGTGGAGGAAGCTGCCGAACGCGCGGGATACACCATTCGCGCGACGCATGGCGCGCCCGTATTTGGATTTACCGTCTTTGATCCAAATGTAAGCGACGACGGTCGCTCTCTGTTCTTTGCGGGAGACGTCGGGACGGCTGGGAGCTACTCTGGCGTGGGTGGAATCCGCGAAATCCACACGCGAGAAGGCTACCACGCGCTTCTCCGGCGCATTCTCGACGCGAGCAGATACCAAGGCGTGGTCGATGCCTTCGAGGAAAGCGACGTCGCGGAAGCGAAATACGTCGCCCTCGACGAAGACGAGGCAGAAGACTACGGCGACGAGGGGTACTATGAGCTTTCATTCAAGGCTGACGACGAGGTCATCGCACGCGTCCCACTTTCCGTTCTCGACAGAACGACGGACTGGGATTTTGAGGATTTGTCGGTTGGGAAAATCCTGAACAGCTTCCCCGAAGAGGCTGCAGGGAACTACGCAGTCGCCCTGCGGATGGAGCGCCCGCTTGTCATCGATGCCCAGGGCAACAGGTGGGACCACCTGCGTTTTACAGACGAGGAGGAAGGCGAAGTCGGGGGCACCACGCGCGAAATAGCCAAATACGCGAAGCAACACGGATACGACGGCGTCATCATCCAAAACGTGCACGACGTGGGCGGGAAGGCCCCCCAGTTCGCGCCCGACCTCGATACCGTCTACATCGTCTTCGCCCCCCGGCAGGTCAAGAGCCTCGACCCCTTCTCCTACGACGGCGACGGCAACCTCATCCCCCTCGCCCAGCGCTTCGACCCGCGCCCCCCCGACATCCGCAGGAGCGTCGGCGGCGTGGATCCCGAGGCCACGCCCGCGCGCCAGAAGGAGGCGCGCGGCGCCTACCCCGACCTCGGCGAGGAAATCGCCACCGCGCGCTTCGCCGTCGGCGCCAAGCGCAAGGCCGAGTACCGCGCGCTCATCGCCAAGGCGCGACCCAACCTCCCGCAGGGTGACGTGGACGCCTTCATGCGCGAGCTCGACACCCTGGACGACACCAAAAAGGAGAAAGCCGCCCTCCACTGGTTCGTCAAAGGCTCCCTCATCCTCCCCGAGGACCGCGACAAGCTCGACATGGCCACCCAGATGGCCGGCAAATACCACCTCGACTTCCAGACCTTCGACTCCCCTGCCGCCCTCATCAACGAGGCCAACGCCCGCGCCGAGGCCAAGAAGAAAAAGCCCGCCATCGCCTACCTCGACCCCGACACCGTCCCGCAGCTCTCCAACAAGCGCGACCTCGGCCACGGCGTCGTCATCTACGACGTGGAGGACTCCCCCGCCGGCCAGCAGGCCATGCGCCAGATCATGAACTCCCACCTCGGCCGCAACGCCAACGGCGCGTTCTGGAGCCCCTGGTGCCTCCTCACCTGCTCGCCAACGACCGGCGCGCTCTCCGAGAGCGCGAGAAAATACTGGGCGCGCTACGGCAAGACCGGCCGCGCCGCCGCCTTCCACAACGGCAAACTCTGCGCCTTCCAATCCTCCGACACAAAACGAAGAAAATGGTGGGACCTCGACGACAAGGACCACGGCACAAAAATCCCCCTCCCGCTCACCATCACCGCTAAAGAGATGGGATACGCATCGGGCGACATCCCGGGCGACATCGTTATCCAAAACGCCTATGAGATGACCCAAGACGGGAAACTCGTCCCCCTGGCCAAACCAAAAGGTCGGGCATTCTTGGTAGGGACGAGAGGATCCATCGCCGAGGGCAAAACGGAAAGGTGGATCTTTGCACAAAGACGCGTATTCAAGGCCGAAACATCCCTCTACAAGAATGGCGTGCGCTACAAGTCGGTCGAAACGAGATACCCCGCATACGAAATAATCCGATTTTACGCGGAAGGAAACCAAGCCGAGGCGCACCCCTCTTACCCAGGATCCCCATACTACGACAGGACCATCAAAGACAGCAACGGCCTCACCCTGCGTGAGGACCGCAGACTCACGGAAGAAGAGGCCAATCAAAACCCATTCGACAACCCGAACTGGCGCTCCGATATGATGACACCACGGACCGGCGATCGCCGCACCGAATACAACGGCGGCACCGACTGGACCTACGAAGAGTTCGAGAACGGCAAACGCATCTTCTACGCCGAGTACCGAGATGTGAACGGCCGGGGCAGACCGCACGGCCGCACCGAATACATTGACGAAGACACCGGCGCGCTCGTCACCGAATACTACGACCACGGCGAGCAGGTCGACCACCCCGTCGTCAACGAGCGCATCGTTCCGGGGCAAGGCACTCCCCGCCGCTCCATCATCGGCGCCGTCGGCGCAAGCAACCTGCACAACGCAGGCTACCGACTGACGGAGGACGCGAGGGGCAGGCGTATCCTCACCAAGGCCCCCAACGCCACCCGCACACTCCTGCAAGGCCTCAACGAGGCCGCGGAAGAGGTGCGCAATCTCGTCGGGACGGACTTCACCCGAGGCGAACGCGCACGCGCAACCAGGCTGACGCACTACAGCCCCACAGACCGGGACAACGTCGCGCTCGCAGGACGGTGGCGCCGCCACCAAGCCGACCGCGACAACCCCACAGACGCGTACGCGCTCGCCAGCAAACACTGGGGATGGACCCTCGGCAAAGACGGGAAGTGGCGACTCGAAATCCCCTACGGCACGCTCCGCAAAGGCGCACGCGCGCGCCTCGTCAACAAGGCCAAAGAGAACGGGAACGAGGAGCGCGACGCCATCCCGCTCGGGGAACTCATCAATGACGAACCACTCTTCGCCGCCTACCCGGGACTCGCGAACACCCCCATCTACGCGCTAAAGAGCCCGCGGGGCAACACCACGCAAGGCTACGCCCGCCTCGGAAGAATCGCCATCTACCCCACAAAACACAAAACCGACAAAGAGCTGACAGACACCCTCTACCACGAGATCCAACACATCATCCAGGGAAAGGAAAACTTCGAGAACGGCGCAAGCGCTACGACCGACTGGTCGACCTACGCCAACGCCATCGGAGAAGCCGAGGCGCGCGTCGCCGGCCTGCACGCCACCCTGCCACAGCTTGACAGCCTCGACGTCTTCTTCTCCACCCCCTCCCGGATGACCGAAGGGAATATCAAGGGGAAGGACGGCCAGTGGCGCAGGCAAACCTACGACGACCTCACCTTCTCGCACCAACGCCTCGCCGCGTCCCAAAGAGACTACCTACGCGACGTCCGACTGTTCACAAAAATCGCCGACGCCAAGACGCTCCCCGCGCTGATGAGCCTCGTGAAAACGCGCCTCAACATCGTCAACAGCGAGTTCTACCAACAGCCCGAAGGCGACACTTTCTTCTCCGCCTACATCGAATACAGGGACGGCGACACCTTCATCGACACATTCGCCGACGAGGCATCCGCACTGCGCACCCTGAAGCGCGTCTTCATCCACAGAATCGCGCGGCAGCCCCGCCGCGCCGTCGGCGGAAGCGCGCGGAGGCCGCTCATCGAGGCAAAGGACGCAACCAGCCGTGCCGACGCGCTCGCGCGCGCACTCCTGCCCGTTGGCGACGAAAACCGAATCGACGCACGGCAAATCATTATCGTTGCCGACGTGCCAAACTGGATGAAGGCCTATGGATTTGACGGTGAAGGTATCGCCATCAATGGCAAGATCCTGAAGAAACTCCATAAAAAGCACGCCTTCACGCCAGAGACTTTCGCGCACCTAGTGGAAGCGCTGGGCTCCCCCGTCCTCGCCATGCGCGACAAGCAGCCACTCACCGACATCCCTATGCTTACCGTCCTCACCGACGTCCCCGCGCCAGACATGAACGGACGAATCGCCCCAATCATGGCGTCCTTCATCCGAAACGGCACACTCGTCGACATCGCCAGCGCATACTCGCGTACGGAAAACGCAGAGAAGAAGTACGCCAACGCCGTCAAGGACGGAACCGTCTTATTCGCAGACAAAGCAAGGGCCGCCAAAAATCCGTTGCTGGCAAGGGCATTGTCCCTACTTAATTCCTTCAACGGCCCTAGCGGCCCTAACACCGACACTGTCGCATATCCCGGCGCGGAAGTCAAGCCCCAAAACCGAGCGGCCGTCGGCGGCGCGGACGAGCGCCTCCGCGCGGTGAACGCCCGCGTGCGCACCGCCGCGCTCTACTACGGCAGAAGCCCCGCCGAGGCCGACATCGCCCAGCGCGCCATCGTCGAGGTCGCACTCTTCGCCGAGGCCTCCCGCACCGGCAAGACCCTCAAGCCCGACGACATCCGCCGCGCCTACGCCGACTTCGGCATCGAGACCGACGACCGCCACGCCGCCACCATCGCCGACCGCATCAACGACCAGGCAAGGCAGGAGCGATACACCCCGCGCAAAAAAGGCAACGCCTCCATCACCCCGCGCGACATCATCCTCCAGCAGCAGGAACGCCTCCGCCAAGCCTACGACATCCACTGGACGCAGGCGCAGAAGGACGCCTTCGCGCAGGGCGTCGCAGGAGCCTTCGGCGCCTCCAGAAACCTCGCCAGGGACGCCATGGAGGTCGCCAAGACCAAGCGCGACGAGGCCGAGGCCGTCCTCGGCCTCGACCCCGCCATTTCCGCCGCGACCTCCGCGCCGACGGTCACGAACTCAAGGCCCTGCTCACCGACAACGGCCCCGAGTCCCTCCACGAAGACACGCCCGAAGCCCTCCTCCGCGTCCCCATCCACTACTGCCCCCCCTGAATCGTCCACAATGCGATTGCGCGGATGGGGCGAACGAAGGTCGGGAGGGTTGGGGGGCGAAACCCTAAGGGGTCTGACCCGAAACCCTTAGGGGTCTGGGGCGGAAGTCGGGAGGGTTTGGGGCGGGGTTGCCGCGGGGAGCGGGATTTGGTAGACTGCGTGGCGTTATGGCTGATTTTGGCTATGTGGCGCTGAACGGGAAGCGCGCGCGGGTCGAGGGTTCGATCGCGGCGGCGGATCGGAAGGGCGCGCTCGCGGCGTTGCGGGCGCAGGGGTTGACGCCGCTTTCGATCACGGAGCGGGCGGCGCCGAAAGCGAAGGGGGGGGGGACGCCGTTCTGGAAGCTGTCGTCGGGGCCGGCGAAGCGGATGAAGCCGGCGGAGGTGTTGCTCTTCACGTCGGAGCTGGCGGATCTGATCGAGGCAGGGATGACGCTGGGGGCGGCGCTGAACTCGTTGGCGAATCAGGGCGATCCGGAGAGCGGGATGTGCGTGGTGGCGGCGGATCTGCGGGATCGGATCATGCGGGGCGAGGCGTTCTCGGACGCGGTGGGGGCGCATCCGCGGACGTTCCCGGGGATTTACGGGAACATGGTGCGGGCGGGGGAGGCCTCGGGGGCGATGGTGGAGGTGCTGCACCGGCTGACGGAGCATTATGAGCGCAATCAGAGCATGAGGAGCAAGATCATCTCGGCGCTGACGTATCCGAGCATCGTGCTGGGGATGGGGGTGGTGGCGGTGATCTTCGCGATGGTGAAGATCGTGCCGCAGTTCACGGAGCTCTTCGCGAGCATGGGGCGGGAGCTGCCTTTGCCGACGCGGCTGCTGATGGGGATGAGCGACGGGCTCATCAAGTATGGGGTCTTTTACGCGATCGGGGCGGTGGCGGCGGTGGCGGCCTTCCGGAAGTGGTGCACGGGGAGCGGAAGGGTGCGGTGGGACGCCTTCAAGCTGCGGATGCCGCTGGTGAAGGGGCTGATTGCGAGCGGGGCGTACGCGTCGCTGGCGTACACGATGGAGACGTTGCTGGCGAACGGGGTGAACGTGTTGCAGGCGTTGAGGATCTCGGAGGAGACGTGCGGGAACGCGGTGATCGCCGCGGAGTTGCGGAAGGCGCGGGAGCGGGTGACCGACGGCACGACGATCTCGGGGCCGCTGGCGCAGAGCGGCGTCTTCCCCCGCATGATGACGGACATGATGGCGCTGGGCGAGCAGACGGGCAACCTACCCAACGCGCTCAGCCACATCGGCAAGCGTTACGAGGCGGAGCTCGACCGCAACATCAAGATTTTCACGACCGCGCTGGAGCCGTTGCTCATCATCCTGGTGGCGATGGTGGTGGGCTTCGTGGCCATCGCCATCCTCTCGGCGGTCTTCTCGGCCACCTCGGCCATGGGTCAATAGAAACAGGAAGGACATGGACATGAACGATATCCGGAAACGTCTGCGCCGCGCCGCCGGCTTCACGCTGGTGGAGCTGCTGCTCGTGATCGCCATCCTCGGCATCCTTGGGACGGTGGTGGTGGTGAACTTCGGCAGCGCGGGCGACGACGCGCGCAAGGCCGGCACCCTCACCTCCATCAACGCCATCTCGCAGGCGGTGGACCTCTACCGCATGAAGACCGGCCGCCTGCCCAAGACGCTCGAGGACCTGACCGTGGGCATCAACGACGAGGAGCCCCTCATCAAGGCCGGCACCCTGAACGACTCCTGGGGCCAGCCCTTCGATTACAAGGTCGAGGGCAAGCGCTACACCATCCGCTCGGCCGCCGCCGACGGCCAGCTGAACACCGACGACGACCTTACGAACTGACCGACCCGCCAATGGGGGCCAAGGCATGATCCTGGACGACACCATCGAGCTGGCGATCGCGGGCGAGGAGGGCGAGCGCGCCGTCGCCTACGGCACGCCCACCTGCGACGTCCTGCCGCGGGAGGTGGGCGGCCTGCCGGTCCTCGCCGTCCTGGCGAACAACGACGTCATGCCCCTGGACACGCCGGCGATCGTGGACGCGCGCCTCAAGCCCCTCACGCTGGCCGACGACGAGGGGTGGCAGGTCTACCGCCGCACGCTCTGCTTCCTCCTGGCCAAGGTGTTGCACGAGGACTTCCCCGAGACGCGCTGCCGCGTGCGGCAGAGTTTCGGCCACAACGCCCTCTTCTGGTCCTGGGAGGTGCCGGCGGGCGAGCGCGACGCGAAGGTCGCCGCCCTGCGCGCGCGCCTGGCCGCGCTCATCGCCCGCGACGTGCCCATCAGCCACCGGGCGGTGGGCTACGCGCAGATCCTGGATTATTTCCGGGCGAACGGGCAGGAGGACAAGGCGAACCTGCTGCGCCACCGCAACCCGCCCTACCTCGGGCTGGCCGTCTGCGAGGGCTTCCGCGACCTGCCCCAGGGGGTGCTGGCCACGCGCTCGGGCGCCATCGGCCTCTTCGACATCGTGCCGCTGCGCGATGGCTTCGTGCTGGAGTTCCCGGGGACGAAGACGCCCACGGAGCTCGACCCCATGCCGCCCTACGACTTCCTGTTCGACGTCTACGCCGAGCACCTGCGGTGGGGCGAGATCATCGGCATCCGCGACGCGGGCGAGCTCAACGCGGCCATCGCGGACGGTTCCGTGGCGGACGTGATCAACACCGTCGAGGCCCTCCACGAAAAGCGGTTGGCGACCTTCGCCGACCGTATCGCCGCGCGTGTGCCGCGCCCGCACGTGGTGCTCGTGGCCGGCCCCAGCTCGGCAGGCAAGACGACCTTCGCCATGCGCCTGTGCACGCACCTGCGCGTGCTCGGCCTGCGCCCCACCCTCCTCTCCACGGACAATTATTTCGTGGGCGACGCGCGCAACCCGCGCGACGCGCAGGGGAACCTGGACTACGAATGCCTGCAGGCCGTCGACTGCCCGCGCCTGAACGAGGACCTCCTCAAGCTCCTGCGCGGCGAGACGATCCCCCTGCGGAAGTTCGACTTCCGCAGGCACGAGGGCTTCGACGCGGAGGAGACGATCGCGCTGGATCCGGCCCTCGGCGTGCTCGTGATCGAGGGCATCCACGCGCTCAACCCGGACCTCACGCCGCAGATCCCGCGCGAGGAAAAGTTCCTCATCTACGTCAATATCCTCACCCAGGTCGCCATCGACAGCCATAACCGCGTCTCGACCATCGACAACCGGCTCCTGCGCCGGATGGTGCGCGACGGGCAGTTCCGCGGGCGAAGCCCTTTGGAGACGCTCCGCCTGTGGCCGGGGGTCCGCGCGGGCGAGGAGAAGTGGATCTTCCCCTTCCAGCATTGCGCGGACGCGGTCTTCAACACCGCGCTCGACTACGAGATCCCCGTGCTGAAGACCCTGGCCTCGCCCCTGCTGAACCAGATCAAGCCCTACCACCCCGAGTTCGTCGTCGCCCGCCGCCTCTCCTGCTTCCTGCAGAACTTCGCCTCCATGCCGATGGCCGACGTCCCCACCAATTCCATCCTGCGCGAGTATCTCGGCGCCTCGCGCCTGCGCTACAGATAAGGAGTCCCGCCACCATGCCCGCACCCATCATCGGCCGTCTGGTCGCCGGCGAGGAGACCCAAGTGCGCCGGGCCTACGAACGCTTCGAGGCGCAGCCCGTCACGGAGCGCCGCCTCACCGACGACCCCTGCCCCTATGGCACGCACGCGACGACGCTCGCCGGCGAGGCCAGCGCCGAGGGTGTCGGGACCTTCGAGCGGAAGCGCCGCCCCATCCTCACCTTCGCCCCCTCGGCCATCCCCGGCTGGTGGATCCACCGGACCGACCTGCGCGAGCAGCTCGACGTCAAGGTCTCCGTCCGAAACGTCTGGACGAGTGCGCGCAACATCGTCCTGCGCGCCGGCTCCCCGCACAACTATCTGCGCATGGTCGAGCACATCATCGCCCTGCGCCTGGGGCTGGGCGTGGACGACGTGCGCCTCGCCATCGCCGGCGGCGACCCGCCCCTCTTCGACCGTTCCAGCCTCGACCTCGTGGAGGCCGTCCGAAAGGCGGGCGTCGTCCCGACCGACCGGCCGGCGCGTTACGTGACGGTCAAGGAGCCGGTCACCATCGGCGGCACGCGCGGCGACTTCGTGACCCTGCTCCCCGCCGAGCCCGGCGACCGACGGATGCATCTGGACGTCGCCATCTCGTGGGACACGGTGATCGGCGACCAACGGCTCCAGGTCGACCTCACGCCCGAGACCTTCACGCGCGGCGCGGGTGCCCGCACCAACGCCACGCAGACGCAATACCTGCTCTCCAAGACCGTCGGCCGCCTCTTCGCCGAGACCCGCAACATGGGCTACACGCCCGAGAACATCCTCATCCACGGGAAGCGCGGCTTCATCACCACCCCACGCCAGGAGTTCGACCTCGGCGAAGGCAAAAGCTGCGAGCCCGTCTGGCACCGGACGATGCTCGATCTCGTGGCGGCCATCGCGCTGATCGACCGCGGGCGCTTCGTCGGGACCGTGAAGTCCTACCGCGCCGGGCACACGCTCGACGTCCGCCTCATGACCCTCCTCTATATGCTCGACCTGCTGGAGCCCCTCCCATGAAAAAGACCGTCCTCTGGTGGGGCCGCTTCGACCCCGCCTACTCCCGCAACCGCGTCTACATCGCCCTCTTCAAGGAGCTGGGATGGGAGGTCGCGATCTTCCCCGTCAAATGGTGCTGCGCGCTGGGCGATTTGGAATACGCCCTGCGCGGCCCCAAAGGGCTCCGACCCGACCTCGTCTGGATCCCCGTCGCCCGCCAGCGCGATGCCGCCGCCGCCACCCGCTGGGCCCACAAACGCGGTATCCCCGTCGCCTTCGACCCCATGATCTCCGCCTGGGACAAAAAAGTCCTGGAGCAAAAAAAATGGACGGCCGACGAGGCGCGCGCGAAACGCCTCCTCGCCTGGGAGACGCGCCTGTTCAATGCCGTCGACCGCCTGCTCTGCGACACCTCCTGCCACGCGGACTTCTTCCACACGCGCATGGGCGTCCCCCGCGAAAAACTGCGTGTCCTCTTCACCGGCACCGACGAAAAGGTCTTCCGCCCCGCCGACCGCCCCGAGGACGACCCGCCGCATGACTCCTCCGCCCCCCTTCGTATCCTCTACCATGGCGCCTACCTGCCGCTGCACGGCACCGAGACCATCGTCGAGGCCGCACGCATGACCCAAGGCCTCAACATCCACTGGGACTTCCTGGGATGGGGCGCCTACAAGGCCGCCACCGAGGAAAAAGCCAGGGGAATCGCCAACATCACCTTCCTCGAAAAGGTTCCCTACGTCGACGTCCCACGCGTCATCCGAACCGCCGACATTGTCCTCGGCGTCTTCGGCACCACCGAGAAAGCCTCCCGCGTCATCGGAAACAAAGTCTATGAGGCAATGGCCTGTTGCCGACCCGTCATCAACGAGTTCTGCACCGGCTACCCCCCCGAGGCCAAAGACTGCCCCGCGATCACCTTCATCCCCCCCGGCGACCCCAAAGCCCTCGCCGACGCCGTAACCCCTTGGATCGACCGCCGCGAGGAACTCTTCGCCCTGCGCCAAACCGCCCGCGACTTCTTCGAACGCCATCTCTCCATGACCGTCATCAAGCGCCAGCTCACCGACATCCTCGCCGGGCTCGGCCTCTGACCTCACGCAAGCGCGGGAATCCCAAGCGCCCGAAGATACGCGTACGTGCCGTCATACCACGCCGGATCCCGCGTCGGGTCGCTCCGATCGCCGCGTGGGACAAAAATCACCATCCCCTGCCGGGCACGTGTCAAAAGCACGCGATACGCATTCTTCCGATAGCGGACTTGCTCAGGATTTTTGTCGCACTTCCATGACGTCCCACTGAATGTGCGCGACAGCCATCCGCCCGCATGAAACGCAAAATCCGCATCCCAGGCGACCACCGCATAATCAAGCTCAAGCCCTTGAACCGAGAACTCCGTCGCGACATCTTCCAATTGATAACTCGACCGGACATCTCCCTTGGGATTGAGAAACCAATTCTCCACCGCGATCTCGCTCTTTACGAAAAGCCCTTCCGCCTTCAACCGCAAGGCACCACTACTCGCCAACACCCCACACCGCATACTACCTCTGCACTGCTCCTTGACCCATGCCTTGGCCCGTCCCAAATCACGCGTGACCACAATAGGATAAGAGTTGCAAATGACAGGCCAAAGACGCATGGCCTCCTCTTTGGAAACGGCAAGAAGCGTATCCACAAAATCAGAAACCTCTGGCGCGCGAAACGCACGCAGGGATGTCGCTAGATGAAGCGCCTCCTCCTCGCGCACGGAAAGTCCTGCCACCATCTCCCCCCATTCCCGTCCCCGCATATAGACCTCATTGGTTAAATGTGGCGAAACATAAACATGCCAATGCGGAAAGGAACGCCGTAATGCATCGAACCACTCCGGAAGCCCCGCCTCCCCATCATTGATCTCTTGCCCACCACCTACGAGACAAACAATGACCGACCAATCCCCATGACGATCCATCGTCTGAATAAGAAACTCCGGCTCACTGTATGGAAAAGCCGAAATGCCTTTTTTGGTCCGCATGAAGGTTTCAATTTTTTGGTGTGTCCACGCACGCTGAGACTCATCGAAAATAGCAACACGTTCCCGAGGCGCACGTTCATCACTCACAAAGAAATCGCGATAGGTATGGATGATTTGTATGAAAGTGGAAGTCTCACGCAACGCTTCAGCCTTCTTTATACGTAAGCCAACATCAAGCCCTTGCGCGACTTTATCGCGTGCCAAAGCTTCTTGCAAAACTTTCACAAGCGAAAAGTTCCCAGACAAGAATACCGCCAGCCGATTCGTCTCGCTATTCGAATGTTGAACCGCCAGATTCAACCCTACAAGCGTCTTCCCTGCTCCTGGCACTCCTGTGACAAAACAAATTGATTTCTCATTGAAAAGCTTACTTCGTGTAATGATGCCATTAATCACGGAAGTCGTCTTCGTCAAGTTCTCTGCCCCAGCATCACTGCGCGTGATCGCTTCCACATTATGCCCCGAATATAACGCTTGCGCAGCTTCCACAATCGTCGGCGTGGGGCAATACTCAGCATCTTCCCATTGTGCATAATTAAATGGTCGCTCAGCTGGAAATCTCGCACAGACAGAACGAATAAGTGCAGCAATACCACATGCCCCACATCCAAGAGGCGCAATAACTCTATCCTTGCAAGAAATCGCAAGACATATAGTCGTTGCCTCGGTCGGCACCATCACCGGTACAATCAGTTTATCATGACTTGACTTCTGAAAATAATGTAGGTCAAGCGCATAGTCATAGACCTGATTACATGCTGAAGCAAGATAATGCTCCTCACCACACTTAAACTCGAGAAGAAAAATGATATGATGGTACAGAATGACTACATCGACACGTTTCCCTCTGCGTGGAATCACATATTCGAAAATGATTCGCCCCTCTTCCAATGAGGCCAATTCATGCCTCAAAATATCAATCTCCTGAATCCAAGCAAACTGTTGGCGTTCCGTTACCTCCGCCGAGGTATTATTACGATTGATACCCCCAAGAATTTGATCAGGCGCTTGTGCCAAGAACGTCCGTATATCCGCAGCATAATAACAACGAGAATTTTTCATAACGTTTCCTATAAAAAGGAAGGGGGCCGAGCGGAAGCTCGGCCCCCTTTTTTGTTTTGGAAGTCCCGGCGGCGTGCTACTCTCCCACG
>CALXMV010000041.1 GCA_944389565.1 uncultured Kiritimatiellota bacterium
GCCAACTACCGTATAGCCATCCTCTTCCATTGCGGCGCGCTTCCACACCCGACCCACTAAAAACTCTGAAGAGCCCCGAAAAACAATGGTGTCCGGCAAAAGTTGCGGCGCTTATCCCCACGTGCAGGCCGCCCCCCGCATTCTCATACCCTTCCGGGCACCACTTCCGGACCGCGATTCGCTTCTCGTGCCGGAACGGAGTGCTGGGAGCGCCAGTCGGGAGGGTTTGGGGCGAAACCCTAAGGGGTCTGACCCGAAACCCTAAGGGGTTCGATCCGAAAGTCGGGAGGGGTGTCGAGGCCGTTGGCGATGCGCCAGGATCTTCTGCACTTCCCACTTTCCCCCGGACACCATTGCCGAAAAAAAGGCGCGCACGCGGGGGCGTGCGCGCCGGGGTGGGGGCGTCAGACGGCGACGGTGGCGCCGGGCGGGTATTTGCCGGCGATGATGTCGCGGGCGATGGGCGTCTCCAGCAGGCGCTGGATGGTGCGCTTGAGGGGGCGGGCGCCGAAGTCGGGGTCGTACCCTTGGTCGATGATGGCCTGCTTGGTGGCGTCGGAGACCCGGAGGGTGAGCTCCTGTTCGGCGAGGCGGGCGGCGAGGTCCTGGAGCTGGAGGTCGACAATCTTCGCGAGGCTCTCCTTGGAGAGGGGCTTGAAGATGAGCGTCTCGTCGATGCGATTGAGGAACTCGGGGGGGAACTTGCTCTTGAGCAGGGCGGCGACGAGGTCGCGCACCGGCTTGCCGCCCTCGGCCCGCTCGGCGTCGGCGATGAGGTCGGAGCCGAGGTTGGAGGTCATGATGATGAGCGTGTTCTTGAAGCTCACGGTCGTGCCCTTGTTGTCGGTCAGGCGCCCGTCGTCGAAGACCTGCAGGAAGAGCTTGAAGACGTCGGGGTGGGCCTTTTCGATCTCGTCGAGGAGGACGACGCTGTAGGGCTTGCGGCGGACGGCCTCGGTGAGCTGGCCGCCTTCCTCGTAGCCCACGTATCCGGGGGGCGCGCCGACGAGCCGGCTGACGCTGTGCTTCTCCATGTACTCGGACATGTCGATGCGGGTCATGGCCTCGCGGCTGTCGAAGAGCTGCTCGGCGAGGACGCGCGCGAGCTCGGTCTTGCCCACGCCGGTTGGGCCGAGGAAGAGGAAGGCGCCGATGGGCTTCTGGCGGTTGCGGATGCCGGCGCGCGCACGGAGCACGGCGTCGGCCACGGCGTCGACGGCCTCGTCCTGGCCGATGACCTTGGCCTTGATGGCGTCGCCCAGGCGGAGGAGTTTCTCGCGCTCGCCCTCGAGGAGCTTGGTCACGGGGATGCCGGACCAGCGGCTGACGGCCTCGGCGATCTCCTCGGGGCCGACGACCTCGCGGAGCATCGCGTCGGCGCCGTCCTTGGCGGTGGCCTTGAGCTGCTTCTCCAGGTCGGGGATCGTCTTGTACTGCAGCTCGCCGGCCTTGGCGTAGTCGTACTTGCGCTGGGCGAGCTCGAGCTCGTGGCGGGCGGCGTCGAGCTTCGCGCGGAGCGCCTTGCTGGCCTCGTGGGCCTTTTTCTCCTGCTGCCACTTGGCGGTGAGTGCGTCGGCCTGGGCCTTGTCGTCGGCGAGTTCCCTGCGCAGCTCGTCGAGGCGTTTCTTGGAGGCGTCGTCCTTCTCCTTGGCCAGGGCGGCCTCCTCGATCTCCAGGCGCATGACCTTGCGGCTGAGCGCGTCGAGCTCGGCGGGCATGGAGTCCATCTCGGTGCGGATGGCGGCGCAGGCCTCGTCGAGCAGGTCGATGGCCTTGTCGGGCAGGAAGCGGTCCTGGATGTAGCGGTCGCTAAGGACGGCGGCGTTGACGAGGGCGGTGTCAAGGATGCGGACGTTGTGGTGGGCCTCGAAACGCTCCTTCAGGCCGCGCAGGATGCTGATGGTGTCCTCCACGTTCGGGGGGGCGACCATGACGGGCTGGAAGCGGCGCTCCAGCGCCTTGTCCTTCTCCATGTACAGGCGATGCTCGGCCAAGGTGGTCGCGCCGATGCAGTGCAACTCGCCGCGCGCCAGCATGGGCTTGAGCATGTTGCCCGCGTCGCTGGACCCCTCGGTCTTGCCGGCGCCGACGATGGTGTGGATCTCGTCGATGAAGAGGATGATCCGCCCCTCACTGGCCTTGATCTCCTTGAGCACGGCCTTCAGGCGCTCCTCGAAGTCGCCGCGGTATTTCGCGCCGGCCATCAGCGCCGTCAGGTCCAGGGCGAAGATGGTGCGGTCCTTCAGCCCCTCGGGCACGTCGCCGCGCACGATGCGCTGGGCGAGCCCCTCCACGATGGCCGTCTTGCCCACGCCCGGCTCGCCGATGAGCACGGGGTTGTTCTTCGTCTTGCGCGAGAGGATGCGGATGACGTCGCGG
The DNA here is from genome assembly GCA_944389565.1 of uncultured Kiritimatiellota bacterium. GTDB lineage: Bacteria > Verrucomicrobiota > Kiritimatiellia > RFP12 > DVOR01 > Spyradenecus. The sequence goes on from CALXMV010000041.1 coordinate 2,380, forward strand.
ATCTCGGTGTCGCGGCCGATCACGGGGTCAAGCTTCCCCCTGCGCGCCATCTCCACCAGGTCCGTGCCGTATTTCTTCAGCGCCTCGTAGCTGTCCTCCGGGTTGTCGCTCGTGATGCGCTGGTTGCCGCGCACCTCCTTCAGCGCCGCCAGGAGCGCCTGCTCCGAGAGCCCCAGGTCGCGCAGGACCTTCATCCGCCCGGCCATCTCCAACAGCACATGCTCGACCGAGAGATACTCGTCGCCCATCCGCTTGGCCCGGTCGAACGCCGCCACCAGGATTTCCTGCAGGCTTTGGGAGACGTAGATCTTGTTCGCCTCCATCGAGCCGGTCACGCGCGGCAACCGGTCCAACGCCTCGGCCACCCGCGCCCGCGCCACCTCCGACGAGACGCCGCACTTCTCCAGCAGGCTCCCCGCGAGCCCCTTCTCCTGCGCCAGAAAGGCCCACAGCACATGCTCCGGCTCCACCGTCTGCTGTTGCCGGCGGATGCCCTCCTGCTGCGCCATCGTCAGCGCCTCGCGCAGACGTTCGGTCATCTGATTCATGTCCATAACGAAATCCTCCTTGCCGAGCCTCCCCGGCCCGACACCTCACATTGCAACTCCCATGCCAAACGCCCCGCCACCCCCGCAATCCCCGCCCCGCCGCCAAACCGTGCCACATTCATATGCCACCATCGTGCCAAACGCCCATGCCACCCCCGCCGGCTCCTCCACTGCCGCGAAGACCCGGCCGAAAAACCGTAAGGGTGTTGCGCGCGGAACGGCGATTTGTTATAATCATTCCAGTTTTTCGATCACCCATCCACAAAAGGAGAGAGACCATGAAGCAGTACGTCTGCCCGATCTGCGGGTATGTCCACACCGGCGACACCCCCCCCGAAAAGTGCCCCCAATGCGGTTGCGCCGGCTCGAAGTTCATCGAGAAGGTCGACAACGGCAAAATGCAGTGGGCCGATGAGCACCGCGTCGGCGTCGCCAAGGATGTCGACCCCGAGATCCTCGAAGGCCTGCGCATGAACTTCGCCGGCGAGTGCACCGAGGTGGGCATGTACCTCGCCATGGCCCGCGTGGCCACCCGCGAAGGCTATCCCGAGGTCGCCGCCTTCTACCAGCAGGCCGCCTGGGAAGAGGCCGAGCACGCCGCCAAGTTCGCCGAACTCCTCGGTGAGGTCGTCACCGACTCCACCAAGAAAAACCTCGAACTCCGCGCCGCCGCCGAGCAGGGCGCCTGCGAAGGCAAGCTCGCCCTCGCCAAAAAGGCCAAACAGCTCGGCCTCGACGCCATCCACGACACCGTCCACGAAATGTGCAAGGACGAGGCCCGCCACGGCGCCGGCTTCGAAGGCCTCCTCAAGCGACTCTTCGCCGCCAAGTGAGACCTCACGATGGACGCGCCCTCTGACGACGCGATCCGCCAACGCTTGCGCGATCGGGGCCTCGCCCCGACCGCGCAACGCATGGCCGTCTACCGGTGGCTCGTCGCCCACCCCGTCCACCCGACGATCGACCAAATCTATCGCGCACTGCGCCCGAACGTCCGCTCCCTCTCCCGCACCACCGTCTACAACGTCCTCCGCGCCTTCGTCGGCCACGGACTCGCGGCCAAAGTGCGCACCGAGGACGCCGAGCTCCGCTACGACGGGCGCGTCATCCCCCACGCGCACTTCAAATGCCTCCGCTGCGGCGCGCTGAGTGACCTCGCCGACCTCCCCGCCGACCTCCCGAACGCCCTCCGCCTCCCCCCCGGATACCGCCCGCAGGATCTCACTCTCACCCTCTGGGGCCTCTGCCCCGCCTGCGCCGACGCCCCCGCCACCGGGAACTGACCATTCCCCCGGCTCTCGCCCCGCCATCGGCGGGCGAACATCCCACCTCCGTGACACCCCTCCCGTCGCCCCGTAACGAGGCGCTCCCAGTAGGCGCCCCAGAAGGCACCCATCACGTCAAGCGGCCCACGGCGAACGCCGTGGGCCGCTGCTTGGCACATGGTGGCTTTCACGCCGCGCGTCTGCGCAACGCCAATCCTGCCACCCCCAGCGCCAGCAACGCCAGCGCCGTCGGTTCTGGCACCTGCCCGCCTCCACCAAGCGTGCCGGTGGCAGACCAAAAGCCTTCTTCGAGCTTTGCGTTAACGCTGATGTTCCCGTCTTGCGTTTGATTGTGTATGCTTGAGACGGAGAAAGAAGCCCCATCGCTATCCACAACGATGACAAAGTAGTCACCTGTGACAGAAGTCGGGACATTGGTGTCCCACTGCTTGCCGTTCACGTAGTAATAACCACTGCTCCCTGTGATGGCGGCCGAGTCATAGGCATAGCTTCCGCCGCCATCAGGGGTCACAAGCCCGTTTGCTTGCAGGTAGGAGACAAGCGCGTCCTGCGTCCAACCGGATTGCGCTTGGATGATGTAGGCCGTGCCACTTGCGAAATCGGCCCCGATTCCGAAAGCCGACCAATTGACGGTGGGGCCTCCATCGCTCCGAGAGGAGATGGCGGCACTAGACGTCCAATCAACCGACGCGGAGAAAGCCATCCCGCACGTTGCGATTGCCAGGAAGAACAAGATTTTCTTCATGAGAGGGAACCCTTTATACCTAAACGCTTACTTGGCGGAAATCTCGGCGGAGACCGTCGCTTTGCCAGCCGCCTTCTTGTTGATGTACGCGGCCTGACCAACCGGCAACACCGTGTCGACCGGCTTCGCGATCGCCGCGATAGGAAGATCGCACCAACCCTTGCCGGTAACCCAATAAGCCGAATTGCTATACGTCTGCGTGTCCGGATTCAGAATCATCAATTCATCGCCATCGCCCAAACCCGTCCACTTGAACGCGTTCACGCTTTGCGAAACCGGCCAGACCGGCGCGACCTGCGCCCAAGACGAGCTGGTCGCCGAACCGAACGAGACCTCTTTGGCCTCGACCTTCCCGGACACGGTCATGACGCTGGGCGTCTCGCCTTTGTGGATGTAAACCGCCTGCCCCGCAGGTAAGGTCGTGGAGATGGGCGTCGCAATGGCCGCGATGGGAAGATCGCACCATCCTTTTTCGGGAATCCAATATGCCGAAGACGAATAATGCGACGTCTCGGAGTCCAAAATCATCAGTTCGTCGCCAGCCTCAAAGCCATTCGCAAAAACGTCGTTGACAAGGGGGGCTTCCTCACCATCCAGCGCCACGAAGGGGCAACCGACCTGGTACCATTTGCCGGCCTCCATGGTCATGGTGGTGTAGCCGACGACGTCGCTCTCGACCGCGGCGTTTAGAGGGGCGTTTAAAAGCACCACGCCCGCGACAAGGGCCATGCCGGCCAAAAACCTTCTCTCGTTCATGTCCTTCATCCTCGACATTCCGCTCGAAGCCTGTCACGACGGCCTCTCGCATGGTTACCGAACAGCTCATGCCACACAGTGATGGCGCAAATCAACGCCATCATAGTACCACCTCTGGCCGCGCTAGGCAAGCGAAAAAAGCGCTGGTTTCGATTTTTTTGCTTTTTCCGCCTTGGCCGGCAGGAGGAGGACTTCCTGTTCCGCTTCGCCGAGGATGGCACCTTTCATGGTCAGGGAGCGCATCCTTGAACCCGAAGTATGCGCATGGTCGCTCCCGGGAGTGGGTGATCGCCCTGCGAAAGCGTGGTTTCCGGGAGGTTTTTGCGAAATCGCGCGTTTCTTTGCCTATCGTTTTTGTTTTACAGCGAGTTCGAGATGGTTTTGCTTGCTTTTCCGCTTCTGCTTGGTGCGAAAAACGTGTTTTTTCTGATTTTCTCGCTTTTCGGCAGGATTTCGCTGATAAGGCATATCCTGTTTTCTTGCAAGATGTTATTGTTATTTCTTGGGCGTGGCCGACAGGCTTGGGAAACCGCCTTGACGCATTGGTGCGAAATCGGCCTCAACCCCTTGTGGCGCAAGGGGTTGAGGCCGAAAAACCACCGCGGCGTTTAAACGCCCCTCTAAACGCCGCGGTCGAGAGCGACGTCGTCGGCTACACCACCATGACCATGGAGGCCGGCAAATGGTACCAGGTCGGCAATCCCTTCGTGGAGTTGGAAGGGGATGGAGCGCGGCAGTTAAATGACGCGTTTGGCATTGGTTTCTCTGACGGGGATATGCTTTATTTGTACGATAACGAAGCAGGGATTTATCGGAGCCCCTATGTGTGGGTCTCGGATTATAATGGACAATCCGGATGGTTTGATATGGCGACTGGGGCTCTGGCTGAGGTCGCGATCAATCCTGGACAGCCGGCATTTATTCATAAGGCCATCACAGGAACGCCGACTTTCCCCGGCAGGGTTTCCTCGACGACTCCTACCACGTTTGGCAGTGACGGGGCCAAAGGATATTGGGCGCAAATCGCGTGTGTTTATCCGATGCCCTTGAAACTGCAGGATATCCAGTGGACGGGCCTGAAGAGTGGCGATGCGTTGTACACCTATCGTTCTGAACGCGGGGCTTACTCGTCGCCACTGCTGTGGATGGGCGAGGATACCGGAATGACTCCTGGGTGGTATGACCAGGCCACCGGCCAACTTTCCACCCTTTTGATTGAGCCAGGGCAATCCATGTTTCTTAGCAAGCAGAGTGGCGGCACAGGAAGTTGTATGCCCGCAGTCAAGTGAATAGGTTTAACTGAGGTAATGAACATGAATCGGAAATTGCTCATTTGCGTGGCGACTTTTGCGTTCGCGGCAACGGTTTCGGCAGCAAGTATCACTTGGGGAGCCGGCGGATACGCGTCCGAGATTGAGGGCGGGGTCTCAGGAACGGCCTATTTGGTTCAAGCGTCTTCCCCAGTCACGCAAGGTGCCATTGAAACGTATCTGAAAACCAATGGCATGTCTTATGCGGGTGACGATTTCTCGCTGATGGGTTCCTATGTGCTGACGGCGAGCACGTCTTTCAGTGATGTTGTTGTCCAATATGACGCTTATGATGCCTCCAACCTCGGGAATTGTTTCATGCTGATCATCACGGAGGACGGGTTCATTTTATCGGATATCCGGACAATGACGGATATGTCGGATGTGAGTGGCGAATCGGCCTCGATTATGTTCCCTGTTGGCTTGGGAGCAATTGTTCCTGGTACGCAGTGGGTCACCGGCACGCTTGGCACCGGGGAGGTGCCGGAGCCGACGGCGTTGGCGTTGCTGGCGCTGGGGGTGGCAGGATTGGCGTTGCGCAGACGCGCGGCGTGAGAAGCCACCATGTGCCAAGCAGCGGCCCACGGCGTTCGCCGTGGGCCGCTTGACGTGATGGGTGTCTTCTGGGCCAACTGGGAGTGCTGGGCCTACTGGGAGCGCCCCGTTACGGGGCGACGGACAGGGGAATGACACAGAGATGGAAAATGTCGCCGCTGACGGCCGCGTTTCTTGCGGAATGGGGCATTTCTGGGGGAGAGGGTTGGCATCGTTGGGCCATGAGGTTGCCCGTCGCCCGCTTGCCGGGCGGTCCAGTGGGCACAGAAGGCCTAGCCGTCCCAGTGGGCCCAGAAGATTTTAGGATTTGCTTCTGCGGTGGCAACTTGTTATCATCAGTGCGTTATGGGCAGTCCCACGCAGGCAGATTCTTCTCGCGGCATCCGTCGTTCGGCGGATGAGCGGACGTTTTTGAGGGCTCGGGGAAGGTTTCGGGATCTTCTTTCTTTCCGAAAGGCGACGTGCGTGCTGGATGTGACGGCGGTTTTCCTTGAGCGTTTCATCCGCCCGCCTGACCGGCTCATCGATCAGATGTTTCACGCGGCACGTTCCGGGCGCCAAAACATCGCGGAGGGTGCGGCCGCTTCGACGACTTCGCGGGAGACGGAGCTCCATCTGACAAACGTGGCGAAGGCCAGTCTTCAGGAACTGCTCTTGGATTACGAGGATTTCCTGCGGTTGCGGGGTTTGTGCCAATGGCCTTTGGACGACCCGCGTGCCAGGAAGATGCGCGATTTCTGCAAAGCGCACGACGCCCCGGAGACGTTTCGCCGGGCGGCCGTGAATCCGCGGCGTTCCGCGGAGGCGGTCGCGAATCTGGCCATCACCTTGATCCATCAGGCCGATTATCTGCTCGCCCGGCAGATCGAGAGGCTGAAGCGTGACTTCCTGGCCCATGGCGGGGTGCGCGAGGAGATGAGCCGGGCGCGTCGCGCCGCGCGCGGGGATTGAGGCGCCTTCTGTTGCGTAAGGGACTAAGCAGGAATGATTTCATGAGACACGAAAGGATGTGCGAAATGCGCGGGATTCTCTTCTTTGCGGTGCTGGCCTTCGGGGTCGGGATTGTGCATGGGTTGCCGTTCGCTTGGACGGAGGTGGAGGGGCACGAGGCCGACATCGGCGAGGCGGCGGCGGGGTACCGGGATTTCTCCGTCAAGGCGACCTTCTGGAACTCGGAGGAGACGCCGGTCTCAAGCATCAGCAGTAGCGTGTTGCACGTGGGGCACGGGAAGCAGGAGGGGAACGATTTCCTTTGGGCGGCCTTCGATTCGCGAGGCTACCTGGAGCGCACGTTCCGCTATGGAGGGAACGCCAGCGGGGTGGAAGTCCCCAGGATGACCTACGAAGGCGGCCGGGAGCACACACTCGGGCTCACCTTCGACTTCGCGTTGGGCGCGGAGAACGCGCCTGAGGGGCTGACGATCACCTTCTACATGGACGGCTCGCTGCTCAACAAGACCGACCTCTCCGCGATGGCGCTCGGGGATATCGGCATCAACGGTCTGCCGTTGGACACCGTGACCGTCTCGGAAGTGGCGGAGGACGTCACGATCGCGTACGGCGTGGGTCTGGCCTCGGCGGCGGACTTCGGCGGCTCGTCGCCGGCCCCCGAGCCGACGGCGGGGGCGATCGTGGCCCTGCTCTGCGCGGCGGGCGCCTTGCGCCGCCGCGTGGCGTGACTCGGCGCACGCACACGCTGGGCCCACTGGGACGGCTAGGCCTTCTGTGCCCACTGGGACCGCCCGGCAAGCGGGCGACGGGCAACCCCATGGCCCAACGATGCCAACCCTCTCCCCCAGAAATGCCCCATTCCGCAAGAACCGCGGCCGTCAGAGGCGACCTTCTCCACCTCTTTGCCATCCCCCCCGCCCGTCGCCCCAGTAGGCACAGAAGACACCCATCGCGTCAGGCAAACGGCCCACGGCGAACGCCGTAGGCCGCGCCATTGTGTGCTGGCCGGTACGCGTACGCGCGTGGCTCAGCAGGAGTAGGCGTAGAAGCCGTCAGGATTGGTGAAGGCCTGGGCGATCTTTTCGGCGACGTCGGGCTCGCCGTGCTCGTCATACCACGTGTACGCGCAGGAGACCATGCGGTAACTGCCGCGCCCGCCGGTGTATTCCGCGCCGGACTGGGTCCGGAAGCCGGCCGCGTTCAACACGTCACACAGGCGCCCGACGGTCATGCGCGCGCCCTGGCGATGAAGTTCCTCGGCGATGGCGCGGACGGCCTCGCGCGTCGTCTGCTTGCCTTTGACGCAAGCCGAAAGATAGCCGAGAATCTCCTGCGCCTCTTGCTCGCAGGCGTTGACGAACTCCGGCAAGGGCTGGAAAAGCCCAAGCTCCTGCAGAGCCTCGCGGACGGTCTTGGCGTACGCGTCCGCCCCGTACTCATACTTCATCTTGTTGGGGTGCGGCATATTGAAGACGTAAGCGTCGCCGACCTTGAAGAGGCGTACGTTGTTGCGTTCCCATTGCAACTTGGGCGAGCAAGCGGCGAGGAACGCGTCGCACGCGCCATGGGCGCACATCGCGATCGTAACCCGCGGCGCGAAGAGCGCCTGCAGGTGTACGAACGAATTGAACGGCCGCGAAGCCGCGAACGCATCCGCCCACGTAGCCTCGTCGGTCTTAGCCTTGTCGATGGCCTTAGAGTTCCACGACTCGACCGCATAGGCATTCCCCCAGACGAAATGGTCCAGGATGTCCGCGTGCGCCCGTTGCTTCAGGATGTTCCAATCCTTCACGCCGTAAAGCGCGGCCAGGAAGAAGAGACTGAACCCCCAGAACGTGTAACGCGTCACCCCCCCCCTTCTCCCCCCCTTCCACTGGGTGTAGTCCAGATTCTGAAACTCCGAGACATCAAAGACGTGATTCCAATCCTTCGCGCCGATCTTCTCGATCGTCACGCTCAGGTCGCGCCCCCACCCATACGTCTCCAACCCCACGAACGCCATCTTCAACGGCGCGCGCTCATACGCCTTACCCCACGCCGGCAGAAAAATCTCCGACAACCCGCGATACGCCTCCGCCGGATGCTTCGCCAACAACTCCGCGCGAAACTGCTCCAACAACGGGATATAATGTTCTCTCACTCGCTCAGACAATGTCTTGCCCATTGCTTTTCTCCTTGAATTCGACCGCCCACGTCAACAGTCTGCAGGCAGTCTGCTCTGTAGTTTATCAAAAAGACAAGCCCCGGTCGCCCCGGAGCCTGCCTTACCAAACTGTCACCGCCGCCGACGGAGTAAAAGCGCCATCAGCCCGAGAGACAGCAATCCAGCGGCCGCCGGTTCCGGCACCTCCCCGAATGTGCCGGTCGTCCAATCTGTGAAGCTTGGATTCCAATTGATGGCATCGCCATAGATAGGATCGTCGGAGACAAAATCTGACACGGCAAAATTGTCACCATTGATGACGACCACGAAGAAATTGCTCAAATCCGTGGATGTGGTGATTGACTCTTCCGCAGTCACGCTGGCAACGTAATAATACTCACCATAATTGATAATCGTCCCGTCACTTTGTGAGTTGGAGGCCGTCTTCCAAAACTTGAAATCCGATTCTTGGTAGTCGGTTCCAGCGTTTGAAAGATAGTTGACGATGTCGCTTGTTTGATACGAACCACTCGTCATCTGAACCAGATAAGCCATGCCTCCGCCAAATTCTGAGCTTAACCCAGAGGCCGACCAAATAATCGATCCAGCATGGGCACTCATCGTGAGAAGGCCCCCAATCAAGAATAGCGCAAAAAAGCGAACCATAACAGTATTCCTTGGATTATTTGACGAAACATCCGCTTTACTTGGTTAATGAACCCAAGCCAGCGGAAACCTTGTTCACGAAGAGTGCTTGCCCAGGCGCAATCGCTTTGTCACTGGGCAGGGGAACTCCAGGCGCGACCACCCACTTTCCCCCTCCCACATTTTCATCCCAGTAAAAAACCTCATAAGTGCCCGAATCAGCATTGAGCACATTCAAGATGTCGCCCGTTTGCAACCCAGACCATTTGAGATCATTCACCTTTGACGCAACAGGCCACACGGCAACGATTTGGTTCCAAGCGTTCCCGCCTTCTTTGCCAAACGACACCACGACCTCAGAAACTTTACCCGAAAGCGTGATTTCGCTTGTTACCGCTTTGGAGACAAAAATCGCCTGCCCCTCAGTGAGTTGGGCCGTTGAAGCAAAAGGTGCGCCAGGGAAATCCGTCCAAGCGTTCAAGGAGTCACTCCAAGAAAGCACCGAATACGACCCTTTCTCCGAATCGAAAATATTGATGCTATCTCCCGTCTTGAAACCACGAGAAAAAACATCGTTCACAGAAAAAATCTTGCTCCCGTCCAACTGCCCGAAGGGGCAGCCGACCTGGTACCATTTGCCGGCCTCCATGGTCATGGTGGTGTAGCCGACGACGTCGCTCTCGACCGCGGCGTTTAGAGGGGCGTTTAAACGCCGCGGTGGGGAAGGAAAAAGCCCCCGCGGGGCGGGGGCTTTTTGGGAGGGTGGGTGAGGGGACGGGGGTTATTCGTCGGCCTCGGAGTAGCCATGGACCTTGCCGGCTTTGCGGCGTTTCTCGACGATCTCGTCCTGGAGGGATTTGGGGACGGGTTCGTAGTGGTCGAAGACCATGGTGAAGGAGCCGCGGCCCTGGGTGAGGGTGCGGATGGTGTTGGAGTAGCCGAACATCTCGCCGAGCGGGACGAAGGCGTGGACGAGGCGCGCGCCGCCGCGCTCTTCCATGCCTTCGACGCGGCCGCGGCGCTGGGAGAGGGAGCCGGTGGCGGCGCCCATGTAGTCCTCGGGGACGACGACTTCGACCTTCATGATGGGCTCGAGGAGCTGGGGCTGGCTCTTGAGGAAGACTTCCTTGAAGCACTGGCGGGCGGCGGTCTGGAAGGCGAACTCGGAGGAGTCGACGTCGTGGTAGGAGCCGTAGAAGAGGGTGGCCTTGATGGGGAGGACGGGGTAGCCGGCGAGGGGGCCGGACTCCATGGCGGCGCGGATGCCCTTTTCGACGGCGGGGATGTATTCGCCGGGGATGACGCCGCCCTTGATGTCGTTGATGAACTCGAACTCCTTGCCGGGCTCCTGCGGGGCGAACTTCATGCAGACATGGCCGTATTGGCCGCGGCCGCCGGACTGCTTTTTGTGCTTGTATTCGCCCTCGCCCTCGACGGCGATGGATTCGCGGTAGGCGACCTCGGGGCGGCCGACCTCGCAGTCGACGTTGAACTCGCGCTTGAGGCGGTCGACGATGATCTCGAGGTGGAGCTCGCCCATGCCCGAGATGATGGTCTCGCTGGTCTCTTGGTCGAAGGCCACGGTGAAGGTGGGGTCTTCCTGGGCGAGGGTGTGCAGGGCGTTGCCGAGCTTCTCGTTGTCGCCGCGGGAGACGGGCTTGACGGCGATGGAGATGACCGGCGCGGGGAAGTCGATGGATTCGAGGTGGATGGGGTTCTCGGGGTCGCAGAGGGTGTCGCCGGTGCGGGTGTTGGGCAGGCCGATGACGGCGACGATGTCGCCGGCGTAGGCTTCCTCGAGTTTTTCCTGGTGGTTGGCGTGCATGCGGAAGAGGCGGGAGATGCGCGCCTTTTTGTTGATGGTGCTGTCGAGGATTTCCTCGCCGGCCTTGAGGGTACCGGAGTAGACACGGGTGAAGATGATCTTGCCCATGTTCTTGTCGGCCATGATCTTGAAGGCGAGGGCGGAGAGGGGCTCCTTGTCGTCGGCCTTGCGGATGATGGAGGCGTCGGCCTCGTCGGTGACGGGGGGGATGTCGAGGGGGCTGGGGAGGTAGCTGACGACGGCGTCGAGGAGGATCTGGATGCCTTTGTTCTTGAAGGCGGTGCCGCAGAAGGCGGGCATGATGGCGCGGCTGATGCAGCCTTTGCGGATGCCGCGGACGATCTCCTCCTTGGAGAGGGTGCCTTCCTCGAAGTATTTGTTCATGAGCTCTTCGTCCTGCTCGGCGGCGGCCTCGATCATTTCGTGGCGCATTTCCTCGCATTTGTCCTTGAGCTCGGCGGGGATCTCGGAGTAGATCTGCTTCATGCCCTGGGAGGCCTTGTCGTAGGTGACGAGGCGCTCCTCGAGGAGGTCGACGACGCCCTCGAAGGTCTCGCCGGCGCCGTAGGGGCATTCCATGGGGACGGGGCGCGCGCCCAGCTGGTTCTTGACCTGCTCCATGACGGAGAAGAAGTTGGCGCCGATGCGGTCCATCTTGTTGACGAAGATGAGCTTGGGCACTTTGTATTTCTCGGACTGGCGCCAGACCTGCTCGGACTGGGGCTGGACGCCGCCGACGGCGCAGAAGACGGCGACGGCGCCGTCGAGGACGCGGAGGGAGCGCTCGACCTCGGCGGTGAAGTCGACGTGGCCGGGGGTGTCGATGAGGGAGATCATGTAGTCGCCCCACATGACGGCGGTGGCGGCGGAGGTGATGGTGATGCCGCGCTCCTGCTCCTGGACCATCCAGTCCATGGTGGCGCCGCCGTCGTGCACCTCGCCGATCTTGTGGTTTTTGCCGGAGTAGTAGAGGATACGCTCGGAGGTGGTGGTCTTGCCGGCGTCGATGTGGGCCATGATGCCGATGTTGCGCACATGGTCCAGGGGGATTTTGCGTGCCATAACGTTGCTCCTTAAGTCCAGAAGGGGGCGAAAAATGAAAATGTCTTTATACTGTAGCATATTTCCGCGTCGCTGGCAAGCGTTGCCGGTCGGTGCGGGCTCTTCAGAGTTTTTAGTGGGTCGGAGTGGAAGCGCGGGGGAAAGTATGGTAAAGAGGGGACATGAAAACGA
>CALXMV010000042.1 GCA_944389565.1 uncultured Kiritimatiellota bacterium
TCCACCCCTTAAACGCCCTGATACACCACCCCTCTCAAAAATCTTACCATCCAACAAAAAATATAGTTGACTTAGGGGTTTGCCTTGACCCCTCCTGCCCTTGCCCCCGAAGTGTGCGCATACTTTCGCCTCGCCCCCTCCCGGGTTTCACCTCAGACCCTCCCGACTTTGTGGTCGGACCCTTTAGTGTTTGGGCTCGCCCCGTCCCGACGTGGGGGGAGGCCAGGGGGCGTTTGAGTGTTGGGTGGGGCGTCGTTCGCGTGGGGGGTGGCGGCGTCTTGGGCTTGGCCGGGCTCGGGGATGAGGGGCGCCAGCCGCCCGCGCCCCGGCCGTGGGTGGCCCAGGCCACGCACCCTCCGTCTGCTTCGTTTTGCCCATAACCAGTCCATCTTGCTTCCTCCTCTTTTCCTTCTCGTATCTGCGCAATCGCGTTGCGGACGATTCAACGGTTCGTTTCGGCGTGATTGGGGGTTGCGGGGCGGGGGAGTTTTGTTATAATGGGTGCCATCATGAAGAGCAATGGGATCGTGCGGGCTTTGCGACTTAGCGTGTTGCCGCTTTTGGGCGGCGCGACGCGAGGGTTGCCCCGCACCGTCTGAGGTGCGATTCAGGACAGGGAAGGCCTCCGCGGGTTGGTTTGACGGCGGGGGCCTTTGTTTTTGCAAAACCCGCGGTCCCCGCAGAGGCAGACAGACAGGAAGCGCAGAATGAACACACGCAAGATCGCAATCTTCGACACCACGCTCCGCGACGGCGAGCAGAGCCCCGGCTGCAGCATGAAGCTCCATGACAAACTGTTGGTGGCGGGGAATCTGGAGGCGTTGCGGGTGGACGTGATCGAGGCCGGTTTCGCGATCGCCTCGCCGGGGGACTTTGAGAGCGTCCAGGCCATCGCCAACCACGTGAAGAACTGCACGGTGGCCTCGCTGGCGCGTTGCCTGAAGGGCGACATCGACCAAGCGTGGGCGGCGGTGCGCGGCGCGGCGCGCCCGAGGATCCACGTCTTCCTGGCCACGAGCCCGGTGCATATGGAGTACAAGCTGCGGATGACGCCCGAGCAGGTGCTCCAGCAGGCCACGAGCATGGTGGCCTATGCGCGTAACCTCTGCCCGGAGGTGCAGTTCTCGCTGGAGGATTACACGCGCACGGAGGAGGAGTTTTCCTGGCGCGTGATCGAGAGCGTGATCAAGGCTGGCGCGGCGGTGGTGAACCTGCCCGACACGGTGGGGTACGCGATTCCCGAGGAGTTCGGGGCGCGGATCGCCCGCGTGCTGGAGCACGTGCCGAACGCGGCGGAGGCCACGCTGGCGGTGCATTGCCACAACGATCTGGGGCTGGCCGTGGCCAACACGCTCGCGGCGCTCCGTGCCGGCGCGGGGCAGGCGGAGTGCACGATCAACGGCATCGGCGAGCGCGCGGGCAACGCGGCGCTCGAGGAGATCGTGATGGGGCTGCGGACGCGCCGTGACTTCTTCAAGGGGCTGGAGTGCGGCGTGGACACCACCAAGATCATGTCCACGAGCCGGTGCGTCTGCTCGGTCACCGGCAGCCGGGTGCAGGCCAACAAGGCGATTGTCGGCCAGAACGCCTTCGCGCACGAGTCGGGCATCCATCAGCACGGGATGCTCGCCAACCGCGAGACCTACGAGATCATGACGCCGGAGTCCGTCGGCCTCACGCAGAGCCAGATGGTGCTCGGCAAACATTCCGGCAAGCACGCGCTCAAGGACCGCCTGGCGCAGCTGGGCATCGCGCTCAACGACGACCAGCTCCAGGAGCTCTTCGTCCGTTTCAAGGATCTCGCCGACGCGAAGAAGGTCGTCACCGACGCCGACGTCGAGGCGCTCGCGCGTGGGTTGGAGACCCGCCCCGACGGCCAGCAGAAACTCACCTTCGACCGTTTCCTCGTGGCCACCGGCAACATGAACGCCAACGTCGCCACCATCCGCCTGAAGGTCGATGGGCAGACCGTCGAGGAGGCCGCCATGGGCTCGGGGCCCATCGAGGCATCCTTCAACGCCATCAATAAGATGCTCAACCTCCACGTGACGGTGGAGAACTTCGCCGTCTCGGCCGTCACCGCGAACGTCGACGCGCAGGGCGAGTGCGAGCTCCGCGTCCGCCACAATCAGCGCGTCTATCTCGGCCGCGGCGTGGCGCAGGACATCATCGAGGCAGCCATCCGCGCGTACGTCCACGCCCTCAACGGCCTGCTCGAGGATGAGCAGCGCATGACCGCCAACGCCGCCGCCCTCGCGGCCGCGGGCTCGGGCGCGGGCTTGGTCTGACCGGCCATGGACATCGCCACGCTCGACCCGCGCGCGCTCGCCTTGGGCCAGGCCATCACGCTCGATGGTCTGGTCCATACCGGGCGCGACCGTCTGCACAAGTTCTTGCACGAGGGCGGGGATCTGCCGCCCGGCATCGACCTGCGCACGTCCGCGCTTTACCATTGCGGGCCCGTCATGGTGCCTGAGGGCGCGGGGGGGTGGCGGATGGTCGCCGGGGGCCCTACCACCTCCTCGCGCGAAGAGCCTTACGAGGCGGAGGTCATCGCGCGGTTCGGGCTTCGGCTCATCATCGGCAAGGGCGGCATGGGGCCCAGGACCCTTGCCGCGTGCCGTGAGCATGGGTGTGTCTACCTGCAGGCCGTCGGGGGCGCGGCCACGTCCATCGCCGCGGCCGTCGAGCGCGTCGAGGGCGTCGATTTCCTGGAGGCCTTCGGCGCCGCCGAGGCCATGTGGCACCTGCGTGTGCGCGGGTTCCCCGTGACCGTCGCCATGGATGCGCACGGCAACAGTCTGTACGATCGCGTCGCGGCGGAATCCGCCGCGCGGCTCCGGGCGCTTTTGCGCGCGTGACGGCATGGACTTCGCGGAACGGGCCGAGGCGGAGCTGGGGGCGTTGCGCGCGAAAGGGCGCCTGCGCGTCCTGCCGGGCCGGTTGGCGCCCGGGCTGTGCGAGCTCTCTGGCAACGATTATCTCGGGGTCGCGGGCGACGACGCGCTCCGCGAGGCGTTTTACGCGCATCTGCATGGCGAGGCGCGGTGCTTGGGCGCGACAGGCTCACGCCTGCTTTCGGGCGACACGGCCGAGGCGGAGGCGTTGGAGGCGGAGCTCGCGGCGGCTTATGACGCGGAGGCCGCGCTCTCCTTCGGCTCCGGCTACCACGCGAACGCGGGAATCCTGCCGGCCTTGGCCGGAAAGCATGCCTTGGTGTTGGCCGACCGCCTCTGCCATGCGAGCATGATCGACGGCATCCGCGCGGCGGGGTGCGACTTCTTCCGCTTCCGCCACAACGACCTGGCGCACGCGCGGCAGTTGCTGGCGCGGCACGCGGCGGGGCGCGAGGTCGTCTTCGTGATGACCGAGAGCGTCTTCTCGATGGATGGCGACCGGGCGGATCTGGCGGGGCTGGTGGCGCTCAAGCGGGACTTCCCGCAGGTGGTGCTCTATCTGGATGAGGCGCACGGCGTGGGCGTTTTCGGCGAGACGGGGTTGGGGTGCGCGCATGAGGCCGGCCTGCATCGCGAGATCGACCTCCTGGTCGGCACATGCGGCAAGGCCTGGGGGTCGATGGGTGCTTACGTCATTTGCCGACGGGCCGTCCGCGACCTCTTGGTGAACGCCATGCGGCCCTTCATCTTCACCACCGCGCTTCCGCCCGTGAACGTGGCGTGGACGCGGTTCGTGCTGAGAGCCTTCCCGGTGATGGGGGCGCGACGGGCGCGTGTGCGCCGCATGGGGTGCGAGCTGGCCGCGGCCGTCCGCGCCAGGGGCGTGCCGTGCGTGAGCGACTCGCCGATCGTGCCGTGGGTCATCGGGGCCGACGCGGATGCCGCGGCTGCCGCCGCGCGGCTGCGCGCCGAAGGGTTCAACGTGCGGCCCATCCGCCCGCCGACCGTCCCCGAGGG
Organism: uncultured Kiritimatiellota bacterium; assembly: GCA_944389565.1. Lineage (GTDB taxonomy): Bacteria > Verrucomicrobiota > Kiritimatiellia > RFP12 > DVOR01 > Spyradenecus. The sequence continues at coordinate 3,915 of CALXMV010000042.1, forward strand.
TACGGCGCGCCTGCGGTTCTCCCTCTCCGCGGCCATCCCAGACGCCGCCTTCGAGCGTCTGCTGGAGTGCGTCCGCCATGGATGAGCCGCGAGTCTGCGGCACGGTGGAGAGCGTGGTTTTCCGGAACGAGGAGACCGGCTACACGGTGCTTTCCGTGCGGCCAGTGGCCGAGCGGGTGGGGGATTCGCGGCGGCTGACGGTGGTGGCGAAGTGCGCGACGGTATGGCCGGGCGAGGAGATCGAGGCGGAGGGGCGATGGGTGGAGGACGCCCGTTGGGGGCGGCAGTTCCGGGCGGAGCGCCTGACGTGCGTGGCGCCGACCTCGGCGGAGGGGATCAAGCGTTTCCTGTCAAGCGGGATGATCCGGGGGATTGGGCCGAAACTGGCGGAGGCGATCGTGAACCGTTTCGGGACGGACACGGTACGCATCCTGGACACGCGGCCGGACCGTCTGCGCGAGGTGCCGAAGGTGGGGGCCAAGAAGTGCGCCGAGATCCGCCATTCCTGGACGGAGCAGCGGCAGAGCCACGAGACGATGATCTATCTGCAGTCGCAGGGGATCGGCGCGGGGCAGGCGGCGCGGATCTGGCGGCGATACGGGCCTGACGCCATCGCGGTCGTCAAGCGCAACCCGTACCGGTTGGCGGAGGATGTGCGTGGTATCGGCTTCCTTTCGGCCGACCGCATCGCGCTGAGCATGGGGGTGGCGCCGGATTCGGAGCTGCGGGCGGAGGCCGGGCTGCTCCATTGCCTGCGGACGGCGGCGGAGGATGGCGGGCACGTCTATCTGCGGCAGTCGGAGCTGTTGCTCTCGGCGAACGAGACGCTCGGCATCCCCGTGGAGCGGCTGGCCGACGCGCTGAACGCCGACGCCCAGCGGCAGGTGGTGGTGGTCGAGGAAGATCGCGTCTACCTGGCGCACCATTTCGCCGACGAGGTCGCCATCGCCGGGCGCGTGGCGGCGCTCCTGCGCACGAAGCCGGCCTTTCGCCCCATCCAGGCCGAGAACGCGGTGGACTGGGCGCAGCGCAAGATGGGGCTCACGCTGGCGCCCGCCCAGTGGCAGGCGTTGCGGATGGCCGTCAGCGAGAAGGTCTCCGTCATCACCGGCGGCCCGGGTGTCGGCAAGACGACCATCATCCGCGCCCTGTGCGAGATCTTCTCCGCGCGCAAACTGCGCCTGGCCCTGGCCGCGCCGACCGGCCGTGCCGCCAAGCGCATGGCCGAATCCACGCATTTCCCCGCCGCCACGCTTCATCGCCTGCTCCGCTATCAGCCGCAGACCGGCACCTTCGCCCACGACCTCACGAACCGGTTGCAGGGCGACGTCTTCGTCGTCGACGAATGCTCGATGCTTGACGCCGCCCTCACCCGCAAGTTCTTGGACGCGCTCCCGGACACCGCCATCCTGGTGCTCGTGGGCGATTCAGACCAGTTGCCGAGCGTCGGCCCCGGGAACGTCCTGGGTGACCTCATCGCCTCGGGCGTCATCCCGAGCGCCCGCCTCACCACCATCTTCCGCCAGGACACCAGCGGTTACATCGTCCGCAACGCCCATCGCGTGAATCGCGGCGAGCCCTTCGAATTGCCGCCGCCCGGACGCGACAGCGACTTCTATTTCATGGAGGCGACCGACCCGGAGAAGATCCAGACCATCCTCCTGCGCATGGTCACCGCCCGCATCCCCGCCAAGTTCGCGCTCGACCCCGCGCATGACGTGCAGGTGCTCACCCCCATGCGGCGGGGCGACCTGGGCACCGACCGGCTCAACGCGCTCCTGCAGGCGCGGATGAACCCCACGGGCCCGGCGCTCCAACGCGGCGCCACCCTCTTCCGCCCCCACGACCGCGTCATGCAGGTCTCCAACGACTATGACAAAGAGGTCTTCAACGGCGACATCGGGTTCGTCTTTTCCGTCGATCCGGGCGCCAACGCGCTCGTCGTGGACTACGACGGCCGTCACGTCGCCTACAGGCAGGAGGAGCTCGACGAGCTGGTCCTCGCCTATGCCTGCAGCATCCACAAGTCGCAGGGCAGCGAGTATCCCGCCGTCGTCATTGTCCTCCACACGCAGCACTTCAAGTTGCTCCGCAAGAACCTGCTTTACACCGCGCTGACCCGCGGCAAAAAGCTGGTCGTCGTCATCGGCTCCTCCAAGTCCGTCTGGATCGCCCTCCACGCCGAGGCCGATCTGCGCCGCCAGACCACCTTGGCCAACCGACTCCGCCTCGCGGTGGCGAAGCAGCCCTGAGCGGGCACACCCGCGGGGGATGGGACGGTCGTGCGCAGGGGATGGCGCGTGCGCGAAAGGGATTTGACAGGGTGGGGGGAATATGGGACACTTGTCCCGACGAACCCCTTAAAGAGGAGTTGGCTTTATGGATATGAGACGGGCATTGATTTGTGGCGGTCTGTTCTGCGCGGCCGGCATGGTTTTCGCGGGGCATGGCTTCGGCACGGCCACGGCGCCGACGGGGCGCGAATGGGAGCAGGAGCAGAACCTCTCCTACAACAAGGAGCCGGCGCGGGCGTGGGCCTTCAGCTTCACGGATGAGGCTTCCGCCAAGCAGGTGCTCCCGTGGTTCAGCAAACGCTGGAAGAGCCTGGACAGCGACACAGCGTGGAAGTTCAAGTGGAGCAAGGATCCGGCCTCGCGGCCCGTCGGTTTCCAAGACCCCGCCTATGACGTCTCGGGGTGGGAGACGATCGTGGTGCCGGCGTCGTGGCAGGCCCTCGGCGCCGACCCCAAGCGCGAGAAAGGGTGGGGGACGGCGGTCTACGCGAATCAGCCCTATCTCTTCAAGCGCGACTGGCCGCGCGTGATGGGCGAGCCCCCGGACAAACGCTTCACCTCCTACGAGGCGCGTAACCCGGTGGGCAGTTACCGGCGCGACTTCGAGGTGCCGGCGGAATGGGCCGGGCAGGAGGTCTACCTGCAATTCGACGGCGTGGACTCCTTCTTTTATCTGTGGGTCAACGGCAGGTACGTGGGCTTCTCGAAGGATTCCCGCACGCCGGCGGCCTTTCGCGTCACGCCCTATCTCAAGCCCGGCAAAAACGTCTTGGCCGCGGAGGTCTACCGTTACAGCGACGCGTCGTACTTGGAATGCCAGGACATGACGCGCCTGTCGGGCATCTTCCGCACCGTCCAGCTCTATGCCGTGCCGAGGCTCCATGTGCGCGACTTCTTCGCCACCACCGAGCCGCTCGACTGGAAGAAGATGAACGGCGGCCGCTGGGAGCTGACCGTGGACGTGGAGCTCGAAAATCTCAACGCCGCGGATGTCGCCGCCACGGCCACCCTCGCGGCCAAGGTCTACGACGCGGCGACCGGCGCCGAGGTCAAGCCCGTCAAGCCCGCCGACCCGCCGTATGACGGCATCGCCTCCAAGCCGGTGGATCTCACGGGGCAGACGAAGTGGAAGACCGGCCTGAAGCTGCGTTTCGACGCGCCGCGCCTGTGGTCGGCCGAGACGCCCAATCTCTACACGCTCGTGCTGGAACTGCGCGACGCAAAGGGCGCGCTGATCGAGGCCGTGCCCACGCAGATCGGGTTCCGCAAGGTCGAGGTGGCCGCCCGCGGCGGGCAGAGCGTCAAGCGCTTCTGGGTCAATGGCCAGAAGGTCAAGCTGAAAGGCGTGAACCGCCACGAGGCCGACCCGTGGACCGGGCACACCGTCTCCAACGCGGCGATGGAGGAGGAGATCCGTCTGCTGAAGGCCGGCAACATCAACCATGTGCGGTGCTCGCATTACCCGCCCGCCTCGTATTTCCTCTACCTCTGCGACAAGTATGGCATCTACGTGCAGGACGAGGCGAACATCGAGAGCCATGGCTACTATTACGGCAAGGAGTCGCTCTCGCACCCCGTGGAATGGTTGGACGCGCACGTCGACCGAATCATGAACATGGTCGAGCGCGACAAGAACCACCCCTGCGTCGTCATCTGGTCGCTCGCCAACGAGGCCGGCCCCGGACGCAATTTCGCCATCGCCGAGCGCACGCTCAAGGCGCGTGACATCACCCGCCCCACCCATTACGAGCGCAACAACGCCATCGTGGACATGGGTTCCAACCAGTATCCCTCCGTCGGCTGGGTGGAGTGGAAGGCCAAGCAGACCAAGGACCCCAAGCCCTTCTACATCTCCGAATACGCCCACAACATGATGAACGCGATGGGTAACTTCGCCGACTATCAGCGCGCCATCGAAAGTTCGGACGTCATCCTCGGCGGCGCCGAATGGGACTGGATTGACCAGGCGCTCTGGTATCGCAAGGACGGGAAGCTCATCCTGGCCTATGGCGGCGACTGGGGCGATTGGCCCAACTCCGGGCAGTTCGTTTGCAACGGGTGCATCCTGCCCGGCCGCGTCCCCGAGCCGAGCTATCACGAGATGGCGCACGTCTACCGCAACATCGAGGCGACGCTCGTCGATGGGCAGATCGCCGTCCGCAACAAAAACTACTTCCGCTCCCTCGATTACGTCGAGGCGCGTTGGACGCTCCTGCGCAACGGCGAACCCACCGGCCAGGGCGGCCTGCTCGACATCGCCGGCATCGCGCCCCAGCAGACCAAGCGCCTGCCGATCCCCGTCCGCGTGCCGCGCACGACCGATGGGTACGACCTGCGCATCGACTTCCGCCTGAAGGCCGCCGAGGGGCCGCTCCCCAAGGACTTCGCCGTTGCCACCGAGCAGATCGCCTTGCAGGCGCCGCAACCGATCCCCGCCGCCACGCAGGGCGACGCGCTCGCCGTGACGCAGGGCGACAAGGCCGTCACCGTCTCCGGCAAGGGCTTCTCCGTCGCCTTCGGTAAGACCACCGGCCTGATCGACCAGTACACGCTCGCGGACAAGCCGCTCCTGCGTCAGCCCATGAAGGTCGATGCCTTCCGTTGCCCCTCGTCCAACGAGGTCGGGAAGGGCGGGGAGTGGGCCATGCAGGGACTGCGCGACCTGATTCCCGTCTCCGCGGCCATCTCGGATGTCCGGACGAACCCCGATGGCACGGTCTCGCTCCAATCCACCGTCACCGTCCGCGGCAACCGCGTCGAGCGCTTGCGCGACTTCGACAATGGCGCCACCGACCGCACCACCTTCGAGGAGTTCGCCCCCACCACCGAGCGTAACACGCACTTCGTGGTCAATGCCGCATGGAAGGTCTACCCCGACGGCACGGTGACCCTGCAGTCCGTCCTGCTCCCCCGTGGGCGCGTCATCGAGCTCGGCCGCCTCGGTTATTCCCTCGTCCTGAACGAGGCCGACGCGCCCGTCGCCTACTTCGGCCGCGGCCCGTGGGAGAATTACCCGGATCGCAAGGAAGGGGCCCACCGCGCGCTCCATCGGGCGACCGCCCAGGGGATGGTCGTCGGTTACCCGCGCCCGAACGACATGGGTAATCGTGAGGAGACGCTCGCCGTCGCTATCGGCGAGGCCGGCGCCGGGCTCACCGTCGCCGCGCTCAACGGCGAGGCGTTCGCCTTCTCCGCGCTGCCCCACACGGCTACCGAGCTCGTCCTGACCCGCCATGTCGCCGAGCTCCCCGCGAGCGACAAGACGGTGCTGACCGTCTTGGCCACGAACCGCGGTCTCGGCGGCGCCAGTTGCGGCCCCGGCCCGCTCGATCGCGACATCCCGCGCGCCAACAAGCCGTACCGCCTGAACATCGCCTTCCGGCCTGCCGGCGCGGCGCTCCTGCCCGTGCGTGAGGCCAAGGCCGAGCTGGACGAGACGATGCCGCCGCCGCCCGAGACCTTCACCGTCATCGAGTGCACCTCGCAGGAGCCCGGGAACGAAGGCTCCAAGGTCTGCGACGGCGATCCCTCCACCATCTGGCACTCCCAATACGGCGTCACGCTCGGCAAGTATCCGCACGGCGTCACGCTCGATCTCAACAAGCCGCGCACGCTCAAGGGAATCGTCTGCCTAGGGCGCCAGGAGGGCGGCGTCAATGGGCGGATCAAGGATTATCGCGTCGAGGTCTCCGCCGACCGCAAGGCATGGACGGTCGTCGCCGAGGGGCAGCTCAAGGACTCCGTCGACCCGCAGGAGGTGCGCTTTGCCACGCCCGCCGCGAACGCCCGTTACCTCCGCTTCACCGGCCTGAGCGAGCAGCGCGGCCAGGAATTCGCCTCCATGGCCGAGATCTCCATCATCGAGTAACCGCCCGGAAGGACGGGTTCTCACGGCGCGGCGGGTTCCCCGCCGCGTCCTTTTTCGGCCTTCGGTGCGTGCGCGCAAAAAAGCCCCCGACCCAAGAAGGGTCGGGGGCTTTTTTGCGCCAGTGGCGGGGGGCCTGCCTTACTTGGAGGCCTCCTCGACGGCGACGGCGACGGCGACGGTGGCGCCGACCATCGGGTTGTTGCCCATGCCGATGAGGCCCATCATCTCGACGTGCGCGGGCACGGAGGAGGAGCCGGCGAACTGGGCGTCGGAGTGCATACGGCCCATGGTGTCGGTCATGCCGTAGGAGGCGGGGCCGGCGGCCATGTTGTCGGGATGGAGGGTGCGACCGGTGCCGCCGCCGGAGGCGACGGAGAAGTACTTCTTGCCGGCGAGGACGCATTCCTTCTTGTAGGTGCCCGCGACGGGGTGCTGGAAGCGGGTGGGGTTGGTGGAGTTGCCCGTGATGGAGACGTCCACGCCCTCCTGCCACATGACGGCGACGCCTTCGCGGACGTCGTCGACGCCGTAGCAGCGGACCTTGGCGCGGGGGCCGTCGGAGAAGGGGGTCTCCTTGGTGATGGTCAGCTTGCCGGTGTAGTAGTCGAACTCGGTCTCGACGAAGGTGAAGCCGTTGATGCGGCTGATGATGTAGGCCGCGTCCTTGCCAAGGCCGTTGAGGCAGACGCGCAGGGGCTCCTTGCGGACCTTGTTGGCCTTCATGGCGATGCCGATGGCGCCCTCGGCGGCGGCGAAGGATTCGTGGCCGGCGAGGAAGCAGAAGCACTTGGTCTCCTCGCGCAGGAGCATGGCGCCGAGGTTGCCGTGGCCCAGACCGACCTTGCGGTCGTCGGCGACGGAGCCGGGGATGCAGAAGGCCTGGAGACCCTCGCCGATGGCCTCGGCGGCGTCGGCGGCCTTGGTGCAGCCTTTCTTCAGCGCGATGGCCGCGCCGACGGTGTAGGCCCACTTGGCGTTCTCGAAGCAGATTTTCTGGATGTTCTCGGTGATCTCGTAGGGGTCGAAGCCCTTGGCCTTGCAGATCTCGCGGCATTCCTCGATGGATTTGATGCCGTACTTGTCGAGGACGGGCTGGATCTGGCCGATGCGGCGTTCGTAGGATTCAAAGAGTGCCATGGTGCTTCCTCCTTACTCGTGGCGGGGGTCGATGGACTTGACGGCGCCCTGCTCCTCGGTCACGCGGCCGTAGGTGCCGGTGCAGGCCTTGAGCGCCTCGTTGGCGTCCTGGCCCTTCTTGACGGCTTCCATGAACTTGCCCAGGTGGACGAACTCGTAGCCGCAGACTTCGCTGTTTTTGTCCAGGAAGATGCGCTTGACGTACCCTTCGGCCATCTCCAGGTAGCGCACGCCCTTCTGCTTGGTGGAGAACATGGTGCCCACCTGCGAGCGCAGCCCCTTGCCCAGATCCTCAAGGCCGGCGCCGATCGGCAGGCCGCCCTCGGAGAAGGCGCTCTGGGTGCGCCCGTAGACGATCTGGAGGTAGAGCTCGCGCATCGCCGTGTTGATGGCGTCGCAGACGAGGTCGGTGTTCAGCGCCTCCTGGATGGTCTTGCCGGGCAGGATCTCGGCGGCCATGGCGGCGGAGTGGGTCATGCCCGAGCACCCGATGGTCTCGACGAGGGCTTCCTGGATGACGCCTTCCTTGACGTTGAGCGTCAGCTTGCAGGTGCCCTGCTGAGGCGCGCACCAACCGACGCCGTGCGTCAGGCCGGAAATGTCCTTCGTCTCATAGGCCTTCACCCACTTCCCTTCCTCGGGGATCGGGGCGGGCGCGTGCTTGGCGCCCTTGGCGACCGGGATCATGTGCTCGACTTCGCTCGAGCAGGCGTAGGGACAACTCATGTTTCCTCCTTGGATTGAAAAGACGTGCCCATTATACCGCGCCAAGGCCTTTCGCCGCAAGTGAAAAAGACGCGGGGCGACGGTTGAATCGTCCACAATGTAATTGCGCAGGCGGAAGAAGAAAAAAGGAGGAAGGAAGGTGGACAGGCAGAGGCCGAGACGAAGCAGGTGGAGGGTACGCCCCCTAGGCGGCGCGGAGGGGGCGCGAGTTTGTGCACGGATTCGTTCCTCAATCTCATTCGGGACACGGGGTACGACCTTTCGGCGACGATGCCGATTGGCTGGGAGCTCACGCCCGCGGACTTCGAGCGGGTGTTCGGGATGAAACACACGGGCATAACGCTGGCGGGGTCGGACAACAACCGGGCAAGCATTCAGCGCGCCGCCAACGCTGCTTACGACGGTTTGATGGCCTTGGCGGAGTGGGCCTCGGCGGACCCCAAGACGACGGGGCTGGCGACGCTGTACTCGGAGGACGCGGCGAGGAAGGTGGACGAGGCGCTGGAGGGGGTGTCGCGGGAGGGGTTCGAGGGGAAGCTCCGCGAGGAGGTGGAGGCTCGGGCTCGGGCGGGGAGGCCCCGCGCGGGGGACGAGGCCCGGGTGACGGAGGGGGCACTGGCGTTTTTCGACCGGTTCTCGCGCAGGAAGGTGCGGCTCTCGGACGGGCGCTTCGTCTATTTCGCGCCGTCGTCGCGCTCGGCGGGGCGCGAGGAGACGGCGGACCGGACGGGGGCGTGGGTGGAGTATGCCATCCATGCGGTGACGAACGACGTGGCGAAGGGCGGCGTGCATTCGCGGGCGTACAACGCGGCGAAGGTGGCGGCGATGGACGACATCGAGCGCGTCATCAAAGAAGAGCAATGTTTTTCGCAACTCTTTGCCGAGAATCCTGAGCGTGACGCAATCATCTTTATGGGGAAAGATGGCAAGGGGCATGGCCTGAACGTCGTCACGCGCCTTGACGAGTATGGGAATATCGACGCGGACCTCACGGAAGTAACCGTCGTCATCCGAAACGTGAAGCGTGGAAGTCCTCGGCCGATGTCCCTTGCCGAGGCAGTTGAGAACGTGGTTGTTCACCAAGGGACGGGCTACTCACGCTCAACCACTGACACTATCGCACAATCGGGCGGGGATGTCAAGCCCTCGTGGAGCGTGGACGACGCGGGGGGGACGCCGTGGACGGAGACGGCGGAGGGGCGGGAGATGGTGAGGGCGGCGTTCCATGTGCTGATGAAGAATATGCCGATGCTGCTGATTTCGCCGGCGGAGGTGGCGACGGGGTATGTGGACAGCCCGCGGAACGCGAACCAGCGGCTGGGGAAGGGGAACCGGTCGTCGCGGTGGGAGGGGGAGACGGACCTTGTGTGGCGTGAGCCCCATCACGAACCCTCCCGACTTTGGGGTCGGCCCCCTTAGGGTTTTGCCTTGACCCCTCCTGCCCTTGCCCCCGAAGTATGCGCATACTTCGCCTCGCACCCTCCTGGTTTTCACCTCAGACCCTCCCGACTTTGGGGTCGGACACTTTAGGGTTTTGGATTGACCCGTCCCGACGTGGGGGGATTAGGGGGAGGGGTGGGAGGGTGCGGCGTTCGCGTGGGCGGCCACCGCAATCGGTGTGTCCGGAAGGGCTCTTTGGGCGATGAATACACCCGGATTTTTCATGTCTCCGACGTATGGCGCGGCGCATTTTTGCTATCATAGGCGCACGCGATGGGCGAGCCATCGTATGTTTTGCGCTTTGCGCGAACAGGTTGCTCCAATCGAAACTTCGGAACTTTCAGGCATGAGCAACGTGTTTGGGCGGGGTGCGCCGGGTCGGCGCACCTCCTTTTCACGTAGTCATGCCAGGCTCCGAAGGCCTCGATTGGGATGCGTGATCAGGAGGTGCGTTTTTTATGGCCATGTGTCCGGAATTGTCGGTTGTCGTGCCGTGCTTCAACGAGGCACCGTGCGTGGAGGCGTTTGTCCGCGCGGTGCGGGAGACGGGGCTCGGCGGGGTGGAGTTCGTCTTCGTGGACGATGG
>CALXMV010000043.1 GCA_944389565.1 uncultured Kiritimatiellota bacterium
TCGAATCAACGCCGTTGCCAGACAGGCACTCGAAGAGGCAAAGGGAAACGTTACCGCCTAAGCACTAAGCCCATCTTTCCATTTCAAGGGCCATTCAACCAGAATGGCCTTTTGGTGTTTTTCTGTTTCCTCTGAAAACTGCGACAACCCTTTCCTTTTCCCCTCTTTAAAAGCCTCCTTCAGCCCTTTTATCCACCCCTTAAACGCCCTGATACACCACCCCTCTCAAAAATCTTACCATCCAACAAAAAATATAGTTGACTTAGGGTTTCGGGCCAGACCCTCCCGACTTTCACCCCAAAACCCTCCCGACTTCGCGGACAAGGTCGCCGAGCCCCCCGCTTCACCGTCCGAACCCCTCGGGAAGCCCCCCACCCCGCCAAACTTTTGCGACTTTCGATTTTATTTGCTTGCTTTTTTGCTTGCAATGGCGCATACTGTGAGATGTCAAGGTCGTTAAGAAAGGTGCTTGAAGTGAGAGAGCGTTTGGCCGTGTTGGCATGCGTTTGCCTGGCGTTGGCGGGGCAGGCATGGGCGGAGGCGTCGCCTGTGGCCGCCTTCGCCGCCAAGAACGAGGCGCGGATGAAGGAGCGGGTGGAGGCGGCGAAGCTGCCCCGCGCGCGGATGGAGATGGAGTACCTGATGCGGCAGGATTACACCATCCGCCTGGAGCGCGAGCGCGTGCGGCTGTTGCGCTCCGGGACGCTGACCACGCCGGAGGTGGAGCGGTTGCGCACGGAGCGCAAGGCCTTGCTCCGCCAGATCGAAGATTTGGACAAGCGGATCGAGGCCGCCTCGGAGCAGGCGCCCGAGATCGTGGAGTTGGACGCCGTGCGCGCGGCCAACAAGGAGCGCATCGAGACGCTCCGAGACCAACTGTTGCCACCGTCCGCACGCGAGGGCGCCACGCCCGCGGCGGAAGCGGGCGCCACCGACAAGGAAAAAGCGAGCGGAGAAAGCCATGTCGCAGACTAAACAACCCGGAAAGCGTAAACCCAGGATTCTGATCGTCACCCCCGAGATCACCTATCTGCCGGCAGGCATGGGGAACATGGCCGACAAGCTGAGCGCGAAGGCGGGCGGCTTGGCGGACGTGTCGGCGAGTCTGGTGGCAAGCCTCTTCCAGTTGGGGGCGGACGTCCATGTGGCGTTGCCGCATTACCGGCGGATGTTCCATGTGGACGTGGGGCGCCTGATCAGCGATGAGCTGCGCAAATACCAGGCGCACCTGCCCGACTCGCGCATCCACCTGGCGGAGGACCGTTGCTTCTATTACCGCGACACGGTCTACGCCCAAGGCGACGAGAACCCGCACCTCTCCCTGGCCTTCCAGCGCGAGGTGATCAACAACATCATCCCGACCGTCCAGCCGGACCTGATCCATTGCAACGACTGGATGACGGGGCTGATCCCCGCCGCGGCGCGGCGCCTGGGCATCCCCTGCCTCTTCACCATCCACAACATCCACACCGTCCACCGTTGCCTCGGCGAGGTCGAATACGCCGGCATCGACGCGGCGGAGTTCTGGAAGAACCTCTATTACTCGCGCCCGCCCTACGATTACTTCGAAAGCCGCGACACGAACCCGGTGGACTTCCTGACCTCGGGCGTCTTCGCCTCGCACTTCATCAACTCGGTGTCGCCGACCTTCCTGGAGGAGATCGTGCGCGGGTGGTTCGACTTCATCCCCGGGCAATTCCGCAACGAGGTCATCGCCAAGTACAACGCCGGGTGCGCGCGCGGCATCCTCAACGCGCCCGATGACAGCTACAACCCCGAGACCGACCCCAACCTGAAGGTGAATTACGACGCGCGCACCCACCACGCGGCGAAAATCTCCAACAAAATGCAGTTCCAGGAGAAGGTCGGCCTCTTCAAGAACCCCGACGCGCCGCTCTTCTTCTGGCCGAGCCGCCTCGACCCCGTGCAGAAAGGGCCGCAGCTGCTCACCGACATCCTCTATCGGACGCTGGAGAAATATCGCGACGACAACATCCAGATCGCCATCGTCGCCAACGGCCCCTACCAACAGGCCTTCCGCGACATCCTCGGCTTCCACAACCTCTACGGCCGCCTCGCGGTCTGCGACTTCGACGAGCACATCTCGCGCCTGGGCTACGCCTCCAGCGACTTCACGCTCATGCCCTCGCTCTTCGAGCCCTGCGGCCTGCCCCAGATGGTGGCCCCCATCTACGGCTCGCTCACCGTGGCGCACGACACCGGCGGCCTCCATGACACCGTCGAGCTGCTGGACGTGGAGAAGGGCACCGGCAACGGCTTCCCCTTCAAGTTCTACGACAGCGAGGGCCTCGCCTGGGCCATCGACCAGGCCATGGCCTTCTACCGTCTGCCCACCGACGTGCGCGAGGCGCAGGTCGCCCGGATCATGACGGAATCCAAGCAACGCTTCAACCACGAGCGCTGCGCCGCCGAGTACATCAAAATCTACGAGGAGATGCTCCAGCGCCCGCTCACCGAGCTCTTTGACGGCGAGGCCGCCGAGCAGAACCCCTACCACCAGGAGGCGTGACCATGCCCGTGCCGCGCGCAAAACTCTCCGACGACCCGTGGTTGGCGCCTTACGCCGACGTGATCGAGCATCGCGCACAACGCGCACGGGACGTCGCCGCGCGGCTGACGGGCGGCGACGCCGGCGCGAAGGCGTTGGCCGACTTCGCCAGCGCCCATGAGTTCTACGGGCTCCACCGCGCCAGGGACGGCTGGGTCTTCCGCGAGTGGGCGCCGCACGCCACCGAGATCTGGCTCGTCGGCGACTTCAACGGCTGGGAGCGTAGCCTCGCCTATCGGGCCGAGCGCATCCCCGGGCGGGACGTCTTCGAATGGCGCGGCCCGCCCGAGGCGATGGCGCATGGGCAGTTCTGGCACCTGGAGGTCTGCTGGGACGGCGGGCGAGGCGAGCGCATCCCCGCCTATGCCCGGCGCGTGGTGCAGGATCCGCGTACCGGCCTCTTCGCCGCGCAGGTCTGGGACCCGACGCCATACGTCTGGCAGCACGGCGCCTTCCGGCGCGACCCGAACCGTGCGCCGGTCATCTACGAGGCGCACGTGGGCATGGCCCAGGAACGCGAGGGGGTCGGCACGTACGCGGAGTTCGCCGAGCACATCCTGCCGCGGATCAAGAAGGCCGGCTACAACACGCTCCAGCTCATGGGCATCATGGAGCACCCGTACTACGGGAGCTTCGGCTACCACGTCTCCAGCTTCTTCGCCTCCAGCTCGCGCTTCGGCACGCCCGAGGAGCTCAAGGCGTTGGTGGACAAGGCGCACGGCATGGGCCTGGCCGTGATCATGGACATCGTGCATTCGCACGCGGTGAAGAACGAGCGCGACGGGCTCTCGCTCTTCGACGGCACGCCCTATCAGTACTTCCACGATGGGTCGCGCGGCTGGCACGACGCGTGGGACTCCCGTTGCTTCGACTACGGCAAGACGGACGTCCTGCACTTCCTCCTCTCCAACTGCCGCTACTGGCTCGACGAGTTCCATTTCGACGGCTTCCGCTTCGATGGCGTCACCTCGATGCTCTATCTCCATCACGGCCTCGGCGTGGACTTCTCCAATTACGGGATGTACTTCGACGGGTCGGTGGACGAGGACGCCTACACCTATCTCACCCTCGCCAACACCGTCATCCACACCGTCCGCCCCGATGCCCTCACCGTGGCCGAGGACGTCAGCGGGATGCCCGGCATCGGCGCGCCCGTCTCCGAGAACGGCGTCGGCTTCGATTACCGCATGGCGATGGGCGTGCCGGAATGCTGGTTCAAGCTCGTGCGCGACATCCGCGACGAGGATTGGTCCGTCGGCTTCCTGTGGCATGAGCTCACCAACCGCCGCGCCGACGAACGCACCGTCAGCTACGTGGAATCGCACGACCAGGCGCTCGTCGGCGGGAAGTCCTTCATCTTCCAGATGATCGACAAGGAGATGTACGACGCCATGCACGTCGGCTCGAACAATCTCTACGTCAACCGCGGCATCGCCCTGCACAAGATGGCGCGCCTCGCCACGCTCGGCTGTTGCTGCGCCTACCTCAACTTCATGGGCAACGAGTTCGGCCACCCCGAGTGGATCGACTTCCCGCGCGAGGGCAACGGCAACAGTTACCATCACGCCCGCCGCCAATGGTCGCTCCGCGACGACCCGAAGCTCTACTTCAAGGCGCTCGGCGATTTCGACGAGGCCATGATGCGCACCGTCGCCCAATCGGGCGTGCTCGATGGCGACGAATACCCCAAGCGCATCTTCGCCAGCGACGACGACAAGGTGCTCGCCTTCATGCGCGGCGACCTGCTCTTCGTCTTCAACTTCCACGGCGAGCACTCCTTCGCGGACTATCCTATCATCGTCCCGCCCGGCGCCTACGCCCAGGTGCTCGACACCGACGCCAAGGATTTCGGCGGCTTCGGCCGCGTGGCGCAAGGACAGGAATACCCGCTCGCCACCATCGAGCGCGCCGACGAGGTCTGCTTCGCCATCCACGTCTACGCCCCGGCGCGCACCGCGCTCGTCATCCGCCGCACGCCCCCCGCGCCCGGCGCCACGCTCCCGGCCGAGACGCTCCACCACCTGGCCCAACGCAAACCCGAGACCGAGCCGGAAATCGGGTGAACTCAGGAAAAGGAAACACGCGCACGCGAAAGACAAGGAGGAATCCATGGTCACCGCCGTCATCCTAGCCTCGGGCAAAGGCACGCGCATGGGCGCGGGGCTCGACAAATGCTTCCTGTCGCTCGGGCCACGCCCCGTGGTGGCGTGGTCGCTCCTCGCCTTCGAGAAGTGCAAGGAGGTCGACCGCATCATCCTCGCCGTGCGCAAGGACCAGCTCGCCGCCGCCCGCGGCCTGCAGACGATGTTCGGGATCAGCAAGCTCACCAAGATCGTCGTGGGTGGGGCTCGCCGCCAGGACTCCGTCATCGCCGCGCTCAACGAGATCGAGCCGTTCGACGTGCGCTACGTGGTGATCCATGACGCTGCCCGCCCTTGCATCACCCCGGAGCTCATCCGCGAGACGCTCAAATACGCCAAACGTTTCGGCAGCGGCGTCGCCGCGCATCCCGTCACCGACACGGTCAAGGTCGTCGGCAAGGGGATGCTCGTCGAGAACACGCCCGACCGTTCCACCCTCTGGGCCGTCCAGACGCCGCAGACCTTCGCCGCGGACAAGCTCATCGCCGCCTACACGGCTCTCGCCGCCGACAAGTCGCGCGACTTCACCGACGACGCGTCCGTCTTTGAGGCCGCCGGGGAGCCGGTCCGCTTGGTGCGCTGGGATGAGCCCAACCCGAAAATCACGACGCCCATCGACCTGACCGTCGCGGCCGCCATCCTCCGCCTCAGCTAAGAGAAAGCCCTTCCGAATGCCACGACCGCGCCGCTTCGCCATAATCAGCGACATCCATGCCAACATCGAGGCGCTCGATGCCGTGATCGCCGACGCCAAAGGGCAGGGGGTCGACGAATTCGTCTGTCTGGGCGACGTGGTGGGATACAACGCCGCGCCCTCCGAGTGCATCCGACGGATCCGCGAACTCGGGTGCAAAGTCGTCAAAGGCAACCACGACCATTATTGCTCCGACCCCACCGTCAATCTCGACGATTTCCAGCCCAACGCCGCCAGCGTCATCGAATGGACGCGCCGGAACATCAGCGAGGAGGAGACCCGATGGCTCCGGGAACTGCCCCTCACCGCCGCCATCATGGGGTTCACGGCCGTCCACTCCACGCTCGACAGCCCCGCGCACTTCCGCTACGCCTTTGACAGCCTCGACGCCGCCGACAGCTTCAACTACCAGCGCACGCGCGTCTGCTTCCACGGCCACACGCACGTGCCCTGCATCTTCATCCGCGCCCCCGGGGGCGACCGCAACAACATCGAGAAGCTCGACCCCGCCAACGGGATCCTCGAACAGGGCAACTATTTCATCAACGTGGGCTCCGTCGGCCAGCCGCGCGATGGCGTCCCCAAGGCCTGTTACCTCATTTACACCGCCGAGGGGCTCACCAAACTCTCCATCGAGTTCCGGCGCGTCGAGTACGACATCGAGTCCGCCGTCCGCCGTATCGAGGAGGCCGGTCTGCCGGCACGCCTCATCACGCGCCTTTACACCGGGCAATGACGCGACGGCGAGGCAGGCGAGGACAGGCGATGGCGGAACTCACCGTCATGCTCGTCATCCTGCTGACGCTCATTGCCGGGGTGACCACGCTCGGGCGGATCTCCGTCAGCCAGCTCCGTCTGCGGGGAGAGGCCCGCGCGGAGGCCGGCGCCGCCGCGCTCACCCGCTCCACGAACGGTTGGGTCGAGGACTCGCAAAACCCGGAAAACCGTTCCGACCCCTACCATCGCGTCAATGCCCATGCTCGGCTCGAAGCCTACTCCCCCGCGCTTGCCTCCCGTCTGCCCGCCAGCAATTACACGCTCGCCGCGCGCAATCTCGCCGAGGACGAGCTCGGCCTGGAGACGGAGACCCATCGGCGCAGCGTCCCGCTCGACGACCTTTTCATCGACCTCATCTACAACAAGAACACCGTGCTCCTGCGCGAGGAGGTCACCTTCCCCGCCGCGACCGGTCTTTGGAAATGAGACCGCCATGCGCACGCTCCTCCTCCTACTCGTCTGGCCCTTCCGCGCCTGTTTCTCCGCGCGATGGATCGCCTTTGTGCCCATCCTGGCGCTGACGGCATGCGGGGTGTTCGGCTTCATCCTTTGCGGCATGGCCATGATCGCATGGGGCGAAGGGCCACTTCAGTGGCTCGCCATGCTGATCAAAGGCCTTTGCGGACTCCTGTTTTCCGCCTTCCTGTTTGGTGTGCCATGCTTCGGCCTCCTGATGGTGGTCGGCGGCTGTTGGTCTGCCGTAGGCAAGCGGAAACGCCCGGGCGGCTGGGCGGTCGCCATCCTTGGGCCGACGGCCGCCGCCCTGCTCTGGTTCGGCGGCCTCTTGGCGATCCTCTACGCCTCAATCATCTTCAATTCCATCCTCGAAGAACGCCAGCTTCCCAAACCCGCCGTGCAAACCCAAGCAGGAATCCCGCCATGCCCACCTTCGCGCACTTCAACTTCAATGTCCTGAACCTCGAAAAGAGCCTTGCCTTCTACAAAGAGGCGCTCGGCTTGGAGCCCTGCCGCGGGATCGACGCGCCGGACGGCGCCTTCAAAATCGTCTACCTCACCGATGGCAAGACGCCCTTTCTGCTTGAGCTCACCTGGCTCCGCGACCGCACGGCCCCCTACAACCTCGGCGACGAGGAGTTCCACCTCGCCCTGACCGCCGAGGATTACGACGCGCTCCATGCCAGACACGCGGCGATGGGGTGCATCTGTTTCGAGAACCCGACGATGGGGATCTACTTCATCAAGGACCCGGATGGCTACTGGATCGAAATCCTGCCGCCGAGGGCAGAGCCGTGAGTGCTTGGCACGAAAAAGGCGCCCCGCGAGAGCGGGGCGCCTTTTTCGTCCTTGCCTTTCTTGCCGCTCACACCGCGCGACGGCGGAGCGCAAGACCTGCCACGCCGAGCGCGAGCAAGGCCAACGCCGTCGGTTCGGGCACGTTGGTGACCGTGATGTCGCCAGGCGCCGCGACGCCGACACCGGCCACGACATCGAAATCGGTGATGAAATCACCCTCCCCGCCATAGGTGAGGACGTCGAGCTCGGACTTCCAGAGATGACCCAGATTCCCCGAGTTCCCCGAGAGGCCGGTGTCCTTGCCGTCCACGTAGAGCTTGACGGTCTGCCCGGCGAGGCCGTCCACCGCCGTCTCGGAATTGTTGAAGACGATGGCGATCGCGTGGGTGCCGCCCGCGTAACTCTCGGTGGTCGTGCCGAGGACGGTGTCCGTCCACGTGGTGCCATTCACATTGCTGCAGGAGAGGACGAGATGGCCCGCACTGTCCATGGAGACGCGGATGCCGCAAGTGTTCGGGCCACCAGAGGTGGCCGCCGCGCCCGCCGTGCTGTTGCTCAGCTGGAAGACGACCTGGGTGTCGGAGGGTGCTGCGCCGATGGTGACCTTCGCGGCGTAAGTCATCACGCCGCCGTCGGTACCGTCCCACGCCGTGACGGGGGGCAGGCCGTCGGCCTCGGTGATCGTGCCGGACGTGCCGGTCGGTTGCTCACTCCACGACCACGTGATGGCTTGGGCCGCGCCGAGCGCACAGCACGCCATAAGCGCGGTGACAATCGCTTTCTTCATCTCACTTCTATCCTTTCCGTGCTTAGGTCACCACGACCTAAATTGACTCAAGGATACCACCCCCCCCCCTAATTGTCAAGCGTTTTGAGCAAAAAAAAGCCGCGCCCCGTCGGGGCGCGGCTTTTTTGGCGGAGGGGGAGGGATTCGAACCCCCGGAGCCGTGAGGCTCAACGGTTTTCAGGACCGCCGCATTCGACCGCTCTGCCACCCCTCCGAGGGGCTCAGAGGGCGGGCTCGTGCGCGACGGCCTTCTCCGCGTGCTTCTCGCCGGCGACGTGCGGACGCTTGCCGCGGTACCAAGCGACGGTGACCAGCGGGGCGATGAAGAGCGTGGAGTACGTACCCGCGATCATGCCGATGAAGAGCGCGAAGGCGAAGTCCTTGATGGCGGCGCCGCCGAAGAAGTAGAGCGCGGCCACGGGCATGAGGGTGGAGGCCGTGGTGAGGACGGTGCGCGAGAGGGTCTGGTTGAGGCCCTTGCGGACGACCTCGGCGAAACCGATGTGCGGGTCGCGGATCATCAGTTCACGGACTCGGTCGAAGGCGACGATTGTATCGTTGATCGAGTAACCCACGATGGTCAGAAGCGCGGCGACGGTGGTCAGGCTGAGCTGGTTGCCGCAGAGGCTGTAGACACCGAGGGTGATGAGCGCGTCGTGCGCCAGGGCGACGACGCCGCCGAGGGCGAAGCCGAACTGGAAGCGGAAGCTCACGTAGACGATGATGAGGATAAGGGAGAGGAGGACGGACCAGAAGGCATCACGCTTGAGCTCGGAGCCGATCTGGGAGCCCACGCTGTCCTGGGCGATGAGGGAGACCTTCACCTCGGGGAAGCCGGCATCGAGAGCATCCTCGATGACCTCGCCGGACTCAACCTCCTTGCCATCGACGGTAAGCTTGGTGGTGGAGGTCTTGACGAGGGTCTGAACCTTGCCGTTCTCGGCGGTGGCGTTCTGGACGGTCTGGTCGGTGACGCCGGTCTGGGAGACGATCTCGCGCACCTTCTCGGTGTCGAGGGCGACGGTGTTGCCTTCCTTGTCGGTGGCCTCGTAAGTGATGGCCAGGCCGCCGGTGAAGTCGACGGCCATGACGCTGGCCGGGTTCTTGACGGCACGGAAGAGGAAGAGGCCGATGGTGGCGATGATGACGACGGTGGCGACGGCGGCGACGGGCTTGGCGATCTTGAGGAAGTCGATGTTGATGTCCTCGGGCACCCACTGGAACATCTTGTAGGGCTTGGTGGTGTCTTTGACCACCAAGTTGAAGATGAGGCGGGTGATGACCAACGCGGTGAACATCGAGATGATGATACCGCCGCAGAGCGTCACGGCGAAACCGCGAATCGGCCCGGAGCCGAAGATGAAGAGGATGACGCCGGTGATGAGCGTGGTGAGGTTGGAGTCGAAAATCGCCAAGAAGGCACGGTCGTAACCGGCGGCGACGGCGCTCTTGGCGGTCTTGCCCAAGCGGAACTCCTCACGCATACGCTCGAAGATCAGCACGTTGGCATCGACGGCCATGCCGACGGAGAGGACGAGACCGGCGATGCCCGGGAGCGTGAGCACCGGGAGCTGGCCGATGGAGGAACTCCCCGTGCCATCGCTGAGGAAGACGCTCATGATGCCGCTGGCGACGATCATGCCCGCCGGCCAGAGAATGATGTTGAGCGCCAAGGCGATGTCCGCGATCACGCCGCAGAAAAGGTAGTAGCAAAGCATGAAGATGAAGACGGCGGCCACGCCGATGACGGAGGCGATGGTGCCTTTGGAGATGGCCTCCTCGCCGAGGCTCGGGGAGACGGAGCGCTCCTCGATGATGCGGATGGGGGCGGTGAGCTTGCCGGCGTTGAGCACGCCCACGAGGTCCGAGGCGCTCTTCCACGTGAAGCTGCCGGAAATCTGGCAGGAGCCGCCCGTGAGAGGCTCACGGATGACGGGCGCCGAACGCACCACATCGTCCAGAATGATGGCCATCTGGCGATTCACATAGTTGGTGGAGAGGCGGGCGAGCGCACGGGAACCCTCGTTGTCGAAACGCACGGAGACGACGACCTCGCCGGTCATGGGGTTGCGCTCCGGGGTGGCCTGCGTCACCGACGAGCCCTGGACGGACGCCGCGGTGCTGCGCGAGACGAAGCAAGGCACGTAGCCCATGCGCCCGGCGCTGTCGCGGCCGATTTCCTGCATCACGCACTCATAAAGGGCGGAGGGCGCGGAGAAACGGCCAAGCTTCACCATGAAGTCCGGCTCCGCGGAACGCGCGGCGTAGTCGTCGGCGCGGACGAAGCAGTCCATCCCGTTGGCGACGCTGCGGACGAACCCTTCGGGCGTGCGGCCGGAATCCATGACCTGCCGGGAGAGACGGTCGTTGTCCTTGTGCACGAGGCGGAAGGAGAGGAAGGCCGCGGAACGGACGCTTTCGCGCGCGGCGTCGGCCTTCGCCTTGTCGGCGCCGGGGATCTGGATGAGAATGCGGTGGTCGCTGGATTTGGCGATGATCGGCTCGTTGGTGCCGATGGCATCGATACGGTTGCGGATGACCTCAAGGGTCAGATCGTCGGCCTCGGCCATGACGCGCTGGGCCTCGGCCTTGGCCTGGGTCTCGATCTGGCGGACCTGTTCAGGGGTGGCGTTGGCGGGGTCGACCTTAGCGGTGACGTAACCTTGCGCCTTGAGATCCTCCTCGAGTTTCGCCTGGTCGATCTGCACGGTGAAGCTGGTGCCGCCCTGCAAATCAAGCCCCAAGCGCACCTTCTCCTTGGCAGGGAAGGTGACGTAACACGAAAAGGCGACCAAAACGGCCAAAATCGCCCACTTGAGCAGACTGGGCGTGTCCAATTGCTTAAAGTTCAGCATGGGGGCTCCCTCATTACTTCTTTTCGGTCTCGGCGGGCGCATCGACGGCGGCGGCCACGGCGCCACGCGCCACCTCCACCGTCGTCCCAGGGCAGAGCTCGATGAGGAAGGTCTGCTCGCGCGCCTCGACGATAGTGCCGATCAACCCGCCGGCAAAGGAGACCTTGCGCCCGGCACGGAGCTCGGCGATCATCTTCTGACGCTCTTTCTCTTTGCGTTGCTGCGGGCGGATCATCATGAAATAGAAAATGCCGAAAAGCAACGCGAGGAAAATCAACGTGCTGCCCATCCCACCTTGCGGCGGCTGCTGGGGCGCCCCCGCGTCAACGGGCTGTTCGGTCGTCGCGCCGATCGCATCGGTCGTCGGGGCCGCCGGCGCGGCCTGATCACTGTTGTCCATGTCTAATCCTTCTGAAGAAAGCGCTTCCAACTAGAAAGAGTGAAGTCCCTAGTATACCGTTTTGCACGCAAAAAAGGAAGACCATTTCTGCGCGACGTGATGTGTCACAGTAAATCGCGCCGAAGCGATACGCGCCTCCGCGCCGCCTTCCCCGTCCCCATCGCGTCCGCGTCTCCGCCACCCAGATCGCGCAACTTTTCCGTGCGCCTCGCGTTTCGCCGTCCGCGCGTTTGCTATAATCGACGGCATGGAACTGAATGTGGCTGCGGCGATGATCGCCGATAGGCAAGGCGCCGTGCTGTGCGTGCGGCGCGGTGCGCGGGGGTTCGCCTCCACGGCCGGGAAATGGGAGTTCCCCGGCGGGAAGATCGAGCCGGGCGAGACCCCGGCACAAGCCGCCGTGCGCGAGGTGCGCGAGGAACTCGGCCTAGATATCGAGCCCCTCGCCGAAATCCCCCCCGTGCGGCACGTCTACCCGGAATTCGCCATCACGTTGCACGGCGTGCTCTGCGCGCCTTGCTCGGAGGGCGCCCCCACCCCGACGCTCCGTGAACACACGGCGTTCGATTGGTGCCCGCCGGACGCGCTGTGGCGGCACGATTTCGCGGCCGCGGACACCCCTCTGCTCACGGCCCTGCGCACGCGCTTCTTCGGCACACACCTGCGCACCCGGGTCTTCGGGCGCGACGCGCGCTTCCTGGAAACATGCGACAGCACGAACACAGCCCTGCTCCGCGCCGCCGAGGGGGGCGCCCCGGAGGGTGCGCTCGTCGTGGCGGAACGGCAGACCGCGGGGCGCGGGCGTCTCGGACGCGTTTGGGACGCGTTGCCCGGCCAATGCCTGGCCTTTTCGCTCCTCGCACGCCCCAAGGCCCCGCCGGAGATCGCGGCGACCCTGCCGCTCGTCGCCGGGGTGGCCGTGGCGCGGGCGCTTCGTGCGCGTGGCTTCGAGGCCGGCCTCAAATGGCCGAACGACGTCCTCATCGATGACCGCAAAGTCTGCGGCATCCTCTGCGAGGCGCAGACCTCCTCGCGGGGGATCGAGGGTATCGTCGTGGGCATCGGTGTGAACACCGGCACGGTGCCGGAGGCGCTGGCCCACCGGGCCGTCGGCCTCGGCGGCGTCGACCGTCTGCGGCTTCTGGCCGAGCTGTGCGCCTCTTTCGAGGCGTGCCATGAACGTTGGGCCCACGGCGGACTGCCCGCCCTGCGCGCGGATCTCGACACCCTCGACTGCAAGCGCGGCCGCCCCATCGCCGTCCGCCCCGCCGAGGGCACGATCGCCGGGGTCTCCCGCGGCATCCGCGACGATGGCGCCCTGCTTTTGGAACGTGACGGACAAATCGAACCCATCCTCTGCGGGGAGATCGCGCAATGGGACTGAAGCACCCCCTCACCCTCCTGGCCGCGCTCGCGGCTCTGTCGCTCCACGCCGCCGAAATCCGCGTGGAAGGCCCCACCAATGCCATCCCCCCACTCACGCAAGACGTCCGAGCGCTCCACCTCCGTGCCGTCGGCGCCGACCGCGTCTACGCCCTCCACCCACCGGCGGGGTTGCGCGAGCTCAACCTTTCGGCCAACGCGCTCCCCGCGCTCCCCGCCGACCTCGTGCCGAAAAACGTCGTCCGCCTCTGGCTGGCCGACAACCGCCTCACCCACCTGCCCGCCGCCATCGGCGCGATGCCCACGCTGGAATACCTGAATCTCGACCGCAACCTGCTCGTCTCCCTGCCCGATCTCTCCCGCACACGCCTGCGCTGGCTCCGCCTCAACGGCAACCGCCTCGTCACGCTCCCCTCCCTCCCGCCCACCGTCGAGCGGCTCTACCTCGCCGGCAACCGCCTTGCCGCCGCCCCCGCGAAACCCGCCGCCCTGCGCCACCTGATCCTCGCCGACACCCCCATCGCCTCCGTCCCTGACGACCTTGGGGCCGGCCTCGAATGGCTCGACCTCTCCGGCACGCGCCTCACCGCGCTCCCCGCCGACCTCTCCGCCTGGCACACCCTCAAAATCCTCGACCTCTCCGGTTGCCCCCTCCCCGAAACCGAGAAAGACCGCATCGAAGCCGCCTTCGACCCCGACCGCACCACCCTTCTCTTCTGAGCGTGCCGCCTCTGTCCGCCGGCATCGGCCACAGCGGAAGTCTGGCTCTTCAGAGTTTTTAGTGGGTCGGAGTGGAAGCGCGGGGGAAAGTATGGTAAAGAGGGGACATGA
>CALXMV010000044.1 GCA_944389565.1 uncultured Kiritimatiellota bacterium
CCCGTCTGCGTCCACGTGCCGGTGAACCATTTGCGCTTCTCGCCAAGGACGCGGGCGACGGCGTAGGGGTTGTAGACACGCTTCTCCTCGTCGGGCGAAAACCGGTAGCCGTCGTACCACCGCTCGAACTCCTCACGGTAGGCCTCGTACGTGACCCCCATCACCTCCGCGTGGGCGCGCATGTGACCCTCGAAGTAACGCGTCAGCTCCTCCTCGGTGTAGCCGAGCATCGTGGCGGTCTCGGCGCTTAGCGTGAGGTCGACAAGATTGTTGAGCGCCGAGAAGACGGAGAGCTGCGTGAACTTCGTCACCCCCGTCATCATCATGAAACGGATCTTGCCGACCTTCTCCTTGAGCTGGCCGTAAAAGGCGGAGAGGATCTCGCGGATGGTCTCGGCCTTGCCGAGGTCGGCCAAGGCGCGGCTGACCGGCGCGTCGTACTCGTCGATCAGCACGACCACGCCCCGCCCGCCGCCCCGCTCGTAAAGCGCGTCGATGGCGCGCCCGAAGTTCGTCCCCGGTGCCTGCGCCGGGTCATAGGCGATCCCCTCCTCGCGCAGGGAATCCGCGACCCGTGCCTTGAACTCTTTCTCGAAGGTCTCCACCGTCAGCACGTCCATCGTGCCGAAACTGAAGCGCAGGACGGGATACGACTCGAAATCGTAACCCTCCTTGGCGATGGCCAGCCCCTCGAAAAGTTCCCTGCGCCCGCGGAAGATCGCGTCGAGTGTGGAGATCATGAGCGACTTGCCGAACCGCCGCGGCCGCGAGATGAAGCAGAACTTGGCGTTCACGTTGCGGACGAGCGCATGAAGGGTGGAGGTCTTGTCCACGTAAATCGCCTTGTTCCCCCGCATTTCGGGGAAGTCGGAGGTGCACAGCGCGATTCCTTGCATAGAGGGGCTCCTTGCCGAAGGCGGTCAGAAGAGGGAGGGCTGGAGGTCGTCGGGCTCGGAGAGCGCGCCGGGGGCGCGGCGGCGGCGGGGGAGCTCGGTCTGGATGGGTTTCTGCGCCTCGAGGTCGCGGAGGATGGCGTTGGCGCGGTCGACGACGGCGTGGGGGAGGCCGGCGAGGCGGGCGACGTGGATGCCGTAGCTTTTGTCGGCGACGCCGGGGACGATGCGGCGGAGGAAGACGATGCCGTCGCCTTGCTCGCGGACCTGGACGGTGTAGTTGCGCACGCCGCGGAGGGCGTCGGCGAGGGCGGTGAGCTCGTGGTAGTGGGTGGCGAAGAGGGTGCGGGCCTTGCGCTCGGGGGTGTTGTGGAGGTGTTCGACGACGGACCAGGCGATGGAGATGCCGTCGAAGGTGGAGGTGCCGCGGCCGATCTCGTCGAGGACGATGAGGGAACGGGGGGTGGCGTTGTTGAGGATGTTGGCGGTCTCCTGCATCTCGACCATGAAGGTGGAGCGGCCGCGCGCGAGGTCGTCGCCGGCGCCGACGCGGGTGAAGACGCGGTCCATCACGCCGATGCGCATGGCCTCGGCGGGGACGTACGCGCCGATGTGGGCCATGATGGCGAGGATGGCGACCTGGCGGATGTAGGTGGATTTGCCGGCCATGTTCGGGCCGGTGATGAGGATGATCTGGTGGGCCTCGCCGTCGAGACGGGCGTCGTTGGGGACGAAGCGCTCGGCGCCGGGCTGGAGCTCGACGATAGGGTGGCGGCCCTCGCGGATGACGAGGTCGCGGGAGTCGTCGACGACGGGGCGGCGGTAGGCGAGGGCGAGGGCGCGGTCGGCGAAGCCTTGGAGCACGTCGATGGCAGCGACGGCGGCGGCGGTGGCCTGGATGGCGGGGAGCTCGGCGCAGGCCTTGGCGCGGAGCGTCTGGAAGAGTTCGTATTCGAGGGCGTTGCCGCGTTCCTGGGCGCCGGTGATGCGGCTTTCGTAATCCTTGAGCTCAGGGGTGACGTAGCGCTCGGCGTTGGCGACGGTCTGGCGGCGTTCGTAGCCGGCGGGGACGTTGGCGAGCTGGGATTTGGGGATCTCGATGTAGAAGCCGAAGACGTTGTTGCGGCGGACGCGGAGAGTGCGGATGCCGGTGGCCTGCTGTTGGTCGGCCTGGTAGGCGGCGACCCAGTCGTGGCCATGCCGGGCGGCGGCGCGGAACGCGTCGAGCGCGGCGTCGTAACCGGGGCGGAAGAGGTTGCCCTCCCGGATGGTGAGGGGCGGGTCGTCGACGAGGGCGGCGGCGAGCTCGGCGGTGAGGGCGGGGAGGTCGCGCAGGGCGTCGCGCAGGGAGGCCAGGAGGGGGGCGGGCTCGGAGGCGAGGAGTTCGCGGAGTTTGGGGATCTGCGCCAGGGAGTCGGCGAGGGCGCGGAGGTCGCGGGCGTTGCCGGAGCCGCCGTTGAGGCGGGTCATCACGCGTTCGAGGTCGCGGGTCTCGGCGAGGACGGCGCGGAGGGCGGAGAGGCGGCGGCGGTCGGCGATGAGCGCGGCCACGGCGTCCTGCCGGGCGGCGATTTCGGGGACGGCGCGCAGAGGGGAGCGGATCCAGGCGCGGAGGAGCCGCTTGCCCATGGGGGTGCGGGTGCCGTCGAGCACGCCCAGGAGGGTCTCGGGCTCGGGGCGGCCGCCGGGGAAGGGCAGGAGGTCGAGGTTGCGGCAGGTGCCGGCGTCGAGCGTCAGGAAGGCGTCGTTGCGGCGGACGTCGAGGGTGCGGACGTGCGAGAGGTCGCGCCGGAGGTCGTGGCGGACGTAGTGGAGGAGCGCGCCGGCGGCGCGGACCCATTGCGGCAGGGGGCCGACGCCGCAGAAGCCTTCGAGAGAGTGGACGGCGAAATGGTGGGTGAGGGTGTCGGCGGCTTGGTCGGCCATGAAGCGCCAGGCGTCGGTGGCGGTGAGGGTGCCGGCGACCTCGCGGACGAGCGCGGGGGCGAGGCGGGGCTCTTGGTCGTCGGGCACCAGGGTCTCGCTGGGGGCGATACGGCGGAGGGCCTCGACGAGCGCCGGCTCGTCGCGCGCGTCCTCCACGGAGAGGCGGCCGGTGGAAAGTTCGAGCGCGGCGATGCCGAATGCGTCCTTGCCGGCGTAGACGGCGGTGAGGTAGTTGGCGGTGCCGGCGTCGAGGAGGGCCTCCTCGGTGAGGGTGCCGGGGGAGACGATGCGGGCGATCTCGCGGCGGACGAGGCCCTTGGCGAGTTTGGGGTCCTCGGCCTGCTCGCAGACGGCGGCCTTGAGGCCGGCGCGGATGACCTTGGCGAGGTAGGCGTCGAGCGCGTGGTGGGGCACGCCGCACATGGGCACGCCGGCGCGTTTGGTGATGGCCACGCCGAGGATGGGCGCGGCGCGGTGGGCGTCCTCGAAGAACATCTCGTAGAAGTCGCCCATCCGGAAGAAGAGGATGGTGTCCGGGTCAAGCCCCTCCTTGGTGCGGCGGTATTGCCGCATCATGGGCGTGAGGCCGTCGGGTTCCTGGGGCATCGCGGTCACCGGGCGTGGGGGCAGCGGACGAGGTGCGCGCCGACGGCGTGGAGCGCGGGGGGCGTCGCGGCGCATTCGGGGCGGGCCTCGGAGCAACGCTCGGCGAAGCGGCAGCCTTCGGCGAAATGTCCGGGGCTGGGCACCTGGCCGGGGATGGCGCGGAGCTTGCGGCCGCGGGTAGCGTGGCTGGGCAGGGCGTCGAGCAGGGCGCGGGCGTAGGGGTGCTTGGGCCCGGCGAAGAAGTCCTTGGCCGCGGCCTGCTCGACGATCTGCCCGGCGTACATGACGGCGACGCGGTCGGCCATCTTGCAGACGACGCCCATGTCGTGCGTGATGAAGATCATCCCGGAGTCCTTGCGGTGGAGCTGGAGCATAAGCTCGAGGACCTGCGCCTGGATGGTGACGTCGAGCGCGGTGGTGGGCTCGTCGGCGATGACGAGCTGGGGCTCCAGGATGAGGCACATGGCGATCATCACGCGCTGCTGCATGCCGCCGGAGAGCTCGTAGGGGTAGGCGCGCAGGGCGCGGGCGGGATCCTGGATGCCCACCTTGCCCAGCCATTCGAGGGCGCGGGCGCGGGCGGCCTCGCGGGGGAGGGCGGGCTCATGGATACGCACGGCCTCGACGATCTGGTCGCCCACACGCACGAGCGGCGAGAGTGCGGTCATCGGGTCCTGGAAGATGACGCCGATGCGTTTGCCGCGGTAGGCGCGGATCTGCCTGATGGGCAATTTCAGCAGGTCCACGCCGTCGAAGAGGATCTCGCCCCCGAGGATGCGGGCGGGGGGGCTGGGCAGCAGGCGCGGGATGCACATGGAGCTGACGGACTTGCCGCACCCGGATTCGCCGACGATGCAGAGGATCTCGCCGCGGCGCACCTCGAAGGAGACGTCCTGGACGGTGGTGACGGCCTGGCGCGTCTCGTCGTTCTCGAAGGCGATGGTCAGGTGCTTGACTTGGAGGAGGGGTTGGTCGGCGTCGGGCATGGCGGGTCTCACTGGAGTTTGCTGAAGGGCTTGGGGTCAAAGGCGTTCCGCACGCCCTCGCCCACCATGACGGTGAGGAACATGACCACGAAGATGGCCAAGGAGGGGAAGAGGATGAGCCACCACGCCCAGCGGTAGGTCTGCGCCTGGTTCAGCAATTCGCCCCAGCTCGGCGTGAGCGGCGGCAGGCCGAAGCCCAGGAAGTCGAGCGAGACGAGCGCGCTGATCGCCCCCACCAGCAGGAAGGGGAAGAGCGTGATGATCGGCGTGAGCGCGTTCGGCAGGATATGGCGGAAGATGATCCGCGCGTTGCCCAGGCCCTGGCAGCGCGCCGCCGCCACGAAGGGGCGCTCGCGCAGGCGCAGGAACTCCGCCCGCATATAATAGGAGAGCCCCAGCCAGCAGAAGAGCCCGTAGACCAGGAGCAGCAGCCAGAAACTGCGCCCGAAGACCGCCCCCACCAGCACCATGATGTAGAGGAAGGGCAGCGCCGCCCAGATCTCCGTGAAGCGCTGCACGCAGATATCCACCTTCCCCGCGAAATAGCCCTGCATCGAGCCCACCGCCATGCCGATCACCGTCGCCGCCACCGCCAGCAACAGGCCGAAGCTCATCGCGATGCGCGTGGCGTAGACGATCCGCGCGAAGACGTCCCGCCCCGAGCCGTCCAGGCCGAAGGGGTGCTCCGCCGAGGGCGGGAAGGGGAAGCGGATGTTGTTGCCCGAGGAGACCGCGTAGAGCGTCCGGTCGGGGGCCGACCAGGTGATGCCGTCGGCCGAGGTGATGTCCTTCGCGAAGCCGCGGGTGGCCCACTCCAGCAGGAGCGGCATCAGCTCGGCGCTGGGCGCGGGGGCGTCCTCGTCGGCGATGAGCGTCGGCCGGCCGATGCGCCCGTGGTCGTCGACCTCGCGGGTGAAGGCGTAGGCGAGCTTGGGCAGGAAGCGCTGGCCGCCGGGGAGGATGGCGCGGAGGTTCACGCGCAGGGTGGCCGGCTTGCCGGCGCCCGCGGCCACGGGGGCGAGGCTCAGGGTCAGCCGGTCCCACGGGAAGGCCCGCTGGGCCTGCGGCGTGACCTCCGTCTCGTAAGGGCCGCACGGCTCGCCGAGGAGGCGGCGGTTGATCTCGCCCCGCAGCTCGGGCGTCATGGCGATGAGCGAATCGAGGCTCGCCGCGCGGTCGCGCAGGTCCACGTTGGGGAAGAACTGCGCGCAGCTGTCCTGGCGGACGATCCGCAGGTCGGGCGTGAGGTTGAAGCGGCCGATGGGCTGATTGGGGATGAGCGAGATCGTCACCACCTTGTCGCGCTCGAGGTCCTTGGTGTCGAGCGTCTCGCCGGGGGCGTAGGGCACAGGCGCGAAGACGGCGAAGTTGCCGGGGTCGCGCTCGAAGCGCGCGCTCCGCGCGAAGTCGCGGTAATCCACGTGGTTGAGGTCGCCGGAGGCCTCCAGCACGGCCTCCGGGGGCTGCGTCCGCAGGAAGGGGAAGTAAAGCTCGCCCTCGAAGCGCATCAGCAGGGGTTTGTCGTTGCAGATCAGCTCCGCGCAGAGGCTCAGCACGTAGAGCACGCCCAGCAGGCGCAGCGACCAGAGGGCCACCGTGCTCCGGCGGAAGCGCTCCAGGCGCTTCTCGGTCAAGGGTGAGAACTTGAAGAGTTTCATGTCGCCTCCGTGTGTCAATGCGCCGCGTCGGCCGCGTAGATCCATTCCACCGCCGGCGCCTTCAGCCCGTCGCCGGGGAGGGTGCGCCGCGTGTACGTGACGGGCCGTGGCGTGCCGTCCGCGCCCAGCAGGCGCCCCTGCGCGTCGAAGCGCTCCGCCCCATCGCGCCCGGGGATCTCGCGCGTCCAACCCGTCAGGCGGCCCTGCGCGTCGTAGGCATAGGTGTCACGCCAGTTCTTGAAGAGCGTCAGCAGGGGATCCTCGTAGAGGAAGCCGCCCTCGGGGAGCGTCCAGTCGCGCACGCGCAGGCGGCCCTGCGCGTCGTATTCCCGGCGCTCGTTGGCCAGGTAGCGGAAGGAGACGAAGGCGGGCGCGGAGCAGGTGCCGTCCGGGCGCACGGCCACGCAGGCCACGTCCACCCGGCGCGTGGGCATCCCGTCGCGCGTGAAGGGGGTCGCGTGCCAATCGGCCTCGATGGTCGTCAGGGCGCCGTCGGGCGTGAGGGGCTTGATCCGCACCTTCGCGGGATCGCCGCCCGTGACGAACCAGCGGAAGGCGCACCCGGTCTCGCCGGGGGCACGCGCCTCCACGGTCAGGGTGCGCGTCAGGGCGCCGCCGCGCACCACGCGCATCACGTTCCAGGGGGTGTCGGCGATGCCCTCGCCCGCGGTCGGGTCGAAGTAGTCCACGCCCGGGCGCGGCATCGTCTCCTGCCGCACGCCCAGGGCCAGGGCGGGGGGCAGGGATTCGGGCGTCAAGGCCTGCGCCAGGCGCGTGAGGGTCTGCGCGTCGATGCACTTGGGGTCGAAGGCCACGGGGTGCGCCGCCGGCGAGAGATAATCGGGCGCGCCGCGCAGGCTCTGGCGCAGGAGGCGCTGAAGGGTCGGCACCAATGCACCCCGGCGCAGCATCTCCCGGCGCGTGGCCTCGGGCATCGCCCCATAGGCCGTGAGGGCCAGTTCCGTCAGGTCGCGGTTCGCCGCGCGCGGGTCCTTGCCCTCCAGATCCGCCGAGACCAACACGGACATCGTCGGCGCGAGGAGCAGGTCACCCAGCCCCTTGGGGTCGAAGTCCCGCCCCGCGTCATACACATACAGCTGGTTCGCCAGTGCCAGGCGCATGGCGAGGCCGATCTGGAAGGGGTCCGAGGCCAGCAGGCGCGGGATACTCCGCCAGAAGACCGGCGTGCCCATCGCGAACGAGGAGTTGCCGAAGGTCGGCAAAGCCGCGAGTCCCGTCGAGAAGAGGCCGTTGGCCACGCCCACGTGCGCCCGCGCGCCGACGGCCTCCTCGCCGTAGAGCACGGGGGTCAGTCCCGGGAAACGCTCCGTGCGCACCGCCGCGGCGTCCTCGTCGCGGTTCACGTAGAGCGCGCCCGCGAAGGGGCCCTCCCCCGCCGGCGCCAGACGGAAGAGCGTCGTCATGTACCCGCCCGAGGCCGGGTCCCAATCCCACTGCGTGTCCTGCGCGTCCACCGTCGCCGTCGCCCCGGGGGCGACCGTCCGCACCAGGGCGGCCGAGAGGGTCGCGTTCCGCGGCGGGTTCTTCGCCAGGGCGTCCGCCCGCTCCAGGCACGCCTCGAAGCCCGGCGTCCCGCGGAGGGAGGCCAGGTCGGGGTCGGCCCGCATCTTGCGCGTGTCGGTGAAGCCGAGGGCCACCGCCTCGCCCAGCTCCCGCAGGGCCTCGTCGGCGCGGCCCGCGCGGGCGCACACGCACGCCACGTTGTAACGCCAGTTCGCGTCTTTCGGGAAGAGCTGCGTCGCCGCCCGCGCCACGCTCTCCGCGCGGAAGAGATCCCCCTGCCCCGCCGCCGCCACGAAACGCCCCAGCAGGATGCGGTGCCGCGGGAAGAGCCGCGGCATATCGAAGACCGACTGCCCCCACGCCGCCGACGCGCACGCCGCCGACGCCAACAACAAAACGCGCAAAAACCTCATGCGATGCAAACCTCGGATCACCTCGCCTTATCACTCAACACCGCGATTATATCACAAAAGCCCATCCGCGTTCCCCCACCCGAAACGATTTTTCCCTCGTAGTGTGTCAATTGAAAAGTGCACCGAGGGAAGAGAGGGGGAAGAGGTCAGGGGCGTTGCGTCATGAAGAGCCTCCGGAGGGTTCTCTCGCACTGTTGGCGGAGGAGGATGGCATTGAAGTGGGGAGGCGGGCACATCTGGCCCATCGCCAACCAAAGGCGGACGAGGGCTTCCCTGGATTCCGGCGAATAGCTTGGGGCGCGGCCGCGATGGGGGCGGTAGCGACAGGAACCATTGAGCAGACGGATGACGAACTTGCGCGACAAGCCGCGCATCGCCACCGTCTCGTCGATCAGGGTACACTTTTGTGCCCGTGTCCGGGCTTTGGCGTGGCGCCGTTTCATTCTGTCCATCACGGCCAAGTGCCGAGCCGCTCTGAGGTGCCATGAGATGTGCTATAATAGGGGGCACGACGAAAGGACATCATCATGAACGAATTGAACGATCGTATCCGCGCCAAGCTCGAGGAGCTCCGTGGCATGCTGCAGGCCGATGGCGGCGATTTGGAGGTCATCGACATCGAGGGCAAGTCCGTGCATCTGCGTCTGCGTGGCGCGTGCGGGTGCTGCCCCCATGCCACCATGACGCTGAAGGACGGCATCCAGCGCGTGTTGCGCGAGGAGATCGACCCGGAGATCGAGGTCGAGCGCGTGATGTGACGTGATGCGCCGCACGTGGGAGTTGCGTTCCTTGGCTGACACCGCGGCGTTGGCGGCGGTGTTGGGGGGGCGTCTGCGCCCGGGCGGCGCGTTGTTGCTGGAGGGCGATCTGGGCGCGGGGAAGACGACGTTCGTGCAGGCGTTGGCGCGCCATTACGGGGTCGCCCGGCCGGTCACCAGCCCCACCTTCACCCTCGTCAACGCTTATCCTTTGCCGCATGGGGGGCGTTTGGTCCATGCCGACCTGTACCGGCTGGCGGGGCCCGAGGGCTTTTACGATCTGGGGCTCGATGAGGCTGCCGAGGAGGGCGCCCGGGTGGTCGTGGAGTGGCCGTGCCGCGCGGCGGGCCCGCTCGCGGCGGCCTTCCCGGATCGGCTGTCGCTGCGATTGGAGACCCGCCCCGACGGGTCGCGCCTGGCCACGCTCACGGAGGATTGACATGGATACGCTGCAGACCATCGGACAGGTGCGCCGGGAGTGGGGGGACAGACTGCTCATCCTCGGCCACCATTATCAGGACGCGGCCGTCGTGGGGCTGTGCGACGCGGTGGGCGACTCGCTCGAGCTCTCGCGCCTCGCCGCCGCCTCGAAGGCCGAGCGGATCGTCTTCTGCGGGGTGCGTTTCATGGCCGAGACGGCCGACATCCTCACGCGCGGGCCTGACGGCCGGGCGTGCGGCCGGAGCGTGTGGTTGCCCGCGCCAGGCGCCGGCTGCCCGATGGCCGACATGGCGACCGCCGAGGCCTTGGAGGCCGCCTGGGCGCGCCTGGGCGCCGCCGCGCCGGGGGCCGATTGGGTGCCGGTGGTCTACGTGAACTCCTCCGCCGAGGTCAAGGCCTTCTGCGGCCGCCATGGCGGGAGCGCCTGCACGTCGGGCAACGGGCGGCGCGTCGTGGAGCGGCTCCTCGCGCAGGGCAAGCGCATCTTCTTCGCGCCGGACCAGCACCTGAGCGCCAACATCATGCGCGCGCTCGGCCTCGCCGACGCCTACGCGCTGTGGCGCCGGGCCTTGCCCGACGGCGGGCTCGCGCCGGGGGCGATCCGCGCGGCGCGCCTCGTGGCGTGGGACGGGTGCTGCCCGATCCACGCCGGTTACACCTTGGGCGACGTGCAGGCCGCGCGCGCCGCCGCGCCCGCCGGGGCCGCGCTGCTCATCCACCCCGAGGCGCCGAGCCCCGTGGCCCGCCTAGCCGAGCACGTCGGCTCGACCAAGGACATCATCGAGGCGGTGGGCCGCGCCGAGCCGGGCTCGGCCCTGCTCATCGGCACCGAGGATCGGCTGGTGCGCCGCCTCGCCGCCGCCAACCGTCATCTGGACATCCGCCCGTTGCGGCCCATCCTGTGCGAGGACATGGGGCGCACCACCCCCGAGGCGCTCCTGCGCACCCTCACGGAGTGGCCCGAGGCCTGCCGCGTGCGCGTGGACGACGCGCTCGTGCCGGACGCCCGCGCCTGCGTGGAGCGGATGCTCGCCTTCTGATTTTTCGAAAGGATTCCCCTGATGTTTGCACTCGACCACGCCCTTCTGGGCCGTTCGCTCCTGAACATCCGCTCGCTGAGCGACGCGGAGCTCGCCTACATGGTGGATCTGGCGATCGCGCTCAAGGCGCGCCGGCGCGCCGGCATCCGCGGCGATCTGCTCCGCCGCATGAACATCGCCCTCATCTTCGAGAAGAGCTCCACCCGCACCCGCAACTCCGCGGCCATCGCCGTGCGCGACGAGGGCGGCAACGCCGAGTTCCTCTCCGGCCACGACACCCATTTCGGCGTCAAGGAATCGGTGGCCGACTCCGCGCGCGTGCTGGGGCGCCTCTTCGACGGCATCCTCTTCCGCGGCTTCGCGCAGACGACGGTGGAGACGCTCGCGGCGCGCTCGGGCGTGCCCGTCTGGAACGGCCTCACCGACGAAAGCCACCCCACGCAGTTCCTGGCCGACATGATGACCATGCGCGAGGCCTTCGGCGACGTGCGCGGCGCCACCCTGGCCTACGTGGGCGACGGCCGCAACAACGTGGCCAACAGCCTCATGATGGGCTGCGCCAAGGCCGGCATCAACTTCGTGAACGTCACCCCCCGCGAACTCTTCCCCGCCGAGGGTCTTGTGGACGAGGCCCGCGCCATCGCCGCGCGCAACGGTTGCTCCGTGCGCGTGGAGACCGACCCCAAGGCCGGCGTGCGCGGCGCGAACGTCCTCTACACCGACGTGTGGGTCAGCATGGGCGAGGAGGACAAAAAAGCCGAGCGCCTGGCGCTCCTGCGCCCCTACCAGGTGAACGCCGCCCTCTGCGAGGCCACCGGCAACCTCGGTGGTAAACTCATCTTCCTCCACTGCCTCCCCGCCTTCCACGACGCCGAGACCGAGGTCTCCCGCGACACCGGCGCCCTCGAGGTCACCGACGAGGTCTTCGAGGCACCCTTCTCCCGCGTCTTCGACGAGGCCGAGAACCGCATGCACACCATCAAGGCCCTCTACGTCTCCGCCCTCTGCCGCGAGCCCGGCTTCTGACACCACCCGAACAGAAAGGTTTCCCCCCATGACCGACGACGAAGTCCTCGCCATCTTCAAAGAGACGAAAGCGCTCCTGGAAGGCCACTTCGAGCTCCGCTCCAAGCTCCACTCCGACCGTTACTTCCAATGCGCCGAGGTGCTCCGCTGGCCCCACCACGCCCAGACCCTCTGCGCCGAGCTCGTGCGCCGCATGAAGGCCGAGGCCGACATCGGCCCCGTGGACGGCGTGATCTCCCCCGCCCTCGGCGGCATCCTCGTGGGGCACGAGGTCGCCAAGGCCCTCGGCACCCAATGCGTCTTCGCCGAGAAGAACGCCGAGGGCGCCCTCGCCATGCGCCGCTTCAGGATCCTCCCCGGCCAGCGCTACGTCGTCGCCGAGGACGTCATCACCCGCGGCGGCCGCGTCCAGGAGACGATCGACATCGTGCGGGCCGCCGGCGCGGACGTCGCCGCCGTGCTCGTCCTCGTCGACCGCTCCGGCGGCAAGGCGCGCTTCCCCTACCCCACCTTCGCCCTCCTGCACATCGAGCCCACCGTCTGGGAACCCGCCGACTGCCCCCTCTGCAAGGCCGGTCAGCCCTTCGTCCACCCCGGCTCGTGACCGGGCGGGGGCGCGATGCTCACCCTCAGCCACCTGCGCAAGGTCTACCCCAACGGCGCCGTCGCCGTCGAGGACTTCTCCGTCGAGGTCCCCGACGGCGAGTTCCTCGTCCTCGTGGGGCCCTCCGGTTGCGGCAAATCCACCACCCTGCGCATGGTCGCGGGGCTCGAGGAGGCCACCGCCGGCACCATCGCCATCGACGGGCGCGTCATCAACGCCCTCCCCCCAAAAGACCGCGACCTCGCGATGGTCTTCCAAAACTACGCCCTCTACCCGCACATGACCGTGCGCGAGAACATGGGCTTCGCCCTCCGCCTCCGCCGCCTCCCCAAACCCCTCATCGCCCAACGCATCGCCGACGCCGCCCACGCCCTCGGCCTCGACGCCCTCCTCGACCGCCTCCCCCGCCAACTCTCCGGCGGCCAACGCCAACGCGTCGCCCTCGGCCGCGCCCTCGTCCGCCAGCCCCGGCTCTTCCTCTTCGACGAACCCCTCTCCAACCTCGACGCCAAGATGCGCGTGGAGATGCGCCACGAGATCCACCGCCTCCACCTGCGCCTGCGCGCCACCATCCTCTACGTCACCCACGACCAGACCGAGGCCATGACCCTCGGCGACCGCATCGTCGTGATGGACGCCGGGCGCATCCGCCAGATCGCCGACCCCCTCACCCTCTACGACTCCCCCGCCGACCGCTTCGTCGCCTCCTTCATCGGCACCCCACCCATGAACCTCATCCCCGCCGTCGCCGACGGCCGCGGCGGGCTCGACCTTCCCGGCGCCCGCCTCCGCCCCCCCGAAGGAGCCTTCCCCTACCTCCCCGCCGGCCGCGCCGCCCTCCTGGGCATCCGCCCCGAGGCCCTCCGCCCCCTCACGGACGGCCGCCCCGCCCCCGACACCCTCCCCGCCACGCTCGACCTCCTCGAACGCATGGGCGCCGAATCCTACGCCCACCTCACCCTCCCCGGCGGCGCACCCCTCATCGCCCGCCTCCCCCCCGCCGCCTCCCCCCGCCACGGCGACACCCTCCGCCTCCTGCCCGACTACACCCACGCCTGCCTCTTCGACCCAGACTCCGGCGACAGAATCGGCTGAATGTGCTATCATACACCCATCCACAACCACGAAAGGAACCCCACCATGAAATACGTCTGCCAAGTCTGCGGCTACGTCTACGACCCCGCCGAAAACGACGGCATCGCCTTCGAAGACCTCCCCGAAGACTGGGTCTGCCCCACCTGCGGCGTTGGCAAAGGCGACTTCGCCCCCGCCGAATGAGCCCAGCCCAGCGGCCAAACGCCCCCGCCCCCGCGGGGGCGTTTTTTTGCCCCCGCAACCCCAAGAAGCCATGCGGACGATTTTCCCCATGGTGTCCGGGGAAAGAGGGAAGCGCAGAAGTTCCTGGCGCATCGCCAACGGCCTCGCCGCCCCCCTCCCGACTCTCGGGGCGAACCCCTTAGGGTTTCGGGTCAGACCCCTTATCTATTCGGATGGTGTATTATGTGGGTGTTTTCTTCATTGGTGTGGAGAAAGCGTCCCCGGGG
>CALXMV010000045.1 GCA_944389565.1 uncultured Kiritimatiellota bacterium
CAACTACCGTATAGCCATCCTCTTCCATTGCGGCGCGCTTCCACACCCGACCCACTAAAAACTCTGAAGAGCCGGAAGTCTCCGTCATGCTTGCGGGGAAGGGGGTGGATATACTATAATGCACGCATAAGAGGCGCGGAGCGCTTTGGGCGCCTTCGCGCACGTGCCCCTCGGGGCGAGTGGAAAGGTTTTTGAGGCATGGGCAGGGTCTCCGTCATCATCCCCGTTTATTGCGCCGAACAATGGGTCGCGCGGTGCGTGCGCTCGGTCTTGGCGCAGACCTTCGATGACTTCGAGGCCGTCTGCGTGGACGATGGGAGCCGCGACGGTTCGCAGGAGGCGCTGACGGCCTTGGCGCGGGAGGACGCGCGGGTGCGGGTGGTGGCCCGGCCGAATGGCGGCCTGAGCCTGGCGCGAAACACCGGGCTCGCGCACACACAGGGCACGTTGGTCTATTTCCTGGACGTGGACGACTTCATCCACCCCCGCCTTCTGGAGGAGGCGGTCGGGGCGCTGGAGGCGGACACGCAGGCGGCCTTCGCACTTTTCGACACCCGAAAGGTCCCCCCGGACGCCCCGACCTCCTTCGAGCCCCTGGGCCCCCCCACGCCGCGCACGACGCTCCACGCACCGCTCCGGGACTTCCTGCGCCATTACGAGGATCCGGACGTCTGGCGTTTCGTCTACCGCCGCTCGGCCATCGACGCGTTGCGCTTCGTGCCCGGGCTGCGCTACGAGGATCTGGACTTCACCTATCGTTTCCTGCGACGGGCCAAACGGGGCGTGCGGCTCCACGCGGTGCTCCACGCCTACGTGCAAACGCCGAACTCGCTCCTCCGCCACCCCCTCACGGAGGAGGACATCCGTTTCTACGTCTGGATCCTGCGCCACCTGCGCGAGGATTTCGCCCCCGCCCCCCACGACTGGCGCCTCCTGCGCCGAATGCTCTTCCCGCATGTGCTGAAGGCGATCTGGAAGCGAATCCTGCGGGATAAGGCGTGCGAGCCACGCTTGGCGACGGCCTGGCGGGAAACCGCCGCGCTCTTCCGCGACGGCATCGTGAGGCGCCACGATTTCTCGGTGAAATGGCAATGGCGTTTTTGGCTGCTTGGGAGGAGGTTCCGATGAGGGTCGGTATCGCGACGTTGGCGCACGACAACGACAACTACGGCGGAGCCTTCCAAGCGTTGGCCACGCAGGAGTGGTTGCGCCGCGCGGGGCATGAGCCGATTCTGTTGGACACGGGCCCGGCCCGGCGCGTGCCGTGGATCCGTTATCCCGGGGAAATCTTCAACCACCCTCTGCGGAAGATCCAGGAAAACCGCCGCCGCAACACCTTCATTCCATTTTGGGAACGCCATTTCGCCTTCGATCCATGCGGACACCGCGGTTTCGACCGGTTCGTGGACGCCCCCACGCCATGCGACGCCTACCTCTGCGGGAGCGACCAAGTCTGGGCTTCGGCGGACGCCCCCTCGCCCAAGCGCGACTTTTATTTCCTGAATTTCGGCGCGCCCGACGTTCCACGCGTGGCCTACGCCGCCAGCATCGGCGCGCCCGACTTCCCGGAGGCCGCCAAGCCCGACGTCGCCCGCCTCTTGGCCCGTTTCGCCGCCGTGGGAATGCGTGAGGAAAGTGGTGCGGAGGCCGTCCGCCGGTTGGGACGCCCCGACGCACGATGGGTCTGCGACCCCACATTGCTCCACACGCGCGACTTTTGGGACATCTTGGCGGATGCGGGTTCCGGGCCATGGCCGGCGCGGATGCTCTTCGCCTATGGTTACCGCTGGGCGACGACCTTGCCGGCGGATCAAGCCGTCGCGGCATTGGAGCGGGGACTTGGGCTGCGCACGCGGATTCCCTTCTCGCATCGCCCGCTCCAAAACCTCGGCCGCACCTGCGCCATCTCCCCATGGCAATGGCTGAACGCCCTGCGCGCGGCCGAAGGCGTGGTGACGAACTCCTTCCACTGCGTCGTCTTCTCCATCCTCTTCCGCCGCCCCTTCGTGGCATTGCCGCTCGCCGGGCGTTATGCGCGGATGAACGCG
The DNA here is from genome assembly GCA_944389565.1 of uncultured Kiritimatiellota bacterium. Classification (GTDB taxonomy): domain Bacteria; phylum Verrucomicrobiota; class Kiritimatiellia; order RFP12; family DVOR01; genus Spyradenecus. Next base: position 2,049 of record CALXMV010000045.1, read on the forward strand.
CGCCTGGAGTCCTTGCTCGAACGCCTCGGCTTGCGCGACCGCCTGCTCAGGGACGGTGCGGACATCGTGGCAAGCATGGCCGCGACGATCGACTGGGCCGCCGCCGAGAAACGGCTCACGGCCTGGCGTGAGGAATCGGCGGGATTTTTGCGCCAAGCGTTGGGAGGGACGCCATGACCCTCGGGCAACACCTTTGGCGGCTCTTCTGGAAACTGGTGGCACCGCTCACGCCCCACCGTTCGCCGCTTGGGCGCATCATCCGCGCCCGTGGATGCAAAAAACCGATGGACGACGCAACGCTCGCCACGGAGGTCGGCCGCGCGCAACGGATCTTCGAGGACTTCGACCCCAGGACAGACGTGCTCTGCCTCGGCTCCTCGCACACCGTGCAATCCATCCGTCCGGAATCCGCCACGCGCCTGCGCTTCTGGAATGCCGGGTTCATCAACGGCGATTGGCGCATGGCGGTCTTCGCCTATCGCGCCCTGCGCGATAAGTGGCCGAAAGCCCCTGGGCAGATCGTCCTTTTCAGCGACAACTTCTGGCTTCCCTCGCAACAATCCGAATACACCGAAAACTACATCTATTCCGCCATCCTGCACGTGATCGCCGGGATGCCCTACCGCACGGCCTTCATGATGGGGCCCTCGGAGCGCCGCGTGCGGCGCCTGGCCCGGACACGCCAAGCGTGCGACTGCGTGCGCGGCTACACGCCGCTCGCCCCCATCCCCGTGGTGGAATCCCAGGCCAAGCGCGTGGCCGGACACATCCGCAGGAGTCATTACGCACCCACCGAGGTGCCGTGGTTCGAGTGTCTCCGCGCCGAGGTCGAGGCCGACGGCCGACGGCTCGTCCTCTTCCGTGCGCCTCTTCGCGAAGACTACCGCGCCGCACTCGCCGCCGGCGATGGCGCGGGCGTCTGGGAAGCCGGCGCGGAAGCCAAACGCGGCCTTGCCCTCCTCGACTATTCCGACCTCGCCATCCCTCCGGCGCACTGGCACGACGCCGACCACCTCAACCTTCTCGGCGCCTCCGCCTTCACCCCCCTCCTCGAACACGACCTGGAGGCCCTCCGCAATGGCTAAACTGCACATCACACGCGGCGCATCGAAACGAATCGAGGCACGGACGGGCGTCCGTATCCAACCGGGCAATTACCCCATCACCGCAAAGGCCATCGCGGCGAACGCGTTGCGCCTGGAGGGACCGTGCGTGCTGAGCGCGGACTGTTCGCTATGCGCCGCATTCACCTGCGGGGCCTTCACCTCCTTCACCACCGATGGGGCGCGCCGCACGCCCATCGGCATCGGGAACGTCTCCATCGGTCGCTACACCTCCATCTGGGCGGACGTGCGCATCGCCTTGGGCGAGCATCCCACCGACTGGCTCATGACCTCCGCCGTGGCTTTCTCGAACCTGCACGGTTTTGCCAAAACCCCGCCGGCGGAGCATTTCGCGGGGGCCTTCCCAAAAGTGACGATCGGCAACGACGTGTGGATCGGGGCGGGGGTGATCGTGCTGGGCGGGGTGACGATCGGCGATGGCGCCATCGTCGCCGCAGGCGCCGTCGTCACCAAGGACATCCCGCCCTACGCGATTGTCGGCGGCGTGCCCGCGAAAGTCCTTCGTTATCGGTTTCCCGAGACGTTGCGTGAGCGGCTCATGCGTGCGCGGTGGTGGCGATGGGCGCCGGATGCCCTGCGCCGCCTGCCGCTCGCCAAGCCTGCCGAGGCCGTGCGGATGATCGAGGACGGCGCGCTCGCGGAGGTGCCGAAACATGCCGGCCCCATCGTCACCCTCGCCGACCTTATCCCCTACCGTTCCAAAATCCGTGCCTACGCGGCCAATCTCCTTCCCGTCACGGGAACACGGGAAAAGTAGCCGCGAATCTTACCGTGCATCGACAAGGAGAGATGATCATGCGCAAAGGACTGAGACGTTTTTTTGAGCGGCGGCTGGGGAAAATCTTGCGGCGGATGCCGTATACCGCCCTTTTTGCCGCGCAGGCCCGTGCCGCCCAAGGGCCGCTTTCCCCCTGCCGCCCGGATCTGCGCACGTTTGGGAAACATTTCATCCGCTATGACTACCGGCTGGCCTGTGTCACGCCCTCACCGGTCAATCTTGGGGACTTCATTCAGAGCGACGCCACGGAACAGGCAATCCGCAAGGTCATCGAAGGGGCGACCTTTCAGCCATGGGTCCGCAGCGAGCTCACGTGGTATGATCGTGAACCGGCAATCTGCGTCATGCAAGGGTGGTATGAAAACGAGACACTCGGGTTCTTGCCGAACCGACGCGTCCTCCCCGTCTGGATCGGGACGCACTTCTCCCGCGAGACGCGCGAGAGCCTTGCCTGTTTGCTGTCGTTCAACCGTGACGCCTTTCGGGATTGGGTCTTTGGATGCCGCGACCTCTCGACCTTGCGGTGGTGCCGTGAGCATGGGCTGGAAGCGTATCTCAGCAGATGCCTCACGCTCACGTTGCCGCGCGCGGAACAGGCAACGCGGGGCAAATCCGTTTTCCTCGTTGGCCCGTCCGCATGGCGGGAGGCCGTGTTCGCGCATTTGCCAACGGAATTGCGCGAGGACGTCGTCCAAACGGACCATTACGAGGGTTTCCCGCGCTCGCTCATCCCGGCCGACGCGCAACACGACCTTCGACTTGCCCGGGAATGGCTCACCCGTTATCGGGACGAGGCCCGACTCGTCATCACCAATCGCATTCATTGCGCGCAACCATGCGTGGCGATGGGCACCCCGACCGTCTTGATCGCCCCGCAATACGACGAGGAGGAACGGCTCTCGACCGTTCGGGGCATCCTTCCCATCTGGACCATGCGCGATTGGGTGGCCGGTCGCGTCCAACTTCCCTCGCGCGCGCCCGACATCGAGCCGCTCAAGCGGGATCTGCTCGAAAACCTCCGCCTTTCGATTCTGGCCGCATGCGGGGAATCGGTGGATGGGCAGGCCCTGTCGGCGTGCCGCGCCCGCATCGCCGAGTTCAAGGCCTGACACACGGAGGGAATCATGCCGGAGGCAAATCACATTTTCCATTTCGCGGTGGCCTCGGACGGGAACCCCGATTACCTGCTCGGCCTCACGGTTTGCATAGCCTCGGCGATGTCGCACCTCCGTCGCGACTGTCACCCCGTCATCCATGTTCTTGACCTGGACATCCCAGACGCCGATTATGCCGTTTGCGAGGCCGTCCTCAGAGACGTACGCCCCGACGCCGAGATCGTCCGCCATAGGCTATGCGTGGAGCAGTTCGCGGGGCTTCCGCGTTGGCGTGGCTCATTGGCCGCGATCAACCGTCTCTTCCTCCCCTCGCTCCTGCCTGACGTCGACTGGATCCTCTATGTCGATTGCGACGTGCTTTTCACCGATGACCCGACAAAACTCTCCGCCTGCCAAGATGACAGGCTGTGGGTCGTAGGCCATGGGGAGGAAAAGTCGCCTTGGACCAGACGAAACGTCCACGATTGGTTGGACGCGCATGGATACGACGGCGATAAGGAAGACTTCGTCAATTCTGGCTTCCTGTTCATGAATCTGAGGGCTTTTCGACGTGAGGGAATCCATCGGAAATGCCTCGACTTCCTGGCTCGTCACCTCGACACCCCGCTTTGCGATCAAACGGCGATCAATGTCATCTGCGCAGGCCATATCGGCCATCTTCCGGACGCTTGGGGCATCTTCCACTCCGTGATCCCCCACCCGCTCGCCCTCCATCGCGGCGCCATCCACTTCGCCGGGACCGCCCCCTGGGTCAGTCTGCGCGCCACACGTTACCCGGATGCCGCGGCCGCCAAGGAGTGGGTGCGCGTGGTGCGCTCGCTGCGTGGGGTGCCCGAGCGGTGGCTCGTAGGGCTGCCGACGGAGCGTGCGTTCTTCTGGCGAAAGTGGTTGCCACGTTGCCTGTGCTGGGCCCTTCCGCGTATGCTGATCGCCCCGCCGTGGCTTTCGCGTTCTCGGCGTGCCAAACGGCTTTGGCGCCTCCGTGCCGAACCCATTCCCCTCGACCTGCGCTGAAACTTCTCACGAATCACCACCACGCTCGCCTGCGAAACCATGGAACGTCCTTATCTCCGCATGACCGCCCCACGTCGGCATGAAGCCGACCTCCCCTCGAATATACCCCCCCCTGCAAGAAAGTTGCGGCGGCGCGGCCAAGCCGCTGGTCTACTATCCGTTCCGGCAGGCGACCAATCTTGGCGGTCCGGGTGGGTATCTCGCCAAACTGCGCGTGGGGCTGGAGGCCATCGGCGCGAGTGGCGCGGCCTATTTTCTTGATGCCACGGGCTTCGCGCCGAAGGCCTCGCCCGGGGCGCGCCTCCGTGCCCTGATTGGACGGGCGAGCGCCCTCTGGCGCGGCGCGGAGGCCAAGACCCTCGCCAAGGCGGAATGCGCGGCCGACCGCGCCGCACGTGTCTTGAACGCACTTGATTTCGACGCCGTGCTCTGCCACGAGCTCGCCGACGTCCTGCTCTTCGACCGTTACCTCGCCAGAAGCGGCCGGCGCGTGCCAGTGGGCCTGATGTCGCATTGCCCGGAAATCCCCTCGTGCGAGAAATACGCGGAAGTGTTGGCCCGGGACGGACTGGAGGCCGCACGCCGCGCGGCGGCCAAGACGCGCGTCATCGAGTGCCAGGCCTTTGAGCGCGCCGACTTCTATGTCTTCCCGAGCCCTGAGGCGATGGAGCCTTACGCGTCGTTGCGCCCGTTGATGGAGGGCAAACCCGTCCTCTTCATGGCCAGCGGGTGCGAACGGTTGGGCACCGCCCTGACGCGCGAGGCGGCACGGGCGAAGTTTGGCGTCAGGACGCCGCACGTCGTGGCCTACATCGGCCGACATAATGCCATCAAGAGTTACGACCTCATGCAGGCGGCCGCGCGGGAGATTTTGTCCAAACGCGACGACGTGACCTTCCTGATCGCGGGAAAGCCCTCGACGCTGTTCCCGCCGCCCGACCACCCGCGCTGGGTGGAATTGGGTTGGGCGGACGCCGCGGAGGTGTTCCGCGCGGCGGACGTCTTCTGCCTGCCCAATCGGCAGACCTACTACGACCTTGTCCTGCTACGACCTTGTCCTGCTGGAGGCGCTCTCCTGCGGGAGCGTCGTCCTCGCCAGCGCGACGGGAGGCAACAAAAGCGTCCATCGCGAGACGAACGGCGCGATCGCGCTCTTCGAGGGCGAGGCGGCGCTTGTCCCTGCTCTGGAGCGGTTGCTCGACCTGCCGGAGGCCGAGCGCGCGGCATGGCGCGAACGCGCCGCGGCCGCTTGGGCGGCGCATTACACCTCCGAGGCCTTCGCGCGACGCTTCCTCGCGCTCATCCCGCAAATGAAAGTGTCCATGCGATGAACGCCATTCATCTGGCTTTGGCCTCCGATGCCAATCCCGATTACCTGCTCGGGCTCACCGTCGCCGCGGGCTCGGCGATCCGCCACCTCTCGCGCGACGTCCGCCCCGTGGTGCATATCCTCGATCTGGAAATCCCCGACGCGGCCTTCGCCGAGATCGCGTCCTGCCTTTCCGCCCTGCGCCCCGACCTGGACCTGCGCCGCCACCGCATCGCACCGAACGACTTCGCGGGAATGCCCACATGGCGTGGCTCGCTGGCCGCCTATGCGCGCCTCTGCCTACCCTCGCTCGTCGAGGCCGATCGGTGCGTCTACGCCGATTGCGACGTGCTCTTCACCGACGGCCCCAGGTCGTTGCTCGACGAGAACAGGGGGGGATATTGGCTGATGGGGCACGTCAACGTGCACAGCGCATGGGCTCGGGCGAACGAATATGCCTGGCACGAACGGCACGGGTTCCCCGTTGATCTGGCGCACTATGTGTGCACGGGATTCCTGCTGATGGATCTCGCCGCCTTCCGTCGCGAGGGGCTGGAGGCGCGCCTGCTCGACTTGATTCGGGCGAACCCCGACATCGTCTCCGCCGACCAGTCCGCGCTCAACGCCATCTGCCACGGCCACATCGGTCTGCTCCCTGACACGTGGGGATGCCTTACCACGCGCAACCCCTCCCCTCTCCAAGTGCCCATCGGCGCCGTTCACTTCGGCAACGACGCACCATGGTCGGTGCTGGCAAACGCCGACCGCCCCGGCTCCGCCGCACACCGCGCATGGATCCGCGCCGCACGTGCGATCGTCCCGCCCGACGCCGTGTTGACCGCGCGCATCCCAGGCGAAACCGCCTTCCTCCTGCGCAAATGGTTGCCCCTGCGGCTGTGGCACGCCCTGCCGCGATGGGTCGCCGCCCCGCCTTGGCTCTCCCCGAAACGCCGCGCGAAGCGGCTTTGGCGCCGCCGTGCCGAACCCTACCCAGAGGCCTTCCTGTGAGCGCCCCCGAGTTCCATCTGGCCTTGGCCTCCGATGCCAATCCCGATTACCTGCTCGGGCTCACCGTCGCCGCGGGCTCGGCGCTCCGTCACCTCTCGCGCGGCGTCCGCCCCGTGGTGCATATCCTCGACCTGGAGATCCCCGATGAGGCCTTCGCGGCGTGCGGGGCGGCGTTGCGCGGCATTCGCCCGGATGCCGAGGTGCGCCGCCATCGCCTGCGCGGGGCCGACTTCGCGGGGATGCCCACGTGGCGGGGGAGCCACGCCGCGCTCGCACGCCTCCTTCTGCCTGATCTTTTGCCGCAGACCGACGAAATCTTATATGCCGATTGCGATGTGCTCTTCACGGACGATCCCGCGCCTCTGCTTGGCAGGGGCAAAGCGGGCGCTTGGATTTCCGGCCACGAGAACCTGCACACCCGATGGGTGCGCGAGGAGGAGTACGCGTGGCTCCGCGAGCGCGGGTATGCCGTCGATGAGTCGCATTACGTCAATTCCGGCCTTTTGGCCATGAATCTGCGGGCTTTCCGCGAGCACGCGGTCACGGAGCGGTGCCTCGCCTTTCTGCGGCGACACGCGGAGGCGCCCTTGGGCGACCAGATGGCGCTCAACGTCGCGTGCGCGGGGCACGTCGGCCTCCTGCCGGAGCGTTGGGGGATCTTCGCCATCCGCATCGAGCGGCCCATCCTTCTGCACCGCGGGGCGATCCATTTCGCGGGCGTCGCGCCATGGGTCTCATTGCGCGACCCACGCTTCCCGGACGCGGCGGCCTCGCGGGAGTGGTTGCGCGTGGCGTGGGCGCTGGCGCGCCATCTCCCGGCGGACTGGTTCGCGAGGCTTCCCGGCGAACGTGCCTTCTTTTGGGGCAAGTGGCTGCGGCGGCGTCTCTGGTGGGCGTGCCCGGCCTGGTTGGTCGCCCTGCCCTGGAAACCGCGCAACCGACGCGCCATGCAACTCTGGCGCCGCCGCGCGCAACCCGTCCCGCTCGACGTGATGCGCTTCGACTGACGCCCGGCGGCGGCCTTACGCGTCTGCCCACTTCTGCCGGCGACGGATGCGGCGTGCGCGACGCGCGATGCTCAGGGCGAGGCGGAGCACGGCGGGGCTGTGCCAAAAACGGGCGGCCAGGCCACGGGTGACGGCGCACGCGATCGGCACGTAGGGCAGGGCCTCATCGCGGCCGGGCGCCTTGGGGTTGAGCAACTGCCGGATCCAGTCGAGCGTGATGAGCGCGTGCGCGTGCCGCGCGGCCTTCGGCCCATACACGGCGAGCGCCAACGACCCGCGCAGACTGACGACGATCCGCTCGGGCACGGGGAGCCCGGTGCATTGCCCCTCGCCCACGTTGTAAAACGAGGTGACGTCCTGCAGCAGGACGACCGGGCCATAGGCGGCGAGGCAAACCTGCTTGATCGCGTCCCCCTCGAAAGGGAGCGGGAGGTCGCGCACCATGCGATCGTGCGCGGCCTTGGAATAGAAGAGGGTGGAGTTTTGATAGAAGTGCGTGGCCAGCGCCGTGACGGGGAGCACGGTCGCCCCGGCGATGTCGCAGGGCCAAAGGCGCCCCGTGGCGATATCGCGGTACAGATAATTCGAGACGCAGAGCGCGGCGTTGTGGCGGGTCGCCAAGGCGAACTGCTTCTGGAGTTTGGCGGGGTCGATCCATTCGTCGTCCGCGTCGCACTCGGCGATCCATGCGCCGCGGGCGTAGGCTTGGCAACGGGCGTCATTGACCGCGAGCCCGACGTTTCGTTCGGCGGTCAGGATCCGGAGTTTGTCCGGGTGGCGAGCCTGCCAGGCCTCGCACACCGCCAGCGTGCCGTCGGACGAGGCGTCGTCGCTGACGATGACCTCGAAGGGGAAGTCCGTCTTTTGCGCGAGGATGCCCCTGAGCGCCGTGTCGAGCGTCTTTTCCGCGCGGTAGGCGCGCACGAGCACCGAGACGGTCGGCCGTGCGCACAGGCGCCCCGCGTCGAAAATCTCGCGGCACGCGCGCACCGTCCCCTCCGGGATCCGATTCGTGACGACGGTCTTGAACCGCGTCAGTCCGTAAAGCGTCGCCAAAGTGTCATCAAGCGTCATGGAAGCCGGTCAAACAGATTTGGGTATGGTGCGCTGAGACGCACGCCGAAGCAGACGCGAGAGCTTATGGTTGGCGCGGAATGCCATGCGCAGATACCGCGGATTCGGGAGGCACGCCCAGGCGATTTGCCAGGCCGCCGACCGGAAGAGACGCAGATGCGTCATGTCCAGCCCCGCGGTCTCCTCTTTGCACAGCGCGAGATAGACGCGCAACCACTCCCGGAAACGCTTCGCCTGCACCTTGCGGGCCGCACGAGGCCCATAGAGGAAGAGCAACGCCGCCGAGAAGACAATCTCCTGCGCTTGGCGAAGCGCATCCAAGGACGAGAAGACGACACTGGCGCCGACATGCCAAATGGCCGTCGGCTCATCCAAGAACGCGATCTTCCCGCAACCGGCGAGCAGGCAAGGCTTGCTCACATCATCCTCCACCGTGTACGGACACGCACGGGCGATCCGCTCATAGGCGGACCTGGCATAGAAAAGCGTCCCCATCTGGAAGTAATGCGCGGCGACCTCAGCAGGCGCGAGCACCGCCTTCGCGATGGGTTCCTCGGGGCGGATGGACGTTTCGCCTGTCCGCACATCCTTCCAGACGAACCTGGAGACACACCCGACGCAATGCTGGGAAACCGCCAGATCGTGCTGTCTCTGAAGTTTGGTGTCCGTCAGCCAATAATCGTCGCCGTCCAACTCCGCGACCCACCGTCCGCGGGCCCAGGTCTGCACGCGCACGCTGTTCACCATGTTGCCGACGTTCGCATCGCTCCAGAGGACACGCATTCGCTCGGGGTGACGCCGCTGCCAGTCCAGAAGGATGGCACGGGTGCCATCGGGCGAGGCGTCGTCGCTGACGATGACCTCGAAGGGGAAGTCCGCCCTCTGCGCGAAGACGCTCTCCAAGGCGCGCCCGATGGTCCGCTCGCAACGGTAGGCGCGGATGAGGACCGAGACCTCGGGATCCGCGCAGAGACGCTCGGGATCCGAGACCTCCTGGCAGTCCCGCGCCCGCGCCGCCACGGACGGCGCGTTTCGGAAGTCCTTCCGCAGGTCGATCAGCTCATCGACGGTCCGGCGCAATCCCATCGCGGCTGTCTCCGTTTGCTTGGGAGTAAGGGAAGGCACGCAGGAGGGCCTCCTGCGCGGCAAGCACCCGTTCGCGGGGAAGGGCGTAACGACGCTCGATGACCTCCGGGAGGTCGGCGGACTCCAGGAGCGTGCCTATCTCGACATACGGGGGGGGGTAGGAAAGGGCCGAATAATAGTCCTGCCACTTGAAGTCGCAGGCCTCCTGCGTCATCATGCCCGTGAGGGAGAGATGGACCGGCAGGTTGGGGATGCCCAGCCCGTCTGCGGCGATGCACCCATGCATGGCCGAGGAGACGAGCGTGCGGCATTGCGCGATCCGGCGCAGGGTGTCGAGCGGATCCCGCGCGGCAGGGGCGATGAGGCAGACCTTCCCATACCGCTTGCGCAGCGTCTCCCCGACATAGGCGGCGATCGGCGCATCCGTGAAGTGCCACATCAGGCCCACCTCGTAGCGGGGCGTGACCGGCTCGGCCAGAAGCCTGCCAAAGAGCAGACCGGGGTCGCCGAGCGGCAGACGCTCCCAATCGCACGCCGCCTCGCCAAGCAAGCGACGCATAATCTCGCGCGACCGCGTGCCACGCAACGCCACGACACGCAACCGCCGCGTGAGCAGGTCCTTGCGCCCCACCCATTGCGGGAAAATGAAACCCGAGCCCCACACCGTCACCTTCGGCTTGCGCCAAGCTCCCAGACGCAGGGCGAGCCGCTCTCGCTTATGCCGGCCATATCCCACGAACTCGTCCAGGATGCTCCCCACGGCGCGGAACGTCTCGCGCCCCGACTCCGCATAGGCCACCTCGCGACCGCTGAGCGCGGCCACCAGCAAAGGGTTCATCGCGTCGCCGAAGTTCGGCACGTGCGCCCTCCCCCACCAAAACAGTTTGATGGCGCCCGGGTGTGCGGTGGCACGCGCCTCTCTCGAACCCATACGGAGCGATTCCCTCGTCAAACGTGAAACCCATGGGGCATACAGCCCCGTCTCAAACAACGTGCATGATACCAGAAGCCACGCCCCTTCGCAACCGCAGGCAAAACACATGCCCCCCTCCCGCCTCTCGACCCTGCCCCTTAAGGGTTTCGCCCCAAACCCTCCCGACTTTTGCCCCCAACCCTTAAGGGTTTGGCGGATGGAGAGGGACAGGGCAAACGCATAAAAATCAAGGGAAGAGTAGTTGCTCAAGTGTCGAGATGTCGAAGGAAGCTCTGAAGCG
>CALXMV010000046.1 GCA_944389565.1 uncultured Kiritimatiellota bacterium
GCCGGGCGCGCGGACATCGTGGCGCGGTTCCTCGGACGCGTCTACGTCTTCGAGCTCAAGGTCGGCGGCACGGCCCGTGAGGCCATCGCGCAGATCCGCGCGCGCGGCTACGCCGAGCCCTACCGCGCCGGGGCCGAGGCGGTCTTCCTCTTCGGCCTGGCCTTCGACCCCGCCACCCACCGCCTCGCCGACACCGCCGCCGAGCCGCTCTGATTTGGTATAATCCGGGGCAGAGGTAATGCGATGAAGTTCAAGATTTCGGTTCCCGCGACGAGCGCGAACGTCGGCCCCGGCTTTGATGTGATGGGGTTGGCGTTCGATATGTACAATCGGTTCGTCTTCGACACGGACTGCCCGGAGCGCCTGCGGATCGATGGGTGCCTGCCGGAGTTCGCCCAGCCGGAGAACAATCTGTTGCATCGGACGCTGACGCAGGTGTTGGCGCAGCATGGGCGCTTGGCGCCGAACCTGGCGATCTCCTTCGACACGGATCTGCCGGTGTGCTCGGGGCTGGGGTCGAGCTCGACCTGCGTGGTGGCGGGGGTGATGGCGGCGAACACGTTGGCCGGGCTGGCGATGGACACGGAGCAGATCCTGCGCACGGCCACGCAGATCGAGGGCCACCCGGACAACGTGGCGCCCGCGACCCTCGGCGGCTTCGTGGCGGCGGTGGTGGAGGATGGGCTGGTCTATTGGCACCGTTACCCGATCAGCGACAGGCTGAGCTTCTACGCGCTGATGCCGGATGTGCGGGTGCCGACGGAGGCCGCGCGCGCGGCCTTGCCGAAGACCTATTCGCTGACCGATTGCATTTACAACCTCTCGCGGGTGCCGATCCTTCTGGAAGGGTTGGAGCGGGCGGACGCACGCCTGATCCGCGCGGGGATGAAGGACCGCATCCACCAGGAGTACCGTCTGCAGCTGATCCCGCAGGGGGCGGAGGTGCTGCGCTTCGCGGCGGAGGAGACGGAGGCCGTGGCGGCCTACATCTCCGGCGCGGGGCCGACGATCGTGGCGGTGGCGATCGATGACGACGACGCCCTGGGCAAACGCCTGGCCGCCTACGTGGCGGGGCTGGACGTGCCGTGGGCGGTGCGCAAAATGCACGTCCACCGCCAAGGGGCGCAGTTGCGTCTGCTCTGATGGGCCGGGTGCTTTACGTCCATACCCAGGCGCTCCGCGCGGAGGGTCCGCACGCGCGGCGGACCTTTCAGATGCTCGGGCTGCTGGCGCGTGCGGGGCACGTGGTGGACGTGGTGACGCTTCCGGGCGGGGACGCGTGGCCGCGCGGCCTGGCGCACCGCGTCTATCGGACGCCCCCGGTGCCCTTCGCGCGGACGTTGCCGCCCTATGGCGGCGGCGTGCGGCGTGCGTGGGCCACGGCGGCGATGGGGTTGGCGGCCTCGGCCCTGCTCCTGCACGGCCGTTACGACGCGATCCATTGCGCGGATCGCTCGGTGCGGCTGGGGGCGGCGCTGGCGTGGCTGTTCGGGAAACCTTTGGTCTTCGAATGGCGGACGGCCTCGGGGCACGATTTGGCGCTCTGGGCGAAACGCCGCGGCCGGCGGCTCCTGCGGTCGGTCGGGCTGGTGGTGGCCGATGCGCCCCTGCCGCCCACCGCCCTACGCGAAAGCGGGCTCCAAGGGCGCGTGGCGACGATCCCGCCCCTGCCGGCGCCGTCGATCCGGCCGTTGCCCCCGCCCCCCGCACGGCCGGCGGGCGCGGCGCACCCCTTCCGTTTGGCGGCGCTCTCGCTGAGCCCGGATCTGGACGATTTGGCGGCGCTGACGGATTGTCTGCCGCGCTTGCTTGACCGGCCGACGGTGCGCGTGGCAATCGCGGGCGGCACGCCCAAGGCCGCGGAACGCCTCCGCCAGGCGCTCGCCGCGCGGCTCCCGGCCACCGCCGCGCTGGAGGTGCGGCCCGCGCCGACGGGGGCGGCGGACTTTCTGGGGTTCGTGGCGGGGGCCGATCTGGTGTTTCTGCCGGCGGCGCATGGGCCCCTGCCCCCGCCGGAACTGCTCGACGCGATGGCGGCGCGGCGCGCCATCCTGGCCATCCGTTGCCCGGCCTACGAGGGCTTGCTCGACGCCTCGAACGCGATGCTCGCCCCGGCGGACGCGCGGCGGGTGGCGGCGGCCGTCCTGGCGCATCTGCGCCACCCGAGCCTGTGCGCGGAGCACGCCTGCGCGGCGGCCGAGACCCTCGCGCGGGACCGTTCCGAGGCGGCGGCCGCGGAGGCGCTCCGGCGGTGCTATGCCTTGGCGCTCGGGCGGCAAGGGGGTGAGGCATGAGGCTCGCGCTCTTCGCCGACAGCGCCCCGCAGTTGCTGGAGCGGGCCTTGGCCAAGCGCACGGGCGCGGAGGTGCGGGCCTGGGGCTTCGCCTCGCCGCTGGCGGTGCGGGCGGAGCTGGAGGCCTTCGCGCCGGACGCGGTGGTGCTGTGGGTCTGCGCCGAGGCTGGGCGTTTCGCGGATGTGGGGCCCGCCCTCGCCCTGCCGTACCGCTTTTTCGTGCCCACCCTCGTCACGCGCGACGACGGCACGTTGGGCGCGCACGCGCTCCTGTGCCCAGGGAGCCTGCGGCGCAGGATTTTGGGGTGGAACGCGCGGCTTCTCGCCCTCGCGGAGGCGCACCCCAATCTCATCCCCATCGACCTTGACCTCATCCAGGCACGGCTGGGGCGCGGCGCGACCTTCGACGCGCGGCTGTGGGAGGCGGCGGCGCTCGCGCTCACGCCCGTCGGCGCGGACGCCTTGGCCAAGGCCGTCGCGGACGCCTGGGCGGCGCGGTTGGGCCAGGTGCGCAAGGTGCTGGTGACCGACCTCGACGACACGCTCTGGGGCGGAATCGTCAGCGAGGTGGGGCCCGAGGCCATCGACCCCGACGCGCCCGGCCGCGCGGCCTACCGCGCCTGGCTCCGCGCCCTCGCCGCGCGGGGGGTGCTTCTGGCCGTGGCCTCGCACAACGACGCGCCCGTGGCGCGCGCGGCCCTCGCCCATCCCGGCTTGGGGCTTCGGCCCGAGGACTTCGCGGCCTTCGAGGCCGACTGGGGGCCGAAGCCCGCCATGCTCCGGCGCATCGCCGAGCGGCTCCATGTGGGGCTCGACGCGTTGGTCTTCGTGGACGACCGGCCCGAGCAGCGGGCGCAGGTGCGCGCGGCCTTGCCGCAGGTGGCGGTGCCGGAGCTGCCCGCCGATCCGGCGCTGTGGCCCGAGGCCCTCGCCGCCGAAAACCTCTTCGAGACCGCGCAGGTCACGGCGGACGACCGGCTCCGCGCCCAAAGCCTGCGCGACGACGCGGCACGCGCCGAGGCGGCGGCCGAGGCGCCCTCGCCGGAGGCCTATCTGGCCGACCTGCGCCAAACGCTCGCGCCCGAGCCGTTGGGCCCGGCGAACCTCGCGCGCGCGGCCCAGCTCACCCAGCGGTGCAACCAGTTCAACATGCGCGGCACGCGCCACACCGAGGCCGAGCTCGCCGGGAAGCGCGGGTGGGTCTATCGCCTGAGCGACCGTTTCGGCGACCTGGGGATCGTCTCGGCGGTGGTGCTGGAGGGGGATTTCATCGAGACGTGGGTGATCAGCTGCCGCGCCCTCAACCGCGGGGTGGAGCGGCTCATCCTCGACCATCTGCGTGCGCAGGGACCCATCCGCGGCGAATACGTGCCCACGCCGCGCAACGCCCGCTGCGCCGCCGTCTACGCGGAGAACGGAGTGCCCCATGGATCTTGACGCGTTGCGCGAACTGCTCACCGAGACGCTCGGGCGGCCGATGCCGCCGCTCACGCCGGGGACGCCCTTCGAGGCGCTTCCGGGGTGGGATTCGGTGGTGCACCTGTCGGTGCTGCTGGAGGCGGAGCGGCGCACGGGCCATGCCTTCACGGCCGCCCAGATGGTGGGGATGCGCACCGTCGGCGACCTGTTGGCGGCGCTGGGGGGCGAGTCATGACGTGCTTCCGCGGGTTGCGGCTGGAGGCGGTCTCCGTGGCCTTGCCGGCGGGCAGGGTGGGGGTCGCCGACTTCGAGGCGCGTTACGGCGCGGAGCGGGTGGGGCGTCTGCGGCGCGCCATCGGGCTGGGGGAGATCCGCGTGGCGGAGGCGGGGGTGCGCACCTCCGACTTGGCGTCGGCGGCGGCGCGGGGGCTCGATCTGGGGGGGGTGGACGCGCTGCTCTTCGTGTCGCAGACGCCCGACGCGGTCGCGCCGTCGACGGCCGCCACCCTTCAGCGGCGCCTGGGGCTGGGGGAGGGGACGCTCGCGCTGGACGTCAATCAGGGGTGTGCGGGATTCACCGTGGCGCTCCGCCTGGCGGCCCATCTGCTGGGGCATCCGGCCCTGCGCCGGGTGCTCATCCTGGGGGGCGACACCCTCTCGCGCCATGTGGATCCGGCGGACGCGGCCACGGCCACGCTCTTCAGCGATGCCGGCTTCGCCGCGCTCGTCGGCAAGGGCGGTGACGACGCGTGGGCCTTCGCCACGGCGACGGCCGGCTCGGAGGCGATCGCCATCCCGCATGGCGGGCCTTTCCGCATGGATGGCACGGCGGTCTTCAACTTCACCATCTCCAAGGTGCCCGAGCAGATCCAGGGGCTCCTCACGCCGGAGGTCGACTGCCTGCTCCTGCACCAGGCCAACGCTTTCATCGTGCGCCAGGTGGCGCGGCTGTGCGGCTTCGGCCCCGACCGCGCGCCGTGCGACTTCCCGGACTACGGCAACGCCTCCTCGGCCAGCCTGCCCCTGCTCCTCTGCGACCTCGCGGCCCGCGGTTGGCGGGGCCGCCGCCAGGCCGTCCTCGCCGGTTTCGGCGTGGGGCTCGCCTGGTGCTCCGTGCGTCTGCCGCTCGATTTCGACGCCGCGATTTTCCGCCCCATCACGGAGTTCCGCCCATGAGCCAAGACGAAATCCTCGACGAACTCGCCGACATCCTCGGCGCCGACCGCGCCGCCCTCACGCCCGAGACGCCCCTTTCCGCCGTGACGTGGGATTCGATGGCGTTGCTGGCCTACCTGGCCTTCCTGCGTTTTCGTTTCGGCAAGGTGCTCCCGGGCGTCTCCTGCGCCGCCTTCCGCACCGTCGGCGACCTGCTCGCCCGTTGCGCCCCCTGAGTCAGAGGGAGGCGAGGAAGCGGACGAACTCGGGGTAGATGTCGTCCATCATGAAGTTTTCGCGCGCGAGGCGCGCGGAGGCGAGGGCCTCGCGGGTGAGGCGCGTGCGGCGGTGGAGGTAGTCGCGCAGGAGGCGGGTGAGGCCGGGGAGGTCGCCCGCGCGGTACATGGAGCCGGCGCCGTAACGCTCGATGAGGGCCTGCGTCTCGCCGGTGAGGCAGCAGAGCATGGGGAGGCCTGCGGCGGTGTAATCGGCGAGTTTGTAGGGCACGGCCACGCGGCTGTCGGGGAACATGGGGATGATGGCGAGGTCGGAATCGGCCAGGAGCTGCTGCATATCCTCGTTGCTGAGGTAGCCGTGGAAATGGATGGCGGGGGAGTGGGCGGCCTCGCGGCGGAGGAGGGGTTCGCGGGGGCCGGTGCCGGCGAGGTCGAGGCGGATGGGCTCGCCCTGCGCGGCGAGGTCGCGGACGGCGCGGACGGCGGTGGGCAGGTCGTAGCTGCGGCCCATGTTGCCGACGTAGATGAGGCGGAGGGGCTCGTCCTCGCCGAGGGCGTAGCGGGTGGCGCCGTTGTTCATGCGCATGATGCCGTGGTAGCAGAGGTGGCGCGGGGCGCGGCAGCCGTGGCGCGCGGCGAGGTCGAGGTAGGTGAGCCCCACGGCGGAGACGGCGTCGGCCTCGCGGCAGGCGCGGCGGGCGGCGCGCAGGGGCGCGGCGAAGAGGAGGGGGCCGAGGGCCTCGCGGAGCGGGCGGGGGCCGGGGATGAGGCGGTAGAAGTTCTCGGGCCAGGCGTCCATGATGTCGAGGACGACCCTGCAGCCCCAGGTCTCGCGCATCCGGCGGGCGGCGGCGGCGGTCTCGATGGGCGGCCAGGAGGTGAGGACGAGGTCGGGTGGGGGGAGCTCGCCGTGGGCGACGGCCTCGCGGGCGAGGGTCTCCCATTCGGCGGCGTAGCGGCGGTGGCTCCACACGCGGCGCAGGCCGATGTTGTCGGCGTAGGGGTGGGTGGGGACGAGGCGGACCTGGAAGCCCTCGGGCGCGTCGTAGACGGGGGGCAGGGCGCGGGGGCGCTTGGTGGCGTGGGAGAAGTCGCTGCTCCACCAGATGGGGCGGTGGCCGGCCTTGGCGAGGGCGCGGCAGAGGAGGTTGTAGCGCTGGGGGCGCCGGCCCTCGCCGGGGAGGTTGTCGAAGGGGTTGTTGATCCAGACGTTCATGGCGGTCCGCTCGCTCACCATTCCTTCTCCGGGGCGCGGACGAGGTCGGTGTCGCGGGCGATGCGGTTGCGCTCGGGGTAATCGAGGGTGTAGTGGAGGCCGCGGCTTTCGTGGCGGGCCATGGCGGAGGTGATGATGAGCTCGGCGACGTCGGCGATGTTGCGCAGTTCGAGGATGTCGGCGGTGACGAGGTAGTCGAAGTAATACTCGTTGATCTCCTCGCGGAGGTTCCGGACGCGGCGGAGGGCGCGGCGGAGGCGCTTGTCGGTGCGGACGATGCCCACGTAATCCCACATGCAGGTGCGGAGCTCGAGCCAGTTGTGGGCGACGAGGACGGCCTCGTCGGTGGGGACGGCGTGGCCGTAGACCCAGTCGGGGATGGTGACGTGGGCGACGGAGGGGACGGGCTCGGCGGCGAGCGCGCGGGCGCATTCGCACCCGCAGACGAGCGCCTCGAGGAGGGAGTTGCTGGCCAGGCGGTTGGCGCCGTGGAGCCCGGTGCAGGCGCATTCGCCCACGGCGTAGAGGCCGGGGAGGGTGGTGCGGCCCTCGACGTCGGCGGCGATGCCGCCACAGCAGTAGTGCGCGGCCGGGACGATGGGGATGAGGTCGCGCGCCATGTCGATGCCGAATTCGAGGCACTTGGCGTAGATGGCGGGGAAGCGCTCGCGCAGGTAGGCCTCGCCCTTGTGGCGGATGTCGAGGCAGCAGAAGGGGTCGCCGCGCTTCTTCATCTCGTTGTCGATGGCGCGGGCGACGATGTCGCGCGGGGCGAGGGAGCCGCGGGGGTCGTATTGCTCCATGAAGGGCCTGCCGTCGCGGGTGACGAGGATGGCGCCCTCGCCGCGGACGGCCTCGCTGATGAGGAAGCGCTTGGCCTTGGGGTGGTAGAGGCAGGTGGGGTGGAACTGGATCATCTCCATGTCCCGGATCTTGGCGCCGGCGCGCCAGGCCACGGCCACGCCGTCGCCGGTGGCGATGTCGGGGTTGCAGGTGTATTGGTAGACCTTGCCGCAGCCGCCGGTGGCGAGGATGACCGCGCCGGTGCGCACGGCCCAGATCTCGCCGGTCTCGGTGCTGAGCAGGTAGGCGCCGACCACGCGGTTCTCGCCGGGCTCGCGCAGGAAGCGGGTGGTCACCAGGTCGATCAGCAGCGTGTCCTCGCAGACGTGCAGGCCCTTGGTGGCGCGGACGCGCGGGGCGAGGGTGCGCTCGACCTCGCGGCCGGTGATGTCGCCGGCGTGGAGGATGCGGCGGCGGGTGTGCCCGCCCTCGCGCGTGAGGTCGAAGCCCTCGGGGCAGGCGGAGCCAGGGGCCTTGGTGAAGGGCACGCCCATGTCGATGAGCTTGCGCAGGCAGGCGGGGCCGGCCTCGACGATGCGGCGCACCACGTCCTCATGGCACAGCCCGGCGCCGGCGTCGAGGGTGTCGGCCACGTGCAGGTCGAAGGTGTCGTCGGCGCCCATGACGCACGAGATGCCGCCCTGGGCGTAGGCGGTGTTCGCCTCGTCCAGCGGGCCCTTCGTCACCAGGAGCACGCGTCCGTGCCCGGCCAGCCCCATCGCCGCCATCGAGCCGGCGATGCCGCTGCCCACCACCAGATAATCGCAATCAAGCGTCCGCATCGGTCAATCCCTCCAAACACGCCGTCTGCCGGCGACACGCCCAGCAGCAATACGCGATCGTCACGAAGAAGGAGGCCGGCAGGCGCGTGCGCGCGGCCACCTTCACCCCGAGCAGGGTCGTGCGCCCGCCCAGGCCCATCGGGCCGATGCCCAGGGTGTTGGCCTCCTCCAGCAGGCGGCGCTCCAACGCCGCCAGGGCGGGCTCCGGCGACGCGTCGCCCAGGGGGCGGAGCAACTGCTCCTTCGCCACCGCGTAACCCTCCGCGCGGTCGGCCCCCACGCAGACCCCGAGGATCCCCGGGGCGCACCCCTGGCCCTGGATGGCGACGAGCGCGTCGAGCACGCAGGCGCGCACGCCGGCGAGGTCGCGCCCGGCGCCGAGGCGGGCGTCGGGCAGGGCGTATTGGCGGCTCATGTTCTCGCTGCCGCCGCCCTTGAGCAGGAGCGTCACCTCGGGCGTCCCGGCCGTCTCCGCGAAGTGGTGGACGGGGATCCCGGGGGCCACGTTGTCATCCACCGAGGCGCCGGAGAGGGCGTCGACCGTGTTCCGGCGCAGCCAACCGCGCGCCGTGGCGGCGCGCACCGCCCGCGCGGCGGCCTCCCTGAGCGGGCCTTGGCGCGTCCCCGGCGGCACGCGCCAGAAGAAGGTGAGCGTGCCGGTGTCTTGGCACATGGGCGTGCCGCGCTCCCGCGCCAGGCGGCAATTCCCCAAAATCGTCTCGAGCGTCCCGCGCGCGCCGGGGGTCGTCTCGGCCCCGGCGGCGCGCGCCAGGGCGGCCGTCACGTCGCCCGGCAGGTCGCACGCCGCCCGGCGCACCAGATCCAACAGCGTCTCCTCGATGTCCATGCCGGCATTATAGCATACTCGGGGCCGCCAATCTGGTATAATTGCGGGCATGGACAAGAGAGCGCCGACGCTGTTTTTCGATTTGGACGGGACGTTGATCGACTCGCGGGGTGACATCGCGCACAGCGTGAACCTGACGCGGGCGGACTACGGGTTGCCCCCCCTGCCGCTCGCGGAGGTGACGAAGATGGTGGGCAACGGGATGCGCCAGCTGATGCTGCGGGCGATGCCGGGCCACGAGGACCGGATCGACGAGCTGGTGGCCAACAACCGCCGCCAGTACGAGTCGCACCTGGTGGTGCACACCACGGTGTACCCCGGCGTGCCCGAGGGCCTGGCGGCGTTGCGCGCGCTGGGCTGCCGCATGGCCGTGACCTCGAACAAGACCTCCGCCCTCATCCCCAAGATCCTGGACGCGCTCGGCATCCTGCGCTTTTTCGACGTGACGGTGGGCGGCGGCGACGTGCCCGTGCTGAAGCCCGACCCGGGGCTCCTCTTCCTGGCGGCCGAGCGCATGGGCGTGCCCGTGCTCCCCACCGACTGGGTGATCGGCGACCATTACACCGACCTGGAGGTCGGCCGCCGCGCCGGCGTGCGGGTCTGCCACTGCGCCTACGGCTTCGGACAGCCGCGCGGGGAACGTTTCGACGTGGAGGTCGGCGACCTGCGCGCGTTCGCGGACCATCTGCGGGGGCTCCTCGGCGCATGAGGGCGCTCGCCGCCAGGCTCGGCATCGGGGCCGTCCTCGCCGCCGCCACGCTGGCCGCCGGCCTCCTGCTCACGCGCCGCGCCGTCCCGCCGACGGTGGGCGCGGACAGCCCCGCCCTCTCGGCGGCCCTCGTCGCCCTCGGCGGGAGCCGCGGTATCCTCGCCGAGATCCTCTGGTGGCGCATCGGCGACCTCCAGCGCCAGAGCCGCTACGCCGAGCTCGTCCCCCTCACCGACCTGCTCGTGACGCTCGACCCCTCCAGCGCCGACGCCTGGGCCTACAACGCCTGGAACCTCGCCTACAACGTCTCCGCCGCCCACCAGGACCCCGCGGAGCGTTGGCGCTGGGTGCGCAAGGGCCTCGACCTCCTGACGCGCGGCCTTGGCTTCGCCCCCGCCGACCCCACGCTCCTGCGCCAGATCGGCTGGTTCTGGGAGGACAAGATCGGCGGCGACAACGACACCGCCGCCCCCCACTACCGCGCGCACGTCCGCGACATCCCCCCCCCGGAGGGCGCGGAGGCCTTCGCCGCGCGCCTGGGCGGCGTGGCCGACTGGGACGACCCCCGCCTCCGCGCGCTTTTCTGGTACGACCGCTCGGGCAACCCCTTCGACACCCTCCGCGCCACCGTCGCCCTCCTGTCGCGCGACCCCGCCCCCGCCCCGCGCGTGGGCTACTTCCTGGCCGCGGCGCGCCGCGCCTGGCCCAGCCTCTCCCACCAGCAGGCCGCGCAGATCCGCGCCTTCGCCCAGACCCTGGCCGCCCGTCTGCCCGCCCACGCCGGCCTGCGGGACTTCCTCAAGGAGATCGCACCATGATCCGCACCATCGGCGAGACCGTCGTCGCCTTCGACTGCGAATGGATCCCCGACGCCGCCTCTGCGCGCCTCCTCTTCCCCGACGCCGCTGAGGCCGACGACGCCACGGCCCTGCGCCGCCTCTGGGCCGCCAACGGCGCCACGGAGGCCGACCCCCGCCCCTTCGTGCGCCTGATGCAGAGCCGCGTGGTCTCCGTGGCGATGGTGATGCGCACCGCCCCGCGCAAGCCCGGCGGCGACCCGACCCTCCGCCTCGTGTGGCTGCCGCGCGACCCGGACGACCCCGCCTCCCGCGCGGAACGCAAGGTGGTGGGCTCCTTCCTCGCCGCCGTCGGCCGCTCGCGCCCCCAGCTCGTGGGCTTCAACTCGCGCGGCTCGGACCTGCGCATCCTGGCCCAGCGCGCCCTGGCCCTGGGCATCCCCGCCAAAGGCTTCCTGGAGCGCCCCGCCAAACCCTGGGAGGGCGTCGACTACTTCGCCCGCGACAACGACGCCTCGATCGACCTGATGGACCTCATCGCCGGCCCCTTCGGCGGCCGCAACGCGGCCGTCTCCCTCCACGAGGCCGCCACCCTCTGCGGCATCCCCGGCAAATTCGACGCCCACGGCGACCAGGTCCTCGACCTGTGGCAGCAGGGCCGCTTCCGCGAGATCGTCCAGTACAACTGCTTCGACGCGCTCACCACCTACCTCCTCTGGCTCCGCCTGGCATGGGTCTGCGGACACCTCCCCGCCGACGCCTACGAAAACGAGCAGGCCCTCCTGCGCGACCTGCTCATGGGCCTCTGCGACCACCCCGAGACCGCCTTCCTCGAGGCCTACCTCACCGAATGGGACCGCCTCGCGGAACTCCACGAAAGGCGCGGCGAGCCATGACGGGCCCCTTCGACGAGCCGGCCCTCCTCGCGGCCGCGCGGCAGGCCGCCGCCCACGCCTACGCGCCCTACTCCCGCTTCCGCGTCGGCGCGGCACTCCTCGCCGAGGACGGCGCCCTCCTCACCGGCTGCAACGTGGAAAACGCCTCCTACGGCCTCACCCTCTGCGCGGAGCGCAACGCCCTCTTCCACGCCGTGGCCACGGGCCGCCGCCGCTTCCGCGCCCTCGCCATCGCCGCCGCCGATCACCCCCTCCCCTGCGGCGCCTGCCGCCAGGCGCTCGCCGAGTTCTGCGGCGCCGACCTGCCCATCCTCCTCGCCACCCTCGACCCCGCCGCGCCCGTGCGGCGCCTGACCCTCGGCGCCCTCCTGCCCCATCCCTTCACCCTCCGCCCCCAACCCTGACGCCGCCATGACCACCACCCTCACCAGCCTCGCCAACCCCCGGGTGAAAGACACCGTGCGCCTGCGCCAACGCTCCCACCGCGACGAACGCGGCCTCATGCTCGTCGAAGGCTACCGCGAGATCCGCCGCGCCCTCGACCACGGCTACGCCCCCACCGACCTCTTCTTCTGCGAGAGCCTCTGGCTCCGCCACGACAACGAACCCGCCCTCGTGGCCGACTGCGCCGCCCGCGGCGCCCGCCTCTACGCCTGCTCCGAGCCCGTCTTCGCCAAGATGGCCTACCGCGAGCGCCCCGACGGCCTCCTGGCCGTCGGCCCCCACATCGCCAGACGCCTCGCCGACCTCCGCCTCCCCCCCGACGCCCTCCTCCTCGTCTGCGAGGCCATCGAGAAACCCGGCAACCTCGGCACCATGCTCCGGAGCGCCGACGCCGCCGGCGCCGCCGCCGTCATCGTCTGCGACCCCTGCACCGACATCCACAACCCCAACGTCGTGCGCGCCTCCACCGGCACCCTCTTCACCCTCCCCGTGGCCGTGGCCGGCGCCGAGGAGACCCTCGCCTGGCTGAAGGCCGGCGGCTTCGGCATCCTGGCGGCCACCCCCCACGCCGAGCGCCTCCACTTCGAGCAACCCCTCACCGGCCGCGTGGCCCTCTGCCTCGGCAGCGAGCAATACGGCCTCTCCGACGTCTTCATGCGCGACGCCTCCCTGCGCGTGCGCATCCCCATGCTCGGCGTGGCCGACAGCCTCAACGTCTCGGCCGCCGCCACCATCCTCCTCGCCGAGGCCGTCCGCCAACGCATCCTCGCCGGCGCCGTCGCCCCGCCCCCCGCCGAACCCTGGCACGGCCACGCCCACGACCAGTGACCCGCGCCCGCCCTGGCGCGATTGTCGGCCCCTCTCCGTTTTTCCGATCGTTCACAGATGCGCTGACGATCGCTTCTTTCTTCCCGCGCAAAAACTTTATCGGAGTGCCAGACACTATCGATTATCTGCCCAGGGCAAACGCATAAAAATCAAGGGAAGAGTAGTTGCTCAAGTGTCGAGATGTCGAAGGAAGCTCTGAAGCGTTTG
>CALXMV010000047.1 GCA_944389565.1 uncultured Kiritimatiellota bacterium
TAAACGCCCTGATACACCACCCCTCTCAAAAATCTTACCATCCAACAAAAAATATAGTTGACTTAGGGTTTCGGGCCTGACCCCTTAGGGTTTGGGGCCCAACCCTCCCCCGGGCGGGAGCGGCGCGGGGACGAAAAAAGGCGGCCGCGAGGCCGCCTTGGCAAGAGGTGATGGGTGCGGGCTCAGTCCACGACCTTCACGCTGTTGAGGGTGCCCATGTCGTTGGAGACCCAATCGGTGCACTCGGGATCGGCGCACCAGGCGCCGTTGATGACGAACTTGTATTCGTGGCGGCCCTTGGGGAGGGCGACGGTGCAGGTGAAGACGCCGTTGCCCTCGGCATCCTTCATCGGCTTGTCGGTGGGGTCCCAGCCGTTGAAGCTGCCGGCGAGGAAGACCTTGCTGCCGACCTCGGCGCGGATGCGGAAGGTGACGTTGGTCGTGGTGGGCTCGGCGGCCTTGGCGGGGGCTTTGGCGGCCTTGGGTTTGGCGGGAGCCTTGGGGGCCTTGGTGGTCGCGGCCTTGGGGGCTTTGGCGGCGGGCTTGGCGGGCTCTTCGGCGAAGAGGTCGAGGGCCGGCTCGGCGGGTTTGGCCTTTTTGGTCGCGCGCGGGGCCTTGGGGGCGGCGGCCTTGGGGGCCTTGGCGGCGGGCTTGGTGGTTTTCTTGGTGGTAGCCATAAGTTGCGCTCCTTCGTTTCCTTTTTCCTCTAGAAACGGGGCGTATTATCGCTAAAACCGTTTGGAAAGTCAAGCGCGGGGCGTTCAGGCGAGGAGGGCCTCGATGTCGGCCATGGTGAGGGACTGGGCGAGGGCGGAGTCGGCGGTGTTGACGGTGGCGTCGATGAGCGCCTGTTTTTTGCGTTGGAGGTCGAGAATCCGCTCCTCGATGGTGTCTTGGGCGATGAGGCGGATGGCGTGGACGGTCTTGCGCTGGCCGATGCGATGGGCGCGGTCGATGGCCTGCTCCTCGGCGGCGGGGTTCCACCACGGGTCGTAGAGGACGACGGTGTCGGCGCCGGTGAGGTTGAGGCCGGTGTTGCCGGCTTTGAGGGAGATGAGGAAGAGGGGGATGTCGGAGCGGTTGAAGCGGTTGCACTCGCCGAGGCGATCCTTGGTGGCGCCGTCGAGGTAGCAATAGGGGACGTGCGCGGCGTCGAGGCGCGCGGCGACCAGGCGGAGGAGGGAGGTGAACTGGGAGAAGACGAGGAGACGGTGGCCGCCGGCGCGCGCCTCGTCCAGGATGTCCAGGAGGGCGTCGGTCTTGGCGGAGGCCTCCTCGGCGGGGAGGTCGCGGCGGTCCTTGGCGAGGCGCAGGTCGCAGCAGATGCGGCGGAGGCGGGTGAGGAGGGCAAAAATCGTGAGTTTTGAGCGCTCGAAGCCTTTCTGGCGGATGAGCGCGCGCATTTCGTCGCGCAGGGTGGCGCGGCAGGCGTCATAGGCGGCGCGTTGGGCGGGGGTGAGGGCGCAGTAGGTGACGGAGCGGATTTTCGGGGGGAGGTCTTGGGCGACCTCCTCCTTGACGCGGCGGAGGAGGAAGGGGCGGAGCTTGAGGCGGAGGCGTTCCTGCGCGGCGAGGGCCTCGGCACCGCCGAGGGCGATGGGGGTCTCGTAGAGCGCCTGGAAGTCCTCGTAGGCGCCGAGGTAGCGCGGCATGAGGAAATCCATGATGCTCCACAGGTCGCCGACGCCGTTCTCGATGGGGGTGCCGGTGAGGACGAGACGGGAATCGGCGACGAGACGCTTGACGGCGAGGGCGTTCTGGGTGCGCTGGTTCTTGATGGCCTGGGCCTCGTCGAGCACCACGGCGGAGTAGCGGCAGGAGGCGTGGAAGTCGATGTCGCGGCGGATGAGCGCGTAGCTGGTGATCGCCAGGTCGCAGGTCGGCACCTGCGCGAAGAGGGGCGCGCGGTCGGGCCCCGCGACGACCACGACCCGCAGGCCCGGCGTGAAACGCTCCGCCTCGCGCCGCCAATTCTCCACCAACGAGGTGGGGCAGACGATGAGCGCGGGGGCGCGGCGGGCTTCCTCGCGGCATCGGGGCAGACTCAGCCACGTGAGCGTCTGCAGGGTCTTGCCAAGCCCCATGTCGTCGGCCAAGATGCCGCAGAAGCCGCACGCCTCCAGGAAACGGAGCCAATAGACGCCCTCCTTCTGATAGGGGCGCAGGACGGGCTCCAAGACCCCGAGCGGGACGGGCTCGGGCCTGCGGCGGCGGTTCTGCCGCTCCGCCCGCGCGCGCCAATCGGGCGCGGCCTCGAAGTCGATGCCCTCCAGATGCCCCAAGGCCTCAAGGACGAACGGCGCCTGGACGGCCTCGACGCGCGAGGAGCCGGGCGCATCGCCCGAGCGCGCCGCGCACTCACGCAGGGTGCGCCGCACGGCACGGATGGCCCCGAGGTCGAGCAGCGTCACGCGGCCATCCCGCCGCACGAAGGCGTCGCCGTTGCGCAACGCGTGCGCGACGTCGTCCGCCGCGAGGCGTGGGCCGCCGCCCGGCACGGCATAGGAGGTCGTCATCTCGAAGGCGTCGCCGGGGGCTGTCTCGCGCACGGCGACGGTGGGCACGGCGACCGCCGTCCCCGCCAGGAACGTCCCCAACGCGCCCGTGACCGAGACCTCCCACCCCGCCCGGCGAGCGGCGGGGAGATGCTCGCCCAAGAGGTTGCACACGGCGCGTCCGCCGATGACGTCGGAGAGCCGGTTGCCCATCGCGCCGTGGAAGCCCATCCCATGGACGCGCGCGAGGGCGTCCTGCTCGGCGGCCTCGTCGCGCACACGGCAGCGGAAGAAATCGTCGGGGTCTGGCAGGGCGATGGTCTGCCGCACGCCGGGGACGACCTCCTGCCCGTCATAAACCGCCGTCAGGCTTGCCGACGCGGCATCCGGCGTCCCCGAGAGGAGCAGGCGGAAGCGCGGCGTGGCGGGCGCGGTCGTGAAGAGGTCGGCGGTCACCGTGCGGTCGGGATCGAGCGACACGGCCGCCGCGAGCACCTTGAGGTCCGCCTCCAGAAAGTGAAGGATCTCGGCGCGCGGGACGAACTGCGGGGCGGCGTAAAGCGGCCGGAAGGGGAGCGGGAGCACATGGGCCAGGGGGCGCGCGCACGCGCCGTCGAACCAAAAGCCCAGGGTGCCGGCCACGAGCGGCGCCCCGCCGGGCGGGAGCCCGATCTCCACGCGCAGGGCGTCATGCCCGGGATCGGCGGTGAGGGCCAGGGGGGTCTCGACCGGCGCGCCCCCCACCTCCAGGCGGCGATGGGTCGCGGCCGAACCGACCCAGCTGCGTTCCCCGCATCGGATCACGGCGAGGAAATCCTCCTGACGCAGGCTCATCGTCGCCTCGGGCAGGCCGCCCGCGACATCCTCCAAAATCCCCAGCAGCGTCTCATCCGCCTCGGAGAAACGCCACGGGCCGGGCGGCAACGCACCCGGCGCCATCGCCTGCCTGCCGACGGAGACGCAGACGCCGACCTTGACCGCGCCTTTGGCGAACTGCGCCGGCACGTCGCGCGGCAGGAGGATGCGCAAGGTCGCGGGGGTGCCGTCCTTCGCGCGGGCGATCATCCCCTTCGCGCCGGCCAGGCGTGCCGCATGGGCGCGTTCGGCGGCGGCCGCGGCAAGGCGCTCGGGGCTCCCGAAACGCTGCGAGACGGCCAAGGCCAAGGCGAGGATATGCTCGCAGATCTGGCCGCGGTCACGATTCGCCGCGCAGGGGCAGCGCCCCTCCACGAGGCCATTCGGCAAAAGCCGGAACGAGACGGGGAGCGCGCCGCCGGAGGCCGTGCGGACGGTCCCCAGGCCGATGGGATGGTTGAAGGTGACGCGGCCGACCCGCAAGGTCTCCGCCCGCGCCAGAAGCTGGGGGCTCGCCCACCGCGCGATCTCCGCGCGCGTGGGGGCGCGCTCCGCGGAGAAGACGGGTTGCCCCAGGTCGCCGGCCTCGGGCGCGGCGTGGTCGTGCGCCCACTGCAACGCCACCGCCACGGCGTGCAGGCAGGGCTGGGCGCCCTTGGCTCGGCCGCAGGGGCAGATGACCGCCACGGGCCTGCCGTCGCGCACGCGCAATTTCACGACGAGGCGCGCCGCGCCCAACTTCACCGACCCGGCCAGGAGCTCGCCCTCCGCGCGCAACCCCTGCACCGCGCCGGCGGCCTGCAACTTCGACCCGGCACCCAACGTCTCGGAGTCCGCCCACCGCATCACCTGCCGCCGCGTCAGTTCCATGGGGGTCAGTCGCGCTTGGCGATGAGCTGGATGCCGTTCCAGAGATTGTGGAAAAAGACGTAGAAGGCAGGGCCGAGCGCGGCGAAGGGTGCGCCGCAGGCCAAGGCGAGGTAGACGGTGTAGGAGGTATTTTTCTGGCCGAGCAGCTGGGAGCACTCGCGGGGGCGGCGCGGCAACCCCAGGCAGGCCCCGAGCGCGAACAGGCCGACGCAGAGCAGAAAGTCGATCAGGAGCACCCAGAGCACGTCGGAGCGCGGGTAGTCCGCGGCGTGGGCGGTGAGCGTCTGCGAGGCGTTGGCGGCGATGAGCGCGACCAGGACGATCCAGACATAGAGCGTCGAGGGGGTGAGGCGGCGCCCCCACGCGCGGGCGCGTTCGCCGAAACGCCGCCGGAGGCACCACGCGACGGCGAAGGGCAGGAGCGTCACCAGGCACACGCGCCCAAGGATGAGCGGCATGGCCGCCCACGCGCTCTGGTGGAGCACCACGGGGATGGCGAGGGGCAGCGCGGCGCTGACGACCAGCGTGCCCAACAGGAAGCCCATCGAGCCGAAGGTGATGCTGCCGCCCAACAGGCTGATGATCACCGGCGCGGCCGACGCGCTCGGCGTGACCGCCGTGAAAAAGGCCGCCTGCGCGAAACGTTCCGGCACGCCGCAGAGCAACAGCCCGCCCCAGACGCCGAAGGCCGTGGCGAGATTGACGCCGATGACCAGCCAGTGCCGCCAGTGGACGGCACGGGGCGTGAACTCCATGCGCACGAAGACGACGCTGAGCATGTACACCAGGCACCACGGCATGAGCCAGCGGAAGCCCGCGAGCCATGGGCAGAACCACCCCACGGCGAAGCAGAGGACAAGCAGGATCGTGCGGAGCATGGCGGCGCGGTCAGACGGCGCGGCGCGGCTCGGCGTTCTTCCGGAAAAGGAAGTAGAGCGTGAGGTCAGTCGCCACGAGCAACAGGTCGAGCACGTAGAGCCAGAGCACGATGTGGGCGATGGCGCCGGCGTCGGGCGCGGGCGGGTTGATCAATTTGTGGGCGATGCCGCAACAATAGCCGCCCAAGACGATGATCATGAAGGCGGGGGATTTGCCGCGGACGAAGCGGGTGCGCAGACTTTTGGCGATGGAGGCCGGCCAACTGCACCCGAAGGCCAGCAACATCAGCGCCTCGAAAATCCAAGTGGTCATGGCAGGGGCGGGGGGGGAGGTGGGGACGGGAGCGCGTCCGCGACGGGCGCGGTGGCGAAGGAGACGTTGGCGATGCCCGCCAGGCGGCAGGCGTCGATCACCGCCATGAGCGCGCGGTAAGGCGTCTCGGCGTCGGCGCGGAGCGTGACGGGCTGCCCCGGCAGGTATCCCGCGACGCGCCGGAGCAGGGCGTCCAGCTCATCCCCGCGGAAGGTGCGGCCGTTGAGGCTCACCGTGCCGTCGGGGCGGACGTTGAGGATGATCTCGCCGGGGAGGCGGGTGGAGGCCGCGCCGCTGCGCGCGCTGGGCAGCGTGAGGTCGACCTCGTACTCCCATTGCGAGAAGACCGACGTGGTGACGAAGAAGCACAGGAGCAGGAAGATGACGTCCATCATGGCGGTCATCTGGATCTGCGGGAGCGCGGGGCCGCGGCTTCGGAAGTTCACGTCGCCCCCCTCACTCCTGGGCGTGCTTCGACCCGAGGATCGCCACCAACTCCGCGCTCGCGCCCTCCAGCACGGAGACGAGCGCCGCGGCGCGTCGGCGGAACCACGCGTAGCACGCCATCGCGGGGATGGCCACGATCAGGCCGAAGATGGTCGTGACGATCGCCTGCGCCACCCCCTGCGCCAAAAGCGTGGGCTTGGCCGCGGCCACGTCCACCGCCACCGCGCCGAAGGCCCCCAACATGCCGACGACCGTGCCGAGCAGGCCGATGAGGGGGGCGATGGTGGCGATGTCGAGCAGCCACTGGATGCGCCCCTCGATGATGCCCGCCTGGCGCCGCCCCTCGCTCTCGGCCACCTGGACGATCAGCATGGCGTCGGCGCGCGGGGCGTTCCGCACGGCGTCGAGCGTCGCGAGCATCACCGCGGCCAAGGGGCTCGGCGCGTCCTCGCACAGGCGGCGCGCCTCGTTCGGGTCGTCGGAGAGCAGGTACTTGGGCAGATCCCGGCGCAGACGCAACGGCGCGACGGCGCCGAGGCGGAGCGTGAGGAGGAAATAGAGGCAGGCGGCGAGGCCGGCCACGCTCATGGCCAGGAGCACCCACATGATCCAACCGCCGCAGGCCCACGCCTCGGCGAGGGTCATGCGGGCGGCGGTCTCGGCGGGCGCGGCGGCGGCGAGGAGGGCGAACATCGGCGGCACCCCCGTTCGTCAGGCCTCGGTCCCGGCGCGCTCGTCCAGCACGTCGCCGATGATCTCCAGCGCCTCCTCCAAGTCCTTCTCGGAGATGTTGAGCGCGGGGATGAAGCGCACGACGTGCGCGCCGGCGGTGCAGCACAGCACCCCCATCCCGCGGCAGGCGTCGACGAACTCGGCGGCGGAACCCTCGATGACCATGCCCACGAGCAACCCCTTGCCGCGGACCTCCAGGATCTCGGGGTGGCCGTCCATGAACGCCTCCAGCCCCTCACGCAGGAGCCGGCCGGACTCGGCGGCGCGGGCGGCGAGCCCCTCCTTCTCGATCACGTCGATCACGGCGAGCGCGGCGGCGCAGGCGCAGGGGTTCCCGCCGAAGGTCGTGCCCAGCATCCCGGGGTGCAGGAGCGCGGCGAGCTCGGGTTTGGCGAGGCACGCGCTGAGCGGCAACCCGCCGCCGAGCGCCTTGGCCAAGGTGAAGGCGTCCGGCTTCACGCCGTAACCTTCCCACGCGAAGAAGGTCCCCGTGCGCCCCATGCCCGTCTGGATCTCGTCCATGAGCAGGAGCAGGTCGCGCTCCTTGCAGAGCGCGGCGAGCGCGGTGAGGAAGTCAGGGTCGGCGGGGATGACGCCGCCCTCGGCCTGGATGGGCTCAAGCATGACGGCCACGGTCTTCTCGCTAATCGCGGACTTGACGGACTCGATGTCGTTGAAGTCGGCGTAGGCGAAGCCGGTGGGCATGGGGTCGAAGCCCTTCTGAATCTTCTCCTGCGCGGTGGCCGCGCACATGGCCAGGGTACGCCCATGGAAGGACTTGTTGAAGACGATCACCTCGTAGCGGCCCGACTCGCGCCCCCAGAGACGGGCGAGCTTGACCATGTTCTCATTGGCCTCGGCGCCGGAATTGACGAAGAAGGACTTGTAGCCGCCGGAGAGCTTGGCGAGGCGCTGGGCCAGGAGCGCCAGATTCACGTTGTAATACAGGTTCGAGCAATGCGGCATGAGCCCCGCCTGGCGGGCGATCGCCTCGGTGACCTGCGGGTGGCAATGGCCGCACGCCAGCGTCGCGATCCCGGCGGTCAGGTCGATGTACTGCATGTCGTCGATGTCCGTCACGCGGCTGCCCTTGCCGCTCACCAGCGCCACGGCCGGCGAATAGGTGGGCATCACGTAGCGGTCGTAAAGGTCCGCGATGTTCTGGGTGGTCTCACTCATCGGCTTTGATCTCCGTTCCTACGCCTTGTTTGGTGAAGATTTCCAGCAGCAGGGAATGCGGCATCCGCCCGTCCACCAGGTGGACCCGCTGGACGCCCGCCTCGATGGCCTCGACGCAACTGTCGATCTTCGGCAGCATCCCGCCGCTGATGACGCCCTCCTCCTTCAGCCGGCGCACGTTCCCGAGGCGCAGCGTGGAGATGAGGGACGTGGGGTCCCCGACGTCGCGCAGGAGCCCGGGAACGTCGGAGATGAACACCAGTTTGCGCACGCGCAGCGCCTTGGCCAAGGCCACCGCCGCCACGTCCGCGTTCACGTTGTAAAGCTTTCCGTCCTCCTCGCCCAGCCCCAGCGGCGTCACCACCGGGATCACCCCCGCGTCCGTCATCTGCGTCACGGCGAAGACGTTCACCGCCGTGGGCGCGCCCACGAAGCCCCAATCCAGCGTCGCCCCCGTCTCCGGGTCGACCCCCGTCTCCTTGCGCACCGTCAGCACCCAATCCCCGTGGAGCGGCCGCGCGAGCACATGGAAATTGTCGTTGAGCAGGCGCAGGATCGCCGCGTTCACCTCATGCTTGATCACCTGCTCGACGACCTCGATCGTCCGCTCGTCGGTCACCCGCAGCCCACGCACGAAGTTCGGCGCGATCCCCGCCGCGGCCATCGCGCGGCTGATCGCCTTGCCCCCGCCGTGCACCAGGATCACCTTGATGCCCACCGTGCGCATGAACGCCACGTCGCTCATCAGCCGGCGCAGGTTCTCCGGGGATTCCATCACGCTGCCGCCCACCTTCACCACCACCAGGCTCCCCCGGAACTCCTGGATGTAGGGCACCGCCTCGATGAGGACGTTCGCCTTCGCGATGCACTGCTCCATCGCCGTCATGTCGTGTACTCCGCGTTGATCTTCACGTACTCGAAGGTCAGGTCGCACGTGAACACCGTGTCCGCGCCCGCGCCCAACCCCAGATCGACCGTCACCTCGAAGGCCCGCGCCCGCATCCGCTCCGCCAGCTCCGCCAGCGTCGCCTCGTCGGCCACCCGGCCCCGGTCATAGGCCAAGACCCCCTCATACGCGATCCGCGCCTTCGCCGCGTCCACCTCCGCGCCCGAATAGCCCGCCGCGCACAGCACCCGCCCCCAGTTCGGATCCCGCCCGAACCACGAGGTCTTCACCAACGGCGAGCGCGCGATCGCCCGCGCCGCCAGCTTCGCGTCCCCCTCCGTCCGGGCGCCCGACACCCGCACCGTCACGAACTTGCTCACCCCCTCGCCATCCATCACGATCTGCCGCGCCAGCGCCTCGCACACCTCGCGCAGGGCGGCCTCGAAGGCCGGCGCGTCCGGGTGCGCCCCGTCCAGCGGGCGGTTCCCCGCCAAACCGTTCGCCAAGCACAGCAACGTGTCGTTCGTCGACTCGTCCCCGTCCACCACCACCCGGTTGAAGCTCACGTCCGCGGCCGCCTTCAGCGCGCCCTGCAGCCAATCCGCCTCCACCGCCGCGTCCGTCGTCACGAAGGCCAGCATCGTCGCCATCTTCGGCTCGATCATCCCCGCGCCCTTGCACATCCCGCCCACCGTCACGGTGCGCCCCTCCACCGTGCACGTCGCCACCGCCCGTTTCGGGCGCGTGTCCGTCGTCAGGATCGCCTGGGACGCCGCGGCGTCCGCCTCCGGCCCGCGCGCCAGGCACCCCGCGGCCTGCCGCACGCCCGCCACCACGCGCGCGGTCGGCAACGGCGCCCCGATCACCCCCGTGCTGGCCACCAGGACCAACGCGGGGTCGATCCCCAACGCCTCGCCCGCCGCACGGGCGGTCTCCTCCGCCGCCGCGGCGCCGGACGCCCCCGTGCACGCGTTCGCGCACCCCGTGTTCACCGCGATCGCCTGGGCCCGATGGGTCGCCGCCACCTTCGCGCGGTCATGCGCCACCGGCGCCGCGAAGACCTGGTTCGTCGTGAAGACCCCCGCCGCCACGCACGGCACGTCCGCGACGATCAGGCACACGTCCTTGCGATGCGCATACTTCACCCCAGCCTCCACGCCGGCGGCGCGGAAACCCGGGGCGGCCGTCACGCCGCCGGTCGCGATCGGTTCATCCATGACCAAGACTCCTTCTCAAAAACGGTCGATAAAGTATGCCATAATCCCACCGCCCGCGCAACCCTCCCCCTCCGGCGTGGATGCGGGGCGGGAGGCGCGGCTTTTCCGGGAACCGTCCCGGCGCGCGGCGGTTTGATATAATGCCGCGCGTATCGGAGAGGATTATCGGAATGGGCACACGGAATCGGCCTTCCTTTTTGCTGTCGCGCTTCTTTCTGCCGCGCGCGCCGATGTTGGTTCGGACGCGGGTGGCCATCGGCTGTTCGTTTTTCCTGCAGGGGATGGTCTTCGCGACGTGGTGCGCGCGCATCCCCGACGTGCGCGCGCGGCTGGGGCTGGACGAGGCGCAACTGGGCACGTTGCTCCTGGCGATCCCAATCGGGCAGCTGTTCTCGATGGCGCCGAACGGGCTCTTGGTCTCCCGCTTCGGGAGCCGCCGGATGCTGATCGCGGCGGGCTTCCTGTATCCGTGCGTCCTCTTCTGCCTGGGGGTCGTCTCGAACGTGTGGGCGCTGGCACTCGGCTTGCTGGCGGCGGGGTTCGCGGCCAACCTCTCGAACACGGCGGCCAACACCCAGGGGGTCCAGCTGGAGCGTTACTATCGGCGGTCAATCATCGCGCTTTTCCACGGCATGTGGTCCTTGGCCGGGCTGGTGGCCGTGGCGTTGGCTTTGGCGTTGGCGCCCTTCGGCGTGCCCACCTGGCTGCATTTCACGCTGGTGGCCGCGGGGTTGGCGCTCCTGCTCGCCTTCTCGGGGGGCGCCCTGCTGAGATTCGACCGCGCGCCCGCGCCGGCGCCCGGCGCGGCCAGGCACGCGCTTTGGCGGCTGACGCCCTACCTCTTCTGGATCGGTGTCGCGTCGTTGGGGTGCATGGCCTGCGAGGGCGCCATCTACGATTGGAGCGGCGTCTATTTCCGCGATGTCCTGCAGGTCAGCCCCGAACACCAGAGCCTTGGTTACTTCGCCTATCTGTGCGCGATGGTCTCCTGCCGCTTTTTGGCGGACCGGGCGGTCAACCGCTTCGGCGCGGGAAAGGTGCTGTATGGGTGTGGCGTCTGCATCGCCGGCGGCCTGGCCTTGGCCGTGCTGATGGGCGGCGCGCCGCCGGCCATGGCCGTCGCCGGTACCTGTCTGGGGTTCGCCTTGGTGGGGTGCGGCACGAGCGCGGTGGTGCCGATCGGGTGCGGCTTGGCCGGCCGTGCGCCGGGGGTGCCCACGGGGATCGCCATCGCGCAGGTCTCGACGATCGGCTTCTTCGGGTTCCTGGCCGCCCCGCCATTGATCGGCCATGTGGCACACGCCAGCGACCTGCGGACGGCCTTCGCGCTGATGGCGGCGATCGGGCTGCTGGTGCTGGTGGCCACCCGGTGCCTCCGCCTGCCTCCCGCGCGCGCCGGACACGCACGCGGCGCCCTGTAAGCCCCTGCACCTGACGCGGCCGCGAAGGGCGCGCGGTCAGGCCGGCTGGACGAGAAGCTGGCGAGGGGTGCGCTTGGGGAGGACGAACTGGAAGCGGCCGTCAAAGGCGTCCACGCTCTGCGTATGGATGTGCCCGGCCACGACGCCGAGGAGATTCGGGGTGGCCCAGGCCTCGCGCCAGAAGGCGAGGGTCGTCTGCGAGTGCCCGCCCTCAGGCCACCGTTCGCGACGCTCGAACTCCCAGTAGGGGTCGGTGGCGGCGCCCCAGTCGGGGTGCCCCACGCCGAAGAAGATGTCGCCGCGGCGCCAGGCGAGATGGAGGGGGATGTGCGCGGCCAGCACCGCGGGGGCGCCGTTGGCCAGCTCACGGCGGAGGAACTCCAGCTGCGCGGGGAGGATCTCGTAGGTCGAGTCGTCCACCATGAGGATCTTGAGCTCGCCGAGGCGGACGGCGTAGGCCATCGGGTCATGGCCGCGATAGAGGGGCTTGAGGCGACGGGCCACCCACTCCCGGCGGAGGTCTGCCTCCGTGCCGGGCAGTCCCTCATAGTGCCAATCATGGTTGCCGGAGATGTAATAGGTCGGCAGGGGGGCCTTCGCGATGACGTCCGTCAGTTGCTCCACACCGGCCTCGCTGGGGAAGTTCAGCATGTCGCCAAGGAAAAGGGCGGCCTCACACCCCGCCTTCCGGCCACGCTCCAGATCCTTGCGCAGATCGCCCATGTCGCGCGGGCCGCCGGACATCCGCGCGGAGTAACGGCGGAAAGGCTCGCCCCGGGCGTCGTCCGTGGCATAATGCGCGTCGCCGACAAGCAGGAGGCGATGGGATTGGCGCACGGCCGGGGTGCGGACCGTCAGGGTCTCGCCGTCCAAGGACAGAGAGGCGCACCCGCCCCGTTCGGGGGAGGGCGCCCGAGAGCCCCCGGAAGGCGTGCCTTGGGCCGCGAGCCCCCCCCATCCCCGCCAAACCGGCCAATGCCAAAAACGAACGTCGCGCGATAGCCATCACCTCTCTCCTTTCAGGCATAGTCTAGCAAACGCGCGCCGCACGCGGGCAGGCGCCGCGGGCACGGCGATGGGTGCGCACCGGAAGACACGCCCCCGCCGATGGCCGGAATCGGCGGGCAATGGCACCCGGGGAAAGTGGGAAGCGCAGAAGATCCTTGCTCATCGCCAACGGCCTCGACACCCTCCCGACTTTCAGGCCGAACCCCTTATCTATTCGGATGGTGTATTATGTGGGTGTTTTCTTCATTGGTGTGGAGAAAGCGTCCCCGGGGGG
>CALXMV010000048.1 GCA_944389565.1 uncultured Kiritimatiellota bacterium
TAAACGCCCTGATACACCACCCCTCTCAAAAATCTTACCATCCAACAAAAAATATAGTTGACTTAGGGTTTCGCCCCGAACCCTCCCGACTCCCGCCCATGGGGCGTCCCGATCGGCCGCCCCGCCGACCCGCCCTCGCTTGCGCTTGCGCGGGGGGCGTGGTATACTACCGATAATGATGAAAGTGGTCGAGCAGCGCTTCACGGTCTCCTTCGCCTACCCGGTCGTCTTCTGCAAGGGGCTCTTTGCGGGGAACGAGCGGGTGCTGGAGGATCTGCTGACGCGCGAGGCCGTGGGGCCGGCGCGGGTGCTCGTGGTGATGGATTCGGGCGTGCGCGACGCCCATCCCGGCCTGGCGGCGCGGATCGTGGCGTGGCTGACGGCACGGCGGGAGGCCATCGAGCTGGCCGCCCCGATCGAGTTCCTGCCGGGGGGGGAGTTCGCCAAGCGCCAGGACGGGGTGGTGGGGCGCCTGGTCAAGCTGGCCTATCAGACCCATTTCGGGCGGAAGGACACCTTCCTGGCCATCGGCGGCGGCGCGGTGCAGGACGTGGTGGGCTACGCGGCCGGGATCGTCCACCGCGGCTGCCGCACGATCCGCGTGAACACCACCACCCTCTCCCAGGCGGACGCCGGGGTGGGGGTCAAGAACGGCGTCGACCACGGCGCCTGCAAGAACTTCCTGGGGACCTTCGCGCCGCCCTACGCCGTGGTGAACGACGCCGACTTCCTGCCCACCCTCCCCGACCGCGATTGGCGCAACGGCATCGCCGAGGCCGTGAAGGTCGCCGTCATCAAGGACGCCGCCTTCCTCGCCTGGCTGGAGGCCCACGCCGACGCCCTGCGGATGCGCGACCTGGCGGCCATGGCCGAGCTGGTGGAGCGGACGGCCCGCCTGCACCTGGCGCACATCGCCAACGGCGGCGACCCCTTCGAGCACGGCTCGGCACGCCCGCTCGACTTCGGCCACTGGAGCGCCCACCGCCTGGAGGCCATGACCTGCTACCAGCTCTCGCACGGCGAGGCGGTCGCCATCGGCCTGGCGCTCGACATGGTCTACGCCGCCGCCCTCGGCCTCGTCACCCCCGCCGACTGCACGCGCGTGATCGCCCTCCTGCGCGCGTGCGGCCTGCGCGTCTGGTGCGACGAGCTGGCCCTGCGGGGGACGGACGGGCGCCTGGCCGTGCTGGAGGGGCTGCGGCAGTTCCGCGAGCACCTCGGCGGCGAGCTGTGCGTGACCCTGCCCGACGGCCTCGGCGCGAAGACCGAGGTGCACGCCATGCAGGAGCCTCTGTTGGAGCGCGCCGTGGCGGCGCTGCGCGAACGTTATGCTTGAAAAGGACGGAACGACGATGAGCGCAAACGGAATCGTGGCACAGCCGGCGCGGGACCCCCGCTGCCCGGCGTGCGGGGCCCCCCTGCCGGCCGACGCCAGGCCTCTGGACGAAATCGCCTGCCCGGCGTGCGGCAAGCGCGTGACCGTGCCCGGCGCCCTCGGGCAGTACCGCCTGGTGCGCCTGATCGGCGCCGGCGGCATGGGCGCGGTCTACGAGGCCCTCGACGAAGGCCTCCAGCGCCGCGTGGCCGTCAAGGTCATCCTGCGCGAGAAGGCCGCCGAGGACCCCGCCTTCATCGAGAACTTCCGGCGCGAGGCACAGGCCGCCGCCAAACTCCAGAACCCGCACATCGTGGCCGTCTACGCCTTCGGCGAGGCCGAGGGGCAGCCCTTCCTCGTCATGGAGCTCGTGCGCCCCGACTCGCTCGACCGCATGATGAAGGAGGGCCCCGTCCTCCCCGCCACCGCGCTCAACGTGGGCCTGCAGGTGGCCCAGGGCCTCAAGGCCGCCGCCGAGCAGAAACTCGTCCATGGCGACGTCAAGCCCGAGAACATCCTCATCAACGACGCCCGCGAGGCCAAGCTCGCCGACTTCGGCATCGCCGCGCTCATGGGCGCCCACGCCGCCGCCAAAAACGAGGTCTGGGGCACCCCCTACTACATCGCCCCCGAGACGCTCCGCAAGCAGAAGGTCGACCTCCGCGCCGACATCTACTCGCTGGGCGGCACGCTCTACCACGCCATCGCCGGCGTGCCCCCCTTCGAGGGCGCCGACGCGGTGGAGGTGATGAAGGCCCGCCTGATCGGCCCGCCCCGCCCCCTCGCCGAGGTCGCCCCCGGATGCCCCGAGCCCGTCGCCAAGATCGTCATGCGGATGCTCGAGCCCGAGCCCATCCGCCGCTACCCCAACTACGACTCCCTCATCGCCGACATGGCCAAGGAGCTCCGCGCCGCCAAATCCCGCACCGGCGGCGGCAAGCGCATCGTCATCAAAGGCTCCCCCGGCCCCTCCCGCCCCATGCAGGCGGTGACGAACCCCAACTCCCCCCTCATCCCCGAAAAGCCCGGCATGAGCAAAAAGGCCATCATCGGCCTCTCCGCCGGGCTCGGGTGCGGCGTGCCCCTCCTCGTCGCCGGCGCGCTCACCGCCATCGTCCTCTCCGCCTCCAAGGACGACGCCGCGCCGCCCGCCCCCACCAACGCCGTGGCCCAGGTGGCCATGCCAGACCCCGCCGCCGAGCAGGCGCGCGCCGACGCCCGGGCCCTCGCCGCGCTGAGCGAGTCCGTCGCCGCGCGCGCGGCCACGGCCAAGACCGCCGCCGCCGAGGGCGCCGCCATCGCCAAGACCCTCGCCGCGCAGGCCCGCCGCGCCGCCGTCCTCCCCGAGCACGAGGCCTGGCTCGAACCCTGCGCGGACGAGCCGCCCGTCCCCCTCTTCCGCGACCTGCAGGAGGCCTTCGCCCTGCGCGACGCCCTGGCCGCCGAGGCCGAGGCGCTGGAGAAATGCCGCGCCACGGTCGACGGCGCCCGCGCCGTGGCCGAACAGCCCGACACCCCGCCCGAGGCCGTCGCCAAGGCCCTCGCCGACGCCAAGGCCGCCCTCGCCGCGCACGACGCCTCCGACGCCGCCAAGGCCGCGAAGGGCGCCATCGCCAAACTCCGCGCCCGCCGCGCCGGCTGGCGCGCCGCCGTCGGCGAGGGGCGCGCCCAGCTGGAGGCGCAGGTCAAGGAGCGGCAACGGGCCGAGGAGGCCGCCCGCCGCCAGGCCGCCGAGGCCGAGGAGGCCGCCCGCCGAGAGGCCGAGATCGCCCGCGAGGTCGCCTCCGTGGCGGAGCTGGAGGCCGCCGTCTCCGCGCCGCTCGACGCCTTCCTGCCGGCCCAGGCCGCGAAGGCCTTCGCCGAACGCGCCGCGCGGCTGAGATCCGCCGAGGCGAAGGCCGCGGCGGAGACCGTCGCCGAGCGCTTCGCGCTCCTGGAGGAGTTCCAGGCGTGGCTGGTCGAGGCGGCCAACGCCGGCACGCTCGCCGCCTGCGGTATCACGGCGGCGGACGCCGAGGGCGCGACGGTCGCGGGCGAGCGCGTGGCGTGGCGGACGTTCGCGGCGGACCGGCAGGGCGCGGCCTTCCGGGCGATCTCCGCGGCCCTCGCCGACGACCAGGGCGCGCGGGCGCTGAGCACGGCCCGGCGGTCGCGCCTGGCGGTCGCCGCGCGGCTTTACGTGAACCGTTATTTCGGCGAGGCCATGCTCTCGCGCTCGCCCTCGCTGCGCGCCACGATGGAGAGGCTGCGGGCCGTCGCCGAGCGTCTGCCCGCCACGCGCGCGCTGCTGGGGCGCGTGGAAGGCGCGCCCGCGGAGTGACGGGGGAG
The DNA here is from genome assembly GCA_944389565.1 of uncultured Kiritimatiellota bacterium. Classification (GTDB taxonomy): domain Bacteria; phylum Verrucomicrobiota; class Kiritimatiellia; order RFP12; family DVOR01; genus Spyradenecus. The sequence goes on from CALXMV010000048.1 coordinate 3,704, forward strand.
GGGGTCGGCGAGGGTGCGGCGGTTCCTGCTCTTCCTCGTGGCGGCGGCGGGGCTGCCGCTGGCCTGGGCGCTCGGGCGGGCCTTCCTGGAGGGCGCCGCCTCGGGGCTCACGGCTGCCGGGCCGCTCCTCACGCCGGGGCGCACGGGTTTCCTCGCCGGGGCGCTCGGGATGTTCCTGCTCTACGTGTGGAAGGGGCGGGCGATGGGCGTGACGTACGTCTTCGCCCATGAGATGACGCACGCGGTGGCGGGGTTGCTCTGCCTCGCGCGCGTCCATCGGGTGAGCGTGCGGGAGACGGGCGGCTTCGTGGAGCTCTCCAAGAGCAACCTCTTCATCACCCTCGCGCCCTACTGCGTGCCCTTCTACCTGCTCCTGGCGCTGGGGCTCTTCGCGGCCGTGGACTGGCTGTGGCCGGGGGCGACGCCCTTCTGGGCCTGGGCCGCGCTCTTCGGCGCCTGCGCGGCCTTCCATGCGCTCTACACGCTCGACGCGCTCCTGAGCGTCTCCCAGCCCGACGTGCGGGAGTACGGGCGGTTCTTCTCCTACTGGCTGATCGTGACGGTCAATCTCTTCTTCGCCTCGGTGGCGCTCGTGGCCTCGGGGCAGACGGGGGCCTTCGAGCAGACGGGCCGGGCCCTCCGCCGCACGGTCGGCGCCTACGCCGGCGCCTGGCGGGCCGCCGCCCACGCCGCCGCCGCGATCCCCCTCCCCGAAAGGAACCCCGAGCCATGAACCCCGTCGGCGCGCTCTTCGACCTCCTGCAAGCCTCCACCTCCACCGTCGCCTTCACCGGCGCGGGCGTCTCCACCGCCAGCGGCATCCGCGACTTCCGCGGCAGAAACGGCATCTACAACGACACCTTCCGCGGCCACCGCGTGGAGGAACTCTTCGGCATCGACCTCTTCCGCCGCGACCCCGCCCTCTTCTACGCCTGGTCGCGCGATTTCGTCTACGGCATCGACCGCTTCCGCCCCAACGTCGTCCACACGGTGCTCGCGCGCCTGGAGGCCCGCGGCCTCCTCGCCGGCGTCGTCACGCAGAACATCGACCGCCTCCACACCCTCGCCGGGAGCCGGCGGGTCTACGAGCTCCACGGCTCGCCCGAATGGCACCACTGCCTCGCCTGCGGCCACGCCGAGCCCTACGCCGCCGTCGCCCCGGTCGTCCGCGCGGGGGGCCTCCCCCGCTGCCCCGCCTGCGGCGGCGTCCTCAAGCCCGACATCGTCTTCTACGGCGAGAGCCTCCCCGAGGGCGTCCTGACCGCCGCGCTCGAGGCCTGCCAACGCGCCGACCTGGTGCTCGTGCTCGGCTCCTCGCTCACCGTCCACCCCGCCGCCGCCCTCCCCGAGGAGGCCTACCGTTTCGGCGCGCGCATCGTCATCGTCAACGACGGCCCCACCCCCCTCGACACCCGCGCCATCCTCCGCCTCGGCGACCTCACCGAGACCTTCGCCGCGATCGACGCCTGGCTCGGCGGGCAGGGGGCCTAAGGCCTCCGGGGGCGGCACGCGGCCAGGAGCCGCGCCAGATCGTCCGTCAGGGGCGCCTCCGCGCGGACGCGCCGGCCGTCCGCCGGGTCGTCGAAGGCGATGGCCCGCGCGTGCAGGAAATGGCGCGGGAACCCCGCGACCTGCGGCCCGCCGTAACGCGCGTCCCCCACGATGGGGTGGCCGGCGAAGGCGAGCTGCGCGCGGATCTGGTGGGTCACGCCCGTGTGGATCGTCACCTCCAGCAACGTGCACGGCATACCCGCGAGGGTCAGCCCCCGCACCGGGCGGTACGCCGTCACCGCCCGCATGGGCCGCCGCGCGTCGCGCCATTTCGCGGCGTCGACCATCCGGCCCGGGGCGCGGGGGTTGTGCGCCAGGAGATGCTCCAGCCGGCCCGGCGCGCGCACGTCCCCGGCCGCCAGGGCCACATATCCCTTCTCCACCGTCCGCGCGCGGAACTGCCCGCGCAGGGCGTCGTAGGCCGCTTGGCCGCGCGCCGCCAGGACGACCCCCGAGGTGTCGCGGTCGATCCGATGCAGGATGCCGCAGGTCAGCGGGCCGTCGCCCACGCCGGCGACCTCCGGGAAACGCGCCAGGAGGGCGTTGGCCAGCGTGTCGCGCTCCTCCGGCGCGTTGGGCTGGCAATCCATCCCCGCCGGCTTGCGCAGGGCCACCCAGCCCGCGCCCTCGGCCACCGTCTCGAGCGGCAGGGCCGCGTTCGGCGCGGGCGCGGCGACGCGCGGCTCCCAGACCAGGCGGTAGCGCTCGCCGGGGATCGCGCGCTCGCCCTTCGCGCACGGCCTGCCGCGCAGGGTCAGCGCGCCCGCGGCCAGGGCCTTGCGGATGGCCGCGTGGGGCACGTCGGGGAAAAGCCCGGCCAGCCACGCGTCCACGCGCAACCCCGCCGCCTCGCCCCCGGCGCGGAGCTCACGCATCGGCCACCTCGACCGCCACGCCCTGGCGCGTGAAGAGCAGCACCGCGCGGACGTCCCCCGGGGCAAAGCCCGTCAGCGCCGCGACCGCCGCGCGGTACTCGCGCATCTGGCGGGCGTAGGCCGGCGTGGCCACCGCCTCGCGCGAGGTCTTGAAGTCGTAGACCACCGCGCGGCGGGAGGCGGGGAAGACGTGCACGCGGTCGAACTGCCCGGCGACGCGCCGCGGCGCGCCCTCCCCGCGCAGGAGGACGGCGAAGGGCCGCTCGCGCCACAGGTCGCACGGCTCGTCGGGCTTGCGGAAGACCTCGGGGAAGCAGGGCGGCTCATCGCTCCAGGCGATCGCGGCGAAGCGCGCGTGCTGCGCCACGCCGAAGCCCCGCGCCGCGGGCGCGCCGCCACCCAGCAGGTCGGCGACGGTCGAGGCGCGGGCGCGTTCGGAGGGCAGCTCCGTCTCCGACGGCCCCTCCGCGGCGGCCTTGGCCCATCGCCGCACCGGCGGCTCGGGGGGAGGCGGTGTCGCGGCGCGCGACGGGACGTCCGCCCCGCGGAACCACCCCGCCGCGCCCTCCTCGTAAAGCATCTCGGCGCGTCCCTCCGCGCCCGGGAGCGCCCGCGGCTCGCCCGCCTGAATCTTCCGCGCGAAGAGCCACCCACGCCCGGCGGGCGTCTTGGCGTCCTTTTCCGTGACGAGGACGATCTGCTCGCGGCGGGCGCGGGTGATGGCCACGTAGAGCGCGCAGAGGTCGTCGCGGTAACGGGCGGCGCGGCGTTTCCCGATGGCCGCCGCGAGCGCGGGCGTCTCCAGGCGCGTGGCGTCGAAGACCGTCCGCCCCAGCACCCAGCCGGGCCCCTCCTCGTAGGGCGAGCGTTGCTCCCTGAGCGAGCCGGCGAGGAGGGTGAAGACGACGTCGTAGGTCAGGCCCTTGGAGTGGTGGATGGTCATGAGGCTGACGACCCCCGCGTCGGCCGAGCAGGGCACGGTCAGCCCCCGCAGGAGGTCGAGCGCGGCGGTGGGGTCGGCCCGGCCGTGCGCGTCGAGTCCCTCGAGCCCCCGGCGGAGGGCGGCCAGCGTGTCGCGGTCCTGCCCCGTGAGGCGGCGTTCCCAGGCCGGCCCCGCGAAACAGGCGCCCAGCCAGGCGGCGTAACCCTCCTCGGAGATCTGGCGCACCCACGCCGCGAGCGTCTCGCCGTCGGGGCGGTCGGTCAGGCCGAGGCGCCGGGCGATCTCGCCCCAACGCGTCGCCCGGGGGTCGGCCAGCCAGTGGAGCAGGCCGCAGACGAGCTGGCCCATGCGCGTGGCGGCGGCGGACTGGCGGCCGTCGATCGCGGCGTGGACGTCCCGCTTCCGCAGGAGGGCGAGCAGGCCGGGGCGGCCGTCGTCGTCGCTGTCGAAGACGCCGTTCGTCGCGGCCAGGACGGCCACGCTCACCTTGCGCCCGGCGAGGTCCCGCACGCGCGCGGCGATGAGGTCGGCGGCCGTCGCCAGCCAGTCTTCGCGGTTGCCGGCCAGGCGGATGCAGGCGGCGTAGCCTTGGTCGTCGCGGTGGGCGGTGTGCGCCTCCCAGCCCTCCATCCAGCGAGACAAGGCCTCGCGCTGCCACGGCTCGGCGGCATCGAGGTCGTCCTCGCCGAGGGCCATCGCGCGGTTGACCATCGCGATGACGGCGGGGCTGGAGCGGTAGGATCTCAGGAGTGGCTTGCCGCGGGGCACGGCGGGCACGCGCGTGGGGTCGCCGAAAAGCGTCGCGTCGCCGCCGCGCCAGCCGTAGATGGACTGCTTCACGTCGCCCACGTAGAAGAAGGTGGAGTCGTCGCCGGCGGCGAGCTCGGAGGCCATGTTGGCGAGGACGGCCCACTGCGTGGCGCTGGTGTCCTGGAACTCGTCGATCATCAGGTGGCGCACCGCCGCGTCCATGCGGTAGGCCACGTGAAGGGCGTCGGGGCGGGCCATCCACAGCTGGCCGCCCAGGCGCTCGGCCAGGAGCGCGGTGAGCTCGCCGAAGCCGAGGAGGCCCGTCTCGTCGGCGAGCTCGGCCGCGGCGGCGTCGAGCGCGGCGACGGCCGCGCGGGTCTTGGCCGTGTGCTCGGCGGTCTGCCGCAGGTCGCGCGCCAGGAAGTCTTCGCGCAGGGCCCGCGCCGCCTCGCGCTCGGCGTCGGTGAGGGTGGGGAGATTCTTTTTCGCGTTGCCGTAGGCGAAGGCGCCCGTGGCGGCGGCCTTCGCCAGCTGGGCCAGGGGCGTCTCGCCGCCCCAGCGCGTCCGCACCTCGCGCACCCCCCCGATCTCCGGGAGGAGGGCGTCCAGGAAACGCGGCAGGGCCTGGCGGACCGAGTTGGGGCAGGCCTCCGGCACGTGGTCGGCGAGCCCGGCGAGGATCTGCGCGGCGGCGCGGCGGTCGTCGCATTCACGGGGGAGGCCGTCGCCGAGGCGCCGCAGGTCGCCCCAACCCTCCGGGGCGCGGCGGTAAACCGCGCGCATCTCGCGGAAGAGGTCGCGCAGGCGCCCGGAGAGGGAGCGCGCGGTCGCGTTGCCGGGCTCGCGCACGTCGAGCCCGCGCAGGAGCGCCTCCGCCGACCGCCGCGGGGAGATGGCCATCGCGCGGCGGGTCGTCTCGCGCAGGAGGTCGCGCGCCTCCGGGCTGTCGCCCTCCTCATAGAGCGTGAAGTCGGGGTCCAGCCCCAATTCGTAGGCGAAGAGCCGCGCCACGCGCGAGGAGAAGGCGTCGATCGTGGAGATCTGCAGGCGCGGCAGGGCCTCCATCAGGCTTGCCAGGGCCTCCGCGCGTGTCAGGCGCGGGCCGTCGGACACGTCGCCGTCGAGCAGGCGGCGCACCACCGCGCCGAAGATCTCGCGTGTCGCCGCGCGGGTGAAGGTCAGCGCGCAGACGCTCTCGGGCGGGGCGCCGGCCATCACCAGCCTACAGAAACGTTTCGAGAGGGCGAAGGTCTTGCCGCTCCCCGCGGACGCGCTCAGAAACTGCGACCCCAAGGAGTCCATCGCCGCGCCTCCGTGGAGGTCATTTCCGGCGCGGGCGGCCGGACTTGGGGGTGAGGCTGCCGCCGCCTCTGCGGCCTTTGGGGCCGGCGGGCTTCGCGGGGCGTCGGGGCGCGGGCCTGCGGGGCTTCTGCGGGGGGCGCCGCCGGGGGGCGGGGTCGGCCTCGGGGTCGGCCTCGGGCCTGGCGTCGCCGGGGCGCACGCGCGAGCGGAACTGCAGGATGAGCGCGGCGCCCTCGAGGTCGAAGGCCTCGCGCAGGCTGCGGGTCAGGAAGTCCTGGAAGGGCTTGGTGGCGAGGCGGGCGTCGTTCACGAAGAGGCGCAGGATCATGGGGTTGCTCCCCGTCTGCGTGGCGTACTGGAAGCGCAGATGGCGGCCCTCGCGCCCGGGCATCTGCACGTGCGCCAGGGCGTTGGCCAGCGTGCGGTTGAGCACGCCGGTGGGGAGGATGCGGCGCTGGTTGCCGGCCACGCGGTCGATCGCGTCCACCGAGGCGCGGACGTTGTAGCCCTCCTGCGCGCTGACGAAGACGACCGGCACGTGGCGCAGATAGGGCATCATCTCGCGCAGATGGGCCAGGGCGGCGGTCTCGGTGGCGCCGTTCGCCCGGGCGATATCCCACTTGTTCACGAGCATCACGCAGGCCTTGGCCTCGCGCTGGATCATCGAGGCGATGAACTTGTCCTGCGTGGTCGGACCGATCTCCGCGTCCATCACCAGCACCGCCACGTCGCACTCACGCACGGCCTCCTCGCTCCGGAAGAGGGAGAAGCGCTCCACCGAGGTGTCGATCTTGTGCACGTGGCGCATCCCCGCGGTGTCCACCAGCGTGTAGCGCCGCGCCGTGGGCCCCGTGCCGATGGCGAAGGGCACGTCCACGCAGTCGCGCGTCGTCCCGGCCACGGGGCTGACGATCACGCGGTCGCTGCGGAGGAGGCGGTTGATGTAGCTGCTCTTGCCGGCGTTGGGGCGGCCCACGACCGCCACGCGCAAGGGCTTGGCCAGCGCCTCGCGCTCGGCCTCCGTCTCCGGCGGCAGGTGCGCGAGCACCGCCTCCATCAGCGCGTCGACGCCGCGGCCGTGCGCCGCCGAGATGGGGAAGGTGGGGAAGGCCAGCTTGGCGAACTCGTGGGCGCCGGCCTCATGGCCCGGCAGGTCGCACTTGTTCGCCGCCACCACGCAGGGGCGCCCGGCCTTGCGCACCAGGCGCGCCACCTCCTCGTCCGTCGGCTGGAGCCCGGCCTGCGCGTCGCCCACCAGGATCACGCACGCCGCGTCGGCGAGCGCCACGGCCGCCTGGTCGCGCACGGCCATCTCGATGGCGTCGCCCTCCTTGGTGCCGTCGAAGAGACGGATGCCGCCGGTGTCGATGAGCAGGAAGCGCCGCTCGCCCCAGGCGACCTCGCGCACGATACGGTCGCGCGTCACGCCGCTCTGGTCATGCACGATCGCCACGCGCCGCCGCGCGATGCGGTTGAACAACGCGGACTTCCCCACGTTGGGCCGCCCCACGATCGCCACCGTCGTCCGTCCGAAACCCTGCTCCGCCATTGCGTTCCTCCCCGCCCTGGTGCCCGGCTCACTGCGCCGGGCGCGTGACCACCGCGTCCACCAGCCCGTAGGCCCGGGCCTCCTCGGCGGACATGAAATTGTCGCGGTCCGTGTCCTTGAAGACGGTCTCCAACGGCTGTCCCGAGTGGCGTGCCAGGATCTCGTTGAGCGTCTGCTTCATCCGCTGGATCTCCGCGGCCTGGATCTGGATGTCCGTGCACTGGCCCTCGGCGCCGCCCAACGGCTGATGGATCATGATCCGGGCGTTCGGCAACGCGTAGCGCTTCCCCTTCGCGCCCGCGGCCAGGAGCACCGCGCCCATGCTCGCGGCCTGCCCCACGCAGTAGGTCGCCACGTCGCACGTCAGGAAGCGCATCGTGTCGTAGATCGCCAACCCCGCCGTCACCACGCCCCCCGGCGAATTGATGTAGAAGGCGATGTCCCGCTTCGGATCCTGCGACTGCAGGAAGAGCATCTGCGCTACCACCAGGTTCGCCACCGTGTCGTCGATCGCCCCGCCCAGGAAGATGATCCGATCCTGCAGCAGGCGCGAGTAAATGTCGTACGACCGTTCGCCGCGCGCGGTCTGCTCCACCACGATCGGCACCAACATGTTCGCTTGCGTCTTTTTCATAACGCCTATCATTATAGCAAATCAGAGCGGCTCGGCGGCGGTGTCGGCGAGGCGATGGGTGGCGGGGTCGAAGGCCAGGCCGAAGAGGAAGACCGCGTCGGCCCCGGCGCGGTAGGGCTCGGCGTAGCCGCGCGCGCGAATCTGCGCGATGGCCTCGCGGGCCGTGCCGCCGACCTTGAGCTCGAAGACGTAGACGCGTCCGAGGAACCGCGCCACGATGTCCGCGCGCCCGGCCGACTGCGTGTCCTCCGCCACCACGCGGAGCCCCGCGCCCGTGAGCAGGATGAAGAGGCTCCGCTGGTAGGAGGCCTCGGGGACGCGCCCCTCCTTCGCGCCGTAGGGCAGGTGCGCGTAGATGGCGGCGATGGCCTCGAAGGCCGCCGCGAAGTCGCCGCGGGTGAGGGAGGGCAGGAGGATGCTCGGGTAGTTCTCGTTGCCGCCCAGGCGGGCGACCTGGCGGGCGATGAAGGCGTTGAGGCTCTGGCGAACCTCCTCGTTGGGCACGCCGAGGGTGTAGTTGAGGCCGGGGGCGTAGTCCTTGATGGTGAGGTAGCCGCCCTGGTAGAGGAGCGTGACGGCGTTGAGGTCGCGCAGGTCGTAGGTGTCGAAGAGCGTCTCGTCCTGCCCCGTGAGGCATTCGTAGTCGAGTTCGGGGATTCGGTGGTTCCTGAAAAAGTTCCGCAGGGCCGAGGGCTGGCCCGTCTGCGTCCACGTGCCGGTGAACCATTTGCGCTTCTCGCCAAGGACGCGGGCGACGGCGTAGGGGTTGTAGACGCGCTTCTCCTCGTCGGGCGAAAAACGGTAGCCGTCGTACCACCGCTCAAACTCCTCACGATAGGCCTCGTACATGACCCCCATCACCTCCGCGTGGGCGCGCATGTGACCCTCGAAGTAACGCGTCAGCTCCTCCTCGGTGTAGCCGAGC
>CALXMV010000049.1 GCA_944389565.1 uncultured Kiritimatiellota bacterium
GCCAACTACCGTATAGCCATCCTCTTCCATTGCGGCGCGCTTCCACACCCGACCCACTAAAAACTCTGAAGAGCCCTTGCCTGGGGAGTGGGGGTGGGGTGGTTTCGGGGCGAACCCCTTAGGGTTTCGGGTCGGACCCTTAGGGTTTTGCCCCAAACCCTCCCGACTTCGCCTTCCAACCCTTTGGGGGGCGGGGGGAGGCGTCAGGCCTCGGCGGGGGGCTCGGGCGCGGTGGCGCGGAGGGCGTCGAGGCCGTCGAGCCCGAAATGCTCCAGGAAGGTCGCGGTGGTGCCGTAGAGGAAAGGGCGGCCGGGGAGCGCGCTGCGGCCGACGGGGCGGATGAGATTGAGCTCCAGGAGTGCGCGGAGGGTGTGGTCGGCGGAGACGCCGCGGACGGATTCGATCTCGGCGCGGGCGATGGGCTGGCGGTAGGCGACGATGGCGAGGGTCTCGAGCGCGGCGCGGGAGAGTCTTTGGGGCGGGGCGGCCTTGACGAGCGCGCGGACCCACGGGCCGGCGGCGGGGTCGGTGCGGTAGGCATAGCGGCCGGCCTCGCGGCAGAGGCGGAGGCCGAGGTCGGCACGCGCGAGGGTGGCGGCGATGTCGTCCAGGCAGACGCGGATGTCGGCGGCGGAGGCTTGGGCGAAGATCGCCTCGGGGGAGCCCGGCGCGGCACCCTCGGCGCGGGCGCGGAGCGCGGCGCGGAGCTCGTCGGGCGAGAGGGGGCGGCCGGCGCCGAAGAGCATGGCGCCGAGGACGGCTTGGAGGCTGTTGGGCGGGGGGGGCGTGTCGCTCATCGGCGGCCTCCCTGGCGCAGGGTGACGCGCAGGAGCGTCTGCTCGATGATGTCCCAGGGATCCTGCAGGGTGGCGTCGACGAGCCTGAAACGCATCTCGACGGCGTAATGGCGCCCGGCGCGGAGTTCGTTGAGCGTGTAGCGCTTGGCTGCCTCGACCGGCTTGGCCAGGGCCCAGCCGCTCAGGCGCGCGAGCCGCGCGGGGATCCGTTCGCGCGGGAGATCCCACCGGCCGTCGGCGATCCAGCCTTGGTCGAGCGCGTCGCGCAGGGCGCAAAGGTCGTTGAGGGTGTTGAGGACGATGGCCGCGGCGGGGAAGGCGGCGTTTCTGTCTTGGCGCAGCAGGGCGATGGTTTTGACGATTTTCGCGGGGGAGCGCGCTTGGATGGCCTCGGCGAGGGCGAAGGGCTCCGTGCCCACGGAGGAGGAGGTGATGGCCTCGACGTCCTGAAGCGTCGCCTCCGCCGCCCCGCCGACGTAGGCACGCAGTTTGGCGAGCTCGGAGACGATGGTGCGGGTGTCGGCGCCGACGCGTTGGGCGAAGGCGGCGCGCACGGCGGGCGCCATCGTCAGGCCGCTCTCCGGCAGGACGGCCTCCAGGCGTTCGGCGGCCACCTTTTCCATCTGGTAACTGCGCACCTCGCCGCCGCAGTCCACGATCTCGGCGTTTTTCTCCGCCCATTTGGCGAACTTGGAGGTGCGGGGGAGGGCGGTCGCCGAGACGATCAGCGTGTGCCCCTCGGGCAGGGGGTGGGCCATGAGCCCTTCGGTGAAGGCGGCCACGGCCTCTTTCGCGGCCTGCGCCTCCGCCGCGCGGCCTTTCGCGCCGGGCAGGAAGTTGGCCTCGCGCAGCCACACCACCTTGTTCCCGCCGAGGAAGCTGGGGGTCCGCAGGCCGTCGGTCACCCGGGCCACGGCCTCGACCACGTCGTCCGCGCGGTCGCACGCGCCGTCCACGACGTCGAGCCCGAAGTCGCGGGCGTCCGGCGGGAGGAGCCTGTCGATGACGCGTTTCGCGCCCTCGGTCTTCAGATATTCGTCGGTGCCGATGAAGAAGGCGATCATTTCTCGGCGGGAGGCGATCAGAGGATCTTCATGCGGGGGAGGTCCTGGATGTCGATGGTGCCGACGAGGCGGTTGGCCTCGTCCACGACGGGGAGGTCGTCCATCTTGTGGGTCTCGAAGGTGTTGAGGACCTCGACGGCGAGGGCGTCGAGATGGATGCGGGTGGGGTTCCTGATCATGACCTCGGCGATGGGGCGCGGCATGGGGTCGCCCTGGGCGGAGGTGAGGAGGCGGCGGAGGTCGCCATCGGTGAAGATGCCCAGGAGGGCGCCGTCGGGCGCGGTGACGCAGGCGCAGCCGGACTTGGCGGCGGTCATGGCCAGGACGGCGTCGCGGACGGTGGCGGATTCGGGGAGGGCGACGAGGCGCTCGCCGGTGCGCATGATGTCCTTGACGCGGAAGAGGAGCGCGCGGCCGATGGCGCCGGCGGGGTGCAGGAGGGCGAAGTTCTCCTTCTTGAAGCCGCGGGCCTCGAGGAGGACCATCGCCAGGGCGTCGCCGAGGGCGAGGGTGGCGGTGGTGGAGGTGGTGGGGGCCATGTTGAAGGGGCAGGCCTCGCGCCCGCAGTCGATGAGGTAGACCCAGTCGCTGTTCCGCGCCAGGGAGGAGTCCGCCTTGCCGGTCATGCCGATGACCTTGACGCCGATGCGGCGGAGGGAGGGGATGAGGCGGATGACCTCGTCGGACTCGCCGGAGTAGCTGATGGCCAGGACGATGTCGGCGGCGGTGACCATGCCCAGGTCGCCGTGCATGGCCTGGACGGGGTTGAGGAGCATGGCGGTGGAGCCGGTGGAGGCCATCGTGGCGGCGATTTTCTCGCCCACGTGGATGTTCTTGCCGATGCCGGTGACGACGATCTTGCCGCCGCGCGCCAAGGCTTCGAGCATGGCCTCGACGATTTCGCAGAAGACGGGGCCGATCGCCTGATCCGCCTGGCGGAGCCCCGCGATCTCCGTCTCGATGGTTTCGTGTGCGCGGGCCAACATTGCTTCGTGCGTCATGTGCTTACACCTCTTCTTCTTGGTCGGCGGGGGCTTGCGCGTCGGAGGCCCAGGCGGCGTCGGCGGCCGCGTAGGCGGCCACGAGGCGGTTGCGGGCCACGGCGTGGCGGGCCGCGCCCGTGAAGGCGTTCGTCAGGGCCTCGAGGCGCCCCAGCAGGCGGTCGTCGATCACGTGCTCCACGCGGCAGGCCGTCCGCGAGGCCCAGTCCTCGTCCAACAGGAGGATCTCGCGCAGGAAGCGCGAGAGCGCGCGGTGTCGGCGGAGGACGCGTGCGGCCTCGCGGTCGCCGCGGGGCGTCAGGGTCACCGGCTTGTTGGTGTCATAATGGATGAGGCCCCGTTTGCGCAACACGCCCAGCGCGTTTGTCACCGAGGGCATTTTGACCTTGAGGCGACGGGCGATGTCGCTGGTGTGCGCGTGGCCGTGCTCGGTCTCCTCGACCAAGAGTTTGATGGTCTCCAGGTAATCCTCCTGGCTCGCGGTGAGATCGAACGTTTCCATGGCACCTCCGTTTCGCCCCTCAGTATACCATAATCTGCGGGCGGGGGCGTCAGATTTGGCAACAGGCGATGACGTGGTCGTAGAGGATGGTGGTCTTGATGGGGATGCGTTTGCCGCGAAGGTGCGGGAAGTGCTCGGCCCAGGCGCCGAGGAGCTCCATGGCGAGCATCCCGGTGGAGGGGTCCGCGGCGCGGATCCGCAGGTCGGTGGCGGCGAAGCGGATGCCGGTGCCGAGCGCCTTGGAGATGGCCTCCTTGGCGCACCAGAAGCGGAGGATCGCCAAGGGGCCGTCGCCGCTTCGGGTGGCGAGTTCCTGCTCCTCGATGGTGAAGGCGCCGCGTAGGAAATCCTCCGTGAGGTCGCGCGTGGTGGCCTCGACGTCGAGCCCGATACGTCCCTGCGTGGTGGCGGCGCCGAGGATGAGCCCGCCGGTGTGGGCGATGGAGAGGTCGATGGCGGCGGAAACCTGCTGTTGCCAGTCGCCGATGGGGTAGGGTTTCCCGAGGTTGTCCTTCAGGACGGAGATGTCGGCGGAGGGTTCGTGGAGGTTGAAGTGGGAGAGGAGTAGGCGGCGGACGGCCTCCTTGGCGGCGATGCGTCCCAGGAGCCATTCGAGGCGGCGGAAAGGGGTGCCGGCCATGCGCACGAAGTTCCCGCGTTCCACGCGGGTGAGGACGGCGGCGGCGAGCGCGGAGAGCCAGAGCCCGTCGTTGGAGGTGAAGAAGTCGGGGTTGGCGTTGACGTAGAGCGCGCCGTCGATCTTGGCCTTGGGGTCGGGGAAGAGCGAGGCGGGTAACGGCTTGGTGATGAAGTGGCGCGCGGGATCCATCACGAATCCGCGGAGCGCGGGGTCGGCGCGGCCGCCGATCTCCTCCCAGCCCGTCAGCTGCAGCACGGGGTGGCCGGCCTCGTCGGTGACGAGGATGTCGACGTCGAAGGAGCGCGGGGTGACGTTCGCCAGGCGGAGGGCGCAGTGGAGGCGGTTCCCCTGGGGGATCCACGCGGCGTAGTAGCGGATGCTCTTGCACCCGGCCGGCAGCGAGATGGCCCCGTGGAAGCGTTCGTGCGAGCGCCATAACGGGAACCCCGAGGCCACGGCGTCCAAAAGCAGCGGCATGGCGCAGAAGAGGGGGTTGCGGCTGTGGCGGACAAGCGCGTCGCGCGGCGGGATGCGCACCTCGTAGTCGATCCCGTCGAGCCCCCAGGCCGTGACCTTGCGGACGTTTTGGAGCAGGGGGCCTTGGAAGAGACGCGCCGGGTAGATGTCGCCGGCCTTCCATTCCGTGGGGCGCGAGAGGCTGAGCGTGCGGGGGCGGAGATCCTCCGGCGCGTCGGGGATGGTCGGGCCCAGGATGAAGGTGGCCCACATGACGGCCTGGTCGGCCATCTTCGCGTCGTCCTCCGCGTAGAGACGCACCCGCACCGCGCGCTGGCCGTCGCCCGCCGCGGGCTGCGCCTCGGCCGCGATCCGCAACGCCAACCGGCCGAGGAAGAAGGCAAGCCAATGCTTGGCGTGCAGATTCTCCACGCGCAGCAGGGAAAGCCCCGGGAGGAGGCGGTGCGCGGTCTCGGCCATGATCTCGACGCCGGTGGGCACGGAGAAGAGCGTGAGCCCGCGCATCAGCGGGTCGCGCAGCGAGAGCGACTGCGTGCCGATGGCGTAATCGTTGAGGAAGGGGAAGTCCTCAAGGCGCAGCACGAGCCCGAGCTCGAGGGCGTCGACCGCGCGTGCGCGCTCCACGGCACCCCGGAGCAGGGGGCACTCCAACCCGCCGCGCGGGATGGATGCGGGGATGGCGTGGAGGTGCGAGGCCCCGGCGTTCTCGGCGGCGGCGCTCTCGATCCGGGGCACGCGGCGCGGGTCGATCAGCTCGGGGCGGATGCCTGGCAGTTGGTGGGAGAGGCGGATGACCAGCTCGTCGGACCGTTCGCCGCTGAGCGTCGCGTCGAGGTCCAGATGGCGGGCATGGGCGAAGAAGCGCAGGCCGGAATAATCGAGCGGTACGCCGTTGGCGGCCAGGAGGCCAAGCGCCTGGCCCACCTGCACGCCGCCGGAGCGATGGAGGATGTGCATGGGCACCACCGCGATCGGGTCGCGCCCGGCCAGGTTCTCGGCGATGAGCGGGGAGAGCAACCCCCGCGCACCCACCTCCACGAAGATGCGGCACCCATCGTCGTACATCCGGCGGATCATCCGGCGGAAGTCGAGCGGGCGCATCATGTGCTCGGTGAGCCCCGCGACGACCGAGGAGGTCGAGTGGCCCATCGGTTTGCCGTCGACGCAGGAATGGAAGGGGATCTGCGGCTCGCAGGTGACGTATTTCCCGAAGAAACGCTCGAAGAGCTGGGCGATGCGTGGGGCGGAGAGCCCGGTGTTGATTGGTGCGGCCAGCGGCTCGGCCACGGAGAGCCCGCCGCCGTTGTGGATGGCGATTTCGGTCTCGGCCTGTTTCTCCGGGGCCACGGCCATCACGCAGGCGGAGTCGGTGAGGATCTGGGTGACGATCACACGCGTCGGGTCGCGGAGCGCCAGCTCGCGCAAACGCCCCACGGGGATACCCGAGACGGTGAGCTGCACCCAGCGCGCACCGCCCTCCGCGCCGAGGCGGAGCAGGAGTTTCCCCGCGTCGCGCAGAATCTGCACGAGGCGCAGCTTGGGGTCGTGGTGCGTGGCATGGAACGCCGAGAACGCCCCCAGCCCCACACCGCCCACGGCGGCCGGGCGCACCCCCACCGAGCGCAGGAAATCCGCGAAGACCTTGCTCGCCAGATAGGTCGAGGCCGCCGCCAAGAGCGGCAGGAACGCCTGCGAGGCGCTGAGCGGCAACGTGTGCTCGGGCGCCGTCGAGAAGAGCCATTCGGAGGGCGAGGCCACGTCGCAATATCCCGAGAAGGCCTCCTCCATGTCGTCGAAGCGTTCCCGCACGCCATCGAACGTCAGCGCCAGATCGCGCATCATCTCCAGGTGGAAACTGCCCGTGCCGGGGAAGACATAGGCCACCTTGCCGCCGTCGAGCGCCAGGGGGTGCGTCGTGAAAAAGACCCCTGTCTTGTCGCGCAGACGCGTGCGCCCCGCCCGCAAGGCTTCCGCCGCGAAGCGCAGTTTCCGGAGCATCTCCTCCGGCGAGGCCACCCACAGCCCCGCCACGCAGCGTTTGCCGCGCGCCTCGCAGGTGGCCGTGTACACCACGTCGATCAGGCGGAAGCCGCCCGTGCTCCGTTCGAGGAAGCCTGCCACTCGCTCAAGCGCGTCGACCAACGCCGCCGTCGTCTCGGCGCCCACCAGGCACAGCACGCCCTCCGACCGCTCAAGCGCCATCGCCGCCCCTCCTCATTCCTCGGTCTCCTCGATCGTCGCCGCGCCGGCACGTCCCAGCCGCGAGAGCGTCGAGACGGCCAGGCGCCGCGGCCGCGCGGAGGAGGCGATCCAAGGCCGTGCCTCCTGCACCCAATAATAGGAACGCTCCGGCTTGCGCAGACGGAAGGTCTCGTCGGGCGGCGTCACTGACGGCGGCAACACCCGGTGGCTCATCGCCAACACCCCGCGCAGGACCCCCAACGCCCCCGCGGCCGTGAGCGTGTGCCCGAAGGCCGGCTTGGCCGAACCCACCGCCAACAGCGGGATGTGCGCCCCGCGGTTTTCCGTCATGCGGTTGAGCAGGGATTCTTCCGTCAGATCCTCCTCGGGGATGCCCGAGGCGTTCATCTCCCAGTAGTCGATGTCGCGGAAACCGTTTGGCAGGCGGCGCAACGCGCGGTGCAACGCCCGGCGCAGACTCTCTTCCAATCCGCCATCCTCCGGCGGCAGGCCGGCCACCACGGCGGTCCCGTGGAGTCGCGCGTAACCGCGCGTCCCCGCGCGGCGGGCGTCGCCCTGCCTCCGGAGCACGAAGGCCGCGCCCCCTTCGCCCGGCAACGTCCCGCCCGAATCCGCCGTGAACGGGCGCAGCTCGCGCCCTTGCGTGAAGGGGAGCACCCCCGCCTCGCCGGCCAGTTGCGCGGGTGGGATCGGCGGCTGGAAGACGACCACCGCCGCGATGTCGCACTGCCCCAGGCGCAAGGCGTTCGCGGCCGCCTCCAACCCCGCGAAGACGCTCGCCTCGCCCGCCGCGCAGGAGGCCGCCATGTCGCACGCGCCGAAGTTCTGTGCCAGCCAGCGTGCCACGTCCCCCGCACGCGAGAGGGCGATCTGCCGCGGCTTCAGCCGGGGCAAGGTGTCCAAGAGCTCTTGGCGCAACGCCGCGACCTGCCCGAAGGTCGCCCGCGGCATGAAGCGCTGCACCGTCCCCACGATCTGCTCCACCGCGTTCGCGTGCCACAGCCAGTTCACCGACGCGGGGTTGAAGGTAGGGTCGTACCCCACGAAGAGCGCCAAACGGTCCGAGCGGCCCTCCGCCGCCGTCGGCGCCAGCCCCGCGTCCGCCAAGGCGTCATGCAGCAACTGCGCCGCGAACCAGGCGTCCGTGTTGTCCCCGATTCCCAGGTCGGGCTCCAACGGCACATGATCGGCCCTGCAGGCGAAGTTCTCCCCGAGCGCCGCGCAGACGGGCGGCATCGCGCAATCCGGCAGGAGCGGCGCGTCCAACCGTGCCTCGTCCTCCTCCGACGGCGGCGCGAAGAAACTCCGCTTGCGCAACGTGGCCTTCCAAAAATCCCGTGGCGTGGGCGCGCCTGCGAAGCACCCGCTCACGCCCGTGAAGACGATCCCCTCCGAGAGCGTCAGCATGGCCGCCGCCCTCCGGTCCCGGGCCCGATCGCCCGGCGGGGTGGGAACCCCACGTGCCAAAGTCCGGTCCTTCCCAGATTCATGCCGCAAACTCTATCACAATTCCGGCCCCAGCACAAGAACGCCCCGGCGGATGGGGCCGGGGCGTCTTCGCGGGGTCGCGCCAGGCGAGGGGTCACTTGGCGGCGGCGAGATCCTGGTACATCTGGTAGGCCTCATCCGGCTTGAGATTCTTGTGGATGACGGCGGAGACGGCCTGGATCATGGCGGCGGGGTGCTCGGACTGGAAGACGTTCCGGCCCATGTCGACACCGGCGGCGCCGTCGTTGATGGCCTTGTAGGCGAGCTCGAGGGCGTCGCGCTCGGGAATCTTCTTGCCGCCGGCGATGACGATGGGGACGGGGCAGCAGGCGACGACGGTCTCGAAGCCTTCGGTGTAGTAGGTCTTCACGACGTTGGCGCCGTTCTCCGCGCAGATGCGGGTGGCGAGGCGGAAATAGCGCGCGTCGCGGGTCATCTGCTTGCCCACGGCGGTGACGCCCATGACGGGGATGCCATAGCGGGCGCCAATGTCGACGGTGTGGTAGAGGTTCGCGATGGTCTTGGCCTCGAAACGGGAATCGCCTACGGCGACCATGACGGCCATGGCCGCGGCGTTGAGGCGGATCGCGTCCTCGGGGTCGATCACCACGTTGTCGTTGAGCTCGGTGACGACGGAGGTGCCGGCGTCGGAACGGAGGCAGACGGGGGTGGTGTCGGTGGGGGGGATGAGGGCGCGGAGGACCCCGCGGGTGCACATCACGCAGTCGGCGTATTGGAGCAGGGGGACGATGGAGAGGTCGATGCGCTCGACGCCGCCGGTGGGGCCCATGATGAACCCGTGGTCGCAGGCGAGCATGAGGGTGCGCCCGTCGGCGGGGTCGAAGATCCGCGCGAGGCGGTTCTTGACGCCCCAATCAAGGCTGGCGCAGCCCTTGAGGGGGTAACCGACGGTCGTCTGGGGCGTGCCGACGCCGAAGGCGGCGGCTTCCTTGAAATTGTCCATGTCTGGCATTTGGGAAATCCTTTCTGTGCGGAGGGTTATTGCGCGAAAGCTTCGAAAATGGTGGCGGCGGAGGCCGACCCGGCGTCGATGGCGCCGATGGAGCGGGCGCCGAGATTCTTGGCCCGGCCGTACTTGGCCTGGAGCCCGGCGGTGGCGTCGGAGCCGGCGCGGGCGGCCTTGGCGGCGGCGGCGAACATGGCGGCCTCGCCCTGGCCCTTGGCGGCGACGAGCGCCTCGGTGGCGGGCTGGAGCGCATCCATCATCGTCTTGTCGCCTTGGCGGGCCTTGGTCATGCACCCGATTTCCTCGAACCCGGCCTGGAAGAGGTCGGCGAGTTGGTCGGCGTCGAGTTCGGTGGCGCCCTTGGGCGCGGCGTCGGCCATGCCCTCGAGCCAGGAGCCATAGAGCGAGGAGGTGGAGCCGGAGGCCTCTTCCTCGAGTTTCTCGGCCATGTCGGCGAGGAGGGTGGGGAAGTCGTCGCCTTCGGCGTGGTTGATGGCGCGGAGCGCGGCGACGATGGCGGTGCCGTGGTCGCCGTCGCCGCCGGTGGCGGCGTCAAGTTCGGAAAAGTGCTTTTCGTTGGCCTCGATGGCGGTCTGGGCCTTTTTCCAGACGGCCTTGAACTGTTCGAGCGTCATGGGGGTTCCTTGGGTGGCGCGGGGCCGCCGCGGGAGTCGCGGCGGCCCCGGCGGGGGTTTAGCCGTTGCAGGTCCAGTAGGGGGTGTTGGCCTTGGCTTTGAGGAGTGCTTCGCAGGTGGGGCAGACCTTGGCGAGGATCATCTGGAAGCCGGCCATCTCCTGGACGGTGAGGATCTCATCGCAGATGCCGTTCATCAGGGTGATGCCGCGGGCGGTGAGGACCTTGGCGGCGGCGCGGTAGCAGATGAGCATCTCCATCGTGGTGGTGGCGCCGGAGCCGTTGATGATGAGGAGCGCGCGGTCGCCGGGCTGGAGCTTGGTGGCGTCGATGAGTTTCTCGACCATGATCTGCGCGGTGGCGTCGGCGGGCTGCACCTTCATGATGCCGCCGCCGCCCTCGCCGTGCTGGCCCATGCCGATCTCCATCTCGTCGTCGGCGAGGGAGCCGATCTCAGCGCCGTTCTGCGGATGGGTGGCGACCTTGAGGGCGACGGAGAGGGTGGCCAGGTGGCTGTGGAAGGCCTTGCCGATCTCGAGCACCTCGTCGATCGTCTTGCCCTGCTCGCAGGCCGCGCCCATCACCTTCATCAGCGGGATGCACCCGCCGAGGCCGCGGCGGTCCTCGGGGTCGGCGTCGATGCCCGGCGCGATGTCTTCCTGCACGATGATCTCCTTGACGGGGATCCCGGCCTTCTCCGCGAGGCGGAGGGCCTTGCGGGCGGACATGCGGTCGCCGTTGTGGTTGAGGGTGAGCAGGATGATGCCGGCGGGGCGGTTGAGCATCTCAAGCGCCTCGAAGACCTTGGGGCCGCCGGGGGCGGCGAAGACGTCGCCGGCGACGGCCGCGTCGGCCATGCCTTCGCCGACGAAGCCGTGCATGGCCGGCTCGTGCCCCGTGCCGCCGAAGCAGACGAGGGCCACCTTGTCCTGCGCCTTGGGCTGGGCGCGGACGACGATGCGTTCGTTGACCACCCGCACCTTGTCGGAGTAGGCGAGGGCGAGGCCCTCGAGCATCTCGGCGGTGAGGTTGGCGGGGTCGTTGAGAAACTTCTTCATGGGCATGGCGCAATCCTCACTTGATCTGGGTGAGCTCGACGACGGTGTCGTTGTCGTAGATGAAGGCGATGATGATGGCCCCCATGTCGGTCTTGGGCCAGAGGATGGACTTGCCGGCGATCGCGGCGTCGATGTCCTCGACCTGGTAGGCCACGTGGGTCTGTTCTTGGATGGCCGCGGCCATGGGGGAGTCGGGCTCGAACCAGAGCCACTCGATGGCGTACTTGTCCTGGGAGGCGTCGGTGATCCAGACCTTGAGGGGCTCGACGAAGGTCATGTTCGGGAGCTTCTCGGAGAGCACGATGCCCGTGTGCAGATACTTCATGGTGAATCCTTTCGTGTGTCAGGGCGCGCCCCGTGCGCGGGCGGCAACCAAGCCGCCGCGCGGGGCGTGTGGGCGGTCTCAGAGCGAGGCGCCGGGGACGGTGAAGCGCAGGCCGTTGTTGTCGTGGAAGCAGCCGTACTCGGTGACGACGGCGCCCTCGGGGCCGCCCATCATGAAGTGCCAGGTCTCATCCTTGGGGAGCACATGGATCTGGCCGTCGGCCTCCCACTTCTCCACATGGACGCAATTCATGTGCGGCACCTGGCATTTGGCCAGCATGGCTTTGGCCTCGGGGTATTGGTCGAGGTTGGGCTCGCCGACCTCGCTGAAGCCGTAGACCGAGCCGTAGCGGACCTGCCAGCTCTCATGCTTGGCCTGCAGGGGGCCCTTGTCGTCGGTGGTGGACAGATGGCGGTGCTCGGCGATGGATTGGCCGGGCAACAGGAAGATCTCGTGCCCGAAGTACTGCTTGTCGCGGTTGTTCACCCAGAAGACGCCACCCATGCCGAAGGCCGCGAAGTCGCCCTGGTTGAAGTCGACCGTCCACATGAAGCCGTCTTCCTGCTCATACCGCGGATAGACGGGCGCGCCGATTTTGCGCATCATCTCGAAATAGGCGGCCTTGCACTTGGCGTTGTCAAGTTTGCCGTCGGTGTAGAAGTCAGCACTGTTCATTTGCACAATCTCCTGTGTGTCGCACTGCGCGGTGCTCGCGCAGCAAGCGGAAAGCCCAAGGGTCGAGGCGGCCAGGACGGCCATCGCGCCGATACGCATCATCCTCATCGAGTCCATGTCGGAGTCCTTTCAGTGTTGCAGGGCAAAGGCCCTGTCTTGACGATATGGGGTTATTATACGCGTTCGCCGGGCCCCGTGCAAGCAAAAATCCCCCACTGGGCTCTTCAGAGTTTTTAGTGGGTCGGAGTGGAAGCGCGGGGGAAAGTATGGTAAAGAGGGGACATGAAAACGA
>CALXMV010000050.1 GCA_944389565.1 uncultured Kiritimatiellota bacterium
ACCCCCCGGGGACGCTTTCTCCACACCAATGAAGAAAACACCCACATAATACACCATCCGAATAGATAAGGGGTCGGGCCCCAAACCCTAAGGGGTTCGCGTGGAAACGGTCGCTCCGCCACGGCCTTCTGCGAGATGGCGGGCAGGCGGCGCGCGGGGGGTGGCGGGAACGCCGATCGACCATCGCCCTCGATTTCGAGTGAGCCGCCATACGGACGCCGAAGACGCCTCCGCGTCCCCTGGCCAAGAGGCACTTAGCGGACGGGAAGTTTTCGCGCCGGTTATAGTTTTGGAATTAGACCTGTTTTCAATTGACTTCGTCTTTTTCGGTTCTGCTATTATAGGCAACATGAGTGACA
The DNA here is from genome assembly GCA_944389565.1 of uncultured Kiritimatiellota bacterium. Classification (GTDB taxonomy): domain Bacteria; phylum Verrucomicrobiota; class Kiritimatiellia; order RFP12; family DVOR01; genus Spyradenecus. The sequence continues at coordinate 360 of CALXMV010000050.1, forward strand.
GAAACAAAGCGTTCAATCCAACATTGTTGCGTCTTGCACGGGAACGTGTGGGAATGACTCAGCGTGCATTGGCAACTCATGTAAGTGCGGGTGAGGGGGAAATCACGCAGGCGGCCATCAGCAAATATGAAAGCGGCAAAACGATTCCGACACGACCTGTCTTGAAGGCTTTGGCAAAGGCGGTCGGAGTCCTCCCGGAGTCCTTCTGGCAGGGATACGAAGAGGCGGCCTCCGAAATGCCGCATCACCGGAAGTTCTCCGCATTGTCCGCGAAGTTTCGTATGCAGGATGTCGTCACGTTGCTTCACGCAGACAATCGAGATGTGCCCTCGCCCGAAGACCTTGATGGGTGGCGTGAGGCGATTTCCTCGTTGCCGCCAACGGAGGCCGCGCAGGGGCCGCTCCATCCGCTCTGCGCCTGCGTGGAGTCGCTAGGGGTTCACATTCTGCCGTTCGACTTCCAAACGCCGCTCCTGGGTGGTTTTTTCCTTTGGCATCAAGGGCACGACTTCATTGTGCTGAACGCCTCTGAAACCATCACAGCGGATTGCAGACGTTTCACCTTGGCGCATGAATTGGGACACGCCTTGTTGCACCGGAAACAATTCCCCGGTGATGAGGCGGAAAAGGAGGCGAATGCGTTCGTAAGCGAACATATCCCGGACATTTATCGTTTCCCAGAGAAGACGTTTGCGAAGTACGCCCAATACGCCATCCTTCTGACACCGGACAACTCCACTTATCGGGAGATGCCACACTATTTGCAGTTGCAATCCGTCTGGACAAGTCGGTGGGTCGGTGCTTACTGGCAATCGCGTGGGCTAACGGTGATCTCAACGGCAACGTGGAGTGATGCGTCAAGCTATAGTTTCTGCTTTTGCGGGTTGGAGAAGGGAACGGTGGTTGCGATTTCGACGATTGGGTGCAAGACCCAATTCGAGGGGCGCGCGCACTTCATGCACGGCTTCGCCGCAATGATTGAACAGATTCACCCACGCCTTATCTTCTGTTTCGGCGCACCATTCATCGAGATGTATGACTTCCGTACCCCAATCGTCGCAGAGAAGTATGATCATCCCCGGAAGGGGGTGCACTGATGGGCGGACGCGGTATGAACGCTTCAGGGCGGACGTTCAAGGAGACCTACCGGACGGTGGGACACATCGGCGGCATTCCCGTGTTGCAGCCTCTCCCGCCGCTCCATGGTCGTCTCCCGGAGGAATCCCACACAAGCAACGCCTATATCTTGCTCCATCCCGATGGGACCTTCCGAATGTTGCGGTGGTACGACAAACGCCATCACGTGCGTGTGGAAATCGCCTATCATCCAGAAGGAGAACTTGGTTCTCCGCGCTTACCAATCCTTCATCTTCATCGTTACCCAGCGGACATGTCTGGGAAACGCGTGAAGCGATTGTTGACAAAGAGGGAATATGATTTCTAAAAACGTTACTTCCAAGGAGAATTGCGATGGACAGTCAAGAGGTGAACTTTTTCCTTGATACGATTATGTATGGCGAAGCCTCCGCCATTTATCGTGGTCGCTGTTACTTTTTCAACGGACCGTGCTTTAGTTCAACGAAGCCAAGTCCAGAAGCGTTGTTGCGCATGGAAGTCTACCGACTGGAGGACACGCGTCCAAACAGCAATGCCGAAACCATAATTTTCACGACATCCCAAACGACCGCGAATGCCTGTCTTCAGGCTTTCTTGGAGGCCAAGATTTGGGACGGACGCACCTTCTGGGAGGCGGCACCGGAAATGGAGTGGATTTGATGTTGGAATGTCAATATGTAGAATATCAATAGATTTGCGCGGGGTGCGCGGCGGGGGCGATTATGGTAAACTATGCGGGTCATTGATTGAGGTGAACCGATGAGACGTGTTGCAGTCGCGATGGGTGGAGTCAGCCATGAGCGGGAGATATCGTTGCGTTCCGGCGCGGCGGTGTCGGAGGCGTTGCGCCAGGCGGGGTATGAGGTGGCCGAGGCGCGGCTGACGCGTGAGGCGATCGACGAGATCCCGCGGGATGTGGAGGCGGTTTTCATCGCGTTGCACGGGGGGTATGGGGAGAATGGCGGGGTGCAGGCGGATCTGGACGCGGCGGGGGTGCCTTACACGGGGCCTGGCGCGGCGGCGAGTCGGTTGTGCATGGATAAGCCGGCAGCGAAACGGGTCTTGGCGGCGGCGGGGGTGCCGGTGCCGGAGGGTGCGGTGGTGACGGTGGGGGTGACGGCGTGCCCGTTCGCTCTGCCGGCGGTGGTGAAGCCGCCGCGGGACGGGTCGAGCGTGGGGCTCACGAAGGTGTCGGAGCCGGGGCAGTGGGCGGAGGCGGTGCGCGCGGCGTGCGCGCAGGACGCGCGGGGCGAGGCCTTGGCGGAGCGGTATGTCCCGGGGCGGGAGCTGGCTGTGGCGGTGGTGAACGGGGTGGCGTTGCCGGTGATCGAGATTGTCGCGCCTGGCGGGTGGTATGATTGGCACGCGAAGTACGCGCCGGGCGGGTCGCGGCATGTCTTCCCCGAGGAGGACGCGGCGACGCGTGAGGCCAGGCGGCTGGCGGAGCGGGCGTATGCGGCGACGGGGTGCCGGGGGGCGGTGCGCGTGGATTTCCGTCTGGCGCCGGATGGGGGGCTGTACGCGTTGGAGGTGAACACGGCGCCGGGGTGTACGGGCACGAGCCTGTTGCCGGAGGCGGCCAAGCGCGCGGGGATCGATTTCCCGACGCTGTGCGCACGGTTGGTGGAGGCGGCGCGGCATGACTGAACGCGCGGGGCGTAAGCGGAAGACGGCGCGCGCCGGGCGGGATCGGGCGGCGGCGTGGCGGCCGATCGTGGCGGCCGCGGCGCGTGTGCTCCCGCCGGTGGCCGTGGTCGCGGCCGTGGTCGCGGCGACGCTGGGCTACAAGCACGCGTATTACGACGCGAACGAGGCCTTTCTGGTGCCGCCGGAGGCGATCGTGATCCGGGGGAACGCGACGCTGACGCGGGCGGAGGTCTTGCAGAACTTCGGGCTGGAGCGGCCGGTGAATGGGTTCGGGGTGGTGCGGTCGGATGTCGTGGAGCGGTTGCGGACGCAGAGCCCGCTGATCAAGGATGTGTCGCTGACGTATCAGCCGGGGGTGTCGCTGGAGCTGTGGGTGGAGGAGCGGACGCCGTTGGCGCGGTTGGCGGGGACGCCGTTGCCGTTGGTGGTCGATGAGGACGGGGTGTGCTTCACTTACCCGCGCCCGCGGGATGCCTACCCGTTGGTGGGGGGCTTCGATCTGCCGGGAGGGTTCGCGCCGGGATTCCGCCTGCCGCCGGAAACGCTCTGCCTGCTGCGGCTCATCGCCGCCACGAACAACCCGGATTACCGGCTGCCGAGCGCGATCGTCCGCGCGAAGCTGCTCTCCGGCGACGCGGCCGATGGGGTGCGGGTGACGCTGGCCGACGGGCGGGAGTGCATCCTGGCATGGGATCGGATGGAGCAGGCGGGGGGGGACACCGGCGACATGCTGCGGCGGCTGGGCAACCTCGGGCACGCGTTGCGAAACCCCGCATTGGCCGGGAAGACCCACTTCAACGCGATGGCCAGAAACGCCGTCACCGTCTCGGACTGAAAGGAACATCATGGGCATCGTGTTGGGCGCATTGGACATCGGCACGCAGACGACCACGTTGGTGACGGGGGAGTGCGTGGATGGGCGGCTGAGCCTCCTGGCGCGCGCGGAGACCCCCACGCAGGGCGTCAAAAAGGGCATCATCCGGGATATCACCGCCGTCGCCGACGGCATCCGGCGCGTCCGCGAGGAGATGGACAAGAAATTGCGGGTCGAGATCTACGACGTGGTGGCGGGTTTCTCCTGCGGCGACGTGACGACGCTCGTGCGGCCGGGGCGCGTCTCCCTGCTCCCCGGGCACCTCATCAATGAGGAGGACGTGGCGGACGCGGAGGACAACGCGCGCGCGCCGGAGGATCCCGACGCGCCGAATCGCCTGCTGCAGCGTTTCCGGCAGAAGTATGAGGTCAATGGGCAGCCCGTCGCCACGCCATTGGGCATGACCGGCGCCGAGCTCGTGGCCAATATCTTGGAGCTCACCGCCCCGCGCACCTGCCTGGATTCCCTCACCAGCGCCGTCGCGCGCGCCGGGCTGCGGCTCGACGAGATCGTCTTCTCCGGCATCGCCGCCGCCGAGGCCGTCTTGGACGACCGCGCGCGGGACGATGGCGCCATCGTGATCGATTTCGGCGCGGGGACCGTCGACTACGTGGCCATCTGCAACGGCGTCGTCGCCGCCGCGGGCGCGCTCGGCGTGGGCGGGAACCACCTCACCAACGATCTCGCCCTGGCCTTCCACATCACCCAGGGCCAGGCCGAGGACACCAAGCTCGCCCGCGGCGCGGCCATGCTCCAGCCCGATCTCGCCAACGCCCGCCACACCCTGCGCACCCCCTTCTCCGCCGGCGACCGCACCATTTCCGTCCATGCCATCCAGACCGTCACCACCGAACGCGTGGACGAGACCTTTCGGATCTTGCGCGATCGGTTGCGCGAAAGCGACGTGCTCCCGCATGTCCATGGCGGCATCCGCCTCACCGGCGGCACCGCGGCGCTTCCCCTCATCGCCGAGCAGGCCTCCTCCATTTTCGGCCTGCCCTGCGCCATCGGCGTGCCCGGCCGCAATCTCGCCACACCCTTGGCCGACCCCTTCATCGAGGAGCCCTACCGCCACGCCACCGCCATCGGCCTGCTCAATTGGCGGTGCCGCACCCTCGCGCGCGAACCGCGGAAGCCCTCTTGGCTCGCCCGTCTGCGCGCCTATATCGCAGGATAACCCATGAACGCCGACGACCTCCTCCTGATTTCCGTGGGCGGCGCGGCCGCCACCATCGCGCGACGCGTCGCCGAGAACGCCTCGGCACCTTTGCGCGCGCTCATCCTCGACACCGACGACGCCACCCTTCAGGCCATCACCCCGGCCGTCGGCGTCTCCACCACCGTCTTCGGCGCCAAACGGCTCGCGGGCCGCGGCACCGGCGGCGATCGCAACCTGGGCGCCAGCGCTTTGCGCGACGACGCCTCGCAGATCCAGGCGCAGATCGGCGCCCCGCGCCTGGCCGTCCTGCTGGTCTGTTGCGGTGGTGGCACCTCGGGCGCCGCGCCGCTCCTGCTCGAGATGCTGCGCGCGCTCGGCGTCGCCACGCTGGTCTTCGCCACCACGCCTTTCGCCTTTGAGGGCGACGACCGGCATCGGTGCGCCAAAATCATCCTGCCCACGCTCGCCGCGCAGGCCGATGCCATCACGACCGTGCCCTTGGATCTGCTGGCGGGGGGGGACGCGGCGTTGCCGCAGGCGGAGGCCTTCGCGCGTGTGGCCGACCGTTTGGGCGCGGGGCTCGGGTTGCTCTGGTCGCTCATCGCCCACGCCGGGTTCCTCCCGCTCGACGCGGAGCGTTTCCGCCGCTTTCTCACCCATGACGTCGCCGGGGGCCGGCCGTTCTGTTTCGCCGAGGCCGTCTGCGCCGGCGAGCGCCGCGCCGATGACGCGCTCGCGCGTTTGTTGGCGGCGCCGCGCTTCCGGCCCGATGGTGTGGATTGCCTGGCCAACGCCGCGCAGATCGTGGTGGGGGTGTTGGCGGGGCCGGATCTGCGGTTGTGCGAGCTTGGCGTGCTGATGACGGGGTTGCGCGCGCATTGCGTGGCGTTGCAGGAGGCCTATCTCGGCACCGCCAACGAGGCGTCGCGCGAGGGGACGCTCGCGGTAGTCGTCCTGGCCTTCGGGCAAGCCCTCGCGGAGGGTGGGGGGCGCGTCGAGGAGGGTGTGCACGAGGCGCGGGGTGGGGGGCGCTCGCGCAAGGGCGCGAAGGCCAAGGCCGCCGCGCGGGCCAATCCGCTCGGCGCCGCCCGCAACCGTTTCAACGACGTGGAGCCTACGCTTCACGGCGATCAGAATCTTGACACCCCCACCTATCTTCGCCGGGGCATCCGCCTCGCCCGCTGACCATGAGACGCCTCGCCCTGCTGTCGTTCCTCGCCCTTGCCCTCGCCGGTTGCCGCCGTGAGGATTGGCGCGAGATTGTCCTGCCGCTCCCGCCTGGGGTCCCCGCCGAACGGGCCGTCGAGGCCCTGCGCGCGCTCGATCTCCAGACACCGCCTGTGGTCGTCCCGCGCGGCAAGGCGCTCGCCGTGCGGTACAATTCCATGCACGTGGCCCCGCGTAACCTCACGCACACGCTCGAAAGACTCGCCGAACCATGAGAATGCTTGTCCAACGCGTTACCGAGGCCTCCGTCACCGTCGCGGGGGAGACGCTCTCGGCCTTCACCGGCCCCGGTCTGCTGGTTCTGTGCGGCGTCGCCCCCGGCGACACTCCCGCGCAGGCGGACAAACTGTGCGCGAAATTGCTCAAACTCCGGATTTTCGAGGATGAGCGTGGCGCGATGAACCGCTCCGTGCTGGATGTGGGCGGGAGCGTTATCCTGGTCTCCCAATTCACGCTGTATGCCGACACCGCCTCCGGCAACCGTCCCGGTTTCTCCACCGCCGCGCGCCCGGAGTTTGCCGAGCCGTTGTACGAACGTTGCCTGGCCACCCTGCGTGCCACATTGGGCGATCGTCTGGGCGCGGGGCGTTTCGGCGCGGAGATGGAGGTGCGTCTGCTCAATCACGGCCCGGCGACCTTTCTGTTGGAGGCCTGACCGTGTGGCGCCCTCTGCCGCAACCGGATCCCGGGCGGGTCGCGCGGCTCGCCGCCGCGCATCGGCTCTCGCCCATCGTCGCCGCGCTCGTGGCCCAGCGCGTCCCGGATGACGCGGCGGTCGCGCGGTGGCTCGCCCCAGAGGCGGCGCCTCCGGCCGATCCCTTCGCATTCCCCGGGATGCGCGAGGCCGTCGCGCGCATCGGACGTGCGCTCGCGGCGCATGAGCCCATCACGGTGTTCGGCGATTACGATGTCGACGGTGTCACGGCCACCGCGTTGCTTGTTCAAGCGCTCCAATGCCTCGGTGCGGAGGTCAAACCGTTCTTCCCGGATCGCGAGACGGAAGGGTATGGTCTCGGAGCCGCGGCCATTGCCCGTTGCCTCACCTTCGCTCCCATGCCCGCGCTCATCGTCACGGTCGATTGCGGCATCACCAACGCCGCCGAGGTCGCCGAACTCATGGCGCGCGGCATCGATGTCGTCATCACCGATCACCACACGCCGCCGGCCGCTTTGCCGCCCGCGTGCGCCGTGGTGAACCCGCGGCTCGGCGCGCCGTCCGGGGCCGATGGGCTTTGCGGGTGCGCCACCGCGCTCATGCTCGTCCGCGCGCTCGCCGCCGACGGCCACCCGCTCGCCCCCGACGATTGGATCGACCTTGCGGCCATCGCCACCATCGCCGACGTGATGGAGTTGCGTGGAGAGAATCGATCCTTGGTGGCGCGTGGCCTACGGGCCTTGCGCGCGCCGACCGCCAACCCGGGCCTCCGGGCTTTGGCCGCCGCGCTCAAATTGCTCCCTGGCGAACCGACCGCCGAGCAGGTCGCCTTCGGCATCGTGCCCTGCATCAACGCCGCGGGCCGCCTGGGCCGTCTCAAGGTCGCCTACGGGCTGATCGGCCTGGGGCATGTCCCCTGCGCGCAGACGCTCATCGCGCTCAACGCGGAGCGCCGGCGCATCGAGCGCGACCTCTTCGCGGAAGTCTTGCGACTCTTGCCTCCGGACTTCGCGCCGGGGCGGGCGATCGTTGTCGGTGGGGAAGGATTTCATCCGGGCGTGCTTGGTATCGTCGCCGCGCGTCTTGTCGAGCGTTTCGGCGTCCCCGTCGCGCTTGTGGCCACCTCCGCCGATGGCGGGGGGCATGGCTCCATGCGGGCGTGCGGCGCCTGCCATGCCGTCCAAGCGCTCGATGCCGTCTCCGACCTGCTCGACCACTATGGCGGCCATGCGAAGGCCGCGGGCTTCTCCCTCCGCCCCGGCGCGTTCGAGGCTTTTCGCGCGCGTCTGCCGCAGGTCTGCCCCGCGCCGGACGCCGAGGAGCCTTGCGCGTGTTACGACGCCGACCTGGGCGACACGCCCATCTCGCTGGCGCTTTGCCGGGAGTTGGGATGTCTGGAGCCCCATGGGCACGGCAACCCCAAACCGCTTTTCGCCGCGACCTTCACGCTTGCCGAGGCACATCCCATTGGCGCGGACCGTACGCATCTTTCGCTCCAGCTGACCCCGCTTGCTGGCGGCAACGCGCTCAAAGCGGTTTGGTTTGGCGGCGCGTGCCATGCCGAGCCGTGGAAGCCCGGCATCCGGCTCCGCGTGATTTTCTCGCTGGGGATTGACACGTTTCGCGAGCCACAGCCGCAACTCTTCGTGGCGGACGCCTTCCCCGTCTGACCGTCAGCGCAGCCGCGCGAGCACGGCGCGCTCATCGGCGCAGGCCGCCTCGATGAGTGCCTCTGGCGTTTCGGCCGTGCGAATCTCCGCCAGGAAGTCCGTGTCGCGGATCATCATGCAGAGCCGCGCCAGGACGTGCAGGTGGCGGAGGTGCTCGCCGCAGCAGACCAGGCAGAAGAGGTCGGTGGGCGCGTCGTCTCCGGCGCCGAACCAGACCGGCTTGCGTGCGCGGGCGATCAGCATGAAAGGCTCGGCGATGAGATACGGATCCTGATGGTGCGGGTGCGGCAGGGCAATGCCGCCGGGGAGCGCCGTGGGGGAGAGCGCCTCGCGCTCCTCCAACTGCCGGAGGAGGTCCGCCGGGTCGTAAAGCAATTCCAACCGCTCGGCCATGTCGACCAAATCGCGGATGACGCTTTTGCGCGTTTTGGCGCGCAGGTCAAGCTCCACGTATTCCGGTTTGAGCAGGAGCGGGAGGAGCGTGTCCTCCGTCGGGGACTTCACGTCCATGCGCGTGGAGGCGGAATGCTCGGAGGCGAGGTCGCGGTCGCGCAGGGCGAGGATCCGGCGGGAGCCCCAGGCGTCGAGCGCGTCGGCGTCGAAAACCGGCTCATCGCCTTGCCATCGGAAGGGCACCTCGTTGTACTTCACCGCGTCGCGGAGCGTCTGCTCGGGGATGCGCAGTCGCTCACAGGCTTGGCGGAAGGAGAGTTGCCGATGCATCGCTCAGGGCTTTTCCGGGATGGGCAACACGGGGCTGTCCTCCGCGTCGTCCGGGTCCTCGCCGACGAGCAGGGCCGTCACGCCGGGTCGGCCGGGCTTGTTCCGTGGCACCTGCAAGAAGGCCACGTTGACCTTCGGCTCCGGCACCGGTTCGCCGCGCTGGGCGCGAATCTCGCGCATCTTCGGGTCGCCGCCGATCTTCAGCTTCCAATCCGTCCGCTCGATCACGGGGTTGGCGATGCCATGCCAGACGCGCAGTTGGCGGATGGAGGCGAGGTTGTAATACTCCGGATCGTAGGCGAAAAGCATCACCACGTCCTCGAAATCGATGGATGGGGGCAGGGACATCGCATCGCTGGCGTACATCCGCCACATCTTCAGGAAGGTCTCCTGATCGTTGATGAAGCCCAAGCCGTTGTGCTGGAAGCGCGCGGGGAGCACCTCGTCAAAAAAACGTTTCGGCACGTCCAGCGACGACATCCCCTGCACCGGCGCGGAGACGGTCAGCGCCTCCTCGGAGGCGTAATCCCCCATCGTCGCCGAACACCCGGCCGCCCCCATCGCCAAGGCCAAGGCCGCCAAGCATCCGCACGCCACGCGCCACGCCATTACGCTTACCCCCCGCCTCAGTGGCGGAAACAGCGCTGCCCGGTGAAGACCATCGCCACGCCGTGCGTGTTACAGCAGTCGATCACGTCCCAGTCGCGCACCGAGCCACCCGGCTGGACCACCGCCGCGATGCCCTCGCGGATGCCCACCTCCACGCCGTCGCGGAAGGGGAAGAAAGCGTCGGAGACCATGCATGCGCCCTTCAGCCCGCCGTTTGTCTCCGCCGCGAAAGCGTCGCACGCCGTGCGCTTCCCGGCGTCGTCCAGCTCATTGTAAGGCGTCTGGAAGGTGTCGCGCGCGTAACGGTCGGCCAGCTTGCGATAGGCCTTGTCGCGGGCGATCTCGGCCACGCCCACGCGATCCTGCTCGCCCGCGCCGATACCCACCGTCACCCCGTCCTTCACGAACAGCACCGAGTTCGACGTCACGCCGCCCTCGACCAACCACCCGAAGAGCAGATCGTCCAGCTCCTGCTTCGTCGGCATTCGGGCGATGCGATGCACCGTGCCGTCAGGCCCTGCCACCTCAGGCGTGATAAAATCCTCGACCCTCCGAACCCGCGGCAGATAGCCGACCTGGGCGATGATACCGCCATCCATCAGGCTCTTCAATTCAAGCACCCGCTGATCCGCGTAATCATGCAGACGGTCGATCGCCTTGATCCGCATCACGCGCAGGTTCTTCTTCGTGGCGAAGACCTCCATCGCCCCGCCCTCGAACTCCGGCGCCACCACCACCTCCGCATACTGCCGCAGGATTGCCTCGGCCGTCGCACGTGTGCAGACGCGGTTCAGCGCGATGCACCCGCCGAACGCCGCCAAGGGATCCGCTTGGTAAGCCTTCAGGTAGGCCTCCTCGATGGTCGCCCCCTTCGCCACGCCGCACGGGTTGTTATGCTTGATGATCACCACGCACGGCTCGTCCGGGAAAAAGCGCAGGATGTTCAGCGCGCTGTCCACATCCGTCAGATTGATTTTGCCCGGGTGTTTGCCCGAGAGGAGCAACTCCGTGTCCGTCACCGCGCCCCGACCGCTCGGGAGCAACTCCACCTGCCCGATTCGCAGATTACCCCCCACCGCGCGATACATCGCCGCCTCCTGCCCCGGGTTATCCCCGTAACGCAACCCCTTCCGGACCCCGTCGATGTCCCACGTCACCTTCTCGAAGACCATCTCCTGCGTCGCGCCGTCCGGGCCGTCGAAGACGATTCTCATCCGCGGGGCGAAATGATCCTCCTCGATCGTGCGATAGGCTTTCTTCAGATCCTCGGCCATGGCGACGTCTCCCTCGGAATGGTGCGAATGGCGGGGATCGAACCCGCAACCTTTGGCTTCGGAGGCCAACGCTCTATCCAATTGAGCTACAATCGCGCATAAAAACGGACACAGTATAGCACAATCTCTCCCGTCGCTCAACACGACAAATTGAGCGGCGTGATGTGTTGAATCGTCCACAATGTAATTGCGCAGGTACGAAAAGGAAAAACAGGAGGGAGGGCGGTGGACTGGCAGAGGCCGA
>CALXMV010000051.1 GCA_944389565.1 uncultured Kiritimatiellota bacterium
ACCCCCCGGGGACGCTTTCTCCACACCAATGAAGAAAACACCCACATAATACACCATCCGAATAGATAAGGGGCCCGCCCCCAAACCTCCTAGGGTTTGGGGCGGAGGTCGGGAGGGTTCGGGGGGGCGGAAGGCCCCCGCACGCCCCGCGGAAAGCGCGTTGTTTCCCTTTTCCGGGGAATGTGATAGACTAGTGGCAACCTTACACAAAGGAGCACCGACTATGGCTTGGTTCACGAAGGCGCCGGAGGCGCCGTTGCGCGTCCCCACCGAGGCGCTTTGGAACGTCTGCAAGAAATGCGGCACGTACACGCCGAAGGCGGAGTACGCCGCGAATCTGAAGGTCTGCCCGCACTGCGGGGCGCACGGGCGCCTCTCGGCGCGCGAGCGGATCGCGCTGCTGGCCGACGAGGGCAGCTTCGAGGAGATCGCGGGGGAGGTGATCGCCCATGACCCGCTGACGTTCCACGACGCGTCGGACGCGTACGCGCACAAGGTGGCGGCGACGCGCGAGAAGACGGGAATCGGGGAATCGATCGTGGTGGGGCGGGCGACGCTCGACGGGATCCCGGTGGTGCTGGGGGCGATGGACTTCCGCTTCATGGGCGGTTCGCTGGGCTCGGGGACGGGCGAGCGCATCCTGCGCGCGGCGGAGGAGGCGCGGGCGACGCGCCGGCCGCTGATCCTGTGCACGGCCTCGGGCGGGGCGCGGATGCAGGAGGGGATCGTCTCGCTGATGCAGATGGCCAAGACGTGCGCGGCGATCCAGCGCCTGCGCGACGAGGGGCTGCTCTACGTCTCGGTGATGACGGATCCGACGACGGGCGGGGTGTCGGCCTCGTTCGCGATGGTGGGCGACCTGAACATCGCCGAGCCCAAGACGCTGATCGGCTTCGCGGGGCGGCGCGTCATCGAGACCACCATCAAGCAGAAGCTGCCGCCGGAGTTCCAGACCTCGGAGTATCTCTTGGAGCACGGCTTCCTGGACAAGATCGTCGCGCGCAAGGACCTGAAGGCCTTCCTGGCCAAGACGATCCGGATGCTCACCGCCGCCAAGTGATGAAAGGAGCCTTTCCCATGCCTACCCCCAAGAAGCCCGCGGCGAAGAAAACCACGCCGAAGAAGGCCCCCGCCAAAAAGCCGGCCGCCAAAAAGGCCCCGGCGAAGCCCGCCGAGGTGGCGGCCCCCGCCACGAACACGAACCCCACGTGGGAGACGGTCCAAATCGCCCGCCACCCGGATCGCCCCCTGCTCATCGATTACCTGGCCGCCTGGGATCCCGACGCCATCGAGCTGCACGGCGACCGCCTGGTGGCCGACGACCCGGCCATGTACGCGGGGCTCGTCACGCTCGGCGGGCGGCGCGTGGTGCTCGTGGGGCACCGCAAGGGCCGCACCACCGAGGAGAAGATCGCCTACCGCTTCGGCATGGCCAACCCCGACGGCTACCGCAAGGCGATGCGCGTCATGCGCCTGGCCGAGAAGTTCCGCCTGCCGGTGGTCTCGCTGGTGGACACCTCGGGGGCCTTCCCGGGGCTCGACGCCGAGGCGCGCGGCCAGGCCGAGGCCATCGCCAAAAACCTCGCCGACATGTCCACCCTGCGCACCCCGATCGTCGTCGTCGTCACCGGCGAGGGCGGCTCCGGCGGCGCGCTGGGCATCGCCGTGGGCGACCGCATCCTCATGCTCGAGCACGCCATCTACTCGGTCATCAGCCCCGAAGGCTGCGCCTCCATCCTCTGGCGCGACGGCAAGATGGCCCCCCAGGCCGCGGAGGCGCTCAAGCTCACCTCCGACTCCCTCAAGCGCCTCGGCATCATCGACACCATCGTCCCCGAGCCCAAGGGCGGCGCGCACAAGGATCCCGCCAAGACCGTCGAGACCGTCAAAAAGGCCATCCTGGCCGCGCTCGACGCGCTCGACGGCATCCCCGTGGACGACCTCGTGGCGCAGCGTTACGCCAAGTTCGCCGCGATGGGGCGCTTCAAGGACTGACCCCAAGTGCCCACCGCGCTGATCCTGACGGACGGCAAGCCCGGCCACGAGAACCAATCCAAGGCCCTCGCCGAGGGCCTTGGGTTGGAGCCGCGGCTCCTGCCCTGCCTCTACCCGACCAGGCTCCGCAAGGCGCTCTCCTACCCCTGCGACCGCCTGGGGCGATGGGCGCCGGATCTGGCGGGCATCCTGCCCCGCGCCCGCGCGGCGGCGGAGGAGCACGCCCCCGCGGCCCTGATCGGCGCGGGGTCCAACACCTTCTACTCGCTCAAGCTGCTCCGGCGCGCGCTGGGGATCCCCTGCGTGGCCATCCTCACGCCGGGGGGTTATAGGCTGGGCGGCTTCGACGCCATCCTGGCGCCGGCCTTCGACAACCCGCCGGAGCGGCCGAACGTCCTGCCCATCCCCACCAACCTCACCCCCGCGCGCCCCGACTTCTACCGTCTCCAGACGGCGGCCTTCCATGAGCGGCACGTGGCCCGCAAGGACCGCGCGGTGGCCGTGATCGTGGGCGGGCGGAACCCGGTGGCGGACGTCTCGCCCGATTGGCTCCGCACGCAGCTGGAGGCGGTCTTCGCCACCACCGAGGGGTGCGAGCGCTGGGTGACCACCTCGCGCCGCACCTCGCCCGAGGCCGAGGCCGTGGTGGACGCCTTCCCCTTCGACTACAAGCTGATTTTCTCGCGCGACCGCTTCAACCCCATCCCCGCGTTCGTCACCGAATGCGAGCGGCTCTTCGTCACCGCCGACTCCACGGGGATGCTCAGCGAGGCCGTCGCCGTCGGCCACGCCAACGTCGAAATCCTCGACAACCTCACCGTCGCCACCGGGAAGTTCGCGCGTTTCGTCCAGACGCTCTGCGACGAGGGCTACGCCCATCGCTTCGAGGGGGATCTGGGCGACGCCCGCCGGAAGGTCGACCTCGCCCCCACCTTCGCGGCGCTCCGCGCACGGCTCGGGCTGTGACCATGCGCCCGCCGGAGGAGCTCTTGGGGGCGTCCGGGGCGCCATCCCCCCTGGAGGGCGCCACGCTTGGCGACCACCGCCTCACCGGCCTGCTCGGGCGCGGCGGCTCCGCCGAGGTCTGGGCCGCGCGCCACCTCCCCTCCGGCACGATCCGCGCCCTCAAGATCCTTACCGACGACTCCCCCGAGACGCGTGAGCGCTTCCGTGCCGAGCGTCGTCTCCTCGCCTCGGTCGACCACCCGGGGATCGTCCCCATCCTGGCGCAGGGCGACGCCCCCGACGGGCGGCCTTGGTTCGCCATGCCGCTGCTCGACCCACTGCCCGACGACGCCCCCGAGCGGGATGTCCGCCGCTGGGCCCTGCAACTCTGCGACGCCGCCGACGAACTCCACCGCCACGGCATCCTCCACCGCGACATCAAGCGCGGCAACGTGATGCTCCGCGGCCGCCATGCCGTGCTGGTCGATCTGGGGATCGCCAAGCCCCTCACCCCCGACACCGCGGCCCGGGCCTTCCGCACCCTCGCCGACCCCACCCTCCTCGGGGGCGCGCACGCCCTCGGCACGCTCGGCAAATCCGCGCCCGAGCAGTTCGAGGGCGCCCCGCTCACCCCCGCCGCCGACGTCTACGCCATCGGCATCCTGATCCGCGACCTCCTGCCCGACTGGCAGCGGCACCCCCTCTGGCGGGACGTCCTCGGGCACGTGCTCGTGGCCGACCCGGCGCTCCGCCTGCAGACCCCGCGCGACCTCGGGCGCGCCATCGCGCGGGGCGCGCGCCGGCCGTGGCTCCGCGCCATCACGCAGTGGGCGCTCCCCTGGGTCGTCGTCGGCGCGGTGTTCGCCTGGCGCCCGGCGATGGATTGGCGGCGCCTCCACGGGTGGGAATTCGCCCGCGCGGGCTTCTACGCCAAAGACCGCGCCGCGCTCCTGCCCCGCACCGTCTACGCCACCATCGTCTTCACCGAGCCGGTCACCGAGCTGGAGCTGCCGCGCAACCCGGGGGGCGTCGTCTGGCTGGGCGGCTTCTCCTTCGCCCGCGACGACGCGCCGCAGCGGGTCATCCTCTGGAGCCGCTCCCGCGT
Organism: uncultured Kiritimatiellota bacterium; assembly: GCA_944389565.1. Lineage (GTDB taxonomy): Bacteria > Verrucomicrobiota > Kiritimatiellia > RFP12 > DVOR01 > Spyradenecus. The sequence goes on from CALXMV010000051.1 coordinate 4,046, forward strand.
GCCGACCCTCGCCATCGGCAACGTCTACGCCGGTGCCTGCCACGACCACGAAATCGTCTTGGTGGGCGAGGTCGACTACCACTGCACCGACATCCACGGCTATGTCCCCTACCCCACGCCGCGCGACGGCCGCCTCCTGGGCCGCCCGTTCAGCGAGGCTTGGGTCGACCACGTGCGCCCGGCCTCCGGCGAGCCCGTCTGCCGGATCCGCCACGTGCGGACGCTCGCCGAGGCGCGCACCCTGCCCCCACCCCGCCCCACGACGCCATGAGCCGCCACAGCCCCACCACCAACCGCTCCCTCGTCCTCCGCCTGTGCGACCGCACCGACGCCGACGCGCGGCTCCGCTTCACCCAGCGTTACCGCCTCCCCCTCCTGGAGTTCGCGCAAAGCCGCGGCTTCCACACCATCGACCTGGAGGGCGCCGTCCACGAGACGCTCATCCGCGCGCTGACCGCCCTCCCCCAAGGGCTCTACGACCCCTCCAAGGGCCGTTTCCGCGACTGGCTCCTGGGCATCCTCAAAAACCAGCTCCGCCAGGCCATCCGCGCCGAGGCCTCCCGCCATCGCCGCGAACGCCGCTACGCCACCGACATCGAGCCCGACCTCCACGCCACCCCCTCCGACGCCGCGCTCTGGCGCAAGGCCTGCCTCCGCCAGGCGCTCCGCATCCTCTTCCAAGACCCCACGCTCCAGGGACGCACCCTCGCCGTCTTCCGCGATTACTCCCTCCGTGGCCTCCCCGCGCGCGACGTCGCCGAGGCCTACGGCCTCACCCCGAACGCCGTCCACCAGATCAGCTCCCGCCTCACCATCCGCCTCCGCGCCATCGTCCGCGACCTCGTCGCCGACCTCGGCCACCCATGATCCGGCGGACGCCGCGTAAGATTTCGCCGATCGGCCGCAAACGGATAATGAGGATATAATCGGCACGCCATCCCCCACGAAAGGAGCAGAGGAATGAGAAAGACGATGCTTGCCTTGGGCCTTCTGGCCGCCACGCTCGGGCTGTTGGGGTGCGGGCGGGGTCTGCACGTGGAGCTGGAGGACGGCACGATCGTCAGCCTCGTGCCGCCGCGGGCGGCCTTCGACACGGGCGCCTTCGAGGAGACCATGCCCTGCAAGGCCTATCCGGATATCGGCCTGCAGGGGCACGTGCGCACCACCCAGACCGCCGACACGGCCGCGACCACCGTCGTGACGCTCACGAACGCCTCGGGCAAGCCCCTCGCCATCAAGCGCGTCTTCGCCTACGCCTTTTACGGGGAAGGCAAGGAGGTCGCCTCCTGGACCTGCGACGCGGCCACGGGCATACACGGCACCATCCGGGGCAAGGGCCAGGAAGGCCAAGGGAAGCCCGTAAAGGTCACCTACCGCTCCCCCGACCCGGGCGCGACGTATCGGCTCGCCCGCGCCGACTCCATCGACCACCCCACCTTCCGCAAAGAGGGGGACACGCTCATCGCCGTCTTCGGGAACGCCGACGAAAATCCCGGCCCCATCCGGGTCGTCCTCCCCGAGGGCGCCCCCATCCGCCCCGAGACCGCGGTCTGCCGCCCGCTCTTCGGCGGACGCGTCCTTGCCTCCGGCCATCCCGGGCGGACGGAAGACGGCAAGGCGTGCCTGGTCTTCAACGACATCCCCCCATGCCTGGCGGTGGAGATCGCCATCGGCCTCGACCCCGGCAAGCCCGTCCCCGAAGAACGCTTCGCCCCCCCTGGGGAGGACGACGAACGCATCGTCATCCTCGGCTTCGCCAACGACACCCGCCGCACCCTCGCCCCCGGCGCGACCTGCGCCTACACCCTCCAGTTCGTCAGCACACACCCGGAAGAGTGACCCCGCCCACGGGGAATTGCCTTCGGGCGGGATTTCGTGTATGCTAGGGGCGTTCACGAAAGGAGTGCGACCATGGGATTGATTGGCGCGATGATCGGCAACGCCGGGCCGCGGGACACCGAGGACCTGGCGCGGGACTACGGAGAGCTGCTAGCGGAGGGCGAGCGGATCGAGATGGGCTTCAAGGTCATCCGCGACGCCTGCCTTTTCACGGACAGGCGCGTGATCCTGATCGACAGGCAGGGGGTGACGGGCAAGAAGACGGAGATCCTCTCCGTGCCCTATCGGGCGATCTCGCATTTCAGCCTGGAGTCGGCAGGGCATCTCGACCTGGAGTCGGAGCTGAGAATCTGGGTGACGGCGGCCACCGAGCCGACGGTGCGCACGACCTTCGACCGCTCGGTGGATGTCTGCGCGATACAGCGGCTCCTGGCCGCCCATGTCGCGGGCTGAGGGAGGGGAAGCGATGCGGGCGCTCTGGTTCGGCATGGCGATGGCGTTGGCGCTCGGCGGGTGCACGACGTATGTGATCGACAGCAACCCGCAGGGGCTTCGGGCCTCGGTGAACAACGTGGAGGCGGGGCTGACGCCATGCCGCTACACGGTGTGGAGCGATTGGCGCTATCCGCTGGAGGTGACGGTCGCGCCGCCCTCGAACCGCCAACTGCAGGATTACGCGAACGCCCATCGGGTGGATATCCATGAGACGATCCGTTCGCCGCAGACGAAGGTGCTGACGCCGCGCTCCCCCTCGGGGACGGTCTTCTTCGAGTTCGTCACCTCCGAGTTCGACGCCGACGCGCGGCGCTGACGGGACGGCGAGGTTTACTTGACGGGCGCGGTTTGGTAATATGGTCGCAATTGGCAGAAGGAGCATCTATGCTTAAGATTTTCAAGCGTTTGATAGACGCGCTGTCGTGCGATATCGGCATCGACCTGGGCACGGCGAACACCTTGGTCTTCATCAAGGGCCAGGGCGTGGTAATCCGCGAGCCCTCGGTGGTGGCGATGCAACAGGGCACGAAGAAAATCTTGGCCGTGGGTGCGGAGGCCAAACGGATGCTGGGGCGCACGCCGGGCAACATCGTGGCCGTGCGGCCGATGAAATCGGGCGTCATCGCGGATTACGACATCACCGAGGCCATGATCCGCTACTTCATCGCGAAGGCCCGCGGGCACAAAATCGTCAAGCCACGCGTGGTCGTGGCCGTGCCCTCGGAAATCACGGAGGTGGAATGGCGCGCGGTGGAGGAGGCCGCGCGGCACGCCGGCGCACGCGACGTCACCCTCATCGAGGAGCCGATGGCCTCGGCGATCGGCGTGGGGCTGCCCGTCGAGGAGCCGGCCGGCAACCTCATCGTGGATATCGGCGGCGGCACGTGCGAGGTGGCGCTCATCTCGCTGGCCGGCATCGTGCAGGCCAAGAGCGTGCGCGTGGGCGGCGACGCGATGGACGATTGCATCGTGCAGTACATGCGCCGCGTGTACAACCTGCTCATCGGCGAGCGCATGGCCGAGGATATCAAGGTCTCCATCGGCTCCGCCTACCCGCTGGACGAGGAGATGAGCATGGAGGTGCGCGGGCGCGACCTCGTGGCCGGCCTGCCCAAGACGCTCCGCGTCACCTCCGAGGAGATCCGCGAGGCGCTCAAGGACCCCGTCACGCAGATCGTCGACGCCATCCGGAACATCCTCAACGAGGCCAAGCCCGAGCTCGCGAGCGACCTGGTGGATCGCGGCATCGTGCTCTCCGGCGGCTCGGCGCTCCTGCGCGGGCTCGACCGGCTCATCGCGGCGCAGACGGGGCTGCCGGTCATCGTGGCCGACGACCCGCTCTCGGGCGTGGTCAACGGCACCGGCCGCGTGCTCGACGAACTCGATTTCTACAAGGAACACATCGTCCAACGCCGTTGATCCGGCGCGCCTGACCCATGCGCCGGCCATTCCTGTGGTTGCTCCCAATCGTCGCCGCGTTGCTCTACCTGCTGTGGAACGGCGCGGTGCGACAGGTCTGCGCCGAGGCCATGTGGCCCTTCCGGAGACTCTCCGGATGGGCGGGCGGGCAGGTCTCCGGACGCCTCGTGGCCGCCTGGCGCGGGCTGTGCGACGGGCCAAGCCGGCTCGACGCCGCGACGGAGACGGAGCGGTTGCGCACGTTGCTCGCCGAAAGCGAGCGGCTCGCCGCGGAGAACGCCGCCCTGCGTGAGGCGCTGGGGTGGATGCGCGGGGAGGAGGCGGGGGCGCCCGGCGTGCGGCTCCTCGCCGCGCCGGTGATCAGCCATGGCGGAGGCCTGGGCGTCTGGCCCCGGCTGACGCTCGGCGTCGGGAGCCTGCGCGGGGTGCGCACGGGCGACGTGGTGGTCGCCCCGGAGGGGGTGGTGGGGCGCGTGGCCGAGGGCGTCACCCCGCACACGTGCGAGGTCATCCTGCTCTCCGACCCCACGTGCCGCGTGGCGGCCGAGATCCCCGGCATCGCCAAGGGCATCGTCCAAGGGGACGCGGGGGAGGACGCGGGGGCGACCCCCGAGGATTCGCTGCTGTACGAGGCGCGGCCGTTGGTGCTGAGGTTCGTGGACAAAGCCGCGGGGCTGCCCTTGCGCCGGCGGGTGGTGACCGAGGGGAGCGGGGGCGTCTTCCCCCCGGGGCTGACGATCGGCGCGACGGTCGCGCGGAGGCAGGACGCGACCGGGCTGCTCGCCGAGGCGCTCATCGCGCCGGCGGTCGATCCCACGGCCCTGCGCGTGGTCTTCATCCGTCTGCGGGGACGCGGCGATGACGCGTGAGACCTTCTGGGCCACCGCTTGGGTGACGCTTTTCCTGCCGGCGCTGGTAGGGACGTGCGCGACGCTCCTGCCCGAGGCACTGCCGGTGCAGATCGCCGCGGCGCCCGTCTGGGTGGTGTGGTGGACGCTTTCCGCGGGCGCCCGGCTGGGCGTCTGGGCGGCCGTCTGGGGCGGGGCGCTCCTGGAGACGGCCTGGGGGGTGCCGCCCGGCGCGTGCGCGCTCTTTTTCCTGATGCTCTGGGGCGGGGCCCGGGCCTTGGGCGACAACGCCCCGGAGGCGTACACCCCGCTCCACGGCCTGGTGGGCGGGATGGTCCTGGCGCCGCTCTTCGCCCTGTGGCTCTGGGTGTGGGCCGCGCTTTGGCTCGGGGGCGCGAGCGCGGCGCCGTTGCGCCCGGACCTGGTGGGCATGGTGCTCCTGCCGGCGACCGGGGCATTGGGGGGCGGCGCGATTTTCGCCTTGGCCCGCGCGTGCGACTTCCGTGCGCTGTGGCCGCCGCGGCAGGAGGCGTTGGGCGATGCAGGTTGAGCAGGGGGGGACTCGCCCGACGGCCGTCCGCGCCTGGCGGGTCTGGGCGCTCCTGGCGCTTTTCGCGGCGGGGGTCGCGACGCTGGCCTGGCGCCTGTGGCACGTGCAGGTGCTCGACAGCCCGCGCTACGGCGCCGCGCAATCGCTCCAGAGTTTCCGCCACGTGCAGGTGCCGGGCCTGCGCGGGCGCATCCTCGACCGCAACGGCACGGTGCTGGCGGACAACCGCGCCGCCTACGCGGTGGCGATCTACTGCGAGGAACTGCGGCAGCCGGGGGCATGGGAGAACACGATCCTGGCGGTCGATTCGCTGATCGACGCATTGGCCACGAGGCTCGGCCTGCCGCGGCAGGTCACCCGCCGCGAGGTCGCCCGGCACGTGCGCAGCGCGTTGCCCATGCCGTTGCTCGCGTGGGAGGACGTCGATTACCGCGCGGTGGCCTATCTCTCCGAATGGGCCGACCTGCTCCCCGGCGTGGCGATCCTGCCCATGCCCCGGCGCGTCTACCCGCAAGGAGCCCTGGCCGCGCACGTCCTAGGCTATGTGGGCAGCACCGCGCCCGAGGAGGACGGCCGCCGCTGGCATTACCGCCTGCCGGACCCGCATGGGCGGGCCGGGATCGAGGCGCAGTACGACCGGCTCCTCGCCGGTTCCAGCGGCGAGGAGATCCTACGCGTCGACTCCCGCGGCTACACGCGCGAACGTTGGGTGAACGCCAAGGCCCAGGCCGGCGGCGACCTCACCCTCACGCTTGACGCCCGGCTCCAACGCGTGGCCGAGGAGGCGCTCGCCGGCCGCCCCGGTGCCGTCGTCGCCCTCGACCCCCGCAACGGCGACGTGCTGGTTCTGGCCTCCGCCCCCACCTACGACCTCAACGCCTTCATCCCGGGGATCTCCTCGGCCGACTGGAAGGCCCTGCTCGGCAACCCCGACAAGCCGCTCATCAACCGCGCCACCCAGGCGCAGTACGCCCCCGGCTCCGTCTTCAAGCCCTTCGTCGCCATCGCCGCGCTGGAGCGTGACTTCGACCCCGACACGCTCTATGCCTGCACCGGTGCCTACACCGACCACCGGATGCGTCTGCGCTGCGCCAACCATTACGGCCACGGCGAGCTCGACCTCCGCCAAGCCATCATGCGCTCCTGCAACCCGTATTTCTGCCACGTCGGCGTGGCCATCGGCATCGACGCCATCGCCGCCACCGCCGAGCAGGCCGGCTTCGGCGCGCGCACGGGCCTCGACCTGCCCGCGGAGAACGGCGGCCTCCTCCCGACGCCCGCCTGGAAGGAACGGCGCTTCGGCCAGCCGTGGCTCCTGGCCGACACGGCGCAGATCGCCATCGGGCAGGGCTTCCTCACCGCCACCCCCCTGCAGATCGCCCGCGGCGTCGCCGCGATCGCCGCCGGCGGCGCCGTCCACCGCCCACGCCTGGTGGCCCTCGGCGCCGCGAAGGGCGACCTGCAGCGCCACCTCCCATGGTCGCGGGACATCCTCGCCACCGTCACCGAAGGCATGGTCATGGCCGTCCGCGCCGGCACGGGGCAGACCATGCAGGTCGAGGGCGTGGAGGTCGCCGGGAAGACCGGGACCGCCGAATACATCGACCGCGGCCAACGCCGCAAACACGTCTGGTCCGTGGCCTTCGCGCCCGTCGAGGCGCCCTCCATCGTCGTCTGCGCCATGCTGGACAACGGCATCGGGGGCGGGCGCGACGCCGGCCCCGTCGTCCAGGCCGTCCTCGCCGCCGCGCTCCGAGCCGCCCCCGCCGACGTCCGCGCCGACGCGGACTCCCTGCAGGACTGACCGCGGGGAGGCGGCCGCCCGAGGCGCGCCACACGAGGCTCTTCAGAGTTTTTAGTGGGTCGGAGTGGAAGCGCGGGGGAAAGTATGGTAAAGAGGGGACATGAAGACGA
>CALXMV010000052.1 GCA_944389565.1 uncultured Kiritimatiellota bacterium
GTCGTTTTCATGTCCCCTCTTTACCATACTTTCCCCCGCGCTTCCACTCCGACCCACTAAAAACTCTGAAGAGCCTGTCGGGCAAGCACCCTCTTGCGCGTGGCCGGCGCATATGCTACAGTCGGCCCCATGAGCGAGACGTTGGGCGAAAGCGGCGATCCGTGCGTGCGGGTCCGTGAGGTTTCGGAACGCTCCGCCGCGCTGGTGGAGGCGTTGGTGGGGGTGTGGGAGCGTTCCGTGCGGGCCACGCACCTTTTCCTCTCCGATGGGGAGGTGCGGTCCATCAGGGAGTACGTGCCGCAGGCGTTGGGGGGTGTGGCCCGGCTGGTGGTCGCGGAGGATGGGGCGGGGGCGCCCATCGCGTTCATGGGGGTGGAGGATGGGGCGCTGGAGATGCTCTTCGTGGACGCGGCGTGGCGGGGGCGTGGGGTCGGGCGGCGGTTGCTGGGGCTCGGGGTGGAACGGTTGGGGGTGCGGCGGCTCACGGTCAATGAGCAGAACCCGCAGGCGCGGGGCTTTTACGAGCGCCAAGGGTTCCGGGTCTGCGGGCGGTCGGAGACCGACGGTCAGGGGCGGCCGTATCCCTTGCTGCATATGCGCCTGCCGTGATGGCACGAAAAAGGCCCGTCCGCAAGGACGGGCCTTTTTGGGGTCATCGCGCGGCGGCGGTTATTTCTGGGCGGCGCGGAAGCGGGCGATGAGGGCGTTGGTGGAGGAGTCGTGGGTGAGGGGGAGGGAGGGGTCGGTGAGTTCCTTGAGGATTTTGCCGGCGAGGACCTTGCCGAGCTCGACGCCCCATTGGTCGAAGGAGAAGATGTCCCAGATGATGCCTTGGGTGAAGACTTTGTGCTCGTAGAGGGCGATGAGGGCGCCGAAGGTGCGGGGGGTGAGCTCGTCGGCGAGGAGGGTGTTGGTGGGGTGGTTGCCCTCGAAGGTCTTGTAGGGGATGAGGTTTTCGGGGACGCCCTCGGCGCGGCATTGCTCGGCGGTCTTGCCGAAGGCGAGGGCCTCGGTCTGGGCGAAGAAGTTGGCCATGAGCTTGGCGTGGTGGTCGCCGATGGGGTTGTGGGAGCGGCAGAAGCCGATGAAGTCGGCGGGGATGAGGCGGGTGCCTTGGTGGATGAGCTGGTAGAAGGCGTGCTGGCCGTTGGTGCCGGGCTCGCCCCAGACGATGGGGCCTGTGGTGTAGTCGACGGGGTTGCCGTGGCGGTCGACGCTTTTGCCGTTGCTCTCCATGTCGAGCTGCTGGAGGTAGGCGGGGAGGCGGGCGAGGTATTGGTCGTAGGGGAGGACGGCGTAGGAGTCGGCGCCGTAGCCGTTGGCGTAGAGGATGCCGATGAGGGCGAGGAGGACGGGGAGGTTGCGGCGGAAGGGGGCGGTGCGGAAGTGGCGGTCCATGGCCTCGTAGCCGGCGAGCATTCGGCGGAAGTTGGCCGGGCCGATGGCGATCATGAGGGAGAGGCCGATGGCGGAGGGGAGGGAGTAGCGGCCGCCGACCCAGTCCCAGAAGCCGAACATGTTGGCCTCGTCGATGCCGAACTCCCTGACCTTGGCGGCGTTGGTGCTGACGGCGACGAAGTGGTGGGGGACGGCCTGCTCGCCGAGCTTGGCGACGAGCCAGGCGCGGGCGGAGTGGGCGTTGGTCATCGTCTCCTGGGTGGTGAAGGTCTTGGAGGCGACGATGAAGAGGGTCTGGTCGGCCTTGACCTGGCGGAGGGTCTCGGCGAGGTGGGTGGCGTCGACGTTGGAGACGTAGTGGCAGGCGATGGTGCGCTTGGAGAAGGGGAGGAGGGCCTGGTAGGCCATGGCGGGGCCGAGGTCGGAGCCGCCGATGCCGATGTTGACGACGTGGCGGATGGTCTTGCCGGTGGCGCCGCGCCAGGCGCCGGTGCGGACGCGCTTGGCGAAGGCGTCCATGCGGTCGAGGGTGGCGTGGACGTCGGCGTAGACGTCCTGTCCGTCGACGGTGAGGCCGGATTTCTTGGAGGCGCGGAGGGCGGTGTGGAGGACGGCGCGGTTCTCGGTGCGGTTGATGTGCTCGCCGGTGAACATCTTCTCGATCTCGGCGCGGAGGTCGGCCTTTTCGGCGAGGCGGAGGAGGAGCTTGAGGGTGGGCTCGTCGAGGAGGTTCTTGGAGTAGTCGAGGGTCCAGCCGGCGGCGGAGACGGTCATCTTGGCGGCGCGGTCGGGGTCGGCGGCGAAGAGCTCGCGGAGGGTGAGGGGGTTGCTCTCGATTTGGCCTTCGAGGCGTTCGGCGGTGTCGATGTCCATGGTGGGTCCTTTCACGTTGGTTGCAAAGCGGGGTCAGTCGGCGAAGCCGGCGGCGATGAGCCGCTCGATGGAGAGGTCGCCCTGCCCGAGGGCGCGGCGCACGTAGGCGCCGATGAGGTCGGCCTCGAGGTTGACGGGGTCTCCGGGCGCGAGGGCGCCGAGGATGGTCTCGCGCAGGGTGGTGGGGATGGCGGCGATGGCGAACCAGTCGCCGCCGACGTCCGTGACGGTGAGGCTGACGCCGGCGACGGCGACGGAGCCTTTGCGGATGACGCCGCGGGCGAAGGCGGGGGAGCAGGCGAAGCGGAGGGTGAAGTCGTCGCCGGCGGGTTCCTTGGCGAGGAGGCGGCCGACCTCGTCGACGTGCCCGGCGACGAGGTGGCCGCCGAGGCGGTCGCCGAGGCGGAGGGCGCGCTCGAGGTTGACGGGGTCCCCGGGGCGGAGGCTCCCGAGCATGGTGTGGCGGAGGGTCTCCTGGAGGAGGTCGGCCTCGAAGCCTTGGGGGTGGACGGCGGTGACGGTGAGGCAGGCGCCGTCGACGGCGATGCTCTCGCCGGGGCGGAGCGGGTCGTCGGGGTCGATGAGGGCGGGGGCGCGGAGGGTGAGCGCGGCCCCGCCGCCGCGGGGGCGGAGGGCGAGGGTGCGGCCGAGGGCTTGGACGAGGCCGGTGAACATGGGCTCAGAGCTCGAAGTAGGTGTAGCCGCGCAGGCCGTTGGCGTAGGCGGTGAGGATGCGGCGGCGCTCGGCGGGGGTGATGCGCTTGGCCTTCACGGCGGCGTCGGTGAGGCGGCGGAAGCGGGAGACGAGGTCGGCGGTGTCGTATTCCACGTAGGAGAGGACCTCCTCGACGGTGTCGCCCTCGACCTCGTCGGGGAAGTCGATCTCGCCGTCCTCGTCGAGGCGGACGGAGACGATGTTGGTGTCGCCGAAGAGATTGTGGAGGTCGCCGAGGGTCTCCTGGTAGGCGCCGACGAGGAAGGCGCCGAGGATGTAGTCGTCGCCCTCCTTGAAGGGGTGGAGGGGGAGGGCGTGCTTGACGTCGTGCAGGTCGATGAACTTGTCGATCTGGCCGTCGCAGTCGCAGGTGATGTCGGAGAGGTGGGCGCTGCGGGTGGGTTTCTCGCAGAGGCGGGCGATGGGCATGATGGGGAAGAGCTGGTCGATGGCCCAGGCGTCGGGGAGGGATTGGAAGACGGAGAAGTTGCAGTAGTAGATGTCGGCCATGGCCTCGTCGAGGCCGGAGAGGTCCTCGGGGACGTATTTGAGCTTGGGCACCTCGGCGCGGATGCGGGTGAGGATGGACCAGAAGACGCGGTCGGCGGCGGCGTGCTGGCGGAGGGTCACCTGCCCTTGCTTGAAGGCTTTCTGGATCTCCTCGCGGTAGTAGAGGGCGTCGTTGAAGTATTCGGGGAGGTTTTTGGTGCGCAGATGCTTGGAGACGTCGAGGAGGTTGACGATGCAGTCGGGCAGGTGCGCGTCTTCCAGGACGGGGTCGTGCTCGGGCATCTCGGTCTCGAAGGTGGTGACGCCCAGCACGTCGATGAGGAGGACGGAGTAGTAGCCGATGAGGGCGCGGCCGGACTCGCTGATGATGGTGGGGTGGGGGACGTGCGCGTGGTCGCAGGCGAGCATGATGCCCTCCACCACGTCGGCGCAGTACTCGGAGATGTCGTAGTTGGCGCTGCTCTCGAAGTTGGTGTGGCTGCCGTCGTAGTCGATGGCCAAGCCGCCGCCGATGTCGAAGATGCCCATCGGCGCGCCTTCCTTCACGAGCCCCACGTAGAAGCGCGAGGCCTCCTTGATGGTGTCGCGGATCTCGCGGATGTTGGGCACCTGCGAGCCGAGGTGATAGTGGAGCATCTCCAGGCAGTCGAGCCGCCCCGCCTCGCGCAGGCGGTCCACCGCGACGATCATCTGCCCGGCGGTGAGCCCGAAGACCGAGCGGTCCCCGCCGCTCTCGCTCCATTTGCCGCCCACCTTGCTGCTCAGCTTCACGCGGATGCCGATCCGCGGCCTGACGGCCATCTCCTCGGCCACGCGCAGGATGATGTCCAGCTCGTCGAGGCTCTCCAGCACGAGCATCGTCCGCAGGCCCATCTTCAGGGAGCCGAGCGCGAGGCGCACGAACTCCTCGTCCTTGTAGCCGTTGCAGACGATGTAGGCCTCGGGGTCGTGCATGTAGGCCAGGGCGGCGATGAGCTCGGCCTTCGAGCCGGCCTCCAGACCGTGGTGCCACGCGCGGCCGTAGGTGACCACGTCCTGCACGGCCTGCTGCTGCTGATTGACCTTGATGGGGTAGACGCCCCGGTAGACGCCCTGGTACCTGTAATCCTTGATGGCCTTGGCGAAGGCCTCGTTGATCACGCGGATGCGGTCGGCCAGGATGTCGCTGAAGCGCAGGAGCACCGGCAGGCTCATGCCCCGCTCGCGCAAGGCACCGACGATCTCCGCGAACGGCACCTCCCGCGGCTTGCCGCCGTGCGACAGGCGCACCGTGGCGAACCCTTCCGGCGAGACCCCGAAATAGTCCCGCCCCCACGCGTCCACGCCGTAGAGCTCCGCGCTTTTCACCGCGTTCCAACCGTTCAACGCATCCGTCGCGCCTTTGGCCATCTTCGTCTCTCCGTTGCTTGCGGCGCGGGGGCATTCCGCCGCGCCATGCCGATAGTGTACCAAAAACCCTCCCCCCGGAGAACGGAAAACGGCGGCGGGGCGGATCGCGGGTTTCCGCGGGTGCCCACATTTGCTATACTCCCCGCAAAAGGAAACGGCATGGCACGCGAGAATTGGACGTCTTCGATCGGTTTCATCCTGGCCTCGGCGGGTTCGGCGATCGGCCTGGGCAACATCTGGAAGTTCCCCTATATGGCGGGCGAGAACGGCGGCGGCACGTTCGTGCTGGTCTACGTGCTCTGCGTGGCCTTCATCGGTCTGCCGGTGATGTGCTCGGAGATGCTCATCGGCCGCCACACGCGGCGCAACGTCATCAATGCGATGGGCAAGGTGGAGCACTTGGCGGGGACGACGCCGGTGCGCTTCGTGCTGAGCGTCCTCTCGGCGTGCCTGGCCGTGCTCTTCGCGACGCTCCAGGCGTGGCTGCCGGCGGCGGTGGCGATTTTCGGGGTGTGGGCCTTCGCGCGGCGCGGCTTCGCGGCGCTGGGGTGGGTCTGCACGGCCGTGGCGCTGGCGATCCTGTCGTACTACGCGGTGGTGGGCGGCTGGATCGTGGAGTACATCTGGCGCGCGGCCTCCGGGGCGCTCGCCCCGGAGGTCGCCGCCGGGGCCGCGGGCGACGCCGCGGCGATGGCGCAGGCGGCGGGGACGGCCTTCGGCGCGTACGTGGCCGACCCGTGGCGCGTGCTCGTGGGCTTCGTCATCTTCATGGCGCTCACGGGCGTGGTGCTCCTGGGCGGCATCCAGGCGGGGATCGAGCGGATGAGCAAGATCCTCATGCCGGCGCTCTTCATCCTCCTGCTGGTGGTGATCGTGCGCAGCGTGACGCTCCCGGGCGCGTGGGAGGGGATCGTCTTCCTGCTGAAGCCGACGGCCGCCGCGCTCACGCCGAAGGTCGTGCTGATGGCCTTGGGGCAGGTCTTCTTCTCCCTCTCGCTGGGCATGGCCATCACCGTGACCTACGGCTCGTACCTCCACAAGGAGCACAACATCCTGCGCGCGGCGGGATGGGTGGGCGTCCTCGACACGCTGGCCGCGCTCCTTGCCGGGCTGGCCATCTTCCCGGCGGTCTTCGCCGTGGGGCTGGAGCCGACGCAGGGGCCGGGGCTCATCTTCGGCGCGCTCCCGGCCGTCTTCGACGCCATGTGGCTGGGGCCGGTCTGGGCCACCTGCTTCTTCGTCATGCTCCTCATCGCGGCGGTCACGAGCTCCGTGGCCCTGCTGGAATGCGGCGCCACGGTCTTCATCGAGCGCCTCCGCCACGGCCATCGCCGTTGCTCGCGCCGCAAGGCCGTCTTCATCGGTTTCGTCCTCTGCACGCTGATGGGGCTCCTGGCCGTCTTCTCCACCGCCGATTGGAGCCGCCTGCCGGCCTTCGGCCGCGTGATGGATGCCTGCATGGGCGACCTCTCGCTCGGCAATTGGTTCGACACGCTCGACAACTTCGCCAGCAATTGGTGCCTGCCCTTCACCGCGCTGGCCATCACGCTCCTGGTGGGGTGGGTGTGGACGCCCCGGCGCGCCGCGCCCGAACTCCTCGCCGCCGGCGAGGAGGGGCGTTTCCCCGCCTGGATCCCCCGCCTGTGGGGCTTCCTGGTCCGCTGGGTCTCGCCCATCGGCATCATCCTCGTCTTCCTCAACCTCACCGGCCTCCTCGGCAAGCTCATCCCATGAAGGCAGCCCCGCCCCTTCTCGCCACCCTCCTGGCCGCGGCGGCCTTCGCCGCGCCAGCCCCCCGCGAACGCTATCAGCCCATCATCGACGCCAAGCCCTTCGGCGACGCCGAGGCCACGGCGCTCGACGCCTCCGCCGCCGAGATCCAGCAGCAGAAAGAGGAGATCGCCCAGAAGTTCCGTATGTGCGGCATCACCGATATGCCCGACGGCACCCGCAAAATCGCCTTCATCGACGAGACCTCCGGGGCGCCCGTCAATTACTTCCTCGGCATCGGCGAAAGCGAGAACGGCTTCACCCTCATCGCCGCCGACTACGACGCCGAGACCGCCACCCTCACCAAAGACGGCCTCACCCTCACGCTCGGCCTGGGCAAAGGCCTGATCGACACCCCCGAGGCCGGGGACGCCGAGCCGGTACCCAAGGCGGCCGCCGCCCCCGCGCAGGGCTCCTTCCGCGACCGCCTCCTCAGACGCCAGGCCGCCAAGGAGCAGGCCCAGGCCGAACGCCGTGCGCAGATCCGCGCCGAAATCCGCCAAAACGTCGCCGCCGAGGCCGCCGTCGCCGTCCAGGCCGCCGCGCAGGCCGCCAAGGAACAGGCGCAGGCCGAGGTGGTCGAGCAGGCCGAGCGCCGCCGCCAGATCGAGCGCATCAAGCGCGGGCTCCCCCCCACGCGCCCCATCACCCTCACCGCCGCCGAGGATGCCGAGCTCGAAGCCGCCGGCGTCTTCCGCCAACCGGCCGCCCAGCCGAAGCAGGACGGCCCCGCCCAAGACCCCGCGCCGGAGGCCGACGCCCCCGGCGGCAACGAATGAGCAGCGCCATGCCTTACCCACCGCCAACCCCCGAGGCCATCGCCGCCGAGGCCGACCGCCTCCGCGACCGTTACGAGGCCTTCATGCGCGCCAACGGCCAGGAGCCCGACCCCGACCAGCTCCGCGAATGGGCCGCCGAGAACCTCCGTGAGCGGATCATCCTGGAGACCGACGCCAAGGCCAAGGGCCAGACCGTCGAGGAGCTCATGCGTGCCATCGCCGCCGAGGCCCCGGCGCCGACCGTCGACGACGCCCGCGCCCGTTTCAAGGCCGACCCCGCGCGTTACGTCGCCCCCGAGCGCGTCCACGCCCGCCACATCGTCATCCATCGCGATCGGGCCACCGACCCCGCGCGGGCCGTCGCCGACCTGCTCAACCTCCGCGCCCGCATCCTCTCCGGCGAACTCTCCTGGGAGGACGCCGTCGCCCAGGTCTCCTCATGCCCCGGCAACGACGACCTCGGCTTCTTCCCCCGCGGCGCGATGGTCCAGGCCTTCGAGGATGCCGCCTTCGCCGCGCCCGAGGGCTCCGTCACCGACGTCGTCGCCACCGAGTTCGGATGGCACCTCATCAACGTCCTCGCCCACCTGCCTGAGGAGCCCATGCTCTTCGAGGAGGCGAAGGACGCCATCCTTGCCGAACTGCGCGAGGAGGCCGAGCGCGCCGCGCTCGAGGCTTACGTCGACGCCCGCAAATCCTGATTCTTGCCTACAGCGCCGCGATGGGGACGACCCGCCCGCCGGCCAGGCGGGAGGCCTCCGCCGCATAGGCCATCGCGTGCGCCTGGATGCTCTCGTGGAAACGGTCGGGGTAGGCCGCCGGCGGGAGCGTGCGCAGGGTCGTGACCCAGTCGCGCAGGAGCCCGTCGTTGCCGATCACGTAATGGCTTTCCTGCGTGGCCCCCCCCGCCTCCAACGCGGCATCCCACCGCCACGTGCGCCGATCCGAGAAACGCCGCACCGTCAGCGTGCGGGCGTCGCCCACGATCTCGCCGTCAGACAGGAAGAGGTGCGTCTCACGGTCACGCCCCCAGGTGAGGCTCTCCATGCAATGTTGCGCCGTGACGCCCCCCTCGAAGGCGAGGGTCACGATCTGATGATCCACGGCATCGTTGCCGCCGGCGTAGACGCACCGCCCGTACGGGCCGCGCAGGGCGGCCTCGACGCCCGCCGGCGAGGGGTCGTGCATCGCGTAACGCAGGTCCCCGCCCTCGCGCAACAGCTTGATGGCGGAGAAGGGGCAGGCGCGCTCCACCGCCTCCGGACAGTCCAGGCACCGCGTCGCCGCGCCGGCCGGCGCGGCCTCCGGGCGGAAGTGGCTCAGCGCGCCGAAGGATTGCGCCGCGATGCACCGCCGCCCCACCCACCATGCGAAAAGGTCGAAGTCGTGGCTGCACTTCTGCACGATCATCGGCGTGGTGAGGGCCGTGTGGCCGAAAGGTCCGCGGCAGAAGGCGTGCGCGGCCTTTCGGTAGCCCACCGGCTCCAGGTGGCGGATGCTGATCAGCCGCCCCAACGCGCCGCCGTGCACCAACTCCGCGATCTTCGCGTAATAGGGCGTGAAGCGCAGGATGTGCCCCACCTGCACGAGGCACCCCGAGGCCCGCACCTCGGCGTCCAGCGCCACGCACTCCTCCCAGTCCGCGCCGACGGGTTTCTCCAGGAGCAGGTGCAGGCGCCGCCCCAAGGCGGCCGTCGCCGCCGCCGCGTGCAGACGGTCCGGGAGCGCCACGATCGCCGCCTCCACGTCCGCCGCGCCGAGTGCCTCCCGCCAATCGGCGAAGACCTGCCCCGGCGCGAGCCCCAGACGTCCCGCCCAGGCCTCGCGCGTCCGGGTCTCCGGCTCCGCGATGGCCACCACCCGGAGGTCACCCGGATGCTCCTGCGCCCACCGCGCGTAAATCCCGCCCCGATACCCCATCCCCAGGATCGCCACGCGGAAAGGTTCCCGATGACGCGCCGAGAACTCGCACCCGCAGTAAATCTGGCGGTAGAGCCCCAGCTCCGCGGCCCGGCGGTTCGAGCGCAGGAACCCGTCCCGCTTCTTGAAGTCGTAAGGCACGAACGCCTCGCCCCCCACCTCCCGGCCGATCGCCAGCAGCAACGCGCTCCGCTTGTGCGGCGAGACCGTCAGGCTCGTGGTGAAGGCGCCGATCCCCTCCTCCCGTGCCCGCGCCGCCGCCCGTGCCAGCGAATAGCGGAAACAGCGCGCGCACCGCGCCCCGCCCTCCGCGCACCCCTCGTAACCCTCCGCCACGGCCTCCCGCCACGCCTGATGGTCCGGCGCGTCCTCCGCCAGCGGCACCCCCTCCGCCCGCGCCAACGCCCGTGCCGCCTCAAGCCGCCGCAGATACTCCGCGTGCGGCCAGATGTTCGGGTTGAAGAAGAAAAGCGTCGGCGACCACCCCTCCTCCTTCAGCACGCGGACGCAATGCGACGCGCAGACGCCGCAACAGGTGTGCAACAGAATCCGACCCTTCGCTTCCATGCCGCCCATTGTATCACATCCATTGCCGCGCGCCACGCGCGAAACGACAAAACATCCGGCCGGCGGGCACAGGCGCCCCCGGCCGAACGTCCTTGTTCGCAGACCTCCGCGCCCATCCCGGCCGTATGGCCGGGACGGCCGCCGCGTCAGGCCATCTTGGCGTAAGCCTGGGCCGTGCGGGATTTCTTGCGGTCGGCGGTGTTGCGCTTGATCACGCCCTTCTTCGCGGCCTTGTCAAGCTTCGAGGCATAGGCCGAGATGGCGGCGAAGGCCGCGGCCTTGTCCGTCCCCGCCAACGCGGCATCCACCTTCTTGCGATAGGTCAGCAGCTCGCTCTTCACCGAGCGGTTGCGAAGGTTGGCCTTGGCGGCGGTTTTCACGCGTTTCACGGCGCTCTTGATGTTCGGCATGGTCTCTTCCTTGCAGTTTGGATAAATCACGGTCCGCGGGAGAAGTCGATCCTCCCTTGCATTGGCGCGAAATGATACCACATTCCCTTTCGCCGCGCAAGCCTTTTCGCGTTTGCGGGGTCTCGGCCCTGCGGTTTCGTCCCGAAGCCTGCGCATCCCCCGCCCCGAACCCTCCCGGCTTTCGCCCCCAGACCCTTAAGGGTTTCGGGCCAGACCCCTTATCTATTCGGATGGTGTATTATGTGGGTGTTTTCTTCATTGGTGTGGAGAAAGCGTCCCCG
>CALXMV010000053.1 GCA_944389565.1 uncultured Kiritimatiellota bacterium
GTCTTCATGTCCCCTCTTTACCATACTTTCCCCCGCGCTTCCACTCCGACCCACTAAAAACTCTGAAGAGCCCATCGGCACACGCGGAATTGACGACCTTGGCCGTTTTTTGATATATTATGCGAAATCAGTGCGAAAGGATTGTCCCCTATGCAGATTTTGATCGGTTTGTTGTTCGTTATCGAGGCAATTGTGGCGTTGCTCATGGTGGCGGTGGTGATGCTGCAGCCGCCCAAGGATCAGTCCGGCGGGATGGGGTCGGCGTTCGGCGGCGGCTTCGGGGAGGAAGTCTTCGGCGGGCGCACCGGCAACGTGCTCTCGAAGACGACGGTGGTGTTGGGCGTCCTGCTCATCCTGAACAGCCTGGGGATCGCCTTCGCGATGCGCGGCGGCACGGAGTCTCGCCTGGCCACCCGCGAGGAGGCCCCCATCTCGGCGCCCGCGCAGGAAGCGCCCGCCACCCCGGCGACGCCGCTCGACCCCATGCTTCCCGCCGCGCAATAAGCAACCCTGAGAAACGGAGGACCGCAGATGAATCTCGAAGCCCTTGAGAAGGCGCGTACGCGCGTGCCAAGCGTGCCGGTGCTGGTGAACCTGGTCTCGAAGCGGACGAAAGAGCTGAATCGCGGCGCCCGCCCCTTCGTGCGCCCGCTCTCGAAGGAGGAGGACAAGTCCGACATCGCCCTGCGTGAGATCGCCGAGGGGCTCGTGGTGGCCCAGGTGGACATGAAGGCGGTGGACGAGCACGAAGAGGCGCAGGCCCGTTGGGGGCGGCACGTCTGAGGTCTCCCGGCGATGGCTCCCGGCAAGCAAGCCAAACGGCCGCAATCGGCGAACCTGGCGGTCAACCGCAAGGCGACGCACGATTACACCGTCTTGGAGCGGCACGAAGCCGGAATTGAGCTGGTGGGGACCGAGGTGAAGGTGCTCCGCAACGGCGAGGGCGGCCTTTTGGGCGCGTGGTGCAAGATCGACGACGCGAACCAGATGTGGCTCATGCAGGTGCGTATCCCGCCCTACGCCTTCGGCAACCGCTTCAACCACGAGGCGTTGCGCACGCGCCGCTTGCTCATGCACAAGAAGGAAATCCTCCGTCTGCGCCAAAAAGTGGAGCAAAAGGGGCTCTCCCTGATCCCCTTGCGGCTTTACCTGAGCCCACGCGGCAAGGTCAAGGTGGAATTGGCGCTCTGCCAAGGCAAGAACCAATACGACCGCCGCGAAACCGTCAAACGCCGCGAGGCCGATCGTGCGGCCGCGCGCGCCGTGCGGGTCTACCGTTGATTTTCTGACAAAACACGCCAAAGGAGTCCGTCATGCGTCCTGGTTTGTGGCAAATCCTGATTGTCATCCTCATCATCGCGTTGGTCTTCGGCGCCAAGAAGATCCCCGAAATCGCCCGCGCGTTGGGGCGCTCCTCCGGCGAGTTCAAGAAAGGGCTCAAGGAAGGGAACGCCGCGGCGGCCGAGAAGGCCGAGGAAATCAAAAACTCGCTCTTCGGCGAAACCTCCGGGCAGGAGGCCGCCCCACCCCCCGAGCAGAAATGACGCCCGCGCGGCGACTCACGGCGCACGCCTGCGGGCGACGCGCCCGCGTTTTGTCGCCGACGCGAACCAAAAAGGCCACGGGTTTTCCCGTGGCCCTCATTTTCCCCGCGCGAAGCCGGCGCCGCGTCAAGGATCGCTCCCGCGACATCAAGCCATGATCGCGCTCCAAGAGCATGGTTCGCGGTGACATACGCTAAATGCCACTTAGTGCTGTTTGCTCTTGGTTTGTTTTCCCAACGCCTTCACAATAAAGTTAATTGCGAAGAATAAAACAAACAAACCGATTTGAGATAGTAGCAAGGATGCGACTGCGAACAAACGAATCCATTGCCGAGCGACCTCATTCGCCGCACAGTCATAATATTGGCATCCCCAAAACACCAAAATGCCACCATCCATCAAAAGGGATACAACCACGAACCAACGCTTCATGGGCATATATTATTCCCCTGAGTGCTCCCTTGTCAATTTTGGCACCTGTATCGGGACAACTGATATCGACTGGCCGTTGGTTACAAAATATTCTTCTTTACCGCTTCATATCATTCCCTTGAAAAAATTGCATTTTCGTTGGCATATCCGATATCTCTAATCCGCAAAGACTGCGACAAAGAGCCTGACAGTCAAAAGCAAGCATATCGCTTCTATCCAATGGACAGAGACAATGGCACTTAAGAGTCAGATTTTGGTCACTTCGTTCTTCTGTGCTTTTATCTGCCACTTAGTCTTCCTGCGCATAGAAACCTCGGTTTTTACCCCAACGGCACCGCCTTCTCCAAGATCACCAAGAAGCAAATCAGAGACCTTCAGCAGAGACTTTCGGCCTATCCTCGCCTGACTCAAGCCAAGAAAGGAGCCTAAAATGCGTATCTGCTCCGTCTGGCCCCGTGACCTGCGTCATTTTACTTGCGTCCTTCAGAGAAAACGAAAATCCCGAAAAGATATAACATAACTGAGTAAAGAGGGCCTAACAAAAAAGTCAATTTTCCGTTCACAATAATGGGCCAGAAAACAAAAAAGTTGAAATCTTGCGTAAAAAAGAACAAGAAAGCCGGGATGACCCCTTGTGATAAAAGTACGATAAACATTATCCGCCGAGCGTATAACGGCAATGTTTCATCTACTACAGACGCGGAAACGGCGATCAACAACAAACACAGAATTCCACGCATAACAATAAAGTTTGAGTCATTATCAAAAGTAAGGCAAGAGGCTATCATGCCTCCAATAGGGAATAAACTAAAAATCCAGAAAGATATTTTTGTCCAAAACCGCGACCGAAAAAATCTAAAAAAGACAACACTTCCGGAGAGAAGCAACGTGAAGAGATAACCAATCGCAAAATAACAATACATATGTGGCAAATGTTACCATATTACCTTGTCAGTGGCTAAGACGTCGTTGATAATAACGCCGCAATGTGTCAATTGAAAATGTACCGACTCGCGCTTCCCTCGGGGCGACGTGCCGCCCGAGGGAAGAGAGTGGAAAGAAGTCTGGGGCGTTGCGTCATAAAGAGCCTCCCGGAGGATTCTCTCGCACTGTCGATCTGGAGCTCGCCCGGCTCGCCGGTCTCGTCAAGTCGGCCCTGCGGGGATTGGGTCGGCGAGAGCGGCTTTGCTGCCGGAGCCGTTGTTCGCCAGGCGAGGCGTCGTCCATGACGGCGTGGAGACAGAGCGGGTACATCTGGCCCATCGCCATCCAAAGACGGACGAGGGTTTCCCTGGACTTCGGCAAATGGCTTGCCCCTAGGTGGCGCCCCCTCCTCCTGTTTCGCTTTGGCCTCTGCCTGTCCACCTTCCTTCCTCCTGTTTTTCCTTTTCGCACCTGCGCAATTACATTGTGGACGATTCAACATCACGCGGGGAGGGGCACGGGTTTGGCACGCGAGCCGAAAATATGGTATGCTAAGGTCGTTTATTTGTGGAGCCATTGCACATGTTCGACCGGGATGCCATCGTCGCGCGCATCGCCAAGCTCAAGACGAGTTTGGAGGAGATGCGCGGTTATCTGAAAATCGGGGAGCGCGAGGCGCGCTTGGCGCAGGCGGAGGCACGACAGGCGGAGCCTGGTTTCTGGGACGCCCCCGAGGCCGCGCGCGCGGTGATCGCCGAGGCCAACGCGGAGAAGGCCATCCTGAACCCGTTCAACGCGCTCGCCGCCGCCATCGAGGAGGCGGAGATGGCGTTGGAGATGGCCGACGCCGAGACCCCGGGCGAGGAGCAGGACCTCATGGCCGCCGAGGCGGAGGGAAGCCTCGACAAGGCGGAGAAGGTGGAGGACAAGCTACGGTTGCAGTCGCTCCTCTGCGGCAAGCTCGACGCGTGCAACGCGATTCTGACGCTCCACGCCGGCGCGGGCGGCACGGAGGCCTGCGACTGGGCGCAGATGCTCTTCCGGATGTACCAGATGTACGCGGACGACGCCGGCTTCGAGGTGGAGGTGCTCGACCTCCAGCCGGGCGAGGAGGCGGGCGTCAAGAGCGTGATGTTCATCGTCAAGGGCCCCTACGCCTACGGTTACCTCAAGGCCGAGCGGGGCGTCCACCGACTGGTGCGCATCTCGCCCTTCGACGCGGCCAAGCGCCGCCACACCTCCTTCGTCTCGCTCGACGTGGTGGCCGAGATCTCCGACGAGGTGGACATCGAGATCAAGGAGGAGGATCTGCGGGTGGACACCTACCGCTCCGGCGGCGCCGGCGGGCAGAAGGTGAACAAGACCGACTCGGCCGTCCGCCTCACGCACCTGCCCACAGGCATCGTCGTCGCCTGCCAGGTGGAGCGTTCCCAGCACCAGAACAAGGCCCGCGCCATGCAGGTCCTCAAGGCCAAACTCTACGAGCTGGAGATGGACAAGAAGCGCAAGGAGATGGAGCGCTTCTATGGCGACAAGGGCGAGATCGCCTGGGGCAGCCAGATCCGTTCCTACGTCTTCCAGCCCTACACGATGGTCAAGGACCACCGCACCGGCCACGAGACCGCCAACGTCCAGGGCATGATGGACGGCCGCTACGTCCAGGATTTCATCGAGGCCTACCTCAAGCAACGCGCCCAAGAGGCCCAGCAGTGACCCACCCCGCCGCTTTGTCGCAACACAGGAGAAACACACCATGACGTTCACCGAAGCCAAGACCCTTCTCGAAGCCAATGGGCAGGGCCACGTCCTCCGTTTCTGGGACACGCTCGACGCCGCCGCGCAGGCCGCGCTCCTCGCCCAGATCGCCACCCTCGACTTCGCCGCCATCGGCCGCATGCAGGCCATGCTCAAGGATGCCGGCAAACCCGCCGCCGCCGCGGGCGCCTTCGAGCCCGCCGCCGTCGAGACCCCCGAGGGCGACGCCCGCGCCGCCTATGTCGCCAAAGGCGAGGAGCTCCTCCGCGCCGGCAAGGTCGCAGCTCTCCTCGTCGCCGGCGGCCAAGGCTCCCGCCTCGGTTACGACGGCCCCAAGGGCGCCTACCCCATCGGCCCCATCTCCGACCGCCCGCTCTTCTGGTTCCATGCCCGCAAACTCCTGGGCCTCAAGAAGACCTACGGCAAGCCCGTGCCCTTCTACGTCATGACCTCCGAGACCAACGACGCCGCCACCCGCGCCGTCTTCGAGGCGAACGGTTACTTCGGGCTCGCCCCGGAGGACGTCTTCTTCTTCGTGCAGGGGATGTGGCCCGCGCTCGACCCCGAGGGCAAGATCATCCTCGACAAGCCCGGCCACATCTTCATGAGCCCCGACGGCCACGGCGGCGTCCTCGCCGCGCTGGAGCGCTCCGGCGCGTTGGCCGACATGGGGCGTCGCGGCATCGAGCAGGTCTTCTTCTTCCAGGTCGACAACCCCTTGGTCGACATCGCCGCGCCTGCCTTCGTCGGCCTCCACGCCGCCAAAGGCGCCGACATGACGCTCAAGGTCTGCAAGAAGCGCGACGCGCACGAGGGCATGGGCGTCGTCGTCGTCCGCCCCGACGGCACCCACGCGATGGTCGAATACTCCGAGCTTTCCGACGAGCAGATGGAGCGCACGAACCCCGACGGCTCCCTCTGGCTCGCCTACGGCTCCCCCGCCATCCATATGTTCTCCTACGCCTTCCTCAAGGCCGAGGCCGATCGCGCCATGCCCCTCCACCTCGCCCACAAGAAGATCGCCATGGTCGACGACGCCGGGGCGACCGTCAAGCCCGCCGCCCCCAACGGCTACAAGTTCGAGAAGTTCATCTTCGACGTCATCCCCAACGCCAAGGCCCTCGTCTCCCTCGCCTTCGATCGCACCCAGGAGTTCTCCCCCGTCAAAAACGCCGAGGGCAACGACTCCCCCGCCACCGCCAAGCGCGACCTCCAGGCCAAATGGCGCGGCTGGCTCGCCGAAGCCGGCATCGCCGTCCCCGACGGCATGCCCGTCGAGATCGACCCCGCCCATGCCCTCGACGCCGCCCAGCTCAAGGCCAAAGGCCTCCTCATCGGCTGACGCGCCGCCTATCGGCGTGCGAAAAAAAGCCGGCGAACCCTATCGGTTCGCCGGCTTTTTTCATGCCGTTTTCGGCATGGCGTCAGGCGAGGATCAGCCACGCTCCGCCGACCAACCCGACGGCCACGCAATAAAACCCGAAAAGCCAGAAATGGTGCCTCCCGAGCAACCGCACCATCCACGCCACGCTTGCGTAGCCGACGGCCGCGGAGACGCAGAAGCCCGTCAGCCCCATCCCCCACGTGAGATCGGCGAAGGGGCTGTCGCCACCGGTGAGCGCGCGGATGAGATAGAGCAGGTTACCCCCCACAATCACCGGCACGACCATCAGGAACGAGAAGGCCGCGGCCTTGTCCGAGGCCACCCCCAGAAAACGCGACATGGCGATGGTGCTGCCGCTCCGCGAGACGCCCGGGAGCATCGCGATGGCTTGGGCGACCCCCATGAGCAAACCCCGGCCCACGGAGACATCGCGCCCCAGCCCGTCCCGCCCGAACAGACGCGTGGCAAGGAGCAAAACCCCCGTGAACACCAACGCGCCGCAGACGAAGAGCGGGCTCCCCGCGGCCGCCTCCAGCTCATCCTCGAAAAGCAACCCCAAGACCACGGCGGGGATCATGGAGACCACGACCGCCACGGCGAAACGCCACGCCTCGCGGTCGCGCCGAAAGAGTCCACGGACCGTCTCGACGATGAACCGCCAATAGTAGAGGAGCACCGCCACGACGGTGCCGCCGTGCAGGAGCACCTCCACGCCAAGCCCGCTGAGTTCCTCGAACCCCAGGATCGTCTTGGCGAGCACCAAATGGCCGGAGGAGCTGACGGGCAGGAACTCGGTGAGCCCCTGCACCACCGCCAGAATCGTCATGTTGAGCAAATCGTTCATGGGATAACCTCGGGGAATGGATCGGTCAATACTTCATGAGCCGCGCCCAATCCGCGGCGTCATGCCGGGCACGGTTCGGCGCGACCACGGCCATGGCCAACGCGTCAGGGGCCAGGAACTCCCGCGCGAGCGCCTGGATATCCTCCGCCGTGACGGCGCGCCAAGCCTCCACGACGGCCTCGGGATCGGGCGGGAGCCCATCCTGGACGCGCCTGCACACCCAGCCGATCGGCGTCCCGTCCATCCGCAGACGGAAACGCCCGCAGAGGTAATCGCGCGTGCGGCGCATCTCGGCGGCGGGGACGGGACGTTCGGCCAGGCGCCTGATTTCGGCCAAGATTCCCTTGGCGCACGGAAAGGCCTTGTCCGGGTGGCACCCGGCGGTGACGGAAAGCGCGCCGCAGTCGGCGTAAAACGCGGTGCCGCTGCTCACGCTGTAGCAAAGTCCCCGGCGCTCGCGGATGCTCTGGAAGAGGCGCGACATCATGGACTCGCCCAAAATCCCGGAAAGGAAGTCGAACGCCTGGCGCCGCGCATCCCGCGTCCCGGGGACACGCCACCCGAAGGCCAACTGCGTCTGCTGGATGTCCCGCCGCGTCAGGGAGAAGGGCTCCAACGGGATGGCGCGCGTGTAAGGCTCCGGGGCGCGCAGATCCGCGGGGTCGCGCAACCGCCCGGTCAAACGCTCCACCGCCTTCACGCACGCCTCATGGTCCACGCGCCCGGCAAAGGCGAAAATCGTCCGGCTTGGCGCGTAGTTCGCCGCACGGTAGGCAAGGATGGCCTCACGCGGCATGGCGAGCACGCCATCGATGCTCCCGGCGATGGGGCGCCCGAGCGGGTGGCCGGACCACAATTGCATGGCCAGCCGGTCGAGCACCACGCTGTCGGGCTGATCGTCATACATCCGGATTTCCTCGGCGATGACGCGCCGCTCGCGGTCAAGCTCCTTGGGGTCGAAGGTCGCGTTGTAGAAGAGGTCGCCCAAAACATCAAGCGCCACGCGCGTCTTGTCGTAGGGCACGCGCGCGTAATAACAGGTGACGTCGCGGTCGGTGTAAGCGTTGAGGATGCCCCCCTGCCCCTCGATCGCCCGCGAGATGGCCTGCGCCGAACGGCGGGCCGTGCCCTTGAACAGCATATGCTCGATGAGATGGCTGGCGCCGTTGAGCGCCTCGGGCTCGTTGCGGCTGCCCACCTGCGCGCGGATGGCCACCTGCGCGCCCTCGGCCTCGGGCTTGGCCAGCGTCACGACGCGGATGCCGTTGCCCAACGTGTCGATCCGAAGGTTCTTGAGCATCTCAGGCCTCCAGCAAACGCTTGGTCTCCGCCGGCCACAGCGTCGCGTCCGGCGTCTCGAGGATGAGCGGGATGCCCTCCAGGCGCGGGTCGCGGGCGAGCGTCTCGAAAGGCTCCCATCCCAAGAACCCCTTGCCGAGCGATTCATGCCGATCGAGGTGCGATCCCAGCGCCCCCTTCGAGTCGTTCAGGTGCATCCCGCGCAGGAAGCCCAGCCCGACGGCCCCGTCCACACGGTCGAGGAACGCCCTCACGCCATCCGCCGTGCGCAGGTCGAACCCGGCCGCGAACGCGTGCGCCGTGTCCAGGCAGATCCCCACCCGCGTCTTGTCCCCGACACCCGCCACGATGCGTCCCAGCTGCTCGGGCTCGGCCCCCAGATAGGCACCCTGCCCCGCCGTGTTCTCGATCACGACCGCCACGCCGCGCGTCTCCGCGAGCGCGGCGTTGATGCTCGCCGCCACGCGGTCGCACGCCGCCTCCGGCACGATCTGGTTCAGGTGCGAGCCGGGGTGCAGGTTGAGCGTCGTGAGCCCGAGCGCCTCGCAACGCCGCAGCTCGTCCAGCAGCGACGCCATGCTCTTGGCGTGTTTCTCCGGATCCGGATTCGCCAGATTGATCAGATAGCCGGCGTGCGGCAACACCTGCGCCGCCGCGTAAGGCGCCGCGGCCATCGCCGCGCGGAAAGCCTCCGCGTCCTCCGGCGGCAACGGTTTCCCCACCCATTGCCGCTGGTTTTTCACGAACATCGCGAAGCCCGTGGCCCCCACCGCCAAGGCGTTCTCCACGGCGGCGGCCGGCGACCCGGCGGCCGAGACGTGCGGACCGACGAAACGCATCGCTCAGGCCTCCGCCCGCAATTTCGCGGCCACCGTCGCCTCGTCCACCTCCAGCGTCATCCCGGCTTTCGCCTCCGCGCTCCCCGGCAACGTGTACATGAAGTCCGCCATCACCTGCTCCATGATCGAGCGCAAGCCACGCGCGCCCGTCTTCCGCTTCAGCGCCTCGCGCGCGATCGCCGCCAGCGCACCCTCCGTGAAGCGGAGCGCCACCCCTTCCATCGCCAACAGCTTCTGGTACTGCCGCACCACCGCGTTCTTCGGCTCCGTCAGGATCCGCACCAACTCCCCTTCCGAGAGCTCCCCCATCTTCGCGATCACCGGCAAGCGCCCCACGAACTCCGGGATCAGCCCGAAGCTCACCAGGTCCTCGGGCTGCACCTGCGCCAACACGCGATCCTGCGCCTCGCGCGCCTCTGCCTCCGAATCCACGAAGCCGATGGCCTTCTTCCCCAGCCGCGCCTTGATTTTCTCATCCAGCCCAACGAACGCCCCCCCGCAGATGAAGAGGATGTTCGACGTGTCCACCGGGATGTACTCCGCCTGCGGGTGCTTGCGCCCCCCCTTCTCCGGCACATGCGCCACGGTCCCCTCGATGATCTTCAGCAACGCCTGCTGGACCCCCTCGCCGCTCACGTCACGGGTGATCGACGTGTTCTCCGTCTTGCGCGCCACCTTGTCGATCTCGTCGATGTAGACGATCCCCCGCTGCGCCTGCTCCACGTCCATCCCACAATTCTGCAGCAGATACAGGAGAATGTTCTCCACGTCCTCCCCCACGTAACCAGCCTCCGTCACCGTCGTCGCGTCCGCGATCGCGAACGGCACCTTCAGCATCCGCGCCAGCGTCTTCGCGAACAACGTCTTCCCGCACCCCGTCGGCCCGATCAGCAACACGTTGCTCTTCTCGATCTCCACGTCCGCGAAGGCGTCATCCTTCCCCGCCGCCTTCTGGTTCAGCCGCCGATAGTGGTTGTGCACCGCCACCGACAGCAGCTTCTTCACCCGCTCATGCCCCACCACGTATTGATCCAGGAACGCCTTGATCTCCGGCGGCGGCGGCACCTCCACCGGCGCCAAACGCTCCTTCTTGGCCTTCCGCCCCGCCTTGGGATCCGCAAGTGCCAGCGACTCCCGCACCTCCT
This sequence comes from uncultured Kiritimatiellota bacterium, assembly GCA_944389565.1. Classification (GTDB taxonomy): domain Bacteria; phylum Verrucomicrobiota; class Kiritimatiellia; order RFP12; family DVOR01; genus Spyradenecus. The sequence continues at coordinate 10,167 of CALXMV010000053.1, forward strand.
CGAAGGCCGGATCCATCGCCAGCATCGAGTTCGCCACCTCCACCATGCACCGCGAGCACAGCACCGCCTGCCCATCCACCCCGACCGCGCAATGCCCCGTGTCCGTCGGCCGCCCGCAAAACGAGCACTTCAACGTCCCCTGATCCTCGCCACGCTTCTTCATCTCGAAACTCCGTCAAACCCGACAGCCTCCCGGCTTGCCGACAAACGCAAATGAACTAGCATTGTACCATATCCGCCATCCCCCCCGCAACGCCCCCCGCAAACCGCGGCTCTTCAGAGTTTTTAGTGGGTCGGGTGTGGAAGCGCGCCGCAATGGAAGAGGATGGCTATACGGTAGTTGGC
>CALXMV010000054.1 GCA_944389565.1 uncultured Kiritimatiellota bacterium
TGCCAACTACCGTATAGCCATCCTCTTCCATTGCGGCGCGCTTCCACACCCGACCCACTAAAAACTCTGAAGAGCCGTCGGTGCGGGGCGAACGCATGGAATCAGGCGGAGATCCGACGGTCAAGGAGGGCAGTGGCGAAGGGTGTTGGGGCACACGGCGCGGGGCACTGAAAGGGTGCGTGTGGCATTGCGGGGCCTGGTGCGGAAGGCGGCGTCTGCGTGAATGGAGGCCTCCTCGCCCTTGTCTGCCGCCCCCCAAAAAAACGCTGACTTCTCCGAGCGCGCGGCCTCGGAGGTGAGCACTCTTCAACGCAAACTCGGCAACCTTCGTTCCTTCCTGCCACCCCCAGCCTAAAATCGCGCCAACACGCTTGCGTTTCTCGCGTCCCGCCCTTCCTGGTTTTTGTCCCGAAACCTTCCGATGTGCGAGGGGCGGGGGAGGGGGGCGCACGGGCACAAAAAATCCCCCGACCGGGGGTCGGGGGATTTTGAGGTACGGTGTGTCGGCCTGCGGGTCACTTGGCCTTGCGGGCGGCCTTGATGGCGGCCTGGGCTGCGGCCAGGCGGGCGATCGGCACGCGGTAGGGGGAGCAGGAGACGTAGGTGAGGCCGATCCGGTTGGCGAACTCGACGGAGTGGGGTTCGCCGCCGTGCTCGCCGCAGATGCCCATGCGGATGGAGGGGTTGACGGCCTTGGCCTGGTCGACGGCGAACTTCATGAGCTTGCCCACGCCTTGCTGGTCGAGGACGATGAAGGGGTCGTAGTCGTAGAAGCCCTTGCTGACGTAGTCGCGGAGGAACTTGCCGGCGTCGTCGCGGGAGAAGGCGCAGGTGGTCTGGGTGAGGTCGTTGGTGCCGAAGGAGAAGAAGTCGACCTCCTTGGCGATCTCGTCGCTGGTGAGGGCGGCGCGGGGGACCTCGATCATGGTGCCGATGAGGATATCGAGCTTGACGCCGCGCTCTTTCTCGACCTCGGCGATGACCTTCTGGATGATGGCCTTCTGGGAGAGGAGTTCCTTGACGTTGCCGACGAGGGGGACCATGATCTCGGGCTTGGAGCCGGGGACGTTGGCGGCGGCCTCGCAGATGGCGCGGACCTGCATCTCGGTGACCTCGGGGTAGGAGATGCCGAGGCGGCAACCGCGGTGGCCGAGCATGGGGTTGAACTCGTGGAGCTCGTCGACGAGTTTCTTGACCTCCTCGACGGGGATGCCCATGACCTTGGCCATTTCGGCCTGGCCGGCCTCGTCGTGCGGGACGAACTCGTGCAGGGGCGGGTCGAGGAGGCGGACGGTGCACTCGCGGCCGTCGAGTGCCTGGAACATCCCCTCGAAGTCGCCGCGCTGGAGCGGGAGGAGGGTGGCGAGGGCGGCGTTGTACTGCGCGAGGGGCGCGTCGAGCTGGGCCTGGATGGCGGCCTTCTCCTCGGCGGAGCCGGCGGCGGCGAGGGCTTCCTTGAGCTTCTTGACCTTCTCGGCGACGAGGATCATGCGGCGGAAGGCGACGATGCGGTCGTCGGAGAAGAACATGTGCTCGGTGCGGCAGAGGCCGACGCCCTCGGCGCCGAAGCGGACGGCGACCTGGGTGTCGCGGGGGGTGTCGGCGTTGGTGCGCACGCCCATGGTGCGGTACTTGTCGGCGAGGGCCATGATCTCGGCGAAGGGGCCGGAGAGCTCGGGGTCGCGGGTCTCGATGCGGCCTTCGTAGACCTTGCCGGTGGAGCCGTTGAGGCTGATCCAGTCGCCCTCGCGGAGGGTGACGTCGCCGAACTTGACGGTCTTGGCCTTGGCGTCGATGAGCGCGTCGCCGCAGCCGGCCACGCAGCATTTGCCCATGCCGCGGGCGACGACGGCGGCGTGGCTGGTCATGCCGCCGCGGGCGGTGAGGATGCCTTGGGCGGAGACCATGCCGGCGATGTCCTCGGGGCTGGTCTCGGCGCGGCAGAGGATGACCTTCTTGCCGAGCTTGCCCTGGGTCTCGGCCTCCTCGGCGGTGAAGACGACGGTGCCGGTGGCGACGCCCGGGGAGGCGGGCAGGCCGGTGGCGATGACCTTGGCCTTCTTTTCGGCCAGGGCGTTGAAGACGGGGTGGAGGAGCTGGTCGAGCTGCTGGGGCTCGACGCGCAGGACGGCGGTCTGCTCGTCGATGAGGCCTTCCTTGACGAGGTCGGTGGCGATGCGGACGGCGGCGGCGGCGGTGCGCTTGCCGTTGCGGGTCTGGAGCATGTAGAGCTTGCCGTCCTCGATGGTGAACTCCATGTCCTGCATGTCGCGGTTGTGCTGCTCGAGCTTCACGCGGATGGCGTCGAACTGCTTGAAGACCTCGGGCATGGACTCTTCGAGGGAGGGGAACTTGGCGAGGCGCTCCTCCTCGGAGATGCCGGCGCGCTTGGCCCATTCGCGGGAGCCTTGGATGGTGATCTCCTGCGGGGTGCGGATGCCGGCGACGACGTCCTCGCCCTGGGCGTTGATGAGGTATTCGCCGTAGAAGTAGCTGTTGTCGCCGGTGGAGGGGTCGCGGGAGAAGGCGACGCCGGTGGCGGAGTTGTTGCCGCTGTTGCCGAAGACCATGGTCTGGACGTTGACGGCGGTGCCGGCGAGGCCGCGGATGTCGTTGAGCTCGCGGTATTTGATGGCGCGGGGGTTGTTCCAGCTGCCGAAGACGGCGCGGATGCCCATGCGGAGCTGCTCGTGGGCGTCGGCCGGGAACTCCTTGCCGAAGCGGGCGACGACGATTTTCTTGTAGCGGGCGATGACCTCCTCGAGGTCCTCGGCGGAGAGCTCGGTGTCGAGCTTGACGCCCTTGGTGGCCTTGACGGCCTCGAGCTCATGCTCGAAGTCGTGGTGCTCCATGCCCATGACCACGTTGCCGAACATCTGGATGAAGCGGCGGTAGGAGTCCATCACGAAGCGCTTGTTGCCGGTCTTGGCGATCATCGCCTCGACGGTCTCGGGGTTGAGGCCGAGGTTGAGCACGGTGTCCATCATGCCGGGCATGGAGACGGCGGCGCCGGAGCGGACGGAGACGAGCAGGGGGTTGGGGCCTTTGCCGAAGGTCTTGCCGGTGACCTCCTGGAGGCGGGCCAGGGCGGCCTCGACCTCGGGCATGATCTTGGCGAAGAGGCGCTCCTCGCCCAGTTCGTAGTATTTGCCGCAGGCCTCGGTGGTGATGGTGAAGCCGGGGGGCACCGGCAGCCCCATCGAGGCCATCTCGGCCAGGTTCGCGCCCTTGCCGCCCAAAAGCGCCTTCATCGACCCGTTCCCCTCGGAGGCGTCGCCGCCGAAGAAATACACGAACTTCTCGTTGCTCATCTGATTTCTCCTTGGTTCCAAAAAAGAGACGTGTATGGTAGCAAATATGCGCCCGTCAGGCAAACAAAAAACCCCATTCGCATGGGGTTTCGGGGCATTATTTCGCGTCTTCCGTGACGCGCATGAGCTCCTCCACCGAGGTGAAGCCGGAGAAGACCTTGCGCCAGCCGTCCTGGCGGAGGGTGGCCATGCCCTCCTCCATGGCGGCCTTGCGGATCTCGGCGGAGGAGTGGCGGCCGATGATGAGGCTGCCGATGCGCTCGCTGACGCCCAGGAGCTCGAAGATGGCGCCGCGGCCTTTGTAGCCGGTGTTGGCGCAGGCCTCGCACCCGACGGGGGCGTAGACGTGGTCCTGCGGGGGGAGGTGGGGCTGGTCCCACCAGCCGTCCTTGAGGGGGATCTGCCGGCGGCATTTGGGGCAGAGGCGGCGGGCGAGGCGCTGGGCGAGGACGCCGGCGACGGCGGAGGCGACGAGGAAGGGTTCGGCGCCCATGTCGATGAGGCGGGCGAAGGCGCCGGCGGCGTCGTTGGTGTGGAGGGTGGAGAAGACGAGGTGGCCGGTGAGGGAGGCGTTGATGGCGATCTCGGCGGTCTCGCCGTCGCGGATCTCGCCGACCATGATGATGTCGGGGTCTTGGCGGAGGAAGGCGCGGAGGGCGCGGGCGAAGGTGAGGCCGATGTCCGCGCGCACGAGCACCTGGTTGATGCCCTTCATCTCGTATTCGATGGGGTCCTCGGCCGTCATGATGCGGACATTGACCTTGTTGATCTCGTGGAGGAAGGCGTAGAGGCTGGTGGATTTGCCCGAGCCGGTGGGGCCGGTGACGAGGATGATGCCGTTGGGGCGGGTGATGAGCTTGTTGGTGAGGGCGTAGTCGCGCTCGCTCATGCCCAGGTCCTTGAGCTGGACGAAGTTGCCGGCTTTTTGGAGCAGGCGCAGGGAGACGCTCTCGCCGTAGGCGGTGGGGCAGGTGGAGACGCGGATGTCGATGTCCTCGCCGTTGAGGCGGATGCCGATGCGCCCGTCCATCGGCAGGCGCTTCTCGGCGATGTCGAGGTTGGCCATGACCTTGAGGCGGGAGATGATGGCGGCCTTGAGGCGGTTGATCTGCGGCGGCACGTCGACCTTGTGCAGCATCCCGTCGATCCGGTAGCGGATGCGTAGCTCGTCCTCCATCGGCTCCACGTGGATGTCGGTGGCGCCCTGGCGGTCGGCCTCGGCGATGATCTGGTTCACGAAGCGGACGATCGAGGCCTCCTGCCCCATCTCGTTCACGTCAATCTTCGAGATGTTCGCCTCGGTGTCGGAGACCTCGTAGCGGCCGTCCTCGATCATCTTCTCGACGGCCTCGGCGCCCACGCCGTAATATTTCTTGACGGCCTTGTCGATCTCCTCGGAGGGTGCCAGGCGGATGCGCACGGGCTTCCCGCACGCCAGGCGGATGCCGTCGGCCGCGGCCGTGTCCATCGGGTCGGCGACGGCCACCGCCAGCACGTCCCCCTCCACCGTCAGCGGCAACGCGTTGTACTGGTAGACCGCGCGCGCCGGCAGCAGGCGCAGCGCCTCGTCCGTCGGGCGCGTCTTGGCCAGGTCCACGTATTCCAGGCCGAGCACCGGCGCCAGGCGCTCCAGGAACTCGCCCTCCTTGGCCATCTCCAGCCGGGCCACGGCCTTGGGGATGCCCTCCCCGAGGTCGGCGTTGAGCAGGATCTCGACCTGGGCGTCGGAGAGCAACCCCGTCCGCTTGAGCAGGTTCGCCAGAAAGGTCTGTTGCGCGGTCATGCGGTCAGTATAACATATCCCGACGAAAAGGAGAACGGCGGGCGGCGCGCCCCGTGCCCTATCACCGCAGCGCCTCGGCGGTCCTGATGAGCGCGTCGTCGAGGGCCTGGAGGTCGGCCTCGTAAGGGTTTCCGGCCTTGGTGCCGCGGGCGACGGTGAAGCGGGCGAGGGCGGCGTCGAGCGGGGCGAGGGCCTCGGGTTTCCCGGCGGCCTCGGCCTTGGCGCGGAGGAGGCGGATCTTCTCGAAGGTCTCGATGCCGTTGCGCAGCGCCTCCCAACGGAGGCTCGGGCGGTTGCCGGGATAGATCATGGAGGTGTCGCCGCTGGGCCAGGTGACGTAATCCTGGCTGAGGAGGGGGTTCTCGACCCACGACTGGAAGGTCCAACGGAGCATCCCGTCGAGCCCGTAGTGCGCGGCCATGGGGAGGAGCCACTCGGACTCGGCGAGGGTGGAGCCGACGAAGGTGTTGGGGCGGGCGGGGCTGGTGCAGACGTAGAAGGTCGTCTGCTTGCCCTGGGCGCGGCGTTTGGCGGCGTGGGTGACGAGCCGCTCGCAGATGTTGAGGCCGTAGGAGCAGTCGTCGAAGTCGTCGGTGATGGCGCTGGGGGCGTTGCACGCGGCGACGATCTTGAGGTCGGGCGCGTATTTGCGGGCGACGGCGAGGGCGGGGCGGAAGAGGCGGTCGGGGCGCTCGTCCATGGCGATGCGGGTGATGCCCGCCCAGCCCTTCTCGCGCAGATGTCTGCGGAAGTCGGTGAGCAGGTGCCCCCAGAAGGCCTCGTATTCGGGCGAGTCGGGCGCCATGCGCGGCGCGACGGTCCGCCCCTGCGCCTCGTCGTAATACGGGAAGGTGAGCGACCACGGGAGCATGCTGTAGCACGAGATCGTGGCGTTGCGCAGGCCGATCTCCTCGCGCATGAAGGTCACCCATTTGTCGAAGACGGTGTAATCGTAGGCCCACGAACCGTCGGCCTTGCGGGTGATGCCGACCATCGTGCCGAAGGCGTCGTAGGTCTGCCGATCCCAGGCCTCGTCGATGAGCGTGGTGGTGATCGTCTTCTGGCCCATCGCGGCGAGGCGGAGCATGTAGGGCTTGAGCAGGGCGAAGTGCTCGGGCGACCACGGCGGCACGTCATGCCACCGCGCCACGGCGTCGGGGTGCTGCCACAGGTCGATGTGGCAGGCCCACTGCGCGGGCGGCGGCAGGGTCTCGGGGTCGACGGTGAGCGCCACGGGCACGGTGACGCGCTTCCCGTTCACCCGCACCGCCAGGGTCCCGCGGGCGACCCCCGGCGCGCAGTCCGCCGGGATGTCCACCGTGACGGCGATCGGGCGCGTCACCCCTTTGAAGACCTTGCGCGACGTGCCGTCCAGGATATCCTCGCGCAACACGCCGTCGCCCGTGGTGTAACGCACGAAGTCAAGCCGCGCGGCGATCTCCCCGCCATCCGCCGTCCGCAACACCAGCGGCTCGGCGGTCAGCTCCGCGAACCCCGCGGGCGACTCCGCCAGCACGTGCCCGAGCACGCGCTCGCCGCGCCACCCGCGCAGGGCGACCTCGCCCCCGGCCGGCAGGCCGCTCGGGACGTCGCGCGCGAAACGCTGGCGCGCGGAGACGGGCGTCAGCCTCGGCTCCCCGCCCTGGGCCGCGGCGTAGCCCTCGATCTCCACCAGATGCCCGGCCGCGTTGGCCGTGTTCTTGACGAACGTGGTGCGCACGTAGCGGCAGGCCGTCGGCGCGAAATCCAGCACGAACCCGTCCGGCCCGCTCTCAATCGAGTTCTCCGAGCGGTCGGCCAGGAGCGTCCACGCCTTGCCGTCCGCCGAGCCCTCCACCTTGAAGCCATAGACGCGCCCGTCGCCCCAATAGGGGATCACGCGGATCGAGGCGAGCGTCTTCGCCTCGCCCAGGTCGATCTGATGCCAGGCGGGGAGCGAGTCGCTGGCCCAATGGTCGCCGCGGTCCTTGCGGCCGTTCACCGCCAGGCCCGGCGCACGGTCGCTCCACTGGTCCTTCGCCGACGCCTTCGCGCCGAGAAAAAGGTTGGCCGGCCCGGAAACGGCCTTCCCGTCGGGCTCATAGATGGGGTGGCGCAACGGCGCGGCCCAGGCCGAGCCGCACAGCGCCGCGGCGAACAGTGCGATGATCCGTTTCATGGCACCATGTTACCACACGCCCCGCGCCAAACCCCGCGCCCCCGCCCCTCCCGCCCGCCCTGGCGACAGCCGTACGCACGCCGCACCGCGCGGGCGCCTCCCGGGCGGCCCCGGGATTTTTCGCGGAAGGGGGGGGCGCGGTCTTGTCTCGCGGGGGCGTCTCTGATATAATACAGGCCCGGTTTGCGGTACATTGCCGTGATAAATGCTCAGGAAGGCGGAAGTATGCAGCGTTCGGACATCAAGAAGGTGCTCATCATCGGCTCCGGCCCCATCGTGATCGGGCAGGCGTGCGAATTCGACTATTCGGGCACGCAGGCGTGCAAGGCGTTGCGCGCACTGGGCTACAAGATCGTGTTGGTTAACTCGAACCCCGCCACGATCATGACCGACCCCACGATGGCCGACGCGACGTACATCGAGCCGCTGAACCTCAAGCGCCTGGAGCAGATCATCGCCAAGGAGCGCCCGGACGCGATCCTGCCGAACCTGGGCGGGCAGACGGGGCTGAACATGTCCTCCGCCTTGGCCAAGGCGGGCATCCTGGACAAGTACGGCGTGATGGTCATCGGCGTGAACCTGGACGCGATCGAGCGCGGCGAGGACCGCGACGTCTTCAAGCACACGATGCAGCAACTGGGTATCGAGACGCCCCGCTCGGGCATCGCCAACAGCGTGGCCGACGCCGAGAAGATCATCGCCGAGATCGGCTACCCCGTGGTCATCCGCCCCGCCTACACGATGGGCGGCGCCGGCGGCGGCTTCGCCTACAACATCGAGGAGCTCGACGCCATCGCCCGCAAGGGCCTGGACCTCTCGATGACGCACCAGATCCTCGTGGAGGAGTCCATCAAAGGCTGGGAGGAGCTGGAGATCGAGGTGGTGCGCGACGCGAAGAACCAGATGGTCTGCGTCTGCACCATCGAGAACATCGACCCCGTGGGCGTGCACACCGGCGACTCTTTCTGCGCCGCGCCCATGCTCACCATCGCCCCCGAGCTGATCGACCGCCTCACGAAGATGGCCTTCAAGATCGTCGAGGCCATCGGCGTCATCGGCGGCACGAACGTGCAATTCGCGCACGATCCCAAGACCGGCCGCGTGGTCATCATCGAGATCAACCCGCGCACCTCCCGCTCCTCCGCGCTGGCCTCGAAGGCCACCGGCTTCCCGATCGCGCTGGTCTCCGCCAAGCTCGCCGCCGGCATGACGCTCGACGAGCTCCCCTATTGGCGCGACGGCTCGCTTGAGAAATACACCCCCTCCGGCGACTACGTGGTGCTCAAGTTCGCGCGCTGGGCCTTCGAGAAGTTCCGCGCCGTCGAGGACAAGCTCGGCACGCAGATGAAGGCCGTCGGCGAGGTGATGAGCATCGGCAAGACCTACAAGGAAGCCCTGCAGAAGGCCATCCGCGGCCTGGAGAAGGGCCGCTACGGCCTCGGCTGGGTCGGCTGGGAGAAGAAGTCCCTCAAAGAGCTCCTGGAGCGCCTGCGCACGCCCAGCAGCGAGACCCACTTCATCATGTACGAGGCCCTGCGCCAAGGCGCCACCGACGAGCAGATCTTCGACGCCTGCGCCGTCAAGGCCTACTTCGTCCGGCAAATGCGCGAGCTCGTGCAACTGGAAGAGAAGATCCTCGACCACAAAGGCACCCTCCCGCCCGACGACCTCCTCGTCCAAGCGAAGAAAGACGGCTTCAGCGACCGTTACCTGGCCAAGATCCTCGGCATCCGCGAGAAAGCCATCCGCGAACGCCGCGAGGCGCTCGGCTGCGTCGAAGGCTGGCACGCGGTCCCCGTCAGCGGCGTGGAGGATCGCGAGTACTACTACTCCACCTACAACGCCCCCGACGCGCTGACGCTCGACCCCAACCCCAAGAAGGTCATGATCCTCGGCGGCGGCCCGAACCGCATCGGCCAAGGCATCGAGTTCGACTACTGCTGCTGCCACGCCGCCTTCACCCTCCGCGCCATGGGCTACGAGACGGTCATGGTCAACTGCAACCCCGAGACCGTCTCCACCGACTACGACACCTCCGACCGCCTCTACTTCGAGCCCGTCACCGTCGAGGACGTCCTCCAGATCTACCGTAAAGAGAACCCCCTGGGCATCATCGTCCAGTTCGGCGGCCAGACCCCGCTGAACATCGCCCGCGAGCTCGCCGATGCCGGCTGCCGCATCCTCGGCACCTCCATCGACTCCATCGACACCGCCGAAGACCGCGACCTCTTCCGCCACATGATGGACAAGCTCGGCATTCCCATGCCCGAAAGCGGCATGGCCACCGGCATCGACGAGGCCATCGCCGTGGCCGAGCGCATCGGCTACCCCCTCATGATCCGCCCCTCCTTCGTCCTCGGCGGCCGCGGCATGGAAGTCATCTACGACGAACCCATGCTCCGCGAATACGTCGCCAAGGCCGTCGGCGTCAGCGAGGACCGCCCCCTCCTCCTCGACCGCTTCCTCCAGCACGCCCTCGAATGCGAGGCCGACGCGGTGAGCGACGGCGAGCACGTCTTCATCCC
>CALXMV010000055.1 GCA_944389565.1 uncultured Kiritimatiellota bacterium
TACCGTATAGCCATCCTCTTCCATTGCGGCGCGCTTCCACACCCGACCCACTAAAAACTCTGAAGAGCCTGCGCGATCGCCATGGATTTGCGTGCGTGCGCGAAGGGGTGTTATACTGTTGGTTAATTCGCCGGGCAAGGATGCCGGGCGTCATGAACGGAAGGAAGCCGGGATGGATCTCGTCGATCTTTTGTGGGAGTGCCACCAAAACAAACGTATCCGCCAGGCGGAGACCACGGCCGCTATCGGCAAGGAACGCGTCGAGGCGACGCGTGCCGACTTCGGGCGCTTGTGCAAGCAATTGGCGCGCCAGTCGCTCGTCTGCCAGGCACTCTGGGAACTGATCAGCGAGCGGCTGGGCGTCACGGAGGAGGAGTTAGCCGCGAAGATCGAGGAAATCGACCTTCGGGATGGGGTGGCGGACGGCAAAATCGGCCCTCAGCAACTGCGTTGCCCGCAATGCGGCCGCCCCTCCAATTCAAGCCGCCGCACCTGCCTCTACTGCGGGGCCGACCTTGACGTCCCCCACGCCTTCGGCTGAGCGTGATCCGAGGTCAGGCCTCCCCGTCGTGCGCGTCTCGGTAGGGGCGAAACGATCGCCTGCCCTGGCGCCGCCTCCCGCCTTATCCCTCGCACAATCGGATTCCCCTCAAAGGCCGAGAGATGCATCCCCGGGAGGAAATCCAGCAGGAAAAGCCGCGCCATCTGCCGCGTCGCCACGCCTTCGGCTGGAATAATCCGGCGTCCGCTCGAACTGCAATACCCGCACATTCCACAACGACACCCGCGGCGGGTATGTGCTATAATACCTGCATAAGGAACGGCTATGTTGGCCGGAAGTCAGAAAGGAGAGACGAATGGACGCGGATGAGGCGCCGGATGGTTTTGAGTTGGAGACATGGATGGAGATAATACATGGTAGTCCTTCTTCCTATCATGATTACTATCATGATTGCCCCAAGCTTATGCGCAATCATGACCGCATTAGAAACGTCTTCAATATTTTTCCCTATTATCATTATTACGCCAAGCGTATGGGGCAGGAGGGGCTGTTAGAGTCCTACGAGCGTGGGGGGATGGGATGGCGGCCGAGATTGTGGACGGCCGGACCGTGGCCGCGCGTGGCGGAGGCTTATGAGCAGTTGGTCGCGGCGGACGCGCGAATGCGCGGGTTCGATCGCAACTTCAATGAGCTCTGGTTCAGGGAAATCACCGATCCGGCACGCCGTCCGGAAAGCTTCACGAAAGGGATGTTCGGCAGCCCGCAGACAGCGGCCTCGCCGCGGGCGTTCAGCCATCTCTCCGAGGCGACCGCGGAGGAGGCCGTGCGCCGCTATGGTGACACTGTGCCCCGGCCTGGGACATCCCAAGATGAGCGCGACCCGCGCATCGATGTGCGCAAACTCCTCAATCGCGAGATTTACGATCTGACGCTGTGGTGTTGCCACAGTGGATGCTACCCGATGCCCTCGTGGCGGCAGGAGGACACCTCCTCCCTGCCAAGCGCGTCGGAGGCTGCGGAGGGGACGCAGGTCTACGTGCGCTCGGTGCCCATCGGGGCGGACGCGCCGCGCGGGGAAACGGTGGTGGAGGTGTTGGAGCAGGAGTGCGTGGACGCGGCCAAGGCGTTGCAGGACGCGGGGTTCCGGCCGGCGGTGCTGAACCTGGCCAACCGTCAGCACCCCGGCGGCAGCGTTCTCGACGGCGCACGCGCCCAAGAGGAAAGCCTCTTCCGGCGGTCGACGTTGGCGCTGTCACTCTATCCCTTTGACGCGCAAAGCGCGGGGCATTTGGGACTGCCTTTGCGCGCGCAGGCCTATCCGCTGGACCGCGACGAGGGCTCCGTCTACTCGCGCGGTGTGGTCTTCTTCCGCGGTCATGAGGCGGAGGGTGCTCCTTTCCTGGCGAAACCTTTCGCATTGGACGTGGTGACCGTGCCGGCGCTCAACCGCCCCACCCTTGCCGCCCCGCAGGAACTCTGCCCCGAGCACGCCGAGGCGACGAAACGCAAGATGCGCGCCATCCTGCGCGCCTGCTTCCATGGCGGCAATGACGCCATCGTGCTGGGTGCCTTCGGGTGCGGGGCCTTCCGCAACCCGCCCGCGCACATCGCTCGCCTCTTCCATGAGGTCTTCGAGGAACCCGAGTTCCGCGGCGTCTTCCGTCGGCTCACCTTCGCCATTCTTGACGACCACAACTCCCGCCACTCCCACAACCCGGAAGGCAACCTGATCCCCTTCCAACGCGTCTTCGCCTAGCAAGACGCATTGTCGGCGACGCTCATGTCGGCGAGGCGGCGGAGAGCAAGGCGCGGGCACGGACGTATTTGGCGAGGCGTGCCACGCGAGCCTCGGGGGCCTCGTCCGTGAGGCTCGCACGGGCAGGATCGGCATTGTGGGCCAGATCCGCCAGCTTGACCGCCGTCGCAATCGCGTTCGTCGCGATCTTGCGGACATAATCGAAGTAATCCACGGTCTTATCGTGCGTCAGCAAGCGGACGGCCTCGACGATCTCCGGGGGGAACAGCCGCGCCAACCCAGCCACCGACAGCGATGTGTCCTCGACCACGTCATGCAGCAAGGCAACGCAGGTCGTGGCCTCATCGCTCATCTGCTCCGCGAGATGGAAAGGGTGGAAGATATAAGGCACCCCGAGCTTATCCGCCTGCCCGTGGTGTGCCGCGTAGGCCACCTGCATCGCCCTGATCGTCAAAGGTGTGTAAATCATGTCCGCTCCTTCGTCCCCCACCTACCGATAAGATAGGACAAAGCCGCCCAAAAGGCAAGCCATCATCAGGCCCACAATCACTTGAATCGTCCACAATGTAATTGCGCAGGCATAGGTGAGCGAACAGGAGAAAAGAAGGCGGCCTGGCAGCGTTTGAAACAAATGCAGAAGGAAGGGACGCCCCGTTCGGGGCGACGGGCAGGCCATGAGTGGGAGTTTTTTGGGGGAAAACGGGAGGGTTTGGGGCGAAACCCTTAAGGGTCTGACCCCAAACCCTAAGGGGTCTGCCCCGAGAGTCGGGAGGGTTTGGGGCGAGACCCTTAAGGGTCTGACCCGGAAGTCGGGAGGGTTTAGGGGGTGGCGTATGCGGTGACGGGGCGAAGTTTTTTGCTGTCTTTCGCGCGGAGAATGTGATAGGGTAAGGGCATGGAAGCGATACGAGAGAAGGTGCGCATGGCGTGCGCGATCGCGGCGGGCGCGTTGATGGCGGGCTTTGCCGGGGCGTTGGAGCCGACCGACGTGGCGGCCGAGCTGGAGGGTTTCCCCACCCATTGGAATCAGGCGGGGCTCTACAACCAGGTCATCCAGGACGAATATGGCATCCGGGCGTACGTGGGGTGCGTGGCGGTGGCGGGGGCGTCCATCCTGGAGTGGTTCCGCGCGCCGGAGGCCTTCCCCGCCGAGACGGTGATCATGGAGGACACGCGCGAGGTGCGCACGGAGCGATTGGAATGGGAACGGCTCTCCCCCACCCCGCTCGACGCGCGCGGCCGCCGCACGGCGCAGACGGTGCTCTACGATCTCGGTCTCCTCACCCGCATGAAATACCGGGAGGGGGCCTCGGCCACCACGCCGCTCCCCGACCTGTGCGCGATCCTCGTGCGGCAGTGCGGCTATGCCAGCGCCTACGCCGTGGAGCTCGGCGATGGGGCGACGGACGATGATTTCGCGGCGGCCATCCATGCCTCGTTGCGGTGCGGTTCGCCGGTGGCGCTCTCCATCGAGCGCGACGGCGGCGCGCACGCGGTCGTCGCCACGGGATGCGGCGCCGACGCGAACGGCCCGCTGACGCAGATTTTCAGCGGCTATGGCGGCGCCCCGACGTGGATGGACCTGCCGGAGATGCCGGTGCCCGGGGGATACACCTACACGCGCGTGCAGTCGGTCATCACGGGCATCGTGGCGCAGGCGCCGCAGGGGATCTCGGGTTACGCCATCCCCGTCCTCGGGCAGGTGGTTCGGCCGGGCACGGGCAAGCCGGTGGCCGACGCGCCCGTCACGCTCGCCATCGGCGGCCAGGTCGTCGCCGAGACGCGCACCGACGCGAAGGGGCGTTATGGTCTCTGGGGGTGGACGGGGCACGCGATGACCGTCGTCTGCGGGGAGGCCTCCGCCGAGATCCCTCGGCAGGACTTCGGCGCGGGAGGCGAGGCGACGACGAACATCTATGGGTACGCCTATCTGAAACTCAGGGCCGACACGCTCAAAGCGATCGTCCAAGACTGTGCGCGCACGCTTGAGACGGACGAGACATTCGCGCCGGAACCCACCCCGGAGCCCCCCGCGCCGCTCACCGTCACGGGCGATGCCACGCTCACCGGGGCGGACGACGGCCGCGACGTCTCCGTCGACTCCGCGGCCACCCTCGCCGTCGCGGGGGACGTCCGGCTCGGCACGCTCACCGTCGAGGCGCCGCTGACGCTCGCCGGCACGGGCACGTGCACGTGGGAGGCGCTCGCCAAGCGTGCGCCGCTCACCCTCGCGGGGCCGAACCTGCGATACGTCCCGCCCAAGGTGGGCGATGGCTCGGGGACGGCCTTCCCCGGCGACATCACCGTCCGTGACGGCGCGGAACTGCTCTTCGCCAACGGCGACGTCTCGGGGTACGGCCAGACCGCCGGCACGATCGCCATCGGGGCGGGGGGCGTGCTCTGCGTGGCCAAGCGCGACACCCTCGCCCGTCCGCTCGTCCTCGCCGGGGGCCGCATCGACCTCGGGGACAGCGACACCTCGGCCAATCAGTTCGGCAGCCTCGACCTTTTCGGCGCGACGCTCCGCGTGACCGCCGACAGCACGGTCGCCGCGCTCTCCGCCGCCACCAACCCGCGACTGACCGTCCGCGGGGCGGCCAACGCCATCGTCTTCGCGGATGGGGCGCGTCTTGGCGTCGCGCCCGCGATCACCGCGCGGGAGAACGGCGCGCTCACGCTTTCCGGCGAGGGCGTGGCGGCCTTCGCGAGCGTCTCCGCGCCGACGGCCGCCTCCGACGGCGTCTTGCTGGAGGGCGGCTCCTACTCCGGGGGGCTCACGCTCGGGGAAGGCGCGCGCCTCTCCGTCGCCGCGCCCGTCTCCGTCACGGGGGCGCTGGCCGTCACCGGGCAGGTGCGCGTCGAGGGTGCGGCGGGGGGCGTCTTCCTGCGCGGCACGGCATCGGCCGCGGCGGACGTGGCACTGTTCACGCCGCCGGAGGGGTTCGTCGTCGAGCGCCATGGCAACGACTACGCGCTGGCGCTTGACCTTTCCGCCGGGCCGCTCGTTTACGTGGGCGGGGCGTTGGCGGCGGCCCTGCCCGACACCCCCGGGCGGAACCTGCTCGTGCTCACGACCGACACGCTCAAGCGCCAGAACCGCTGGCATGATTACGCCGTCTTCAAGAGCGGCGCCGCGGGCGGCGGGTGGAACGTCCAGATCGCCTCCGCCTCGGATTTCCCGCAGGGGATGTCCGTCGCGGGGTACGTCGAACAGTCGAACTGCGACTTCGTGCTCGTGGCCGGGGCCTTCGCGGACTTCCCGGCGTTCACGGCGGCCGGCAAACACATCGGGCGCCTGCCCCTGCGCGACGGCCTTACGCTCGCGACGACCGTCGACCCAGGCAAAGCGGGCTCCTCGGACACCGCGACCTATTCCGCCGAGGCCTTGCTGGCCGCCTTCACCGCGAAGACCCTCCGCGCCGGGAGGGCGCACGCCGCGGGCCGCCTCACCCTCGTCGGCGCGAACTATGACAGGACCTCCCGCTACACCTACGGCGTCGATTACGCCCAATACCCGCCGCTGGCGGGATGGACGATCGGGAACAAGGACGGCACCTCCTTCTACGCCCTCTGCGACCGTTATCTCGCCATCGTGGGCCACGCCCCGCAGGCCTTCCCCGAGACGCAGGTCTACGCGGACGGCACCTATCGCACGGCCGGCGCGGCCGTAACGCGCGAGACCGTCTATTCGACCGACGCCGCCCTGCTCTGGGCGGAGGGCCCCGCCGCCCGCGACACGCTCGCCATCCTCAAGGCCGGCGCCGCCGGGATCGCGACCAACCAATGCGCCGCCGAGGCCGTCCCCGCGCTCTTCTCCCTCGTCCTTGCGCCGGTGGGGCAGGCGGGCGACCTCGCCGCGGACGCCACCGAGGCGCCCTGCGTGGGCGAAAGCCTCACGCTGAACCCCGTGGACGGCGCGTTGGCCGCCATCCTGCCCGCGGGCGACGCGCCTTTCGCCGTCTCCGAGGCGGGCGTCCCCTCCGGCGAGACCCATGCGGCCTGCGCGGCGATTCTGGAGGCACTCCTAGACAATCCCGGGCTCACGGTGGGCGAGGCGTTCTCCCGCCATCGCGGCGACACGACCCTCACCCTCCTCGGCGACCCGACCGTGCGCGTCGCGCCCGTCCCCGCGCGCGGCTACCGTCTCCGCCTCCGCTGACGGGGCCAACCGCAGGCGAGACCGCATCGTCCCTGAGCCTGCCATCCTGCGCGATCCTCCATCGCGGACGGGGTGGCGCGCTTTTTCCGCTTTGCCAAATATGGTATACTTCCGCGCGTTTTCTCATGAGGATTTTGCGATGATGGACAGACATTACGACCCGAAGGCGGTTGAGGCGAAGTGGTACCCGTGGTGGGAGCGGAACGGGTGCTTTCATGATGAGCCTTCGCGGGGAGGCAAACCGTACACGGTGGTGATCCCGCCGCCGAACGTGACGGGCATCCTGCATATGGGCCATGCGCTGAACCAGACGATCCAAGATGTGTTGGTGCGGTGGCATCGGATGCGCGGGGAGAACGTCTGCTGGGTGCCGGGCACCGACCATGCGGGCATCGCCACGCAGAACGTGGTGGAGAAGGCGTTGCGCAAGGAGGGGAAACGGCGGCAGGACCTGGGGCGCGAGGCCTTCATCGACCGCGTGTGGGAGTGGAAACGGCAATATGGCGGCACGATCGTCCATCAGCAGCGGATGCTCGGCAACTCGACGGATTGGCGGCGGGAGCGCTTCACGATGGACGAGGGGCTCTCGACGGCGGTCGCGAAGGTCTTCTGCGACCTCTACGACGAGGGGCTGATCTACCGCGGCAACTACATCGTGAACTGGTGCCCGCGCTGCGGCACGGCCTTGGCCGACGACGAGGTGGAGCACGAGCCGAACGCGGGGCACCTGTGGTATGTGCGCTACCCGGTCGTCGGAAGCGAGGGGGAGTTCGTCACGGTGGCGACGACGCGCCCGGAGACCCTCCCCGGCGACACGGCGGTGGCGGTGAACCCCTCGGACGCGCGTTACGCGCATCTGCGGGGGAAAAAGGTGCTCCTGCCCTTGACGAACCGTGAGATCCCCGTGGTCTTCGACGATTACGTGGAGAAGGATTTCGGCACGGGCGTGGTGAAGATCACCCCGGCGCACGACGCGAACGACTTCGCTGTGGGGCAACGGCACGACCTGCCGCAGGTGGACGTGATGAACGACGACGGCACGATGAACGCCCGCTCGGGATATGAGGGGATGGACCGTTTCGCGTGCCGCGAGGCCATCGTGAAAGATCTCGAAAAGGGTGGCTACCTGGTGAAGGTGGAGGATTACCAGAACCAGGTCGGCCATTGCTACCGTTGCCACACGGTGGTGGACAGCCGCCTCTCGAAACAGTGGTTCGTGCGGATGAAACCCTTGGCCGGGCCGGCCATCGAGGCCGTGCGCAAGGGGGAGATCGCCATCCAGCCGAAACGCTGGGAGAGCGTCTATTTCAACTGGATGGAGAACATCCGCGATTGGTGCATCAGCCGGCAGATCTGGTGGGGCCACCGGATCCCCGTCTACACCTGCGGGGCGTGCGGCCACGAATGGGCGGCACCGACCAAGCCCACGCGCTGCCCCAAATGCGGCGCGGCCGAACTCACCCAGGATCCCGACGTGCTGGACACGTGGTTCTCCTCGTGGCTGTGGCCCTTCTCGACCCTGGGCTGGCCCCAGAAGACCGAGGACCTGGCCTTCTATTACCCGACGAACGACCTCATCACCGGCGCGGACATCCTCTTCTTCTGGGTGGCGCGCATGATCATGGCCGGATATCACTTCATGGGCAGGGCCCCCTTCCGCAACGTCATCCTGCATGGCATCGTGCGCGACGCGCAGGGCCGCAAAATGTCCAAGAGCCTCGGCAACTCGCTCGACCCGCTGGAGATCATCGACCGTTACTCCGCCGACGCCCTCCGCTTCTCCCTCGCCCTCATCACCTCGATGGAGACCGACACGAAGGTGGACATGGGTAAATTCGAGATCGGCCGCAACTTCGGCACCAAGCTCTGGAACGCCGCGCGTTTCCTGCAGATGAACGCCGAGAAACTCCCCGGCTTCTCCTTCGCCGACCATGCCGACCAACCGCCCGCGCTCGACCCCGCGCTCCTGCGCGACGATGACCGCCACCTGCTCCTCAAGGCCCACCACACCTGCGCCGCGCTCGATGCCGCACTCGCCAAATACCGCATCCAGGACGGCGCCCTCGCCATCTACGACTTCGCGTGGACGGATTTCTGCGACTGGTACCTCGAATACGCCAAGGCCGACCTCAACGCGCCCGACGAGAAGCGCCGCCGCCAGGTGATGGCCATCCTCGCGGACGTCTACGGCAAGATCCTGCGTCTGCTCCACCCCTATATGCCCTTCGTCACGGAGGAGATCTGGCACCAGCTGGGCTATTGCGGCGAGGAGGCGACGATCATGCGCGCCCCCTATCCCACCGGTTACGCCGACGCCCAAATCGCCGCGTGGGGCCTCACCGAGGAGGCGCTCGCCTACGTCGAGGCCAAGCACGACCTCATCACCGGCATCCGCGCCCTCCGCGCCGAGGCCGGCGTGCCCCCCGCCGCGACCGTCAGGCCGCTCCTCCACCCCGCCTCCGACGCCCTCCGCGACCGCCTCACCCACGATCTGCCCTCCATCCAAACCGCCGTCCGCGCCGAAAGCCTCACCCTCATCGCCGACACCCCCACCGACCCCATGCCCTCCAAGCTCCTCAAGGCCGGCATGGTCTACCTGCCCCTCCAAGGGCTCGTCGACACCCAGGCCGAAGCCGAGAAGCTGGACAAGGAAATCGCCAAACTCCAAGGATTCCTCAACGGCGTGAACGCGAAGCTCAACAACCAGGCGTTCGTCTCCAAGGCGCCCGCGCCCATCATCCAGAACCAACGTGACCGCAAGGCCGAGCTGGAGGTGCAGATCGCCGCGCTCCAAGCGCGCCGCGCCACCCTGTGAGCCGCCGTCGGACGGACACGGCAAAGGCC
>CALXMV010000056.1 GCA_944389565.1 uncultured Kiritimatiellota bacterium
CCAATCGATAAATGTCTGCCATGCCCCTATTATCTCAACATTTTTCCCCCATTGCAATTTTTATGCGTTTGCCCTGGTTTTGGGGGCGGGGCCCTCCCCAAAAGGCGGCGAATGTGGTATAGTTTGGGGCGTTGGTTCGTTTCGCTCAAGGAGGGCCCTTATGGCCAAGCACACTTATCTTGTCTCCGTGATCACGCCCGACCGGATTGGGCTGACGCGTGACATCGCGCAGACGATCGTCGATCTGAGGGGGTATATCTCCGATATGCGGCAGACGATCGTGAGCGGTTTTTTCTCGTTGATTTTCGTGACGGAGCATGAGGAGGACGTGGGGGATCGGCTCCAGGAGGCGCTGCGGGGGCAGTTGCCGGCGGGGGCGGTGCTGTCGGTGATGCCGCATCCGGAGCGGGTGCGCCAGGCGTTGCCGGCGGAGGAGGGCCATCGGTACGTGGCGACGGCCTCGGGGGAGGACCGGCCGGGGATCATGCTGGCGATCGCCGATTTCATGGCGGGGCACGGGATCAACATCGAGGATTGGGCGACGATTTTCGCGGGGCGGCATGTGACGCATCTGGCGTATGTGACGTTCCGGCAGGCGGGGGCGGACCTGAAGGCCGTGCAGGCGGCCTTCAAGGCGGCGTTGGCGGACAAGGGTTTCTCGGCCCAGCTGACGCACGAGGCCATCTTCCGCGCCACGGGCGAGGTCGCGCCCATCAAATCCATCATCCGGGAGTACGCCCATGACTGACAATCAGGCCGTTTTGGCAACCTTGCGCATGGTGAACGAGGAGAACCTCGACGTGCGCGCCTGCACGATGGGCATCAATCTGTGCCGTTGCGCGAACCCCGACCCGAAGGCGATGGTCACGGCCGTCTATGACCGGATCATGACGGTGGCGAAGGAACTGGTGCGCACGTGCGAGGAGGCGACGACGCTCTTCGGCGTGAACGTGGTGAACAAGCGGATCTCGATCTCGCCGGCCTCGATGCTCCTGGAGGGGCACGACGAGGACGCGGCGGTGGCGTTGTGCAAGGCGCTCGACCGCGCGGCGGGCGAGCTGGGCGTGGACCTGCTGGGCGGCTTCTCGGCGCTCGTGCACAAGGGCATCACCCCCGGCGAGCGCACGCTCATCGAGTCGCTCCCCCGCGCGTTGGCCGAGACGAGCCATGTGTGCTCCTCCATCAACGTGGGCACGACGCGCGCGGGCATCAACGTGGACGCGGTGAACCTGGTGGCCGAGACGATGCTGAAGGTCTCCCGCGCGACGGCCGACATCCACGGTTTCGGCTGCGCGAAGATGGTCGTCTTCGCCAATATCACCGAGGACAACCCCTTCATGGCCGGCACGCTCTTGGGCGCCGGCGAGCCCGACGTGGTGATCAACGCGGGCGTCTCCGGCCCCGGCGTCGTCAAATGCGCCATCGAGAAACTGCTGGCCGCCGACCCCGAGGCGACGCTCGACGAGATCGCCGAGGAGGTCAAGCACACCACCTACCGCGTCACCCGCACGGGCGAGCTCATCGGCCGCCACGTGGCCAAGCGCCTGGGCGTGCCCTTCGGCGTGCTCGACCTCTCCCTCGCGCCGACGCCCAAGGTGGGCGACTCGGTGGGCGAGATCTACCAGGCCATGGGCATCCGGAAGATCGGCTGCCCGGGCACCATCGCCGCGGTGATGATGCTCAACGACGCGGTGAAGAAGGGCGGCGCCTTCGCCTCCTCCTCCGTGGGCGGCCTCTCCGGCGCCTTCATCCCCCCGATGGAGGATCACACCCTCGAGCTCGCCCTCACCGACGGCACCCTCTGCCTGGAGAAGCTCGAGGGCATGACGAGCGTCTGCTCCGTGGGGCTCGACATGATCATGCTCCCGGGCGACACGCCGGCGGCGACCCTCGCGGGCATCATCCTGGACGAGTGCGCCATCGGCGTCTCCGCGCGCAAGACGACCGGCGTGCGGGTGATCCCCGTGCCGGGCGCGAAGGTGGGCGACTATTTCGACTTCGGCGGGCTCTTCGGCGGCGGCACGGTCGTCGCGCCGCGCTGCCCCGACGGGCAGGAGGCGTTCGTCCGCCACGGCGGGCACATCCCCGCGCCCATCCACTCGCTCATGAACTGACGGCCGCGCGCGGCCATGCTCAAGCGGTTCCTCCAAAAGGCCCGGCGCCTCGACTGGGTGTTGCTGGCGGCGACGGCCCTCTTGGCGGTCGCGGGGGTGCTCTTCGTGAAGTCGGCGTGCAGCGCGCGCGCCACGGAGGCCCTGCGCGCCCTGTGGCAGGGGCAGCTCTGGTTCGCCCTGCGCGGGGCGGCGCTGATGGCGATTCTGGCTTTCTGGGACTACCGGCGGTGGACGCGTTTCGCGCCGTGGGTCTACGCGGGCACGCTCGTGGCCCTGATCCTGGTGCTCATCCCCGGGATCGGGGAGGAGATCATGGGCGCGCGGCGGTGGCTCTTCGGCCTGCAGCCCAGCGAGCCGGCGAAGCTGGCGGTGATCGTCCTCCTGGCTTGGGCGCTGGGGCGGGGGCGGCCCGCGTGGCGGACCTGGCGGGGGTTGCTCCGCGTGGGGCTCCTGGCGGGCATCCCCGCGGCGCTCATCCTGGCCGAGCCCGACCTGGGCACGGCGCTCGTCCTCGGGCCGACGGTGCTGGCGATGCTCTTCGCCGCGGGGGTGGCGCCGCGCCTCCTGGCCGCGGGCGTGCTCGTCGTGGCGCTGGCCGTGGGCTACGAGCTGACGATGGTGGGCGTGGCGACGGCGGAGGGCACGCCCCCCGAGCGGCGCGAGGCGCTCCTGCGCTGGACGGGGCTGCGCGAGCATCAGGTGGGGCGGGTGGAGACCTTCCTCTACCCGATGCGCGACCGGACGGGCAGCGGGTACAACGCCTACCAGAGCGAGATCGCGGTGGGGAGCGGCGGCGTGTGGGGCAAGGGCTACGGCCGGGGCGTCCAGCATCGCTTGGGCTACCTGCCGCCGGTGGTGAGCATGAACGACTTCATCTTCCCCGTGGTGGCGGAGGAGACGGGCTTCGCGGGGGCGGCCGCGCTCCTGGCGCTCTATCTGCTCGGTGTCCTGGCGCCGGGGGCGGCCATCGCCCTGCGCTGCCGCGACGACACGGGGCGCCTGCTGTGCGTGGGGGTGGTGACCTTGCTATTTTGCCACGTTTTTATTAATATAGGAATGACAGTGCGGATTGTACCCATCACCGGCCTGCCATTGCCCTTCATCAGTCAGGGCGGCACGTTCATGCTCGTGATGATGATGGCGATGGGGGTGCTGCAGAGCGTCGCGATCCATGGCAGGAGCGCGGAGACGGTCTTCCGCCGCTGAGAGACCCTTTCGACAGGTGCGAGAACAATGTTTGGTTGGTTACTCAAGAGGAAAACGAAAAAGCGCGAAATCGTCGTGAACGTCGAGCAATTGGAGACCCGCGTGGCCGTGGTGGAAAATGGCCGCGTCGAGGAGTTCCTCGTGGAGCATCCGATGGAGGAGCGGCTCGTGGGGTGCATCTTCAAGGGGCGCGTCCAAAACCTGGAGCACGACCTCCAGGCCGCGTTCGTCGATATCGGGCTCAAGAAGAACGCCTTCCTGCACTATTGGGACA
The DNA here is from genome assembly GCA_944389565.1 of uncultured Kiritimatiellota bacterium. Classification (GTDB taxonomy): domain Bacteria; phylum Verrucomicrobiota; class Kiritimatiellia; order RFP12; family DVOR01; genus Spyradenecus. The sequence goes on from CALXMV010000056.1 coordinate 3,595, forward strand.
TGGTGCCGGACGAGGACGGGCTGCTGGACGAGGACGACGGGCTGACGCGCGCGCCGTCGCGCCGCCGGCGCGTCTCCAACGAGGAGATCGCCCGGCGCTTCCCCCCGGGCTCGGACATCGTGGTGCAGGTGACCAAGGGGCCGATCGGCACCAAGGGCCCGCGCGTCACCGCCAACCTCTCCCTCCCCGGCCGTTACCTCGTCATGATGCCCTCGGCCAAGGCCACGCGCGGCGTCTCCCGCAAGATCGCCGACGCGAAGGAGCGTCTGCGCCTCAAGAAGATCCTCGACCGCCTGCCCCTGCCCCCCGGCGTGGGCATCATCGTGCGCACCGTCGGCAGCGGCGCCAACCAGCGCGCCTTCTGCCGCGACCTGCGCAACATCCTGGACGTCTGGCGCCAGCTGCAGAGCAACATCAAGAAGCTCCCCGCCCCCGCGTGCGTCTACTCCGAGCCCGACCTCGTCGAGCGCGTGGTGCGCGATTGGCTGACGGAGGACGTCGACCGCGTGACGATCGACGACGCGGCGGCCTTCGAGCGCATCCGCGACGTCGCCGGCCGCATCAGCCGCCGCGCCCGCCGCGTCATCGAGCTCTACAAGGGCCATCTGCCCATCTTCGACCATTACGGCGTGGAGTCGCAGATGGAGGCGGCCTTCCGCCGCAAGGTCGACCTCAAGAGCGGCGGTTACCTGGTGATCGACGAGACGGAGGCGTTGATCTCGATCGACGTGAACACCGGCCGCCACCGCGGCACCGGCTCGCAGGAGGACGCCATCCTGGAGGTGAACACCGAGGCCGTCGAGGAGGTCGCCCGCCAGATGCGCCTGCGCAACATCGGCGGCCTGGTCGTCATCGACCTCATCGACATGAAGAGCCGCAAGCACCAGAACCAGATTTTCAAGGCCATGAAGGCCGCGCTCCGCCGCGACCGCGCCCGCACCAACGTGCTCCCCATCTCCGAGCTCGGCCTCATGGAGATGACCCGCCAGCGCCAGGAGGAGAGCCTCCTCTCGCAGATGTACATCGACTGCCCCTACTGCCGCGGCCATGGCGTCATCAAGAGCCCTCTCGCCATCTCCGTGGACATCCAGCGCCAGATCGTCGCCGTCATGCGCCGCTTCGTCGGCAAGCCCGGCGAGGCCGAGCTCAAGGTGCTCGTCTCCCCCGCCGTCATGGACCGCCTGCGCAACGAGGACGAGGCCATGCTCGTGGAGATGCAGCGCCGCTACTCCGGCAAGCTCACCTTCAAGAGCGAGGTCGGCCGCCACCCCGAGTCCTTCGCCATCCTGGACAAGAACGACAAGGTCCTCTACGCCGTCTCCGAAAGCCACACCGTCTGAGCCCCGCGATGCACACCCCTCGCCTAGCCCTTCTCCTCCTCGCCGCCGGCCTGTGCGCCGGCGCGGCGCCCGCCGCCGGGCTTGACGCCTCCGGCCTCGCCGACCGCGCGGGGCTTGACCTCTCGGCCTTCTCCGCCGAGAGCCCCGTCGAGGCCACGGCCGACCGCATGGGCGCCGACCGCGCCACCGGCGCGCTCACCCTCTCGGGCAACGTCCGCATCCGCTTCGCCGACGCCACGCTCCGGTGCGACGAAGCCTCCTACAACCGCCTCACCGGCGACGTCTCCGCCCGCGGGGACGTGCGGATCGACTCCGCCTCCGGCGGCTCCTGGCATGGCGATCGGATCGACTTCAACGCCAAGACGGGCGAGGGGCTCGTCGGCACCGGGTTGCTTCGGCTCGGCGCCTTCTCCGTCGATGCCCCCGGCGGTGTCGCGCGCGACGCGGACGGCGTCTTCCACGGGCGCGAGATCACCCTCACCACCTGCGCCAACGAGCAGGACGCCTGGCACTGGTCCGTCACCGGAACCGGGCGCTACAAGGACCGCGAGTTCGTCGAGCTGCGCAACGCCGTCGGGCGCGTCTTCGGCCTCCCGGTCGTCTGGATGCCCTATTATTATCGCGACCTGAACACCCGTTACGGCTGGCGCGTCACCCCCGGCTACACCGGCAAATGGGGCGCCTATCTCTCCCTCGGCTACGTCTACCCCATCGCCGGCGGCGCCGAGCAGGACGCCTTCCTCTACGGCAAATCCCAGCTCGACCTGCGCAGCGAGCGCGGCGTCGGCGCGGGGCAGGAGCTCACCTGGGGCTCCGATGGCTTCTTGGGCGAGGGCACGCGCCAGTGGGGCCGCCTCTCCCTCTACTACGCCTACGACACCGAGGACCAAGGCTCCGAGGACCTGAACTGGCAATCCTCCTACGACCACTCCCGCTGGTCGATCGGCCTCACCGAGCGCCTCGACTTCACCCCCCGCGACTTCCTCTCCATCACCGGCGAGACCGTCAGCGACTCCATGTTCCGCGAGGATTACAACGAGACCGGCGTCCGCGCCTCCTCCCAGCCCCTCGGCATCGCCAACTACGAGCACCGCGAGAACGCCTGGGTCGCCAGCCTCGCCCTCATGGGCCCCATCGACTCCTTCTACGCCGGCACCCGTCGCCTCCCCGAGCTCCGCCTCGACACCCTCCCCCGCACCCTCTTCGGCATCCCCCGCCTCTACTACGAGTCCCAGACCGCCATCGGCTGGCTCCGTCGCCAACCCGCCAAATACGACTCCACCTGGGACGAGCGTTTCCGCTGGCAACCCGGCAACTGGGCCTACTACGACACCCTCCGCGTCGATACCCGCCACATCCTCCGCCGTCCCTTCACCCTCGCCGAGGGCATCACCCTCACCCCCCGCCTCGGCTGGCGCGGCACCTACTACACCGACGCCCCCGACGGCTCCTCCCTCTTCCGCTCCCGCTTCGAGATCGGCGCCACCCTCCAGGGCCGCTGGTGGGCCGACTTCCGAAACCTCCGCCACACCGTCATCCCCTATCTCGACCTCGCCTACGTCCCCGCCTCCGAGGACGACCCCGACGACGTGCCCTACGCCTTCGACCGCCTCGACCAAGAATATGAATGGCGCGACCGCTTCGCCTCCGACGGCCTCACCCCCTCCCACCGCTACGCCGGGCTCCGCTTCGGCCTGCGCAACCTCCTCCAGCGCCGCGACCGCGAGGGTATCCTCTCCACCCTCCTCAACGCCGACCTCTACGGCGTCTACGTCTTCCAGACCCAGGATCACTGGGTCCGCTGGTGGCACCGTGACCAGCCCGGCCGCGACGACCTCTCCCGCCGCGCCCGCCGCGTGAAGGAGGAGGACGGCCTCCGCGTCATCGGCCTCAACGCCGCCTACGCCCCCTTCGACGACATCGAGATCGCCACCGACATCCAGTTCGACCCCGAGGAGTCCCGCCTCGCCTTCTGGGACATCGCCCTCCGCTACGACCTCCACCCCCTCACCCTCTACGTCGGCTACCTCCGCCGCAACCACGAGATCTACGACACCTACTGGGCCGACGCCGTCAAGGACGCCGTCGCCTACGGCGGCTTCATCCACAAACTCTCCGACCTCATCGAGTGGTCCCTCTACCTCCGCTACAACACCGAGGAGGCCGACCTCGAGGAGATCGGCGGCTTCGTCCAGTACAACCTCGACTGCGTCGCCCTCCGCGTCAATCTCGGCTACCTCCCCTCCTACACCACCGAGGACGGCTGGGACCACGACTCCGACTTCCGCATCTCCCTCGGCGCCTGGCTCCGCGCCTTCCCCCACCGCGAGGACGAGGAATGGATGGACTGGGCCCACCTCCCCCGCGACCTCAAGAACTGATTTCCCATGCGCCTGTAGCTCAGTTGGATAGAGCAGCGGCCTTCTAAGCCGCGGGTCGGGGGTTCGAACCCCTCCAGGCGCGCCATGAACGATGAATGACGGCGAACGGACAACGGCAAGCGGCTTGGCCCGCCGCGGGGCGCCCCTCCTCCTCGCGCTCCTGCTTCTCGCCATCCCCGCCGCCGCCCACGCCCAGGGCGGCGCCTTCCGCGTGAACACCCAGGCGCGCCTGCCCCTCTCCATCGCGCAGGAGGCCGACGGCGCCATCGACCGCGCCCAACGCTGGCTCGCCGCCCAGGCCGCGCCGACCGGCGACCTCGCCCGCGCCTGGCTCCGCCGCTACGCCCTCGCCCCCGCCCGCGCCAAGCCCGTCCCCCTCCCCCGTTGCCTCCTCACCCCCCTCCAGGAGGCCATGCCCCCCGCCACGCCCGCGGCCGCCCTCACCAACCTCACCGCCACCCTCGCCCAGACCAATCTCCCCCCCCGCGCCCTCTTCGCCCTGCAGCGCGACCTCCCCGCCGCCACCCCGCCCCCCGACTGGCGCGAACGCCTCGCCCTCGCCCTCATCGACGCCCAGCGCGTCACCCCCCAGGGCGGCCACTGGCAGACCCCCGAGGAGACCGTCTGGGCCATCCTCACCCTCCGCGCCCTCCTCAACGAATCCACCCCCGTCCAGCCCCAACCCTGACGCCCCCGAAAAAAGCCCCCGGCCAAACGGCCGGGGGCTTTTTTGATGCCATCGATGGGCGACCTCACGCCGTGCGGCGGCGGAGCGCCAGACCGGCCACGCCCAGCGCCACGAGCGCCAGCGCCGTCGGCTCCGGCACGACCGCGATGTCGTCCTGCGACGCCACCGCGCCGATCATGTTCAGGCGCCCGTCGTAACCCACGGTCGCCGAGTCGATCGCGGCGTTGTAGAAGGCGGAGGCGCCGTTGGTGAATTTGGAGCCCAGGTCGGTGTCATCGCCATCGAAGTAGGTGCCGTTGATGCTCCAGTCGATGTAGAGCTGGTTGCTCTTCCCCTTGTCGAAGACGATTGCCACCTGGTTCTCGCCCGTCTTCAGCAGATCGGCGAGATCGGCGACGCCCGTCGAGGTCCTGGTCCATGAGCCGCCGTTCCACGTCAGCTTGAGCGTGACGTCGTCGTCGTTGCCGAGGATGGAGGCGGTGATGGCGTTGCCGCCGGAGGCGCCGACGGTGAGCAGGGCGGTGTCGCCGGTCGGCAGGCTCTCCAGGGTGAAGACGAGCGAGACGGTGACCGAGCTGTTCTGCCCGTAGCTGAGCGTGGCGTCCGAGCCGCCGGTGGCCTGCTGGACGTCCCAGTCGTCGTAGGCGAGGGCCTGGGCCGTGCCCGTGGCCAGGGCGGCGAAGGCCGCCAGGATGAGTGCTTTGCGCATGGTGTGGGTCTTTTCTCCTTCCATCCGGTTCTCCCATGCCGGGGGTGGGATGGATGGAAAAGCCCTCCCTCGACATCCGACCTTGGGGCCTTGGCAAGCCTATCCATCAAACGTCGAGAGGGGGCAAGCGCGCACGCCTGCCACGCCCAGACAAACCGATGGATTGCGAACTGCCAAGTTTCAAGGTCGGTTTTGTCCTGCGTCGCCGCAAAACAATGTTTGCGTCGGCTCTCCCGACGCGTGCCCGTAGCATACCATGATTCCCACGCCGCACGCAAGCCTTTTCGCCCTTTTGGGCTCTTCAGAGTTTTTAGTGGGTCGGAGTGGAAGCGCGGGGGAAAGTATGGTAAAGAGGGGACATGAAAACG
>CALXMV010000057.1 GCA_944389565.1 uncultured Kiritimatiellota bacterium
GGGATCCTCGGGGCCTATCTCGCCAAGACCTATCTGGAGGCCAAGCGCCGCCCGCTCTATCTCGTCAGGGAGGAAAACTGAAATGGTCAAGGGATCGCGTTTCGCGCTGTATGTGTCGGCTTGGGTGGCGTTTTTCGCGTTGACGGCGCTGACACCGATTTTCGCGGATGACTTCGGCAATTTGGCGGGGTTTTACCGCCATGCGCCGCTCTCCTCCGGGCAAGCGCCGACGTGGCGGACCTTTTTCGGGGTCCCGGATCTGCTGGGCAACCTGTTGGCCTTGACGTGGGCGCATTGGAACGGCGAGACCGGGCGTTTCGCCGCGGCCTTTCTGCTTCGCCTGACGGCCGGGATGCCGCATTGGGCGTTCGCCATGCTGAACGCGACGGCGTGGGTGGCGTTGTGGGGCGCGGTGTGCCGGCTGTGCGGCGTGACACGCCGGTGGGAACCGCTTGTCTTGGCGTTGGGGTTCGTCGTCGCGTTGTCGATGGACGCGTGCCTGTGGATGGCCGGCGCGTGCAACTACCTGTGGCCGATGGCGTGGACGTTGGCCTTGGCGTGCGCGTTCCCGGCGCGGCGGCTGGGCGAAAGCGTTTTCGCGCGCCGGAACCTCTGGATGGCGGCGTTGCTCCCCCTCGGGTTCGTGGCGGCCGGGGGGCATGAGTTGCTTGCCGTGCCGGTGTGCCTGGGGCTGGCCGTCTATTGGGTGCGGGAGATGGCCTTGGGACGTTTTGCCGTCACGGGCAGACTTTTGCTGACGGTCGGGTTCGGGCTTGGCGCCTTGGCCGTGGTCTTCGCCCCGGGCTCGCTCGAGCGTGCCGGCGGCGGTGCCTTTTTCATGCCGGATGCGCAATTCCTTTTTTCCGTGGCGCGCAAGGGGATGGCCTATCTCCGCTGTTGCGTGGCCAACCCGCTGTTGCCCGTCGTCACGGCGCTTTCGGCGGTGGCGGCGATCCGGCGCGTGCGTTTCCCGTTGCCCGCGCGGGCGTGGTGGGTCTTGCTGTTCGGGTGGCTTGCGGTGTTCGCGACGTGCGCGTTGGCGGATGGGTCTGGGAGGACCGGGTGGCCCGTCTCCGTCCTGACGCTGATGATGGCCTTGGTCTTGGCGCCGGCCTTCGCCCCGCAGGGGTGGGCGCGTGCCCGCGTGCCGCTGACGGCGCTCGCCGCCGCGCTCGCCGTGACGGTCGTCGGCGTGACGGCCGCGGGAAGCGTGATCAAGGCGCGGGAGACCGAGGCGTTGCTGCGCGCGTGGGCGGCGAATCCGCATCACGCCGCGTGTTATCGGGAGCCGAGGGCGCTTCCCGTGCCGGGGTGGTTTGACCGATCGTGGGAGAGGCTGGTGGAGTGGGGGGTGGGCGTCCCGTGGACGAACCCGGCCGTCGCGCGGTTTTACGGCAAACCATTCTGTCTGATGGCCGAGCCAATCGTCTGGGACGAGGTCTATCGGCGTGACACGTTCTGCGTGCCGGCCAATCGTCTGCCCTGTGGGTGGTATGCCCAGGAGGACGCGGATGTGCTGGTCCTGCCGTTGCCGCGCGATTCCGCGTTCGCCCCTGGCGAGCGCCTTTCCGGCAAGCCGACCTATCGGGATCTCCCGCCGCCGCTCACGGCCGTGGCGCGTATCCGAAAGCGCATCCTTCGCGAGGGGTGGGCGTCCTTCTCCCTCGCCTCCCCGGAGGAGGAGATGCGGCGCGGCGCGCCGCTGTCGGGATACGTCCTGGGCACCGCACATGGGGCGTACGCGGTGTTGCGCCATAACCGGAACATCCCCCGCGCTTCCATCGTCGCCATCTCCCTCGCCCGGGTGGATTGAGCACGGGCGCCAGTTGCACCCCTCCGCCCCGGATGGGCGGGGCGGTCAGGCGAGGCCGTGCTCCTTGCGCAGGGCGCGGAGCTCGTCGCGGAGGAGGGCGGCGCGCTCGAACTCGAGATCCTCGGCGGCCTTGCGCATTTCGGCCTCGATGTCGCGGAGGGTCTGGAGAAGGGCGTCGCGGTCGAGGCCGCGCTCGGCGACGAGGGAGGCGGCGGGGGCGCGCTTGGGGGCTTTGGCGGGCGCGGCGGGGGAGTCCTCGGCGGCGAGGTCCTCGTTGATGGCGCGGCGGACGGTCTGGGGGGTGATGCCGTGCGCGGCGTTGTAGGCCTGCTGTTTGGCGCGGTGCGCCTGGGTGACGGCGAGGACGGCGCGGATGGCGGGGGTTTGCGCGTCGGCGTAGAGGATGACCTTGCCGTCGACGTTGCGCGCGCAGCGGCCGGCGGTCTGGATGAGGGAGGTCTCGGAGCGGAGGAAGCCCTCTTTGTCGGCGTCGAGGATGGCCACGCGGGTGACCTCGGGCAGGTCGAGGCCCTCGCGCAGGAGGTTCACGCCGATGAGCGCGTCGAACTCCCCGCGGCGGAGGCGGCCGAGGATGTCCACGCGCGCGATGGCGTCGAGGTCGGAGTGGAGCCATTCGGCGCGGATGCCGACGTCGGCGAGGTATTGCGCGAGGTCCTCGCAGGCGCGTTTGGTGAGGGCGGCGACGAGGGTGCGGCCGCCGTGCTCGGCGTTGGCGCGGATCTCCTCGATCAGGTCGTCGATCTGCCCTTCCAGCGGGCGGATCTCGACGATGGGGTCGAGGAGGCCGGTGGGGCGGATGACCTGTTCGGCCTCGACTTCGGCGACGGCGCGTTCGTGGGGGCCTGGCGTGGCCGAGACGTAGAGCACGCGGGGGACGCGCGCGTCGAACTCGTCGAAGGTGAGCGGGCGGTTGTCCTTGGCCGAGGGCAGGCGGAAGCCGTTGTCCACGAGCACTTGCTTGCGGGCTTGGTCGCCGTTGTACATCGCGCGGATCTGGGGGAGCGTCACGTGGCTTTCGTCGATGATGCAGAGGAAGTCGTCGCCGAAGTAGTCGATGAGCGTGGGCGGGGGGATGCCCGGGGCGCGGCCGGCGAGCGGCGCGGAGTAGTTCTCGATCCCCGTGCAGTAACCCATCTCCGCGAGCATGGCGAGGTCGTACTCCGTGCGTTGGCGCAGGCGCTGGGCCTCGAGGAGTTTTCCCTCGGCGTCGAGCTGGGCGAGGCGCTCGGCGAGCTCGGCCTTGATGCGCGCCACGCCGCCCATGAGCTGGCTTTTGGGCATGACGAACTGCTTGGCCGGCGAGATGAGGCAGGAGGGGAGGCGGCCGGTCACCTTGCCGGTGGTGGCGTTGATGGCGCGCAGGCTTTCGATCTCGTCGCCGAAGAAGCTGACGCGGATGCCTTCGAGGCTGTAGGAGGGGAAGATGTCGAGCGTGTCGCCGCGGGCGCGGAAGACGCCGGGGCGGGGCTCGTAGTCGTTGCGCTGGTATTGGATCTCGGTGAGTTGCTCCATCAGTGCCTCGCGCGGGAGCTCCTGCCCCTCGCGCAGGGCGATCATCAGCCCGCGGTAGTCCTCGGGGGAGAGGAGGCCGTAGATGCACGAGACGGAGGCGACGATGATGACGTCCTTGCGCCCCAGCAGCGCGTGCGAGGCGGCCAGCCGGAAACGTTCGAGATCCTCGTTGATCGAGGCGTCCTTCTCGATGTAGGTGTCCGTCTGGGGGATGTAGGCCTCGGGCTGGTAGTAGTCGTAGTAGGAGATGAAGTACTCCACCGCGTTGTCCGGGAAGAAGGCCTTCAGCTCCGCGTAGAGTTGCGCGGCGAGCGTTTTGTTGTGCGAGATGACGAGCGTCGGGCGGCGATGGCGCGCGATGACGTTCGCCATCGTGAAGGTCTTGCCGCTGCCCGTCACCCCGCGCAGGATCGCCCGGCGCGCGCCGTCCCCGAAGCCGCGCACCAAGGCGTCCACCGCCTCGGGCTGGTCGCCCATCGGCGCGAAGGGCGCCACCAGCCGGAAGCCCGCGGGGCCCGACTCGCGCTCATTCTCGAAACGCGTCTCAAGCATGGGTGGTGGGGTGGGGCGGGATGTCCCGTTCCCTCCCGGCTCCCCCCTTCCCTCACTTCACGCCGATGCGGTGCATGAAGAGGATCGCGTCCTCGTCCTGCCCGAGGGCGGTGGCGAACTTCGCGCGGTCCATCGTGCCCATGAAGACCGAGGGCCAGCCCTTCGAGGTGCAGAAGAGGTAGATGTTCTGCCCCACGAAGCCGGCGTCCACCACCGCGTTCTCGCGCTTTTGGATGGCCTTGTCGTAATAGAGCACGAGGACGGCGGAGGCGCCGCGGCGCTGATCCTCCAGATCCACGCACGCCGGCGTCTCGGTGAGCGTGTTGTCCACGGGGTCCCAGGTGAAGAGGCCTTTCTCCGTGAGGACGGCGAGCTGGATCTCGCGGCGGTCCATCGCCGAGGGGGCCGTGCGCTTGCCGTCGGGGCGGGTGATGCCGTTGGCCGCCCAGAGGAGGTCGGCCAGTTGCTGCGCCGTGGGGGCGGGGCCGGTGGTGCGGCGGCTCGTGGCGCGCTTGGCCAAGGCCTCCATGAGCGGCATCCCGCCCGTCTTCGTCGGCGCCGGCAGCGTGATATCCTCCGCCAACGCCGCCGCGCCCACCATCATCGAGATCATCATGACAATCGCTTTTCTCATGGCACTGTTCCTTTCGCCCGCATTATAACACAACGGTTCAGGCGATGGCGGTGACGGTGTAGCCGGCGGCGGCGACCGCGGCCTTGAGTGCATCGTCGGCGACGGCGGGCGGGACGGTGAGGGTGGCCTTCCCGGAGGCGAGGTCGACGGCGACGTCGGCCGCGCCGGGGATGGCCTCCAACGCGCGCCTGACGTGGGCGACGCAATGCTGGCACATCATGCCCTCGACGGTCAGTTCCTTTTTCATGGCGGTTTTCCTTTCGGGTTGCGGCGCCGCGGCGGCGAGCCTGGGCCGGAAACGGCGCAGACGCAGGGCGTTGGCGACGACGAAGACGGAGCTGAAGCTCATGGCCAGCGCGGCGATCATCGGGTCGAGGCGCAGGCCGAGGGGGGCGTAGAGGCAACCGGCTGCGACGGGGATGGCCGCCAGGTTGTAGAAGAAGGCCCAGAAGAGGTTCTCCTTGATGTTGCGGAGGGTGGCGTGGCTGAGGGCGAGGGCCGCCGGCACGCCGAGGAGGTCGCCGCGCATGAGCACGATGTCGGCGGCGTCGAGGGCGACGTCGGTGCCCGCGCCGATGGCGACGCCCACGTCGGCCTGGGCGAGCGCGGGCGCGTCGTTGATGCCGTCGCCGACCATGGCGACCTTCCGGCCGGCGGCCTGGAGGTCACGGATGGCGCGGGCCTTGCCCTCGGGGAGGAGGCCGGCCTCGGCGCGGTCGGCGCCGACCTGCGCACGGACGGTCTCGGCGGTCGCGGCGTCGTCGCCCGTGAGGATGACGACCTGTGCGCCCATGGCGTGCAGGGCGCGGACGGCCTCGGCGCTGGTGGGCTTCACGGGATCGGCCACGGCGATGAGGCCGAGGGCCCTGCCGCCCGCGGCGAAGAGGAGGGGCGTCTTGCCCTGGGCGGCGAGGGAGGCGCGGGCGGCCTCGAGACGGTCGTCGCGGATGCCGGCGGCCTCGAGCAGGCGTGCGTTCCCGGCCAGGCAGGCCTCGCCGTCGACCGTCCCGAGGAGCCCCTGCCCCGGGCGTTGCGCGAAGTCCGTCACCGCCCGCGCGGGCACGCCCCGGCGCTCGCCCGCGGCGGCGACGGCCAGGGCGAGGGGATGGCCCGAGAGCCGCTCCAGCGACACGGCGACCTGCAGGAGCCTCGCCTCGGGCACCCCCTCCGCGGGGACGACGTCCGTGACGGTGGGCCGGCCCTCGGTGACGGTGCCTGTCTTGTCGAGCGCCACCACGTCCACCGCGTGCGCGGCCTCGAGCGCCTGGGCGGATTTGATGAGGAGGCCATGCGCCGCGCCGCGCCCGGTGCCGACCATGATGGCCGTGGGCGTGGCCAGGCCCAACGCGCAGGGGCAGGAGACCACCAGCACTGCCATGGCGGTCGTGAGCGCGAATTCGAAGGAGGCGCCGCAGGCCAGCCACGCGCCCATCGCCACGAGGGCGATCGCGATGACCGCCGGCACGAAGACGCCCGCCACGCGGTCGGCGAGCTTGGCGATGGGGGCCTTCGAGGAGGTGGCGTCGTCCACCAGCCGGATGATCTGGGCGAGCGCCGTCTCGGCGCCGACCTTCTCGGCGCGCATCCGCAGGTAACCGCTTTGGACGACCGTCGCGCCGGTGACGCGGCAGCCCGGCGTCTTCTCCGCGGGGATGGGTTCGCCGGTGAGGGCGCTCTCATCCACCGCGGCGGCGCCCTCGGTCACCACGCCGTCGGCGGGGATGCGCTCCCCCGCCTTGACGGCGAGGAGGTCGCCCCGTGCCACCGTGTCTGCGGGGACGGTGACCTCCTGCCCGTCACGGATGAGGCGGGCGGTCTTGGGGGCGAGATCCATCAGGGCGCCGATGGCGGCGGTGGTGCGGCCTTTGGCGCGCGCCTCGAAGCACTTCCCCAGGGTGATGAGCGTGAGGATGGTGGCCGCGCCGTCGAAATAGAGGTCATGCGCGAAACGCCCCGCCAAGACCAGGTCGCCGCATTCGAGCCCCCAGGCGATCCGGTAGAGGGCGTAGACGCCGTAGGTCAGCGAGGCGCCCGCGCCGAGCGCGACCAGCGAATCCATGTTCGGCGCGCCGCGGAGCAACGCCCCGATCCCCACGCGGAAGGTGCGGCCGTTGAGGATCGCCACCGTCAGCGCCAGGAGGAGGAGCGTCAGCGCGTGGGTCGCCGCGTGCGCCGCGCCCGCCAAGGGCCCGGGCATCGGCCAGCCCAGCATCGGCCCCATCGAGAGATAGAGGAGCGGCGCCGTGAAGACGCACGACCAGGCAAAGCGCCGGCGCAGCGCCCGGAACTCCCGCCGGGCGGCCTCCGACGGGTCGGCCGACCGCGCCGCGCCGTCCCCGCCCAGGGGCGCGGCGCCGTAACCCGCGGCCTCGACCGCCGCCACGACCCGCGCGTCCTCCGCCCGCTCCCCCGCGAAGTCCACCGTCATGCCGTTCTTCAGCAGATTGACCGTGCACGCGCGCACCTCCGGGAGCGCGGCGACGGCCTTCCGCACCCGTGCCGCGCACGCCGCGCACGTCATGCCCGTGACCGTGTAACGCGCCTGCATCGTCTGCCCTCCTTGTGCATCGCCCCTGCGGGGCTTTCCGAAACGGGGATATTATACCACGCCCATGCCGATTCGGAGAGCGGAAAGTTAGCCGCATGGAACCTCCCCCTCCCGACTTTCGGGCCGGACCCTTATCTATTCGGATGGTGTATTATGTGGGTGTTTTCTTCATTGGTGTGGAGAAAGCGTCCCCGGGGGGTG
>CALXMV010000058.1 GCA_944389565.1 uncultured Kiritimatiellota bacterium
TCGTCTTCATGTCCCCTCTTTACCATACTTTCCCCCGCGCTTCCACTCCGACCCACTAAAAACTCTGAAGAGCCTCGCTTTTTTCGCCCGCCGAGGCGATCGCGAAAAAAAGGTTTGACGCGTCCCGCCCGAATGTGGTATATTACACGCCGTTTTCCCACATGGGGGATTAGCTCAGTTGGTTAGAGCGTCTGCTTGACATGCAGAAGGTCACTGGTTCGAGTCCAGTATCTCCCACCAAAGCGGACCGTAGCGCAGCCTGGTAGCGCGTTTGCTTGGGGTGCAAAAGGTCTCGGGTTCAAATCCCGACGGTCCGACCATTTCGCGAATCGCGTCCGCCCGAAGGCGGGCGCCTTTTTTTTTTCATGCCGTCCCGCCCATCCGCCAACGGGAAGCCCCAGGGGCGCGCGGGGAGCGCGGCCGAAGGGTCAGCAAGGTTTCAGGAAAACGCATATCCGATTGGCATTTCATTGAAAAATAAAAACGCTTGACGGGGGGGGGGTACTGGTATGCTACACTATGCGCGTTTTTCAAAACGTTTGTGTGCGGCCGCAAGCGGACCGAACTTTAAGGCTGGAGAAAACAGTATGACGAACCCGATACGCTTTCTTTTCTTGATGGGCGCGGCGTTGTCCGTGCCCCTTGCGTCCGCGGCGGTGCAGGTCGCGGAGCCCGACAGGGCGCCCCACGACGTCGTTTTTTCCTCTTTGGGGCGCGTCACGGCGGAACGGCCCGAGGAGATCGACGGGAGCAAGCGGCTTTCCTTCACGCTTGCGGGCGACGCCTTCGACAAGACGATCGAGGTGGACGCGGGGCTGTGGCGGCCGATTGACTTCGTCCCCACGGAGGTTCGTGTCGAGGCGCTGACCTTCGTTTTCCCGAGCGAGACGGAGAGCGGCGTGCCGGCCACGGTGACGGTCGGTGAGGTGACCTACAACCGCACCGGCTCGGCGGAGGCGGTGACGCTCGCGATGGCCAACGGCAATACGCTGACGGCCTACGCGCACACCTTCGAGGTCGCCCAGGGCACGGATCCCCTGCGCGCGGAAACGGGCACGGCCTACACGGTCGTTTTCCCGGGGAACGTCTCCTCTTCCCTTTACCGCCTGGAGGGCGGGAACGTCCATGTGGAGGTCACCGCCACGGCCGACACGCTCACCCGCCACGTCGTCACGATCTCCGACGGCGGCTCCTATGACTTTTCCGCGCTCGGCCTCTCGGGTTACGCGGACGCCCAGGACACGGTGACGGTGGTGAACTTCACGGAGGATGGCGGCACCCTCACCCTTGACCAAGACATCGAGCAGGCCGCGCTGGTTCTCGCCTCCGGCGTGGAGATGGCGAAGGCTGGCCTGGCTTTCGGCGAGAACGTCACGCTCACCGGGCCCATGACCCTGCGCGACGGCGACGCCGCCGAGGGCGGCCTCACCCTTTCCGGCGACGCGGCGAGATGGAATCCGGAGGCCTTCACCCTCGGCTGCAATCTCACCCTGAAGGCCGTCCTGCCCGCCGGCGGGTGGTTCGCCGCGAACACCCTCACCATCCCCGCGGGGCGCACCTTCCGCGTGGAACACGCCGCCACGGAGACGGTGACCGAGGACAACCTGCCCACCGTGGTTTTCGGCGACGCCGCGTCGCGTCTCGTCCTGGCCTCCGACACCAAGGCCGCCATCCCCGAGAAGTACAAGGCGCTGATCCAGACGCAGTCCGGCACGCTCGTGCTCGACCGCAACGTCACCGAGACCGACACGCTCACCCTCACGGCGCAGGGCGCGACCGCACTCACGCTCGTCCTCGCCGGCGGCCATGGCTTCACCGTGGGGGGCGATCTCGTTTTCTCCGGTTACGACGACCTCGCCATCGTCCAGGAGGGTGGCACGTTCGCCGCCGAGACCCTCACCCTCGGCGCGGCCTCCAACACCTTTACCGTCGCCGCCGGCGCGACGGCCACGCTCGACACCTTCGCCGTGCCGACCGCGCGCTCCACCGCGGCGGTGGACGTGGCCGGTACCCTGACGCTGGACGCTGGCCTCGCCGCCGGGACCGACGCCTCCGGCGCGGTCAACCTGACCGTCTCCGGCAGGCTCACCCATGGCGGCGACCTGGACATGACCCCCGCCGGTTCCCGCACGCTCACGCTCGACGGCGGCACCCTCGCGGCGACGGGCGCCGCTCGCGACATCGTCTGCGGCACCGGCGCCTCCGAGACGGACGCCGTCAATTTCATCGTCACCGCCAAGGGCGGCACCGTCACCGGCGACGTCACGGTCACCGCCGTCACCGGCGGCGGCTCCTCCGGCGATCCCGAGGCGACGACCCTCACGTTTGCGGACGGCGCGGCGGTGGGGACGCTCTCCGCCTTCACCGGCGTGGTCAAGGCCCCCGCGGCGGACGCCATCCAAAGAATCGCCGGCAATTCCGGCGTCGTCGTCGCCGACTTCGGCGGCTCGTACCTGGGAACGGCGCTGGACGTCGTCGACGCCGATTACGGCGGCGTCTTCGGCCTCACCGCCGGCACGCAAGGCGCGGTGAAGGACATCGACTTCTCGGCGCTCGCCGAGCTCACCGAGGTGCCGTGGACCTTCCGCGTGGACGAGTACCAGCACATCGTCATCCGCCTCGACCAGTACGCCGACGCGCGCTTCCGCTGGCCCGACCCACCCACGGGGGTCTCCCTCACGCTCATCGAATCCGGCGCCTACGGCGGCACGGTCACCATCCCGCACGTCCCGAGCGGCGTCGATTTCGCCTTCGCCTACTACGACGTCGACAAGGGCAACGCCGTCACCACGCGCACGGAGGGGTTCCGCGTGGTGGCCGACGAGAACGGCGTGACCGACACCCTCACCTGGGAAGACCCCGTCTTCACCGGCGCGGGCGCGTGGATCGACATCGAGTTCAACGGCGACACCTACAACACCGGCTGGTTCACACTCACCGGGCAGGATCCCGACAAGCAGAACGGACCGGAGTACAACGGTCTGCTCTGCGGCTTGCCCCCAGGGGAAAACCCCTTCGGCAACAAGGTCATGCACGGCGATGAGGCGTTGCGGTATTTCACCGCCACGCGACATCCGGCGACCGAATGCGGCGGGCTCCCGCTGTTCTACCGCCCCTATGTGGCCATGGGGAGCTCGCTGGTCTATCCCGAGACCTGGAGCCTTTCCGTCCGTTTCACCACGCCGGACGCCGGATCCCGTTGCCTTGTGGCCTTCGGCAACAACGACAACACCGGCAACAACCCCGAGACGGACAATTGCAACGCGCTCGTCCTCGCCACCAGATCCGACGCCAACGAGATTGTCCTTTACCGTTTCTCCGGCAACCGCTCCTCCGCCGTGACGCAGAAGGAACTTTTCCGCGTACGGTTGGCCGATGCCAAGGACGCTGCGCATACCGTCTCGGTCGTCTACGACGGTTCGATCCTCTCCGTCTATCTCGACGGTGCCTTTGTCCAATCCACCGCGGCGGGCGATCTCGATGGGTTCCGCCTGGGGCGCGGCTTGCAGGTCGGCGCGCAGCTCGGCGGTGAGGACGTCGTGCCCGAGGATTTTTGGGATCTCGCCCAGCCCCCGAGCGAGGAAGAAGGCGGCGTGATCGACTTCCTGCGTTTTTACAAGGGCGCCCTGACCGACGCGGCCATGCAGGAAATCGCCGACCGCACCCCGTACGTCCGCGAAAACCTCCGTTACGTCCGCAAGGTGTCCGCCGACGGGCACACGGGCGCCGAGACGTGGATCCAGGCGGGCGCGTGGCAGAAGCAGACGTGGAACGGCTCCGCGTGGGTCAATGACGGCGATCCCGTCGACCAGCCCGCCGAGGGCGCGGAGTGCCGCCTCCTCGTCGCCCCCGGCGAGCACGTCATCCAGGTGAACGTGGCCGTCGATCGCGACAACCGGTTCTACTCCCCCAACCGCAACTATTCCGCCCTTGTCATCGCCCCGCAGACCGCGGGGCAAGCGCCCGGCACCGTGCGCCTCACGCCCCTGGGCGTCGCCGCGGCCGAGACCGACACGGCGGCCTGGGAGGCCGAGGTCGTCGCCAGCACGTGGATGACGGCCGCCGCCACCGAGGGCGAGACCGCCAACAACCGCACGGGTTTCCATTACGGCCGTCTCCGCTTCACGGGCGGCGCCGCCGACCCCATCACCGCCGACCCCGCCATCCCCGACTTCCACGGCGCGGCCTACGTGCTCTCCGCCATCTCCTCCGCCACGGAGACGGAGTCGGACGAATCGCTCATCGCGTGGCAGGACGGCGACGACCAGATCGCGCGCACGCGGACGGATTGGTGGAGCGATTCCGGCACGGCCGTGATGACGGGGACCAGCACCGTCACCCAGACCGTGACCACGACCGTCACCGTCTCCGGTCAAGAGGCACTCACCGGTATCTACGACGCGGGTGTCTGCCTCTTCTCCGGTTATGCCGACGTGGCGCTCAAAGCCGCCAGGGCCTTCACCGTCACGCAGACCATCACCCACACCAACACCTACACGTGCTCCGGCACCTACTCGTATTCGTGGCGGGACGGCTACTCCTACACCTGGGAGAACTGGAACGACCCGGACTTCGTGTCCTCCACCGAGCCCGCCGTGACAGGCACGGAGACCTCCGGCGGGGAGGCCACCGGCCTCGCCCCCGGCGCGATCCGGTTGGTGGCGGGGATGTCGCTGACGCGCGGCGAACGCGACGAGACGGTCACCTGGCGGCTCACCGGCCCGGTGCGCGTCGAGGGGGCGCAGGCGGATGCCGACGACCTCGCGCACGTGCAGGGCAACACCGATGGCACCCCGGCGGCGGATGCGGGGCAAGCCTCGATGGATGTCTGGGTGCCAGGCTTCGGCGCGGACGCCTCGTGGAAGTTCTACGACGTGACGCGCAAGGAGGCCGCGGACAACGCCAACGGCCGCGCCGAGGGGCTCTTCGCCCAAGGCGTGCAGACCCCCGGCCGCCTCTACCTCGACTTCACCGCCACGGACGGCCCCGCCGGCTACGCCGCAAACCAGGCCTTCTCCGAGCAGGCGTGGTACCGTTATGGCTATGAGGACACGCCGGCCTCCCAGACCCGCAGCGGCATGGCCCCCGTGCCCGTCTCGGAGGGCGATTACGCCAATGCCGTCGCCTTCCAGATCCGGCTCTCCACGGCGCTGGGCGACGTGACGCTCGACCTCGACAAGCTCCCCGGCTCCAAGATCGCCACGTTTTACGTGGAGGATAACGCGACGGGCGAGGCCGATGCCCCCACGCTCACCCTCACCTCCGCCGGGGATCCGCTTACGGTCCATGACAGCGTCATCGCCGCCGCGCGCCTCGACATCTCGAACAGGGGGGGCGAGGGCATGGCGCTCGACCTCAAGCCCGAGGGCACGCCCATTCCCGTCCACAAAGGCACCTCCGGCCATGGCGCCCTCATCGTGGGCAACGCCACGCTGGACTGGGACTTCGGCGCGATCAGCTCCGTGCCGCGATTGGAGGTCGCCAAGGACTGCAAACTCACCCTCTCCGGCGACCAGGACTTCACGGGTTATGGCAACACGCTGGCGGCGCAGGCGGGCGCGACCCTCGCCCAGGTGGGCGGCGCGGCGACCCTCGACGGCACCGATCTGATTCTCGGCGAGGGCGCGACCTTCTCCTTCCAGGCCGAGGCCAGCGCGGGCAACGCCGCCTCGGCGGGCGTCCATTTCAGCGGCGCCATCACCCTGGAGGGCGACGCCACCCTTTCCGCCTCCGCCGACACGACCGGCGGCGTGCCCCACATCGAGGCCCTCGGCGAAGACGGCGGCGGCATTCAGGGCACGGGAACGTCCACGCTGACCGTCCATTCCGCGGCGGGCACCGTGTGGCACAGCCACACCGCCGCGCTCGACGGCATCGCCGCGCTCGTCAAGACCGGTGCCGGCACCGCCGACTTTTACGCCAACACCCCGCCTTCCGTCACGGGGCGGGTGACCGTCTCCGAGGGGACGCTCGCGGTGGCCAAGGCCGCCGACACGCCCATCGGCGCGGGCGGGCTGCATGTCGAAAAGGACGCCACGCTCGCCGACAACGGGCTTTTCGACAACACGGGCGCCTTCCTGGCCGCCATCCCCGAGGGGGAGATCCTTTCCGGCGGCGGGACGGTCGCGGACGGGCGCGTCCGCCTGGCCAAGGGGGCCATCTACCAGGCCGCGAAGGACGAGGCGCTCATCGTTTCCGCCGGCCTTGACCCGGAGGACCACGCGAGCGGCGACCCCGACATCCGCGTCCTCCTGCCCGCGGGCTACGTGGCGCGCGAACCCTTCCTCGTGGCCGGGCGCGTCGAGCCCGACGAGGCCGCCGCCGTCCCGAACGTCCGCCGCCGCCTCCGTTCCGAGACCGCCGAGGGGGACATCTGGGACACTTTGGCCGAGGTCGATCCCGCCGCGCGGACGACCGTCTATTCCGCGCAGCCGCCCACGCTCCCCGCCCCGGGTTACGCCGGCCCCGAGCCCAACGCCTACGGCGACCTCTTCCGCGACGCGATGACCGATGGCTACCGCAACGAGGGCCATGGCCTCGTCGCCCGTGCGGAGGGTTACACCAAGGCCGGCACGGAATACCTCCTCGCGCCCGCCATTGAGGGCGCCGTCACCTGCTTCGGCAACGTGATGACCTACCAACGTGACGCGACCTCCTCCTCCGCCACCTACTTCGTCGACGGCGTGAGCCTCTGCGTGGCCTACGAGTTCGGCATCGCCGCCATGCGGGAGATCACGCGTGCCAACGGCTCCCGCTGGCTCGCCCTCCGCGTCGAGGTCCGCAACGCCCTCGCCGACGCCTTCCCCGACCGCGGCCTCCCCGCCGACGTCCTCACCCGCAACGCCGAGTTCCGCGAGGGCGTCGCCGTGACCTTCCACCACAATGGCGAATCCGCGCCCATCCAGGGCGTCGAACGGGTCGCCGACCTGGATGGCACCCCGCTCACCGCAGCCGACGCCACGATCGGCCGCCGCTTCTACCTGGTGCCCGCCGAGGCCCTCCGCCCCGGCGACACCCTCACGGCCCGCGCCGCCTACGCCCCGGAATCGGCCACTCCCTGAGCCTCCGGGCTTTCCGCCGCCTCCCCCACGGTTTCGCCGCGGGGGAGTTTTTTTTTCGGGGATGCGGGGCGGTTCCCGTGGTTTTGCCTCCCCCGGACAGGCCGCCCTGCGCGATGGGCTCTTCAGAGTTTTTAGTGGGTCGGAGTGGAAGCGCGGGGGAAAGTATGGTAAAGAGGGGACATGAAGAC
>CALXMV010000059.1 GCA_944389565.1 uncultured Kiritimatiellota bacterium
GCCAACTACCGTATAGCCATCCTCTTCCATTGCGGCGCGCTTCCACACCCGACCCACTAAAAACTCTGAAGAGCCCGTCCACGGGCGCGAAAACAAGGGCAAGGCAACTTGGCGGCGCGTGCGAAAAATCATTGTTTGCATGGGGCAGATGTTGTATACTAGTCCGCAATTTGGTTGGGCGTTGGCCGTTCGGCCGGCGACAAATGAAAAAACCTGAAAAAAAGGGCAAGACACAATGACTAACGACGACTGCAAATTGAATACGAGCGGAGCGCTCGACTTTGTCTCGCTACATCGCCGCGTCCGCAAAATCATCGGGCAGTGCGAGGGCATTGAGCGCATGATCGACCGCAAGGCCAACTGCAAGGACATCCTGCTGCAGGTGAGTGCCGCGAAGAGCGCGTTGCACCGGATCGGCGAGCTTGTCCTGCAGGACTGCCTTTACGCGTGTGTGACGAACGGATGCGCGACACGGGACGCGGAGGGCGCGTTCGACCGGTTTGTCGGGCTTACCGCCGACTTCCGTCAGCCTTCGATCCCGGGCGAGGACGATTCGCCGCTGGAGGGCGAGAAGGCGGACACCGACTCCTTGCATCGCCTGATCCACAAGACCATCCTCCGTCTGAAGGGGCTCGAGTCCCAACTCGTGGAGGGTGGCGCCTGCCGGTCGATCCTTCAGAACGCCGGCGTCGCGAAGTCCTCGTTGCGGACCATCGGGGAGATGGTGCTCCATCGCCACCTGCGGGAATGCCTGAAGGAGGGCGTCTCCCGCGGCAACCATGAGTACGTGCTCAACCGGTTCGCCAGCGCGGCGGAATACTCCATGCGTATGCGGCATTGATCGCACCCGGCTTTCGCACGCCGTGTGCGGGGAAAAGGGCGGGGAGGCTTTTGCCTCCCCGCCCTTTTGTACACCGACGCGGCGGCGTCACTGGTTGCGTGGGAGGCCGAGCTTGCGGGTGGCCATGGTGGGGAGGTGCGCGCCGATGTGGCAGACGATGAACTTTTTCTCGCTCTTGGAGAAGGCGTAATAAAGGCGTGTGTCGCCTTTTTTCATCTTGAGGTGCTCCTCGCAGAGGTAATCGCGCCCATTGTGGCGGACGTTCCGCATCCGTGCGTAATCCTTGTTGGTCAGGGTGGAGGCGGTCTCCTTGGAGCATTCGATGCCGGTGCCGGAGAGGATGGCCTCGCGGCGGTCGCCGACGGGCTGGTCGTCGCAGTAGGTGGGATAGAGCCGGAAATAGAGGGCGATGAGGAAATCCATCGTCATCGCGAAAGTGAGGTCCTTCTTGCCGTCGGTTTCGATCGCGTCGTAGGCTTTTCGGGTGAGGACGATGCGGTCGGCGAAGAGCGGTTCGCAGACACGCACTTGGTCGGGGAGCGAGCCGCGCTTCGTCTGGGCCATCGCGGCGAGGAGGCCGGCCACCTCGCGGGCGCGTGCCTCGCCGTCTTTGTTCGCGGCGGCGTCGATCCGCGCCTGGAGCGCCTCGTTGAGGCGGCGGCACTCGTCGTACTTCGCCTTGTAGGCACGGGCTTCGGCCTCGGCCTCGTCGCAGGCGTTGACCCAATCGGCGTTCTCGTCTTTGAGCGTCTCGTATTCCTTCTTCCACTGGGCGATCTGCTCGTCGTGGCGGTGCTCGGCGATGAGGCGTTCGAGTTCGTGGCGGCGGGCGCGTCGGATGTCGGTGGGGGTCACGGCCCCCTCTTCGAGGACGGGCTGGTAGCGGTAGAGGTGGGCCAGGAGCCGTTCGTGGAGCGAGGCGGGGTTGATGATGCCATAGTCCTCGGCGATGGGCGTGGCGTTGGGCGCCGCGACGGGTCGGACGACATAGAGCGTGTTCGGCTTGAGGCGCAAGGGCTCGGGGAGGGTCGCGTTGGCGCGCCGGTAGGCCTTGGAATCGCTCTTTATCCAGAAGACGAGCCCCTTGCCGAGCAACTTTCTGCCGAGGGTGCGCAGGAGGACGCCGAGCCCGTCGCTTTCGTCGAGCTCCAGCGAGGCGGCGACCACCACGGGGTAATGGCGGGCGGGGTCGAGAAGGAATCGCGCGAAGGCCTCGCCGTCCGCCTCGCCGCGCGTGATTTTCCTGGGGCGCACGGAGAAATGGAAGAGATTGTCGCCACCCCGCGCCTGAAGGGCGTGCTTGTCCGCGACCGTGTCGATCAAGGCTTTGACGAAGCGTGGCACGGTCGGCGTCGGCGTGTCGAAAAAGGCCGTCCATGGCTCCACTGAGGCGCGGGCGCAGAAAATCACGCGCGGCTTTCCCTCGGCGGGCGCGCGGAGCACGGTGACGCCCACCTCCGTCAGCCAATCGCCACCGGTCTGGCGCAGGCTGTCGCGTCTGTCCGGCTGCTCGAAGTACTCCATCCCCCAGAGCAGGCGGTCGGGGAGTTCGCAACGCACGGTCCGCAGGCGGTTCTCAGGCAGATTGAGCGTTTGGTCGATCGTGCCGTTCAGGAATGCTTGGTACGCCTCGGGCAGGGTGACGTCGGCGGGCAGGCGCTCCTTTTTGTGGAGCAGCCAGTCCCAGAGCGTCGCAAAGATGAAACGCTCGCTCTCCTCGACCGGGCAGACGTCCAGGATGAAGGAGGTCTGATAGTGGGTGATGCGGTAAGCGGGATCCATGGTCATCGTCCTTTCGGCTCCATTTTAGCACAACACCCCTTTTGCCGGGAGGTGCAGGCGCGAAAAAGGAGGGGCGGGCGCCCCTCCTTCCCGAAAACGCCGTCGCGCCGCTCACTCGAAGTCGAGCGAGATGGTGCCGTCGACGATCGCGATGTCGCGGAGTTTCCCCGCGAGCGTGATGCCGCGCATCTGGGCGAGCGCCTGGATGGCGACGGTCAGCGTGTTCCCGGCCACGGAGAGGCCGGGGCGCCCGGCGACGGCGGTGGCCAGCTGGGCCATGATCTGGCCGGCGATGGCCTCGCCCCCCATCATGGCGAGGGAGAGCTTGGCGAGGGTGATGTCCAGGGCGGCGCCGTCCTGCGCGGGCGTCAGGCGGATGCGCGCCTCCACCGGCACGGGCAGGAAGCCCATCGAGGCCTTGCACTTGAAACGGAGAGTGCCCTCGTCCAGCGAGACCTTCGGGTCCTTGATTTTCTTGAGGCCCTCGCCCTGCGGGGAATCCGCGAGTTTCGCGAAGGCGGCGGAGAGACCGTTGTTGATGTCGGTCTCGGTCAGCGTGAGAGCCAGTTTGCTCAGTATCACGGGAGTGCTCCTTGATGGTGGGTGGAAGCGTCGAGCGCGGCGCGGATTTCCGCGGCGTCGGAAAAGGGGTGGCGCACGCCTTGGATCTCCTGGTAGGTCTCGTGGCCCTTGCCGGCGACGAGGACGACGTCCTCGCCCTGGCGCAGGGCGAGCGCCCGGCGGATGGCGGCGCGGCGGTCGGGCTCCACGATGGGCGTGTGCGCGCGGAAGCCGGGGAGGATGTCGGCGATGATGGCGGCGGGGTCCTCGGTGCGCGGGTTGTCGGAGGTGACGATGGGGAGATCCGCGAGGCGGTCGACGGCGGCGGCCATCTTGGGGCGTTTGGCGCGGTCGCGATCGCCCCCGCACCCGAAGACGCAGATCACGCGGCCCTTCGTGAGCGCGCGCAGGGTGGTGAGGACATTCGTGAGCGCGTCGTCAGTGTGCGCGTAATCGACGAAGACGTGCGGTGCCACGGGCTCCAGTCGCCCCCATTTGGGCGTCGCCGCGGCGATCGCGCAGAGGATGGCGTCCGGCGAGACGCCGAGCGCGGCGGCGGCGGTGGCCGCGCAGAGGATGTTCGCCAGGTTATAACGGCCGCAGAGCGCGGTGCGGAAGGCGACGCGCCGCCCGCCGACGGCGAGTTCCGCCTCGGTGCCGGCGGGGGAGAAGGCGGCCTTCGCGTCGGCGAGCGAGTAGGGGTGGACGTTGGCGCGCCCGGCGAGCATCCCGAGCAGCCTGCGGCCATACGGGTCATCGGCGTTGATGACGGCGTGGGCCTCGGGGTGCTCCAGGAAGAGGCGGGCCTTGACGGCGAAATAGGCCTCCAGCGTCTTGTGGTAGTCCAGGTGGTCCTGGGTCAGGTTGGTGAAGGCGGTGAGCGCGAAACGGCAGGCCCCGACGCGTGCCTGGTCGATGGCGTGGCTGGAGACCTCCATCACGGCGGCGCGGCATCCGGCGGTGGCCATCGCGGCGAGGTCCGCCTGCAGGGTCCGGGCGTCGGGCGTGGTGCGGTCGGCGGGGGCCTCGTGTCCGGGCCAGGCCTCGGCCACGGTGGTGAGGAGCCCGGGCTGGAGGCCGCTTTGGGCGAGCATATCGCGCAAGAGCCATGCGGTGGTCGTCTTGCCGTTGGTGCCGGTGATTCCGCAGAGCAGGAGGCGTTCGGAGGGGCGTCCGAAATGGTCGGCGCACGCTTCGGCGAAGGCCTGGCGCGGGGCGTCCGCATGGATGTCGCACCCCGCGCAGGCGCCCATCACGGCGGCGGCGCCTTTGGCGCGGGCCTCGGCGATGTGGCGGGCGCCGTCGTCGTGCGTGCCGGGGATGGCCACGAAGAGCGCACCTGGGGTGACCTGGCGCGAATCGCAGACGACGTCCGCGTAGCGCACGCTCAACGCCCCCCCCGCAGCTGTCGTTGCTGGCGCAGATAGCGGGCGCGGAGAGATTCCTCGCCGCCGTCGGCTTGGCGCGCGGCCGCCGGTTTCGCCGGTTTCGCCGCCGGCGCGGCGTCGCGCACGGTCTGCGGGTTGATGCTCAGCCCCGTGTCCCGGTTCGCCACGGCGACGGGTTTGTAACGGACGGCCGGGGAGACGTAGGTGCCGTCGGCGATGGCGGCCTTCTCGGCGGCGGCGGCCTCGGCGGCCTCCCGAAGCTCGGCGCCGGAATACCGCCGCACCTCCGCGCCGTCCACGAAGGTCTCGGTCTTCCCCGTGCGCGGGTCATAGGTGGAGACGGAGGCCTGGGGCGTGGTGAAGATGCGGAACTTCAGGTGCTCGGCCTGGAACATCTGATCCGTCAGCAGATTGCGGAGGGTGGCGAAGCCCGGCTCGTCGACGTCGCCGTGGTAACGCACCAGGATAGTGTCCTCCGGGCGGGTCGAGGAGTCGCGGATGACGTCGGCGAGGTCTCCCCAGGCGACCGGCTCCCCGCGCACGAAGAGATGGCCGTCCGGGTAGAGGTCGATCTTCGCCTCGTCGGGGTTCAGCGCGCGGAGGCTGTCCCCCGTGACGCACCCCGCCGCGAGGGCGAGGAGCGCCAGGAGGCAGACGGGCGCCGGCGCGGTGCGCGGGCGTCCGCCCGCGCGGCCCGCGCGCGACGCTGGGTGGGTGCGCATCACGGGAACGCTTTCTTGAAGGCCTGGTCGAGGTCTTCGAGGATGTCGTCGATGTGCTCGATGCCGCAGGAGAAGCGGACGGTGGTGGGGGAGATGCCGGCGGCGACGAGCTGCTCGTCGGTGAGCTGGCGGTGGGTCATGCTCGCGGGATGGAGCACGCAGGTGCGCGCGTCGGCCACGTGCACGACGATCTTCGCCAGCTGGAAGGCGTCCATCAGGCGCTGGGTGTCGGCGCGCGAGCCGTCGACCTCGAAGGTGACGACGCCGGAGCTCCCCTGCGGCAGGTATTTCTGCGCGAGGGCGTGGTACTTGTCGCCCTTCAGGCCGGGATAGCGGACGTTTTTGACGCGGGGGTTGTTGGCGAGCCACTCGGCCACCCGCAGCGCGTTCTCGCTGTGGCGGGCCATGCGCAGGGGCAGGGTCTCCATGCCGAGATTGAGGAGGAAGGCGTTGAAGGGCGCGGCCTGGGCGCCCATGTCGCGCATCAGCTGGGCGCGCGCCTTGACGATGTAGGCCATCTTGCCGAAGGCCTGGGTGTAGACGAGGCCGTGGTAGGAGGGGTCGGGCTCCGTGAAGTCCTTGAAGCGCCCGGAGGCCGCCCAGTCGAAGTTCCCGCTGTCGACGATGATGCCGCCCAGGCTCACCGCGTGGCCGTCGAGATATTTCGTGCTCGCGTGCACCACGATGTCCGCGCCCCACTCGAAGGGACGGCAGAGGTAGGGCGTGGGGAAGGTGTTGTCGAGGATGAGGGGCAGGCCGTTCTTGTGCGCCACCTTGGCCCAGCGCTCCACATCGAGCACCGAGAGTGCCGGGTTGGCGAGCGTCTCGCCGAAGATGGCCTTGGTGTTGGGGCGGATGGCGGCCTCGATCTCGTCGTCGGAGGCGTCGGGGTGGACCCACGTGAACTGGATGCCCAGCTTTTCGAGCGTCACGCCGAAGAGGTTGACGGTGCCGCCGTAAATCTCCGAGCTGGAGACGATGTGGTCGCCGGCGTGCGCCACGGTGAGCAGGGAGATCATGCTCGCGGCCTGCCCGGCGCTCGTGAGCATCGCGCCCACGCCGCCCTCGAGCGCCGCGATCCGTTGCTCCACGTAGTCCAGCGTCGGGTTGCTCAGGCGCGTGTAGAAGTGCCCGCCCACCTTCAGGTCGAACAAGTCGGCCACGTGCTGCGCGGAATCGAACTTGAAGGTCGTGCTCTGATAGATGGGAAGCACGCGCGCCTCCCCGTTCTTCGGGTCCCAACCCGCCTGCACGCATTTGGTCTCGAATCTCATCGTCCGTGTCCTTTCTTGCTAGGTGACCCAACGCGAAACCATTTCGCATGAAAATCGCCCACCATTTTACCACAAACCTCCGATTGTTTGGAAGCCGATGATGCGATGGGGGCTCTTCAGAGTTTTTAGTGGGTCGGGTGTGGAAGCGCGCCGCAATGGAAGAGGATGGCTATACGGTAGTTGG
>CALXMV010000060.1 GCA_944389565.1 uncultured Kiritimatiellota bacterium
GACTGGTGGCAGGACCCCAAGGCCGAGATCTACCACTTCATCGGCAAGGACATCGTCCGCTTCCACTGCCTCTTCTGGCCCTCCGAGCTCCAGGCCGCCGGCTACCGCACCCCCACCCAGGTCTTCGTCCACGGTTTCCTGATGGTCAACGGCGCCAAAATGTCCAAGAGCGAGGGCACCTTCATCTCCGCGGCCACCTACCTCAGGCATCTCCCCGCCCAAGCCCTCCGCTTCTACTACGCCTGCAAGCTCAACGGCACCGTCGACGACATGAACCTCGACCTCGCCGACTTCGTGAGCCGCGTCAACGCCGACCTCGTGGGCAAAATCACCAACCTCGCCTCCCGCGGCGCCCAGATGATCGGCAAACGCTGCGACGGCCGCCTCGGCGCCATGGACCCCGACAGCCGCGCCCTCCTCGCCGAATGCCGCGCCCAACTCCCCGACCTCCTCCAGGCCTACGAACGCCGCGACTTCTGCCGCGCTATGGTCATCGTCCGCGAATGGGCCGACCGCGCCAACCAGCTCTTCGACGCCAAGATGCCCTGGAAGCTCGTCAAGGAGGACCTCGAGGCCACCCGCGCCGTCCTCACCGGCACCCTCAACCTCTTCCGCCTCATGGCCATCGCCCTCAAACCCATCCTCCCCGCCTACGCCGCCAAGGTCGAGACCCTCTTCCGCGAGCCCCCCTACACCTTCGCCGACGCCGCGCGCGACCTCGAGCACACCCCCATCGCCCCCTACGAACACCTCGCCGCCCGCATCGACCCCAAGGACGTCCAAGCCATGGTCGACGAGACCAAAGCCCAGGCCGCCCCCCGCCCCGTCGCCCCCAAGCTCACCGACGCCGACATCAAAAAAGGCATCCGCCAGCTCGCCCACGCCCCAGCCCCGGACGCCCCCTTCCCCGAACCCACCGCCCCCGAGATCCCCTTCGCCGACTTCGCCAAGGTCGATCTCCGCGTCGCCACCGTCCGAGCCGCCGAGACCGTCGAAGGCTCCGACAAACTCCTCCGCCTCACCCTCGATATCGGCGAAGACCGCCCCCGCACCGTCTTCGCCGGCATCCGCGCCGCCTACGCCCCCCAGGACCTCCTCGGCAAGCAGGTCGTCATGGTCGCCAACCTCGCCCCCCGTAGAATGCGCTTCGGCCTCTCCGAAGGCATGGTCCTCGCCGCCCAAGGCCCCGACGGCGCCCTCGCCCTCACCCAGCCCCTCGCCCCCCTCCCCCCCGGCGCCAAACTCCACTGACCCCGCACGGACACACCGCCATGGAAACCTTCACCACCCCCGCCGACCTCCACGCCTGGTGCGCCGCCCAAAAACGCCTCGGCCGCGCCATCGGCCTCGTCCCCACCATGGGCAGCCTCCACGAAGGCCACCTCTCCCTCATCCGCCTCGCCAAGGAACGCTGCGACACCGTCGTCGTCTCCGTCTTCGTCAACCCCACCCAATTCGCCCCCGACGAAGACTACGCCGCCTACCCCCGCCACGAGGCGCGCGACCTCGACCTCTGCGCCCAGACCGGCGCCGACGCCGTCTACCTCCCCCCCCCCGAGGCCATGTACGCCGAGGACGCCTCCACCTGGATCACCGAGACCCTCGTCTCCCGCACCCTCGAAGGCGCCCAACGCCCCACCCACTTCCGCGGCGTCTGCACCGTCGTCGCCAAACTCTTCAACACCGTCCAGCCCGACCTCGCCGTCTTCGGCCAGAAAGACTACCAACAGGTCGCCGTCATCCGCCGCATGGTCCGCGACCTCGACATCCCCGTCGAAATCCTCCGCGCACCCATCGTCCGCGACCCCGACGGCCTCGCCAAATCCTCCCGAAACGCTTACCTCACCCCCGAAGACCGCGCCACCGCACTCTCCCTCTCCCAAGCACTCCGCGCCGCACGGCAGGCCGTCGCCGCCGGCGAACGCTCCGCCGCCACCCTCCAGACCGCCGCGCAAAACACCCTCCGCGCCGCCGGCTGGGAGCCCGACTACGTCGCCATCGTCGACGCCGAAACCCTCACCCCCATCCCCACCGTCCTCCCAGGCGCCACCGCCATGCTCCTCGCCTGCCGAAAAGGCCGCCTCCGACTCATCGACAACACCCTCCTCTGACCCCGCCGGACGAAACTTTTTTCGCAAATCCCGCGTTTCTCTCTTGCAACTCCGCGCACATTCCGCTAGACTAGAAGGTGTTGTGAGAAATTACAACCGACACATCGAGGAAACGACATGAACATTGTTTTGCGTATCTTGGTCATCCTGACCCTCATCCTCAACGGGGTCGCGCTCTGGTTTGCGCTCTCCCTCTACGGCAAGCGGAACCTCCTCATGGACCGCAAC
This sequence comes from uncultured Kiritimatiellota bacterium, assembly GCA_944389565.1. Classification (GTDB taxonomy): domain Bacteria; phylum Verrucomicrobiota; class Kiritimatiellia; order RFP12; family DVOR01; genus Spyradenecus. The sequence continues at coordinate 2,340 of CALXMV010000060.1, forward strand.
GACGCCTTCCGCGACTTCGCCGAGCGCATCGCCACCACCTTCGAGGCCGAGGAACCCGAGCACGTCAACGTCGCCGCCGACCACGAAGCCCGCGACATCTCCGCCGTCACCCTCGCCACCGCCGACATCAACCCCGACCGCTCCGACTTCTGGGAAAGCTACAAGCAGGAACTCGAAGCCATCGACGGTGCCAGCTACAAAATCCCCGATGTCTCCGCGCTCGACCGCGTCTACGTCGTCGGCCCCGACGGCAAAGCCGCCCGCGACGGCCGCGGCGAGCTCATCACCGAAGGCGCCGACATGGCCAACGCCCTCAAGGCCATCATGGACAAAGCCGTCGCCCAACGCGCCCGCATGAACAACGTCCGCGCCCAGCTCACCGCCCTCCGCGAGGAATACGAGGACGCCGTCGCCGAGCTCAACCAAGTCAAGAAACAAGGCCGCGAATCCCTCAAGACCATCGCCCAGCGCGACGAGACCATCGCCGGCCTCGAAGCCGACAAAGCCCGCCTCGAAGGCGAGGTCGCCGACCTCAAAGGCCAGATCGAAACCCTCGAAAGCGAGAAACAATCCCTCCAGGCCGACCTCGACAAGGTCAACGAAGAGCTCGAAACCGCCAAGGCCGAGATCGAAAACCTCAAGAAGACCATCGAGGAAGCCATCCTCCGCGGCACCAACGCCGCCGAAGGTGGAATCGCCGCCATCGCCAACATCACCGCCGGCGTCAAAGGCTCCATCGTCCGCGTCAACAACGAGTACAACTACTGCCTCGTCAAACTCACCCCCGAGGCACTCACCGAACTCATCGGCGAAGCCCAGGACCGCCCCCTCCCCGAGGCCGACTTCCTCGTCCGCCGCCCCGGCGACGAAAACGGCATCATCGGCAAAATCCGCCTCCGCACCATCACCAAGGACGCCCAGACCGTCGTCTGCGACATCCTCGCCGACTGGAAGCAAGGCGACGTCAACAAGGGCGACGAAGTCTTCTACCTCGATTGACGGTTCCCCGCACTCACAACCGAGCGGCCGCCCAACGGCGGCCGCTCTCTTTTTTTCCCACTCCCCCCGATCGCGCGAACGCCGCCTGACGATGAGGGACCGCCCTTTCCGAAACACCCCGTCTCGGACTGCCCCACAACCCGCCTCGTGCCCCCCCCCGAACCCGTCGCATCATGCGATTTGCCGCTGAGGAGGGATTGACGGGGAGGAATGAATAAGCGTGGTACGCTATTCCCAAGCTTAGGGTTTGGTGCCTAGGCACAAGGAAGGTCAAGACTGATGAAGAAACGATGGTTTGTTGTTCTCACGGCGGCGGCGCTTGGGCTTACAGGATGCGCGATGGGGCCGAGGGCGCCCTTTTCCCCGGCGCAGGGACTGTTCTTCAGCAACACGACCGCGCCGCTTTCCACAGAGTATGTGCCCGGCAAGGAAATGGCCTTGCGGAGCGGGAGCGCGTCGGTCTCTAACGTGCTGGGGCTCTTTTCGTTCGGGGATTGCGGAATCCGTGCGGCGGCCCGGGAAGGGGGGCTGAGGTCGGTGTCTTACGCCGATTATTCAAACTTCAACATCTTGGGCATCTACCAACGCACCACGGTGACGGTCTATGGCAATTGAGCGCTGGGTACTTGGGGCCATTCTCGGTGCGCTGACGCTTGGGGGCGGCGGGTGCGCGAACCTATATCGCGCGCCCTTCAAGCCCGCCACGGGCGCCCTCATCACGACCCAGACGATTCCGCTGACCACGGATTTCCCCGTCCCCTGCGTGGCGGAGATGGGAAAGGAAACCTCCGAGACGTTTTACCTGTGGTGGCCCTATCCGATCATGGACTTCAGCTGGGGGGATGAAGCCTTGGCGCTCGGCAAACTGGCGTGCGAAAACGCAAAACCGCGCTATGCGGAGCTTGAGGTCTTCACGGTCTTTGGTCTGTTCGGCCGCTACACCGTCAACATCTATCGCTGACCAAGGCGTTTCTCTCGAGGATGTGGGCGGGGCCGAATCCGACCCCGCCCCACTTTTGGGGCCACTTTCCCTCCATGCCGCCTTCCCGCACCGAGCCAGTTCTGTTGTCATGCTTTTAGATCCTAGAGCGTGTCGTCATATTCGGGCGAGCCATATGTGAGCGCAGGCAAGGTGGACGAAGGCGGTAAATGAGGGGAGGCGTTTGGCATAGCGGGGGCCGATGGAGCGCCACGCTTTCAGACGCAAGAACGCATTCTCGACACAATGGCAGTAAACGATCAAGGGTTGTGTTGTAGGAACTTTTTCCTTCTTCTTTTTGCCGGAGAAGTCTTTGATGTCGCGGGCGACCTCGACGAAGAGGTTGCCGATTCGGGCGGGGTTGTTCTCGGCATAGTCGTGGACGATGTCGCCGAGGAGGCGGAGAAGGATTTTGATGCGGTGGCGGACGAGGTGGTTGTTGGTGGCGCGGTCGATGTCGGCTTCGAGGAGGGGGTCTTCCTTGGTGGCGTCGCGGTAGAGGACGCCGCCTTCGGTGCGGGGGGCTTTGCCGGCGAAGATCTCGGCGACGGCCTGGCGCATGACGCGCTCGGAGTAGGGTGCACGGCCGGAGGGAAGGGGCGCGGACAGTCTGTCGGCCGGAGCCTTCTTGCCTTTCGCTGGTTTGACCTTCACAAGCAGGGGAAGGAGGTCTGCGCGGAGGATCGCTTTGCCTTTGGCGAGGCGGTGGCTGAGGCGGCGGAGAGCCTTTTGGGCGTCGTCGTCCTGGCGGAAGTTTTCGATGCCGAAGGTGGCGTCGAGCTGGGCGAGGCCGGGATAGCGGACGAGCATTTGCTCCGCGTCTGGGGTAGAGAGAAGGGCCTCGAGATTATCGTGGTCGCAGGTAATGAGGTCGTGAACGGCCTTGATGAAGTTACCCTTTGTGTAGCGGCCGGTTTTGCGGATGCCATCGTCGAGGGCCTTCAGTTCTTCGGACGTGAGGGGGCGGAGGGGGTGGCCCATGAAGCCGACGCGGACGTGGCTGAGGAGCTCGGCCCAGCGGAAGGCGAGGAAGGCGTCGCAGGATTTGAGCGGGGTCTTGACGCCGTCGATGGGGCAGCGCGGGGCGAGGCGGTTGTCGAAGCGGGGTTTGATTTGGCCGGCGAGGAGACCGCCAAGGTAGGCTCGGGGGATGGTGGGCCAAGCGCGGAGGGCGTCGGGCTCGCGCACGGGGTCGGCCATGAGGGCGTGGACGACGGCCTCGGTGAGGCCGGGGAGTCTGCCGATGTGGGCGCGGAGGATGGTTTCGGCCTCGCGCATGGTGCTGAGGCGGTCGAAGGCGAGGTTGAGGGCCTTGTAGTCCTTCAGGGCGGGGCCAACGGGGTTCCTGTCGGTGACGATGCCGAGGACGGTCTCGGCCATGGTCGTGGTGCCGCATTCCTTCATGGCCTCTTTGGCGGCCTGGACCTTTTTGGCATCCTCCTTGTCTTCCTCGTCGCGCCCATGGGTGCTCCAGAGGCGATTGCCGTCGTAGCCGCGGTTGTGGGCGTACCAGAGGAGAACGGCCAGAGCTCGGGGGCGGTCAGCACCCGTTCCCCTCGCAAGACCTGCGCGGCCAAACGCCAAGGTTCGGGATGGGGATGCCTGAGGCCGGCCACGGCGGGCGTCAGCACACCTTGGGCCAAGAGGTATTCCTTCATGCGCAGGATGCGCGTCCGCGTGGCGCGGATGTGGCGACGTTGGCGGCGATAGCCGCGCCGTTCCGAGGCCAGGCACTTGTCCGGCTCGAAGACCACGGTGCCGCACCCTTTCACGATCGGCTCGCGCCCATGCGTCTCGGCGACCGCCCACCCGATGGAGGCGTAGCCCAAATCCAGCGACACGTCGATTTTGGCGTTTGACATTCCCGTTCCCTTTCTGCTATCCTACGGGCGAACTATGACAAAGTTAGCTAACGCAGACCTGCTCTCTACCCGCTAGGCGGGTACAAAGGCCAAGAAGCGTTACGATGAAGGGGCGACCTCCGGGTTGCCCCTTCCCTTTTAGTATACCCTATCACGCTTTTCCCGTCCATGGGGAAAATCGCGATGGTGTCCGGCAAAAGGTATGGCGCTTATCCTCACGCGCAGGCCCCCGCATTCTCATACCACTCCGGACCGCGATTTGTTTTTCGTGCCGGAACGGAGGGGTTTGGGGCGAAAGCCTAAGTCAACTATATTTTTTGTTGGATGGTAAGATTTTTGAGAGGGGTGGTGTATCAGGGCGTTTAAGGGGTGGAT
>CALXMV010000061.1 GCA_944389565.1 uncultured Kiritimatiellota bacterium
GTCTTCATGTCCCCTCTTTACCATACTTTCCCCCGCGCTTCCACTCCGACCCACTAAAAACTCTGAAGAGCCTTTTTTGTGCCGTGCCGCGGGGCGGTCACTCCTCGACGACGACGCGGAAGCCGACGTTGTAGGGGTGTTGCCAGGGGCTGTAGCCCCAGCGGTTGGCGGAGGAGGCGCGGATCTGGCGCTGGTACCAGGAGCCGCCGCGGATGACCTTGAGCGCGGGGTCGGCGCCGTCGAAGCCGGGACCGCCCTCATAGGAGACGAAGGGCGAGCTGGTCCATTCGGCGACGTTGCCGTGCATATCGTGGAGGCCGAAGGCGTTGGGCTGGTAGGAGCCGACCTTGGCGAGGTGGAGGGCGCCGTCGTTGAAGCGGGGGTCCTTGAGCTCGTAGTCCATCCAGCGGTTGGGGTTACGGATCGGCTTGGGGTCGACGCCATGGACGGCGAGTTCCTTCATCTTCACGTCGGCGAGGTTGGCGTGCTTGGAGAAGTCATCGTCGTAGCCGCCGTAGTTCATCGGAGTGTCGGTGCCGGCGCGGCAGGCCCACTCCCACTCCGTCTCGGTGGGGAGGCGGACCTTCTTGCCGGTCTTCTTGGAGAGCCAGTCGCAGAAGGCCTGGGCCTGGTCGTAGGAGACGCGGATGGCGGGGAAGTCGGGGTCGTTCACGAAGTAGCCGCGGCGGACCTGGTCCTTGTAGTGCATGTCGTAGACGCCGTTCTCGAAGGTGGGGTCAAACTGCTGCATCATGCCCATGGTGACCTCGGTGGTGCCCATGTAGAAGGGCTTGTCCACGGTGGCCTTGTGGGCGGGGGCCTCGGCGTTGGTCTCGGCGTCGGAGCCCATGACGAAGGAGCCGGCGGGGATCTTGACGAGGGTGATGCGCTGCTCGCCGCCGAGGTCGAGGGTGATCGTCTCGCGCTTGCCCTGCTTGGCGGCGCCGTCGAAGGGCCAGCCTTCCACCTTGGGGGCGGCGGGCTTGGCGACGACCGGGCCGGTGGGCTTCTGGAACCTCACCTTGCCGGGGACGTAGGGGTTGACGATCCGCTCGGGGTCGAAGTCGAGGTTGGAGGTCTTCTTCTCGTACTTGCGGCGCTGGTCGATGATGTTGTTGCGCACGCCGTGCTCGGTCCAGGTGCCGTAATAGGGCACGTTGAGGTCGATCCACGTGATGATGCGGTCCCACTCCTCGGGGGTGAGGACGACGCCGTGGTGGCCCTTCTTCAGGATCTGGTAGAGGTCGGAGGTGGAGGCGTGGAACTCCAGCGGGTTGAGGATGTGGTAGTCGCCTTCGGGGCCGTTGCGGCGGACGTACGGGTGGAGGGCGAGGTAGGACTCAGAGAACTTGCCCCAGCCGAGCTTCGGGTTGTATTCCAGATTGGGGATGGGCGTGCCCATGGCCGTCTTGGCCGTGCTCTTGCCGTTGTGACAGCCGACGCACTTGGCGTCGAGCACGGGCTGGAGCTCGCGCTCGAAGGCCCACCCGCGCGCCGGGCCGTACCACGGCTTGATGGTCTGCGGCGGCTTGCGGGCGGCGGCGGTCACCTGGCCGGAGGGCGCGGCGGCGTTCTGGTTCTCATGGCAGCCGATGCAGCTGATCGTCTCGCCGGGCTGGCCCACGAGCCAGGAGCGCATGAGCTGGAGCGCGCGGCCCTGTTCGTCGAGCGGCTGGACGCTGAGCGGCGTCTGCGCGGGGAAGACGAACATGCACGAGCCGTCCTCCTCCACGTCCACCGTGCCATGGAGCACGCGCGGATCCCACGGGCCCTCCATGCCGATGGCATAGTGCCCGCCGGCGTAGCGCGGGGCGTACTCATAGTGGAAGACGCGCAGTTTCTTCACGGTGCCCTTGGGGACGTCCTTGAGGGTGTCCTGGCCGCGGTAGACGTTGGCCATGTAGACGTTGCAGGTCTTGGCGTCGGGGACGATGTTGTCGGTGCGGGCGGCGGGCATGGCGGGCTTCTTGAGCGGGATGGGCTCGTAGAAGTTCTCGTCGGGGGCCTCCCAGAGGATCAGGCAGTTGTCGTAGATGTCGATGAGCACGATCTTGAAGGTCTTGGAGCCATCCTCCTGCATGGCCGCGAGGACGAGCTCGTCGTTCAGCGGGCGGGGGTGGAGGAAGAAGGGCTTGACGTTGTTGACGAGCTGATCCTTGGTGATGTTCTCGATCGGCTTGCCGGCGTGGGCGAACTTGTGGATGGCGCCCTGGGTCTCGATGCGGCCCTTGGTGACGTCGAACATCACCATCTCGCCCTTGCGGGCGACGCCGTGGTGGCCGGAGACGATGCCGACGAACTTGGTGTTGCTCCCCGGGATGTTCTGGTGGTAGAAGAGCGAGTTCGGCCAGTACGAGCCCGAGCCGTAGAACTCCTGCTGGTCGGTGCCGTCGGGGTTCATCGTCATCAGCACGCGCGAGAAGTAGTGCGCCGAGTCGGTGTACTCCCAGCGCAGGAAGACGAGGCGGCCGTTGGGGTAGACCTCCGGGTTCCAGTTGCCGTCCTGGTCGAAGGTCAGGCGGCGCACGTGCTTGCGGTCCTTCGAGATGCGGCACAGGTTGGCCACGATGTCGTTGCCGCCCACGCAGGGCACGCCCTGGAAGCCCACCGTCGCCGAGGCGACGATGTCGCCGTTGGGCAGGTAGCACGCGTCGTAGAAGTCCACGCTCTTATCCTCGGACTTGTAGGCCACGCGCCAGTCCTTGCCGTCCACGCCGATCTCGTAGAGCCCCCAGTTGCCGCCCTTCTCGTTCTCCTCGCCGGAGGACATCAGGATCGTCTTGCCGTCCCAGTCCAGGCAGAGCTCGCCCATGTAGGCCGAGGATTCGCGCAGCACCGTCGGCTTGCGGTCGGGCGCGGCGTCCTGGTCGAGCGGGCCGCGGAGCAACTTACCCTTGTAACCGCGCAGGGTGCCGTCGTTGTTGCCCACCCAGCCGGTGTTGCCCTGCCAGTTGGCGAAGAAGCCCTGCTTGCTCCCCTTCTTGCGCGACAGGAAGACGATTTCGTCGAAATCCACCGCCGGGTGCTGGAGCAGGATCATCTTCTGCAGCGCCCGGTAATCGGCGTAGGTCTTCGCCACGTCGCCATCCTTCGCCTCGATGCGCTTCTGCAGGGCGTCGATGCCCGCGGCGATCTCGTCGGCGTTCGGGTAGGCCTCGGGATACTTGGCGGCGTAGGCCTTCAGGCCGTCGCGCAGGGCGTTCAGGTTGATGGCCCCGGCGAGCGCGGCGATGCGCGCGCGCTCCGCGCGCTCGGCCAACGTCTCGCAACGCTGCCCCACGCGCGGCCCCTTGCCCGGACGCTCCGTCACGAAAAAGTTCTGCCGCCCGGTCTCCGGGCGATCCTCCTCCCACACGATCTTGCGCCCCGCGTCCGAGAGCGCCACGCGCACGCCGTTCAGGCGCCCGCCGAAGCCCTCCCCGCGGTTCCACAGCACCACGCGGTCGATCGGCATCTCCTGGCCTAGGTCGAGCTCCCACGTCGGCGTGTCCACGTTCTCGTCCGTGTGCGTGACCGAGTTGCTCCCGAAGCGGTCCGACGTGTTCCCGTCGATCGCCCGCTTCGCCTCGCCCCGGTAATCCGTGCTGCTCTGCGCGGCCTTGCCCGCGGGCGCCACGTTCTTGTCGCCCACGAAGACCTCCACCTCCGCCAGCGACAGCGTCGCCGAGCGCTTCGGGATGTCCACCGTCACGTACCGTGCCGTGACCGCGCCGAACCCCGGCACGGCCATCGCCGCCAACAACGCGGCCAAAGTGATGCGAGCGTATCTCATGGCTCTTCTCCTTGATTGCTACCATTAGCATAACCCTTCCCCGTCCCCCGCGCAAGCCCCCATCGCCTTTTTCGCGCCCTGCGTCCGCCAAAAAGCACCCCCCGCGCCCCGCACGAAAGGAAAAGCCCCGGCCGTCCGGCCGGGGCTTCGGATACCGCGCGGAAACGCGCTCACGCCGCGCGGCGGCGAAGCGCCAACCCCGCCGCGCCCAGCGCCAGCAACGCCAACGCCGTCGGCTCGGGGAGGACGGTGGTCTCGTTCTTGGCCAGCCACGCCACCTGCTCGGCGGTGAGCACGCCATCGTAGGCCGCGGTCTCCGTGACCGTCCATTGGTCGGTGTCATTGACGGAGACGATGATGTTCGAGGCGGTCGCGGTGGCCGTCCCGCTGAAGAGCGCGACGCCGTCCACATAGACCGTGTAGGTCGGGACGTTCCCCTCATCGCGCGAGATGGTGACGGTCAGCGCGTATTGCTTGCCCACCTCGATCGTCGGGGTGTTGGTCGTGTCGGCCGCCCATTTCGTACCGCCATTGCCTGTTTTTTCGATGCCGATGCGTCCTTCGAACGTATTGTTCGATCCGTAGGTGTAGCCGCCGATTTGTCCGGAGTCCCACAGGCCGATTTGGAAAATCGGCGGATTGCTCTTCGAGCCTTCGCTTGCCGGATCATAGGTCCCCGAGAGGCTGTCGATCGTCACCAAGAGGGAGAACGAGACGTTCTGCACGGAGGTGTTGGAGCCGCTCTGGGCGAAGTAACGCGACGAATACGTGGAATTGTCCGCCCCGGTCTGCCACAGCATGGTCACCGCTTGGGCGGAGCCAAGCGCCAAGAGCGCGGCGCAAATGCCAAACAACGCTTTCATGTCAGTCAAAACTCCTTTCCTAAGGATTGGGCCGTGACGCGCGACAGCACGCCATCGGATGGGATAATGATACCACCCCCCCCCTAATGGTCAAGGAATATTCTCGAAAAAAAGCGGCGCGGGAATCCCGCGCCGCGTTGGGGGAAAGAAAAGGCCCCTGCCGGCGGGGCGGGGGCCTTCGTGGATGGGGCGTGCGCTCACGCCGCGCGGCGGCGAAGCGCCAACCCCGCCGCGCCCAGCGCCAGCAACGCCAACGCCGTCGGCTCGGGGACACTGCCCGTGGTGATTTCGCCGGCGGGGACGATGCCGTTCGTGGCCACGAGGTCCATGCTCCCGACGACCCCTTCGGCACCATAGGTGAGCTCATCGAGGATGGCGCCCCAGAAGTTGCACGCGTAGTCACCGCCGATTGTGCCGACTGTCTTGCCGTCCACGATCAGGCGGAATTTGCCGGCGGGCATGTCGCCGGTGGTCTCGGCGTTGTTGACGACGATCGCGATGGCATGTGCCTGGCCGTCCTTCAGGTTGTGGGCGGTGTCGGTGATGGAGCCGCTGTCCTGCCAGGTTTCGGCGTTGGTGTTGCTGTGGCTGAAGACCAGCTGGCCTTCAGCGTTGATGGAGAGGCGGAGGCCGTTGGCGCCCGCGTGGATGTCGTGGCCGGCCACGCTCGTGTCCGTGCTGTTGGTCAGCTGGAAGATCACCGGCGAGTCGGAGGTGTCGGCGCCTTCGACGAGGGTGATTTTGGCGGCGTAGGTGATGGTGCTCCCCGCGGCTCCGGCGCTGCTCTGCCACCCGTTCACGATCGGGAAGTCATCGGTGGTCAGGGTGCCGGAGGCGGTCCCCGAATGCGCCCAGGTCCACGTGACGGCCTGCACGGAACCCGCGGCGAGAAGCGTCGCGCCGATCAATGCGAGATGAAACAACTTCATGCTTTCTCCTTCAGTCCTATCGGCCGGGGAACACCCCCCGACACGCAAGAATGATATCATACGTGGGGGGGGGGTACAAGGGTTATTTGCGCTTTCCCGAAAAAAACTTGCCGTGCCGGCCATTTTGCCGTATGCCCCAGGGCGAAACCCTAAGGGGTTCGGGCCGGAAGTCGGGAGGGTTTGGGGCGAAACCCTAAGGGGGTCGGCCTGAAAGTCGGGAGGGTTTGGGCTCTCCCGTCATGTCAGGGAAGGGGGGCGAAGGGGGCTTGGCGGATGGGCCGGAAGAGGGGCTGGATGAGCGGTTGCCCCAACGGGGGGCTGAGGGGCGGGGGCGAGAGCTGGGGCATGGGGTCGTCCATTTGCTCGCGCACGGCGCGGCGGGTGCGCAATTGCCGGTCGAAGTCCAGCCGCCACATCCCGGTGTCGTCCCACTCGGCGTTGTCGAGGGTGTTTTGGATGGTGCGGTCGAGCTCGTATGTGTGGCGGCTTCGGCCGCGGAAGCGTTCGCTGTCCCAGGCCCATCGCGCGGCCTCGATCGCGCGGGCGTTCTCCTGGGCGCGGCGGCGGTCTTCCATCAGGCGCGCGAAGTCCTGCTCCCACGAGAGGCTCCCCTGCTGTCCGCGGCGGAGCGTCTCCTCGATCTGCCAATCGTATTTGCGCGTGCGCCAACCGTCGCCCACCCGGCTTTCGTTCTGCCAGACCTGCCGGGCCGTCTGCAATTTCGCCCGTTCCCATTCCGTCGGCTCCGGCCATCCCATCGCCTGGAAGGCCAGGGCGAGCGTCCCCGCGAGCAACCACACCGTTCTGCCGTCTCTCATACGACCGATCTCCTTTCACATACCCTTATTATACATGCCCTCCCCATGTCGGGCAGGCTCTTCAGAGTTTTTAGTGGGTCGGGTGTGGAAGCGCGCCGCAATGGAAGAGGATGGCTATACGGTAGTTGG
>CALXMV010000062.1 GCA_944389565.1 uncultured Kiritimatiellota bacterium
AAACGCCCTGATACACCACCCCTCTCAAAAATCTTACCATCCAACAAAAAATATAGTTGACTTAGGGTTTCGCCCCAAACCCTCCCGACTTTCGGGTCAGACCCCTAAGGGTTTCGGGCCGAACCCTCCTGTGTCCGGCACCCACGGGTGATGGTGTGCCTCCTCGGACGAGCAAAAAACGCTTGCGCGGCGAGGTGGGGGGATGGTATCCTATGGTCAGGTTCGGGACCAACCCGATCCTCTTTTTGCGATCTCGCAAAACGCGACGTTTACCGAAACTTAGGAACTTTCTGTCACACGTCCGTTTGTGCGGAGCAGGTGCATGCGCGCTTGCCCCCTCTCGGTGTTTGTGACAGGCATCCTAAGGCCTCGGTAAAGACACCGGAAGGGGGCTCTTCTCACCCCGCCCAGGCCTCTTCCCGGTGTTTCCAGACGAGGGCGGGAGGAGAAACGACACTCATGAGCAAACCTATCCTCGCGGCGGTGCTCGCCGCAGTGGCCCTTGGCGCCGCCCAGGCCGTGACGGTGGATTGGGCGTGGAGCAATTACGCGACCGCCACCCCGTCGACCACCGACCGTTGGGCCGTCAAGTCGCTGAGCGACGCGCGCACCTTCACCTTCACGATCCCCGCGTCCGAGGATGTCGGCGCGGGCACGGCGATCGCCGTGTCGAAGCTGATCTTCGGCGCGCACAACAATCCCGAGGGGACGAACTCCGACGCGTCGCTCCGGCGGACGACCATCGCCGGCCTCACGATCGCCGATTCGTCCGGGGCGACGATCGCCGACGTCGGCCCCTTCACGGAGGTGACGGATGGCGGCGCGCTCTACACGGGCGCCGGCGGCAACAACGCGACGCCGAACGCGCAGGTCGCCGAGGTCGCGGGCATCACGCTCGTCGTCGGCGAGACCTACACGGTCACGCTCGACCAGTATTCCGCCTTCGCGCTGATCCAGACCACGGACGATTCGCTCTCCACCCTGACGGGGAGCTGGGTCGCCGCGATGGGCATCGAGGGCACCTATGACGACGGCACCCTCGTGCCCGAGCCGACGGCGTTGGCGTTGCTGGCGCTCGGGGTGGCGGGCGTGGCGCTCCGCCGGCGCCTGGCATGAACGCGGACGATGGGCGTCTCCCATCAAAAAAGGCCCCGCCCGGATGGGCGGGGCCTTTTTTGGGACGTTCGCGGTTTTTGCTAAAATCTAACAGGGGCGAGACGGTCGGCTAATGGGGATGTGAGAGAGTAGGGGCGTTTTCTGGAACCCTAATGGAAGGACATCATGAAACGTTGCATGTGCTTGGCGTTCGCGCTGATGATGGGGCTGCCGCTGACGGCGGCCGAGGCGGGCGCGCTGGAGGAGAAGTCCGCGGTGGACTTCGATTTCGGCGGCGATCTGCGGCTGCGCTATGACTTCACGAACAACCTGCCCGACGAGAAGCACGGGGAGAAGGGGCACACGGATTACGCCCGCGTGCGGACCCGTCTGTGGGGCAAGGTGACGGCGGACAGGCTGGAGTTCTTCGTGCGCGTGGCGGATGAGTTCCGCTATTACAACTCGCGCGAGAGCGACAAGGGGAAGCAGCGCTTCCCGGACGTGGTCTTCGTGGACAATCTGTACCTGAAGTACTCGGACCTTTTTGATTTCGTGGACGTGAAGGTGGGCCGTCAGGAGATGGCCTTCGGCGCGAAGCGGATCATCAGCGACGGGACGGGCGGCGACGGCTCGCGGTCGAATTACTTCGACGCGGTGCGGCTGACCTTCAAGTTCGACCAGAAGCGGACGTTGGACGCGTTCGCGGTGTACCAGAAGGCGGACGACTGGCTGCCGACGGTCGGGCACACGCATGACGCGAAGAGCAAGGGCACGAAGGGCTACGATTACGAGACCTCCGGCTACGACCAGGACGAGTACGGCGCGGGGCTCTACTACCAGGATCGCTCGAACGACGCGCTCGGGTGGGACGCCTACTACGTCTTCAAGGTCGAGGAGAGCATCCATTCCTACGACAGGGGCAGCTTCATCGACGCCGTGAACGGCCTGGAGGGCTCGGACCGCGACAACTTCAAGACGCACACGCTGGGCATCCGCCTGCTGCCGCGCTTCAGCAAGACGCTGACGGGCGAGCTGGAGCTGGCCGGGCAGTTCGGCGACGAGGGGCATTCGGCGCTCATGGCCTATGGCGGGCTGACCTACGCGCGCAAGGACTGGGCGATGAGCCCGACGTTCACCGCCGCGGTGCAATACATGAGCGGCGACGAGGACGGCTGGGCCGGCGACAACGCCTGGCACCCTGTCTTCAACCGCGAGACGGGCGTGGGCGAGGCCGTGGCCCCGATGTTCAACAAGTACGCCTACAACAACTTCCTCTACCCGCACCTGAAGGTGGAGCTGAAGCCCTTCGCCAACCACAAGCTCGCCTTCCAGACCGGGCCAATGTTCGCGCCCGTGAGCGAGAAGGGCGCCCCCGACGGCGGCGACTACGGCACCTTCCGCGGCTATTACGCGCAGGTCAAGTACACCCTGGACATCGGCAAGATGACCGAGGCGCGCTGGCTCGACGGCGTGGCGATGGCCTTCACGGGCGAGTACCTCTCGAAGGGCGATTACTTCAAGGACGGCGATCAGGGCGACGCGCTCTTCGGCCGCATGGAGCTCACCTACAAGTTCTGAGGCGCTAACGGAAACCTAACACGAAGCAAACATCGCCCGCACGCGGCCATGCCATAATGTGGGCGTTTCTTTCACCAAAGGAGCATCGAGACATCATGAAGCAGATGAGCATCGTTTCCGTCGCGGCCGCGGCCGCGCTCTTCCTGGCCGGGTGCGGCGAGGGCAATGGCAACGGCGGCGCCGTGACGCTCAACGGCGCGGGCGCCTCCTTCCCCGACCCCGTCTACCAGGCGTGGACCTACATCTACTCGACCGCGAACGACACGACGGTGAACTACCAGTCCATCGGCTCGGGCGCGGGCATCAACCAGATCAAGGCCGGCACGGTCGACTTCGCCGGCACGGACGCCCCGCTGAAGCGCGAGGAGATCCAGCAGGCCAAGCTCACCCAGTTCCCGATGGTCACCGGCGCGGTCACGCCGATCGTGAACATCGCGGGCGTGGGCCCCGGCCAGCTGAAGCTCACCGACGAGGTGCTGGCGAAGATCTTCATGGGCGAGATCAAGACGTGGGACGACCCGGCCATCACGGCGCTCAACCCCGGCCTGAAGCTGCCCAAGCAGAACATCCTGGTGGTCTACCGCTCCGACAGCTCGGGCACGACCAACATCTTCACCGAGTACCTCACCGACAAGTCGCCCGACTGGGCCACGAAGGTCGGCGCGGGCAAGAGCGTGAAGTGGCCCACCGGCCTCGGCGGCCAGAAGAACCCCGGCGTCTGCAACAACGTGCAGCAGAACTCCGGCTCCATCGGCTACACCGAGTTCACCTACGCCATCGAGTCCAAGCTCACCACCGTGCAGATGAAGGCCGCCGACGGCTCCTGGCAGAACCCCGACTCCGCCTCCTGGCCGCTCGTGGGCACCACCTACCTGCTCGTGCGCGATGACATCCCCGCCGACAAGAAGGCCGCCCTGCAGGCCTACGTGGCGTGGTGCTTCTCCGGCGACGCCGCCGCCAAGGCCAAGGAGCTCCACTACACGCCCCTCACGGCGGAGCGCGCGAAGCAGAGCCGTTACTTCCTCGGCGCGCTGAAGGACGAGTTCGTCAAGTGATCCGAGCCGCCGGCCGGGCTTCCGCCCCGGCCGGCGCCAGGGGGCGCGGCCCGTCGGGCCGGCGGCCCCCGCCCCGCACCGGGGCTTTCACCGCCATCCCTCCCACCTTTCACTGGCAAACCTATGAGAGTTTCCGCTTGGAGCGACCCCGTCTTCCGCTGGCTGTGCATGATCTGCGCCACGCTGTGCGGGCTGCTGATGGTCGCCTTCTTCGTGCAGCTGGCCTTCGCCTCGGGCGACGCGTGGTCGCGCTTCGGCCTGGGGTTCTTCGTCTCGACGGACTGGGATCCGGTGCGCGATCTGTACGGCGCGCTCCCGGCCATCGCCGGCACCGTGGCCACCACGGTTATCGCCCTGGTCATCGCCCTGCCGCTGGCCTTCGTCTCCGCGCTCTTCATCGTCGACGCCCCGCCGTGGCTCTCGCGCGTGCTGGGGCAGGCGGTCGACCTGTTGGCGGCCATCCCCTCGATCATCTATGGCATGTGGGGGCTCTTCGTGCTCGTGCCGCTGATGGACCGGCTGTGGGTGGCGTGGGGGGTGGACAACGCCTTCGGCGGCATCGGCCTGCTGACGTCGAGCCTCATCCTCTCGCTCATGATCCTGCCCTACATCTGCGCCGTGATGCGCGACGTGCTGCGGATGACCCCGCCCATGCTCCGCGAGTCGGCCTTCGGCGTGGGGTGCACGCGGTGGGAGACGGCGCGCGACATCCTGATGCGCTATGGCATCCGCGGCCTGCTGGGCGGCATCTTCATCGGCCTGGGCCGCGCCTTGGGCGAGACGATGGCCGTGCTCTTCGTGGCCGGCAACATCATGAAGGTGCCCACTGGCCTGCTCGATGGCTGCACCACCATCGCCGCCACCCTGGCCAACAACTTCGCCGAGGCCGAGGGCGTCCAGCGCAGCGCGCTCTTCGCCCTGGGGCTCATCCTCCTGGTGATGGCCTTCGCCATCCAGGTGCTGGCGCAGTATTACCTGCGCATGACCAGCGCCAAGCGCGGGGAGAAATGATCATGGAAACGAACACGAAACCCGTCCCCGCGCTGGCCAGCCTGGGCCGGCCCCCCTACAAGCCCCTCTTCTGGCGCAAACTGCAGGATCAGCTCGTCCAGGGCTTCTCCGTCCTGGCGCTGACCCTGGCCGTGGGCGTCATGCTCTGGATCCTCGTCACCATCCTCCTGCGTGGCTCCGAGGCGCTCAGCTGGGACTTCCTCACCAGCGTCTCCGCGCCGCACGGCTTCAAGGGCGGCATCGGCAACGCGCTCGTCGGCACGCTCTGCATCACCCTCTTCGCCGCGGTCATCGCCGTGCCGCCGGCCATCTGCGCGGGCATCTGGCTGGCGGAGTTCGGCAAGCGCTCGCGCCTGGCCGATGCCCTGCGCTTCTCCGCCAACGTGATGATGGGGATGCCCTCGATCGTCGTGGGCCTCTTCGTCTACATGATCCTGGTGGTGCCGATGGGCGCGAACTCCGGCCTCGCGGGCTCCGTGGCGCTGGCCATCCTGATGTTCCCCGTGGTGATGCGCACCACCGAGGATATGCTCATGATGGTGCCCGACACGCTGCGCGAGTCCGGCCTGGCCCTCGGCCTCACCCGTTGCCGCGTGACGCTCCAGATCATCTGCCGCGCCGCCCGCAACGGCATGGTCACCGGCGTGCTCCTGGCCGTCGCCCGCGTCTCGGGCGAGACGGCCCCGTTGCTCTTCACCGCGCAGTTCGCCAAGGGCTGGCCCACGAGCTTCTTCTCGGGCCCCACCGCCAACATCCCCGTGCTCATCAACGATTACGGCATGTCCAACTTCGAGGATCTGCAGACCGCCGGCTGGGGCGCCTCGCTCGTCATCGCCGCGCTTGTCCTCACCGTCAACATCGTCGCCCGCGTCGCCTTCCGCGACAAGAAGGCCTGAGCCTTTCCCAAGGAACCGCCATGGACACCCAACAGGACCCCAAGATCAAGATCCGCGCCCGCAAGCTCTCCTTCTTCTACGAGGGCGGCCACCAGGCGCTTTTCGAGAACGACCTCGACATCCCCGAGCGCCAGATCACCGCCGTCATCGGCCCCTCCGGCTGCGGCAAATCCACCCACTTGCGCACCTACAACCGCATCTACTCCCTCCACCGCGGCCAACGCGCCGAGGGCGAGGTCCTCCTCGACGGCGAGAACATCCTCGACCCCAAGACCGACCTCCTCACCCTCCGCCGCCGCGTGGGCATGATCTTCCAGAAGCCCACGCCCTTCCCGATGAGCGTCTTCGACAACGTCGCCTATCCCCTGCGCCTGCACTTCAAGCTCAGCCGCAAGGAGATCGACGAGCGCGTCGAGGCCGCCCTCCAGGGCGCCTCCCTCTGGGACGAGGTCAAAGACCAGCTCCGCAAGTCCGGCCTCGCCCTCTCCGGCGGCCAGCAGCAGCGCCTCTGCATCGCCCGCGCCATCGCCGCCGAGCCCGAGGTGCTCCTCATGGACGAGCCCACC
>CALXMV010000063.1 GCA_944389565.1 uncultured Kiritimatiellota bacterium
CATTGTCACAAAGCTGATCGAGTTTCTTTTTTAGCCCGGCGTATTGCATGGCGAGCGTCAGCACCGCTCCCAAAAGCGCCATAAGCAGGTAATGATCGACGGTTTGGCGGTCCACGGCTTGCATTCCTTTCTAGGTTGTGGTTTACTAACGGTACTGGCAGGCAACCTTCTGCGTCTAATCAATACGTGTCGCGGAAGCGCGAGGTTGGGAAGCTGGACAGGGGGGAACCTCCGCAAGATGGTCAGACCCAATCCCTTGCCTTTTATCGGGCGGTATCCGTGAGGATGCCGCCCTTGCTTTTCAGTTCTCGCCTCTGACATGATAGCGCCCGCCCTTTTTATAGCTGGCGATTTGCTGGTCGGGAGCGTCTACATAGTCCGTGATCAGCAGGCGGCCGGTGCGGTGTTTGGTGAGCACGGCGACGGAATTGCCGTGGATGAGGTAGAGCTTGGAGCGGGAGCGGTCGTGCTTGTAGGCCTCGCCTTTTTGGAGGGTTTCGACGAGGGTGTCCTTGGCCTTGGGGTGTTTGGCGAGGATGTGGGCGAGGCCGTGGCCGCCCTTGTGGTCGTTGCCGGGGTTGCCGGGCGTGCCGTAGTCGATGCCGACCCAGCCGGTGTCCTGGCGGTAGAGGGCCTTGGGTTCGGTGCCTTCCTTTTTGGCGAGGAGGTGGGAGACGACGCTTTGGGCGCGGGCTTTGTTGGCGCGTGGGTTGGCGGCGAGCGTGGCCTCTTCAGTGGTGCCGAAGCCGTCGCGCTTGCCTTTGGTCTCGGGTTCGCGCTGGCCGGAGCCGGGGTGGTCGACGCGGGCGAACTTGCCGTCGGGGTCGCGGCGGTAGGCGCGGTTGGCGACGGCGGGTTTTTCGGGGGCCGTGGCGAGGGCGGCGCCGAAGGTTTGGGTGAGGGCCTCCTCGATGGCGGCGGCCATCTCGGGGTCGTCGGGGAGCAACTCGGGAAGGCGCCCGGCAAGGGCCTGGGCGGCGGTCGGGGAAGGCTCGGCCAGGAGCGCCCGCAGGGCCTCGGCAAGGGGGGCGCAGTCGGCGCGCAGGGCGCCGGCGAGGGCGCCGAGCCCGCTGTCCGCGCCGGGGGCGCGGTTGGCGATGGGTAAATGGTGATTGGTAAATGGTAAATGGTAAGTGGTAAGTGGCAAATGGCCGGCGGCGCCCGGGGAGCCCGCGCCGAAGGGCGCGGGCCGGGGTGGAGCGCCCTGCGCTCCCGCGGGGGCCGGGGGCTGCGCAAGCCCCGCGCCGAAGCCTCCCCCAAAAGCCCCCGAAAGCCCTTCGCCCAAACCCTGCCCGTTGGGCTCGAGGCGGAAGCCGGTGCGTTCCTCGAGCTCGTCTTGGGCGACGCGGTAACCGGCCTGGACGGCCTTGGCGGCGAGGTCGAAGAGCTCGGCGGGGCCGGGCTCGGGGCGGGTCTGGAAGTCGAAGGCGGCGAGGTGGGGGCGGCCGGGGAAGGCGCGGTCGAGGAGGGCGTCGGTGACGGTGCGGTTGAGGGCGGTGGCGATGGCGGCGGCGTCGCGGCGGACGATGGCGCGCCAGGTCTCCTCGTGGGCCTGGGTGGCGCCTTGGCCGATGCCGGTGGCGCCGGTGAGGCTGGTGAGCATGCCGCCGGTGGCCATGAGGACGACGAGCTGCTGCTGGTGGTCGAGGAACTCCCGGAAGGGGTTGACGCCGCGGGCCTCCTGGGCGTAGGTGACGACGGAGCCGAAGGGGAGGGCGCCGGAGCCGCCGTCGGCCATCTCGACGGCGCGGGCGCAGAAGGCGTCGACCTGGGCGGGGTCGATGTCCTGGGGCATGGTGATGAGGACGGGGGGGATGCCGTAGCGCTCGAGGAAGCGGCCCCACTCGCGCTCGCCCAGGCCGTTGCGCAGGTAGATGGCCAGGGCGGGGTAGTCGATGTGGCGGGTGCGCACGAGGGTGACGAGCTCGCCGGGGGGGACGGGCTCGAGGGCGGCGAAGTCGAGCGTCTCGGAGGCGGCGGGGTTCCAGTGCCAGCGGCCGGTCTCGAGGTCGCGGCAGAGGTTCCAGGCGTTGAAGGTCTCGAAGCCGCGGAGGGTGAGGCCGTCGGGGGACCAGAGGGGGCGGGCGTGGGCGTGGCCGCGGAAGAAGGCCTTGGCCAGGTGCTCGAGGGCGGGGAGGAGGTTGACCTCCTCGGCGTCGCCGTAGGCGTGCTCGAGGAGGGCGCACTGCTCGCGGGCGAGGGCCTCGTCGAAGCCGCGGGCGCGGCCGGCGGCCTTGGGGCGGATGGTCCAGTCGAGGTCGGCCAGGGCGGCGGCGCGGCGCTCGGCGCAGACCATGAGGGTGGGGTCGGCCTGCTCGATGTTCTCGTAGATCCACTGGAGGCGGACGTCGTTGCCGCGGCGGGCGGCGTCGAAAATGCTCTGGGCGCGGCGGAGGGTGAGGCCGCGGAGGGGGTTGTAGCCCTCGAGCCAGGCGGTGGCGGCGCGGTCGGCGCGGGTGCGCGAAAGGGCGCGCGGGGAGGGGAGGAGGACGGGGCGTTTGGCGGGTTTCATGGTAATTGGTAAATGGTAAGTGGTAATTGGTTGCGCCCCTGCGGGGCGCCGGGTGGATGGATGGGAAACGGTTTTGGGCGTGGGCCTGGCCTATCGGGTTCGTGGCCCGGCCCGTCGCGCGCCTGCGCGCGTGCCATTTACCATTTACCACTTACGATTTACCTAATAGGCATCGGCGAACCTCGCGGGATGGGGGAAGCGGCGGGGGAGGAAGAAGGTGCCGCGGCGGGCGGCGGCATGGAGGAGGAGGGCCAGGGCGGCGGCGCGGTCGCTGTGACCGTCGCCGGAGCGGGGGGCGGAATAGGTGACCGCGCCGCCGGCGGAGACCTCGCGCTGCACGGCGTGGAGATCCTCGCGCAGGTCGCGGTCGGAAGGGATGCGCACGGTTTTGTCCTCGAAGGCGCGGCGGAGGGCGGCGTAGAGCTCGCCCTTGCTCTTGGCGGTGAAGACCACCGGCTCGACCTTGCCGCCGAGCTTCCGGCGCGCCTCCTCGGCCAGCATGGCGCCGATGCCCGTGGCGTCGACCGCCACCCGACGGACGCGCGGGTCGGCGCAGATCGCGCAAAGGGCCTGCAGCTGCTCGGCAAAGGGCTTGCGGCGGAGGATCTCCACCCGGGTGAGCCAGAGGACGCCCCCCACCTGCGCGCCCTCCATGACGACGGAGAGATCCTTGCTGCGCCCGACGTCCATGCCGACGAAGCGGGGGGCGTCGCCGGGCGCCGCCAGGGCCCCGGGCGCCTCGCAGGCGGCGATGAGGTCGTAGGGCAACAGCACGCTCGAGGCGTCGATGAACTCGCAGAGGTACTCCTGCGCCCAGATGTCGGGGTCGTCGACGCCCGCGCGGAACTCGTCGAGGTCGACGGGGAGGCCCTGGGCCTTGGCGTCGAGGATGGTGACCTTGTGCTTGGAGTAGGCGTCGTTCTTGAACCAGAGGTCGGCGAACTTGTTGCCCATGCCTTTGGGGGTGGAGACGACGCGCAGGAGCTTTTTGCCGGAGAGGGGGTTGGTGATGGAGGGGTAGATGGCGGCCCA
Source organism: uncultured Kiritimatiellota bacterium (assembly GCA_944389565.1). GTDB lineage: Bacteria > Verrucomicrobiota > Kiritimatiellia > RFP12 > DVOR01 > Spyradenecus. The sequence continues at coordinate 3,545 of CALXMV010000063.1, forward strand.
GATGTCCCACGGCTTCTCGTGGATGGCGAACTCGTCGAGGACGAGGTTGGCGGAGTAGCCGCGGGCGGTGTCGGGGTTGGCGGGGATGGCGAGGATGCGGCTCTTGTTGGCGAAGGCGATCTCGGCGCGGGTCATGAGGGCCTGGCCCTCGCGCAGCTCGTCGTAGGCCTCCACGGCCAGGCGGAGGGCCTCGGCCCATTGGCGGGCCTTGCGCATCCACTCGATGGCCTGGCGCTCGCCGGCCGAGAGCACCACCCAGAGCGTCCCGGGGTGGAGCAGGCAGTGGAGCACGGCCTCGCACGCGGTGGCGAAGCTCTTGCCGGTCTGGCGCGACCAGAGGCCGATCTTGAAGCGCGCGGCGTCCTCGACGAAGGCGCGCTGGTAGGGCAGCAGCAGCTCGTCGAGCAGTTTCATGACAGCCCGAAGATGGCTTTGATGCGCGCGAGGCGCTCGGCCTCGGAAAGGGTCTCGTCCGCCGCCACCCCGCTGGCCGCGTCCAGGCGCCTCTCGGCGGCCTCGAACCGCTCGCGCTGGAGGGCGAGGGCCTGCCGCTGCAGGTCAAGGCGCTCGGCCTGCTGGCGCTGCTCGGCGAGGCGGAGGCTGGCGGCGTTGATCCGGACGGCGGCGGCGACGATCTTGGCGGCCTTGTCGGGGTCGCCGGAGAGGATGGCGTCGTTGGCCAGGGCCATGTAGGCGTCGGCCGTGCGGGCGTCGAGGGCGGCGGCGTCGGCCAGGCCCTTGAGCTCCTGGCGGGCGGCGATGGCGCGCTCGAGGCGGTGCGCGCCCTCCTGTCGGCGCATGAAGGCCATCCAGTCGTAGATGGCGTTCTTGCCGGGGCGCACGCCGAACTCGGCGGCGCACCAGTCGGCGAAGGCGGTCCAGGCGACGGCCTTGGCCTTCTCGTAGGCCTCCCAGCGCTGGGCCTCGGAAAGGGCGGCGTCCCACGCGTCGCGGCGGCGCTTCCTCACGGCGCGGACCTCCCGATCACCGTGTCCAGCTTGCCCTCGATGCGCGTGAGCGAACGGGTGATGTGCGGCATCTCGCCCTTGATGTACGCGATCTCCTTCTCGGCCACCGAAAGGCGCAGGGAAAGGTCGGAGACGCTCTTCGCGTTCTCGTCCACCTGCTTCTCCAGGTTCTCGCGCAGCAACGTGCAGCTGTCCGGCGCCACCTCCACGCGGTTCGGCTCCAGCCGCACCTCGCGTTTGCGGCCAACGAAATAGCCGCCCCCGCCCGTCACCAACAGGCCGATCACCCACAGCAAAGCCTGGGTGCCCTCGCTCATGCCGCCCGCGTCGATCACAACGCCCCCAACGCCAGACGGCCCCGATCCGTGAGGACGAAGCGCGGGTCGCCCGTCAGCGCGTCCTCAAACCGCTCCGCCCAGCCGCGCCCGAGCAGCAGCCGCTCCAGGCCCTGCGCCTCCGCGCGGCTCAGGATCGTCTCGGCGAACGTCCCGGCCTGCTCCGTCAGGGCCTCGCGGCCCAGGCCCGCCGGGCCCGCCCCCTCCAGCGCCCGAAGCGCGTTCCGCGCCAAAATGATCTCACGTTTCGTCATGCCGTCGTCGCCTCCGAAAGAGACGCCCCGACTTTCACCAATCCGGCACGGGGCAAACCGGCGAGGACCATGCCTCGGAGAACGCCCCCATCATCCCACACCCGCCTCCCTTGTTTAAGGCAACCGTGGACACCATGGACACTGTGGACAAAACAAGCGGCCCGCAATCCCCTCGCAAGCCGCCCGCAAACCGAAATCAAGAGCCGTGAGAAAACCGCCTACCCGGCCCGATATTTTCTCACTCTCTTTGATTTCCCGCCCTTTTCGCGCTTCATCGTTCTCATCCTCCCCCGCCCGCCGTTTTTTTATCCCGTCCCCACCAAACCCCCGCCATTCCGCCCTTTCCCACCCCTTTCCCCCCTCTTCCCCCATTCTCACTCCCCACGCACCGCCTCAAAACCCTAAGGGGGCCGCCCCCAAACCCTAAGTCAACTATATTTTTTGTTGGATGGTAAGATTTTTGAGAGGGGTGGTGTATCAGGGCGTTTAAGG
>CALXMV010000064.1 GCA_944389565.1 uncultured Kiritimatiellota bacterium
GTCTTCATGTCCCCTCTTTACCATACTTTCCCCCGCGCTTCCACTCCGACCCACTAAAAACTCTGAAGAGCCTTTTTCGGCCCGCCGACGGCCAAGCGCCCCGAAATATGGTAGAATGAGGGGCGATGTACCTGAAGGCGCTTGAGATACTGGGCTTCAAGAGTTTCGCGGACCGGACGCGGCTGACGTTCGAGCCGGGGATGATCGCGATCGTCGGGCCGAACGGATGCGGGAAAAGCAACGTGTCGGACGCGATCCGCTGGGTGCTGGGCGAACAACGCCCCAGCGCCCTGCGTTGCGCCAAGATGCAGGACGTGATCTTCAACGGCACGGACGCGCGCAAGCCCCTGGGCATGGCCGAGGTGACGCTCGTCTTCGCCGAATGCGAGGCCACCCTCGGCACCGAGCACGACGAAGTCTCCATCACCCGCCGCGCCTACCGCGACGGCGCGAACGCCTACTTCCTCAACAAGACCCCCTGCCGCCTCAGGGACATCCAGCGCCTCTTCATGGGCACCGGCGTCGGCACCACCAGCTACTCCGTGATGGCCCAAGGGCAAATCGACGCCATCCTTTCCTCCCGCCCCGAGGACCGCAGGGCCGTCTTCGAGGAGGCCGCCGGCATCACCAAGTTCCGCGCGGACCGCCGGGAGGCCCTGCGCAAAATCGCGCAGACGGAAGAGAACCTCGCGCGCGTCACCGACCTGCTGGGCGAACTGCGCCGCCAGGCCGCCCAGCTGCGCCGCCAGGCCGAAAAGGCCGAGAAGGCCCGCGCCCTCCGCGCCGAGCTCCGCGGCATCGACCTCTATCAGGCCAAAAAACGCGTGGCCGCCTGGGAGGAGGCCATCGCCACGCACGGTCTGGCCGTCGCCGAGGCCGCCGCGCGCATCCAGGCCATCCAGGGCGAGGCCGAGGCCGGCGAACGCGCCATCGCCTCCGCCAACGCCCGCATCCAAGCCGGCGAGGACGCCATCGCCAAACTCTCCGAGGAGGCCGCCGCCTCCGCCGCGCGTCACGCCCACGCCCAGGAAAACGTCCAGACCAACCTCGCGCGCATCGCCGAATACCGCGCCTGGGCCGACGGCCTGCGCAAGGAGATCGACGACGCCAAGGCACGCCTCGCCCAAGCCGAGGCCGAGCAGGACGACGCCCCCGACACCGCCGCCCTCGACGACGAGCAGGAGACCCTCCAAGGCCTCCTCGACGACGCGCAGGCCGCCTTCGACGCCCGCAAGGCCGCGCTCGACGCCGCCCGCGCCACGCTCCAGGAGGCCCGCGACGGGCTGGCGCGCCTCGACCGCCAGCAACTCCTCTGGCAGCAGGAGGTCGCCCGCGCCGACGCCGGCCGCGAGGCCCGCCTGCTCAAACGCGAACGCCTCGCCGCCGAGGCCGCCGAGGCCGAACGCCAGGCCGCCGAGCGCGCCGAGGCGAAGGCCCAGACCGAGGCCGCCGCCGAGGCCGCCCGCGAACGCGCCGCCGAGACCCGCGACGCCGTCATCGCCCTGGACGAGGACCGCTCCTTCGTGGCCGACGACCTAGCGGCCGCCGCGGCGCGCCGCGCCGCGCGCGACCAACGCCGCGCCGCGTTGGAGGCACGGCGGGATCTCCTGGCACGCCCCGTGCCCGGCGAACGCCCCGACGCGGGGCCGCGCCTGCTCGATCCCGATTGCCCCCTGGCGCTCGCGCCGGGCGACGTGCTCGGTCCCTTGGCCGAAGGGCTCGAAGCGCCGCCCGAGGCCCTGCGCCGCGCCGTCGAGGCCGCCCTCGCGCCATGGGCCCGCGCCTGGGTGGTGCGTTCCGCCGCGGTCGCCCGCGCAATCCTCGCCCAGGCGCCGGCGCTCTGGCCCGACGCCGCGCTCCAGCTCCTCGCGGCCGAGCCGCCCCCCGCCGAGCCGCCCGCGCCCGATTCGCTCGCGGCGGCGGTCACGGCACGCCCCGGCTACGAAGGCCTGCTCGCGCGCTTGCTGGGGGCGTGGCGCGTGGCCGACGACGTGCCGGCCGCGCCGGAGGGCGTGGCGTGCGTCACCCGCGCCGGCGACCGCCTCTATGCCACGGGCGGCGGCGAGACCCGCGCGACCGGCGAGGGCGCGGACCCGATCGCCAGACGCCTGGCCTGCGACGCGGTGGAGGCCGAGCTCGCCGCCCTGGGCCGCGAGGACCAGGCCGAAGAGGGCGAGACCGCCGCCCTGCAGGCACGCATGGAGGCCTTCTCCGCCAAGCTCCGCGACACGCAGCGCACCCTCGAAAAGGCCATGCGCGAGGCCAATCAGGCCGAGGGCGCCCAAGAGGCCGCCGCGCGGGACGCCGCCGCCGCGGAGGCGCGCCGCGCCGAGACGGCCGCACGCCTGGCGGAGGCCGAGGCGGAGGCCGGGCGCGACGACGACGCCGCCGCGGAGGCGCGCAAAGGGTTGGAGGGGCTCGCCGCCGAACGCGAACGCCTCACCGTGGCCGCCTCCGCCGCGACCGACCGCCTCCCCACGGCGGAGGGCGAGGTGGACGAGGCGAGCGCACGGCTCAGCGAGGCGCGTTTCCGCATGGCGGCCCTGGCGCAACGGCGCGAGCACCTGCTGGCACGGCGGCGCGAACGCGAGGCGCGGCGGCGTGAGCTGGCGGAGACGCTCTCCCAGCGCGAGGCCTCCATCCTGGGATGCGAGGGCAACGTGGCGCGGTTGGAGGCCGACAACGCGCGGATCTTGGGCTCGCTCGACGGTCTGGAGGCCGAGACCCAGGCGTTGCAGGCGCGGATCGCCGAGGCACGGGCGGCGCGCCAGGAGCTGAACGACCTGCGCACGCGCTTGGAGGCCGCCAGCGCCACGGCGCGCCGCACCCTGCAGGAGGCGCAGGAGGCGAAGGGGCGCGAGGAGGTGGCGATGGCCGAGGCGCGGGCGCTCCGGCAGGCGCTCCTCGACCGCCTCGCCCACGATTACGCCATCGACCCGGCCCACCTGCCCGACGAGCCCTGCGCCGCGTGGCCCGAGGGCGAGGCCCCCGACGACGCCTGGTGCGACGCGCGGATGGCTGACCTGCGCGAAGGGCTGGAGCGTATCGGCCCGGTCAACCTCCTGGCCATCGACGAGCATCGCCAGGTGGAGGAGCGCGCGGCCTTCTACCAGGCGCAGTCCGACGATCTGACCCGCTCGCGCGACGAGCTCCTGACGCTCATCCGCACGCTCAACGAGACCTCGGGGAAACGGTTCCGCGAGACCTTCGCGCACGCCGACGCGAACTTCCGCGCCATGTTCACCCGCCTCTTCAACGGCGGCGAGGCGCGCCTGGCGCTCATCGAGAACGCCGAGGACCCGCTCGAATGCGGCATCGACATCATCGCCCGCCCCCCCGGCAAGAAGCCCCAGACCATCAGCCTCCTCTCTGGCGGCGAGCGCACCATGACCGCCGTCTCCCTCCTCTTCGCCATCTTCCTCATCAAGCCCGCGCCCTTCTGCCTGCTCGACGAGCTCGACGCCGCGCTCGACGATTCCAACATCGGCCGCTTCGTCGACGCGCTCAAGGACTTCCTCGTCCACTCCCAATTCCTCATCATCACCCACAACCAGCACACCATCGCCGGCTCCGACATCGTCTACGGCGTGACCATGCCCGAGAAGGGCGTCTCCCGCACCCTTTCCATGCGCTTCACGCGTGACCGCCGCCCCGACTTCCGCCCCGACGCCCCCACCCCGCAGGAACCCCGCCCATGAACGCCCTCATCGTCGAATTCGACCCCCTCTTCCTCGGCGGCTTCTCCCTCCCCACCGAGATCCTCTCCGAGCGCCTCGTCAAATACGGCCTCCCCGACGACGACCCCTACCGCTTCGTCCGCAGGCTCTACGGCAAGCCCTTCGGCGCCGCCATCCGCGCCCTCCTCCCCCCCACGGTCGACGCCGCGCACGTCGAGCGCCGCCTCGCCGCCACCTACGCCGCGCTCCTCCAGCAGAACGCCCAGCAGGCCATCCGCCCCATCCGCGCCTTCTTCCGCCCCCTCGCCAAGGCCGGCGCGCGCATCGCCTGCGTCACCCGCCTGCGCCAGCCCATCCTCGCCGAGCTCTTCGAGACGCTCCCCGGCGACCCGCTGGCCGTCCTCGACCCCTCGCCCCTCGCCGTCGGCCTCTCCCCCGAGACGCTCCAGACCGCGCTCGTCGCCCTCGGGCTCCCCGTCCGCGACTGCTTCGCCCTCTTGGCCTGCGGCGCGAGCGTCCGCTCGGCCGTCCGCATCGGTCTGCGCTCGGCCGCCATCCCCGACCCTTCCGTCGCCTTCGAGGACTGCGCCGGCGCCGACTTCGTGGCCGACACCCCCTCCCGCGCCTTCATCGCCCGCCTGCGCGACAGGCTGAGCTGAGCGTTCTGGGCGCGAAAAAAGGCGGCCCGCGACGGGCCGCCTTTTTGGTGCCTTCCGCGCGCTCAGCGCAGGACGGAGCGGGTGGCGCCGTCGGGCGTGGTCAGGGTGAGGAGGGAGCCCTGGCGGGAGACGGTGCCGAGGGTGACGCCGTTCTGGGAGATGACGACGTCCTCGCCCTGGCGGGAGAGGGTGCAGACCTGATCGCGGTAGGAGAGGGTGGCGGTGCCGTCGGCGTTGGGGACGATGGCGTAGGCGTTGCCCTGGCCGTCGGTGCCCTCGGCGGCGGCGAAGGCGCCCTTCACCGGATTGTCGCCCGTCCAGAAGTCGATCGAGTTGAAGACGAGGACGTCGGCGAAGAGGAAGAGGCCGTAGACGGGGATGATGTTGAGGGCCAGGAAAAGGACCTCGTTCACCCACTCGTTGTCGGAGGCACGCTTGTTCCAGCTGTGCAACCCGGTGAAGAGGGCGAAGGGATGGTTCTTGCCGATGCAGCCGACGGCCGAGCCCAAGAGGGTGAGCGCGGCGAGGGAGACGTAGAGCGCTTTTTTCATGATGTGTGTACCTTTCGTGCGTTGCCCCGCGCGCCACGGCGCGCGGGGCGGGAGGAGGGGTGATGCCCGGCCTCAGAGGAGGACGGAGCGGGCGGAGCCGTCGGGCCCCGTGACGGTGAGGAGCGAGCCCTGCACCGAGCAGTCGAAGACGTTGCCCTGCGCGTCGGCCAGCGTGTAGGCCTCGGGCGAGAGGCGGGTCAGCGTGTAGGTCTCGCCGGTCTTGGCCTGGACGATCGCCGTGTCCGCGCTCATGCGGGTGACGGTGGCCTCGGCGGTCTTGACGGTGATCGGGTTCTCGCCGATCCAGAACTCCACCGAGTTGAGGAAGACGGTGTCGACGACCCACGCGGCGGCGTAGATCGGGAGGAAGCACGCCACGAGATAGCACACCTCGTCGGTCCACGGGTTCTGGAAGTTCCGGTGCCAACGGTGCACCGACTGCATCAGCTGGAAGGAGCCCGTGCACCCGGCGGTCAGCAACGCGAGCGCGGCCACCGCGCCGTAAACCAATTTCTTCATTTCTCTGTCATCCTTTCGGTAGGTGGAAGTCTCACAACGCCTCTAGTATCGCATATTCCGCGCGTGAATGCAAGGGACGTGCGCCCGCGGGCGGGGCGCTGGGGTTCTTCGTCAAAGTGAATGGGTGGGAAATGGAAGACGACCACAGTGAAAGAGAGGGAAATGCTAAACTAAGGGC
>CALXMV010000065.1 GCA_944389565.1 uncultured Kiritimatiellota bacterium
AAACGCTTCAGAGCTTCCTTCGACATCTCGACACTTGAGCAACTACTCTTCCCTTGATTTTTATGCGTTTGCCCTGGCGCCCGCCGCCTCCGCCCCGCCGAGCGCCCCCGCTTTGCTATAATGGCGGCGCTTCTCGAACCGTTCGTCCAACACTCCCTGGATCAGCAACCATGAAACGACTCCTTTGCCTCGCGCTCACGCTCCTCTGCGCCGCCGCGCTCCACGCCAAGCAGACCGGCTATGCCGTCACCGTCTCCAACCCCCTCGCCGAGCCCCGCGCCGACGAGATCGTGGAGGTCCGCGCACCCGCCGGCAAGTGGTTGGTGCACGATGCCGAGGGCCGGCTCATCCCCTCGCAGATCACGCACGATGGGCTTCTGATCTTCCCGGCGGACGTGAAGGCCTCGGGCGAGGCGACCTACACCCTGACCCCGGCGAGCATCCCCTATGCCTACGCCACCCGCGCCTGCGGGCGCGTCTATCCCGAGCGGGTGGACGACGTGGCCTGGGAGAACGACCTGACGGCCTACCGCGCCTATGGCCCGGCCTTGCAGAAGACCGGCGAGCGCGCCTTCGGCTTCGATGTGTGGTGCAAGCGTGGCACGGGCGAGCCGGTGGTCGAGAAACGCTATTTCGACGAGCTCTCCCGCGGCATCACCTACCATCAGGACCACGGCAACGGGCTCGACTGCTACAAGGTCGGCCCCTCGTTGGGCGCCGGTACGCCCGCCCTCATGCCCGGCGGCACCCTCCTCATGCCATGGGCCTACGAGAAGGCCGAGATCCTCGACAACGGCCCCCTGCGCTTCACCGTGCGCCTGACCTACCCGCCCAAAGCCTTCGGCGGCGCCCAAGGCATCGTCGAGACGCGCCTCATCTCGCTCGACGCGGGCTCGCACTTCAACAAGACCGCCGTCTCCTACGCCGGGCTCTCCGCGCCCACCCCCTTGGCCGTCGGCATCGTGCTGCACGACAAGAGCCCGACGATCGCCGCGAACGACCGCCTCATCTACGCCGACCCCACCGACCGGAAGCCCTCCGCCGGCCTCGGCAAGATCTTCGTCGCCGCGCTCTTCCCCACGCCCGTCGAGAAGACGCTCACCCACCCCATCACCGGCCCCGACGCGAAGCTCGCCGCCGCCCACGCCAACCTCCTCGGCGTCACCACCCTCGCCCCGGGGCAGACCTTCACCTACTGGTGGGGCTCCAGCTGGTCCAAGGGCGACATCCCCACCTGGGCGGATTGGCAAGGCTGCGTCGAGACCACGCTCCAGCGCCTCCGCGCCCCGCTCACCGTCACCCTCAAGCCCCTCGACTGAGAGCCCGCCCATGAACCGCGCCCTTCTCCCCCTCCTGCCCCTCCTCGCCCTCTGCGGATGCGCCGCCACCCCGCGCGCGCCAGAAGGCTACACCCTCGTCTTCGCCGACGAGTTCGACCGCGACGGCCTCCCAGATGCCACGAAATGGCGCTACGAGGAAGGTTGGGTCCGCAACCGCGAGGCCCAGTGGTACGCCAAGGCCGACCCCGCCAACACCTGGTGCCAGGACGGCACGCTCCGTATCACCGGCCGCGCGCTCGAGACCCCGCGCCCCAACCCCAAGCGTGACCCCGACGCCCCCGCGCAGAACTGGGGCGCCCACCGCGACGCCATCCGCTACACCTCCGGCTCCATCGACACCCGCGACGCCTTCTCCTTCCGGTACGGCCGCGCCGAGATCCGCGCCCGCCTCCCCCAAGGCCAAGGCGTCTGGCCCGCCATCTGGACCCTCGGCGTCAAAGGCCGCCATCCCGCCTGCGGCGAGATCGACATCATGGAATACGTCTGGTCCTCCCCCCGCTCCGTCTGGTCCACCCTCCACTTCCCCGGCCGCTACGACGTCCCCACCGCCGAACGCTCCGGCGCCCACACCGGCCCCGACGTCCAGGACGGCGAGTTCCACGTCTACGCCATGGATTGGGACGACGAGCGCATCGTCTTCTCCTTCGACGGCGAGCCCTATTACACCTACCGCCTCGACAAGGCCAACCAGCCCGACGGTTCCAACCCCTTCCGCCAGCCCCACTACCTCAAGCTCAATCTCGCCCTCGGCACCGAGCACAACTGGGGCGGCGACCTCGACCCCGCCATCCTCCCCCAGACCTTCGAGGTCGATTACGTGCGCGTCTACCAGCGGCAATGACCGCCCCCACGCAAAAAGGCCCGCGACCGACCGGTCGCGGGCCTTTTTCATACCCCGTGCGCTCAGGCCGCGCGGCGGCGGAGCGCCAATCCCGCCACGCCCAGCGCAAGCACCGCCAGCGCCGTCGGCTCCGGCACCTCGCTCGAAGGCAGGGGCGAGGTCACCGCGTTGTCCACGTCGGAGAGATAGGCGATATCCTCCTCCGAGAGCACCCCGTCGAAGATCCCGATCTCGCCATACGTCCCGGCGGCGTGCTGTCCGGGGTTACCCTTTTCGCCACTCAACCCGAAGCCGAAGATGAGCGAATCCAAGGTCGCCCCTTTATGGACATCGCCGGGCGTGAACGTGTGCATCAGATCCCCCGCGACGTACACCTTGATATTCTTGCCGTTATACGTGACGATGAAGCGCGTCGGCCCGGCGGTGAGGTCGTAGGTCGGCTCGGTCGACGATCCATCCGCGGCCGTGCCGACCTTCCCGTAGATGCCGAGTTTCGTCGAACTGTCGGCGGTCTGGATGCGCAGGACCCGATTGCTCCCGATGCCGATGCCCATGATGTTGTTCCATCCCGTGAGCCCCGCCTGCGCCTGATAGGTCAGGACGAACGAGTAGCTGTCGACGGACGAGAGCTGGCACCCTTTGGCCGTCCACTGGCTGCCGCCCGAGGACGGCAACGTATCCCAGTTTTTCACGAGACTGGCGGCCTGCAACGCACCGGCCGCGCAGATCGCCGAGCCGCCACCACACCAGGCGCGGCAGGGCGAGCGCGTAGGTGCGCGGCACGAAGAGCAGGTAACGCAGATAGCGTTGCGTGCGGGAGGATTGGCGCGTGACGGAGCGATGGTAGGAGATTGGCGGCTCCGCGCCGGGTTTGAGCGCCGCCGCGAGATAGGGCAGGCCGAAATCCCGCTTGCGCGGATGCGGCGCGTCCGCGTCGAGGAGCGGCAGGTCGCGTAGGGCGGGCGTCTGCCGCCACAGCAGGAGCAACGCGTTGGCGTTGGTCGCCGTCTCCTCGGCCCGATAGAGTGCGGCGAGGCCGGGGTCGCGGAGCGCCGCCTTCAGCTCGAAGGCATGGTCGATGGGGATGGCCGCGAAAAAGAGCCCCTTGAGGAGCGCCCCCGCCGCGGCCGTGCCGGCGATCGCGTAGCCGGCCGGCCGCCATTTCCGCGCCGCCGCCACGGCGAGGGCGCCCACGGCCAGGATCGGCATGACCCAAATCCACGGGACGTACCGCAGGTAACCCACGTAAGCCGGCGGGAAGGCGACCACCCCGATCACGCCCAACGCCGCCACGAAGCACGCCCCCCGCCCGCCCAGAGCGAGGAGTAACGCGAACGCGGCCGACAGGATGAGCCGCTCCGGCAGCGTGGTCGGCTGCGTGCCGTCGGCCCCGCTGCCCTGCGCCCACACCCGGCACCACGGCTTGAAGTCCGGCCGGTCCAGTTTCCACGCGTAATAAGCGCGGGCGAGGCGCGGGCTGACGTAGGCATTGAGCAGGAGCCCGGCATAGCCCATTGCCTCGGCATCCGCGTTTTTGTCATGAAAGTCAAAGGTGATGTCGTAAGTCGGGAAACGCGCCTCGTCCGCGGAGCAAGCCGGATACAAGGGGTGGCCGATACGCGCCCACGAGGTCAGGTAAGGCACCGTGCACACCCAGCACAGCCCAAGCGTCAGCGCCGCGCCGCAGGCGGCCATCCGTGCCAGCCATCCCCGCCAGGCCCGCCGCGCACGCCACAGACCGACGGCCGCGAAACACGCCCAGAAGACGAAGCACGTCAGAAGCGCCGACTGCTTGGCCACCATCATCCACAGCGAGAAGGCCAGGAGCGCCCCCCACGCACGTTCCCCGCGCAGGATACGCGCCATCGTCACCATCGCCCCCACGGTCGCGTAGGCCACCGCCTGATCCACGCCCCCATCCAAGGCGAATCCCACGCTGGTGAGGGACCCGACGGCCATCAGGGCGACGGCGAGGCGTACCCATCGCGGCCACCCCTCCCCACGCGCGAAACGCCACAGCGCGCCCAACGCCGGGAGGAGCAGGAACGGCGTCAGCGGGAAGACCAGATCGAAAGGCTCCCGCGTGAACAGCGCGAAGACCGCGTTGAAGACCTCCACCGGATGCGCGATGTACAGCACATGCCAATGCCACATCCCCCCCAGCGGTAACCCCGCCGCCGCGGCCAAGCCCTCCGGCGTGCCCTCCCACAGCGGGTTCCATCCCTCCATCAGCAGACGCGTCACCGGCAGGTGATACCCCACGTTGTCGCACCCGTTGAACGCCAGGCACCCCGTCGCCACCCACACCGCACCGAGGAAGAACGCGAAGAGGCCCATCCCCGCCACCCGCGCCCGCCAGGCCACACGCCGATGCGACGCCCCCGCCGCGGCCGCCGCCAACACCCCCACCGCGAACTGCCACCACGCGCACACGCCGCCAAACCAAAACGCCGCCGTCGCGGACAACACCACCGCAAGCGGGAACATCAAAACCATCCGTTCCAGTACCGACACCGCGGGGCGCAACCGCGCCCCTACATCCGACCGACCTGTGCACATAAAAGGCACGCTCCCTTCCGTGTTTCCGTCGAGGCCCTAGGAAAGCCCACCAATGGACACGTGACAGGAGCGTGCCAAACCTGGCACGCCCGCCCGACGTGTTGCCCATTGGTTGAAATTTCCTAGGTTTCGACAAAAGCAACCGTTCGCGCAAAGCGCTGATTCATGCGATGGCTCGCCCATCGCGTGGCCCCATAATAGCAAAAATGCCGATGGGTGGGGCGCCTTCCATCCCAAACCCAGGGCAAACGCATAAAAATTGCAATGGGGGAAAAATGTTGAGATAATAGGGGCATGGCAGACATTTATCGATTG
>CALXMV010000066.1 GCA_944389565.1 uncultured Kiritimatiellota bacterium
CAACTACCGTATAGCCATCCTCTTCCATTGCGGCGCGCTTCCACACCCGACCCACTAAAAACTCTGAAGAGCCAAACGGCGGGCAAAGCGAGGCGCGACGGCGCGGGAATGTGGTATGATAGACGGGAATAAGGAAAGAAGGAGCAGGTCATGACTTGGGGATTTTCCTCGTATGAGACGCGGTTTCGCTGGGCGGCGGCGCTTTGGGCGGTGCTGATGACGATCTGGTGCATGAGCCCGCTGGCATGGTGGGTGCGCCTGACGGGGGCCGCGGTGTGGGTGGCGGTGACGGTGGGGGTGTCGCTGCGCGTGGCGTGGTGGCGGCCGCGCCTGGCGCGGGACGTGCCGCTCTTCCTGGTGGCGGACGGCTTGCCGACGGGGGAGCTGGAGGCGCTGATCCGGAACCTGCTGGCGGCGGGATACCGTTTCCAGACGGTGAGCGAGGCGTGGGCGCGGCCGGCACGCAAGGCGGTGGCGCTGACCTTCGACGGCGGGACGCGGGAGGCGCATGACGTGCTCCTGCCCCTGGCCCGGCGGCTGGGGGTGGCGGTGACCTGCTTCGCGTCGGACGCCGGCCTGCGGGACGCCGAGCACCTGAAGCCCTTGGAGCTGCGCGAGATGGCGCGTTCGGGGCATATGGAGCTGGGCGGGGCGCTCGCGGCCGTGCCGGAGGGCGAGGAGGCGCTGCGCGCGGCCGTGCTGGCCGGGCGCCATTGGCTGACGGGGGTGGCCGGGGCGTCGCCGGCGGCCTTCGCGTACGCCCCGGGGCCGAGGGCGGCGGAGCTGGCGAAGGCGGCGGAGGCCGCCGGTTACCGCCTGGCGATGACGGAGGGGCACGCGGCCGCGCGGCCGGCCGAGGCGCCCTTCGCGGTGGCGCGGACGCGGATCCCCGCGGGGCTCCGGCCGTGGCAGGCCTATCTGCTGGCCACGCGGGGGAGGCACCACGTGTGATGAACCCGATCACCTATTGCATGAACGTCCACCCCGGGGAGGACCTGGGGGCGGTGACGAAGGCGCTGACGGACGTGACGGTGCCGTTGCGGGACGCGCTGGGGGGCGGGGCGTGCTTCCCCGTGGGCTTCCGCTTCGGGAGCCAGGCCGCGGCGGCGCTGCGCGTGCCGGAGACGCTGCGGGGCCTCGCGGGCTTCATGCGGCGCAACCGCCTGGGGGCGATCGGCATCAACGGCTTCCCCTACGGCCGCTTCCACGGTGCGCCGGTGAAGACGGCGGCGTACGAGCCGGATTGGGAGAGCCCGCACCGCGTGGCCTACACGCGCGACCTCTTCTACGCGCTCTCGCGTCTGCCGGCGGCGCCCCTGGGGGATGACCACCGCCTATCGGTGACGACGGTGCCCATGGCGTATGACCGCGGGCAGGGGGTGACGGACCGGATGATCGAGAACCTGTGCGCGATGGCGCTCTTCCTGCGCAAGCTGGAGGGGTTCACGGGGCTGCGGATGTGCCTGGCGCTGGAGCCGGAGCCGGACTGCCTGCTGGAATCGACGCGCACGGCGATCGACTTCTTCGAGCGGCTGTGGCAGCACCCGGCCTGGAACCCGGCCTACCGCGACCTCGTGGGGCTCTGTTTCGACACCTGCCACTTCGCGGTGGAGTATGAGGATCCGCTCTACGCCCTGCGCGCGATCGTCTCCGCGAACATCCCCGTGGCGCGGATCCAGATCTCCGCCGCGCTGGAGTTCACCCCCTACGCCACGGAGGGGGATTTCCGCCCCTTCCTCGACCCGATCTACATGCACCAGGTCTGCCGGCGGGAGGAGGATGCCTCGATGACCTGTTTCACGGATCTCGACGCGGAGAGCCTGCCGCAGATCCTCGGCCGCCGCGGGCGCATCCATTTCCATGTGCCGCTCACCTGGGCGGGCACGGGCGCGCTCGGCACCACCCGCCACACGCTCACGCCCGCCTTCTGGCGCTACGTCCGCGCCGGCGGCTGGCCCATCGAGGTGGAGAGCTACGCCTATTTCGTCTATCCCGACTACCTGCGCACGCGCACCCTCTCGGAGTCGCTCCTCGGCGACCTCACGTGGGTGCGCGACCAGCTCCGGAGCGTCTGACCCGCCCCCTTGGAGGAACCCCGCATGACCCCGCCCGCCCTCTTCCGCCGCGCCGCGTGCGCCCTCGCCCTCGCCCTCCTCTGCCCCGCCCTGCGCGCCGCCCCCACCTATGTGCTCCAGCGCGCCCTCGGCCCCGTCACGGTCGACGGCCGCCTCGACGAGCCCACCTGGGCGAAGGCCAGGCCACTCTCCCCCCTGCGCGACCTCTCCGGCGCGCCCGCCGCGCGGCCGGCCGAGATCCGCATGGCCTATGACGACGCCTTCCTCTACGTGGCCGCGCGGCTGCCGGCCAAGACGCTCCGCGCCACCCTCACCGAGCGCGACAGCGTGATCTACCGCGACGACGACTTCGAGGTCTTCATCGACCCCTCCGCCACGGGGCGGAACTACCTGGAGTTGGAGATCAACCAGCTCGGCACCGTGTGGGACCTCTTCCTCACCGCGCCCTACCGCGAGCCCGGCGCCCTGGCCCTCCACGACTGGGACATCAAGGGCCTGCGTTCGGCCGTCACCCTCCAAGGCACCCTCAACGACGGCGAGGGCGACGACACCGGCTGGACGGTCGAGATCGCCTGGCCCTGGGCCTCGATCTTCGGCCACTCCAACCACCCGCGCACCGGCAAGCCCCCCGCCCCCGGCACCCTCTGGCGCATGAACTTCTCGCGCGTCGACCACCCCGCCCCCGGCCAGGAGACGAACAGCGTGTGGGCCCCCACGCGCCTGCCCACCATCCACGCCCCCGAGCATTGGGGCCGCGTGCGCCTCTCCGCCAACCCCGTCGGCACGGAGGAGACCTTCCCGCCCCTCGTGGGCCTCTGGATCCACGGCAACGACCCCACCCTCTCCCCCGACCGCTTCCGCGCCTGGGCCAAGGCCGGCATCAACACCGTCGTCATCGGCGGCACGGACGCCAACATCGCCAAGGCCGCGCGATGGGCCAAGGCCGCCGGTCTGCGCGCCATCGCCTGGGTGTGGGCGCTCAACCGCCCCGACGACCCCGCGCTCGACGCCCACCCCGACTGGCACGCCGTCTCCCAAGAGGGAAAAGCCACCTTCCGCGAGGCCGACCGCCCCTTCGTCGGCTACTACCGCTTCCTCTGCCCCACCCACCCCGCCGTCCGCGAGCACCTCGCCGCGCACGTCCGCCGCCTCGCCCGGATTCCCGAGGTCGACGCCATCCAGCTCGACTACATCCGCCTGCCCGACGTCGTCCTCCCCAAGGCACTCTGGCCCACCTACGGCCTCGACATGAGCACCCTCCTGCCGCCCTACGACTTCTGCTACTGCCCGCGGTGCGTCGCGGCCTTCGGCAAGACGCCCAACCCCCACGACCCCGCCTGGGCCGACTTCCGCCTCCGCCAGGTCGCCGCCGTGGCCAACGCCGCCGCGCAGGCCGCCCGCGAGGCCGGCAAACCCTGCGGCGCCGCCGTCTTCCCCACCCCGCGCCTCGCCGCCGGCATGGTCTACCAAGACTGGGCCCGCTTCGCCCTCGACTTCGCCTTCCCCATGGACTACGCCTCCTTCTACGCCGAGGACGACGCCTGGGTGCTCGACCGCGTCCGCGAGGCGCAAACGGCGATCGACGGCGCCTTCCCCATCTACCCAGGCCTCCACCTCCCCGACTACAAGGACGACCCCGCCCGCCTCCGCACCCTCATCCGCGACCTCCTCCGCCTCAACCCCGCCGGACTCTGCCTCTTCGACGACTCCAACCTCCCCCCCGCCCTCACCCTCCCCTGAGGCCCCGCCCACCGCGGCACGCACACCCGTTAGTTTTCGGTTCCCCCCCGCCAAGACGGCGGGAACGTGCTATAGATTAGGCGGCTAAATATTTTCACTCTGCAGCATAGGCGACGTTTTTGTCTTTGAAGTAGCTCTTAACCCGT
>CALXMV010000067.1 GCA_944389565.1 uncultured Kiritimatiellota bacterium
CCAATCGATAAATGTCTGCCATGCCCCTATTATCTCAACATTTTTCCCCCATTGCAATTTTTATGCGTTTGCCCTGGCGCGCGGCAAAACGGCTCCCCCAAGCGACCGTGCTTTTGCTACAATGGGGGGCGATTTTTCGCTTATCATACCCACTGACAGGGAGCCACTTTCCGATGAACGCACAACCGCTCGGTCGCCGAGTCGCCAAGCCCCGCGGCAAGTTGCCGCGCCGCGCGTTGGCGCCCAAACCCGCCCCCACCCCGCCGCCCGCGGAGGGCGCCCCCGCCCCCACCCCGCCGCCCGCGGAGGCCCCGGCCCAGGATCCGGCGCCCATCCCGGCGGAAGGGCCTGAGCCCACGCAGGAGCCCGCGCCCGCGCCGGCCGCGGAGTCGGCCCCCGCGCCGCAGCCGGAGGCGGCGGAGGCGCCCGCGCCGACGGCGGCGGCGCCCGCGGAGGAGGCGCCGCGCGAGCCACCCGCCGCGGAGCCGCAGGCGCAAGCGCCCCGGGAACAGCAGCCCAATCGGGAGCAACCCGCCAATCGGGAGCAACCCGCCGGGCGGGAGGGGCGTTGGGAGGAGCGGCGGCGCGAGGGGCGCGACCGGCGGGACGACCGCCGCGAGGAACGCCGGGAAGAACGCCGGGAGGAGCGGCGGGACGACCGGCGGGAGGGGCGCCGCGAGCGGCAGATGCCGCGCCCGCCCCAGCCGGAGATGGGGCCCCCGACGCGGGCGCTGACCCTGCTGGGCGCGAAGAACACGGTCTACAGCGACCAGTACACGCCGGCGATCCTGGAGGCCTTCGACAACCGCAACCCGGAGAACGACTTCTTCGTGAAGTTCAACTGCCCGGAGTTCACGTCGCTCTGCCCGATCACGGGCCAGCCGGACTTCGCCTCCATCACCATCAATTACATCCCCGACCGCAAGATGGTGGAGAGCAAGAGCCTGAAGCTCTATCTCTTCGGCTTCCGCAACCACGGGGCCTTCCACGAGGACTGCGTGAACCTGATCATGAAGGATCTGATCAAGCTGCTCGCGCCGCGCTACATCGAGGTGTGGGGGCGCTTCCTGCCGCGCGGGGGGATCTCGATCGACCCCTACGCGAACTACGGCCGCCCGACGACCCGCTGGGAGGAGTTCGCGCGCCAGCGCCTCCTCATGCATGACCTCAACCCCGAACGCGTGGACAATCGCTGACATGGAGCCGACCCTCGTCGTCTTTTCCGGCGGGCAGGACAGCACCACCTGCCTGATGCAGGCCATCGCCGAGCGCGGCCGCGGGAACGTGCACACGGTGACCTTCGCCTACGGCCAGCGGCACGCCCTCGAGGTGGATCTGGCCGAGGCCATCGCCAAGGAACAGGGCGTGGCCTCGCACAAGACCATCCATGTGGATTGGTACCGCGACATCACGCGCAACGCCCTGATGGACGGCACCACGCCCATCGCCTGGGCGCCGGGCGCGGCCACGCCCAACACCTTCGTGGACGGGCGCAACGCGCTCTTCCTGCTGACGGCCGCCATCTACGCCAAGGGGCTGGGCGTGCGCGAGCTGACGATCGGCGTGAGCGAGGCCGACTACAGCGGCTACCCCGACTGCCGCGAGGCGTTCGTCCGCTCGATGGAGCAGACCCTCCGCCTGGCGATGGACTGGCCCTTCGCCATCCTCGCGCCGCTCCAGCATCTGACCAAGGCGCAGGAGTGGGCCCTCGCCGACCGCCTCGGGTGCCTCGACTACATCCGCACGCGCACGCTCACCTGCTATGAAGGCATCCCCGGCGACGGGTGCGGGCGGTGCCCGGCCTGCAAACTCCGCGCGGCGGGGCTCGACGCCTATCTGCGCGGGAAGGCGGGGCGGGCATGAGGGGCGGCGCGCTCCTGCGCGGGCTGGCCGCCGCGCTCTGCCTCGCCGCGGGCATCGCCCGGGCGGGGGAGGACCTGACCTTCCGCCGGGCGCAACCCTCGCTCAACACGCTCGACCCGGCCTTCGGCTCGGACACCAGCGTCAACGGCGCGATGTCGCTGATCTTCCAGCCGCTCCTGGAATACGACTACGAGGCGCGGCCGTACACGCTCATCCCCGGCGCGGCGGAGGCCGTCCCCACTGTCGAGCCCGACGGGAAGACCTACGTCTTCCGTCTGCGCGAGGCGTGGTACGCCGACGACCCGTGCTTCGGCGGGAAGCGGCGGCAGGTCAAGGCGCAGGATTTCGTTTACGGCTGGAAGCGCCTGGCCGACCGCAAGCTCGGCGGCTCGGGGGAGTGGCTCATCGCCAACATCAAGGGCATGGCGGCCTTCGCCGAGGCCTCCTCCGGCGAGGCGCCCACCGATTACGCGATGGACGTGCCGGGGTTGCGCGCGCTGGACGACCGCACGCTCCGCGTGGAGCTGGAGCGCCCGAGCAACCAGTTCCTCTGGTTCCTCACCATGTGCTACACCGCGCCCGTGCCGCCCGAGGCCGTGGCCCATTACGGCCAGCGCGGCCTGACCGAGCACCCCGTCGGCGCCGGCCCCTACAGGCTGCGCTCGTGGTGGCGGGGCTACGAGATGGTTTTCGACCGCAACCCGGAGTGGCACGGGTGGGCGGGGCTCGACCCCGACGCCGAGGAGGTGCCCTTCGAGACGATCCGCTACCTCATCGTGAAGGACGCCTCGACCCAGTGGCTCATGCTGCTGACCGGGCAGCTGGACTTCCTGGAGCAGATCGACCGCAACAACATGGAGATCGCCATCGACCCCGAGACCGGCCTCTCCCCCGACATCCAGGCCCGCGGCATCCGACTCTTCACCGACGCCACCCTGAAGGTCTACTACATCGGCATCAACATGGACGACCCCGTGCTCGGCACGAACAAGCCCCTGCGCCAGGCGCTCAACGCCGCCTTCGACACGGCACGGTGGGAGACCTACTACCGCGGGCGCGTCAAGGCGCTGGACACCGTCGCGCCGAGCCACCTGAAGGACGCCAGCCAGAAGCCCTTCCCCTACGCCTTCGATCTGGAGAAGGCCCGCGCGCTCATCGCCGAGGCCGGCTACCCCGGCGGCATCGACCCCAGGACCGGCGACCCGCTCCGCCTCACCGTCGAGATCGGCAGCGCCACGCAGGACGCCACCGAGTCCATGGAGCTCGTCGCCTCCTTCCTCGCCGCCATCGGCGTGAAGCTCGAGATCTCCGTCAACACCTGGCAGGCGCTCCTCGAGAAAATCCGCATCCGCCGCGCACAGATGTTCCTCATGGGATGGGTCGGCGATTACCCGGATCTCGAGACCTTCATGCAGCTCTTTCTCTCGCGGAACCAATCCCCCGGGCCGAACCGTTCCAATTACGTCAATCCCGAGGTCGATCGCCTCTATGACATCGCCGTGGCCTCCCGCGATCCCGCCGAGATTTCCCGCTGTTGGGCACGGATCCAGGAAATCGTCCTGGAGGATTGCCCGTGGCTGATGCTCCACTACGCGCTCGACTTCTCCCTCGTGAACCGCCGCGTCCTCCACTATCGGCCGCACAATTTCCCCTACGGCATGGAAAAACATTACCGCGTGAAGCGGCAGCGTTAAAGCGTTACGCCCCGGCCCGCCGGGCGGCGGCACCGAAGGCAGGCGCGCCTGAACGCCTTGTCGCGTATCCCGCCGCCCAACCAAAAGGAGACAAAAAAGGAAGCAAGGCAATTGCCTTGCTTCCTTTTTGACCACTTCCGTGGAAGGCGCCCGCTTCGGGCCCAAACGGCACCCGAAGCGGGTCAGCGACCTCAAACAAGGTGGGCGCCCTGGGAGGGCTTGATGAGCTGGCAGACGGGTTCGTCGCCGAACTTGGCCTTGTAGGCGGCGGTGATGGCGGCGGCGATCTTGTCCGCGGCGG
>CALXMV010000068.1 GCA_944389565.1 uncultured Kiritimatiellota bacterium
CAACTACCGTATAGCCATCCTCTTCCATTGCGGCGCGCTTCCACACCCGACCCACTAAAAACTCTGAAGAGCCGGAAACACCCGCACACGCCCCAAGCGCGAAAAAACGCTTGTCATGCGGGGATGGGTTATGATACAATGATACGCGTTTTCAGGAGAGGTGGCCGAGTGGTCGAAGGCGCAAGACTGGAAATCTTGTGTGCTCCTTGTGGGCACCGAGGGTTCGAATCCCTCCCTCTCCGCCAGTTACCCACCACGCTTTGCCGCGTGGCTTTTTTTATGCCCGCCCATAACATCGAGGAGAGATCGTCATGGCCCCCCAACATCCCGCCGACGTCTGGTTCAGCGACCTGCACACCGTGCCGATGGGCGACAGCCTGTTGGCGAAACTGCGCAAGCTGATGCTGAAGGCCGGCTTCGGCTCGCTCGACCTGCAGGGCAAGTTCGTCGCCGTGAAGCTCCACTTCGGCGAGCCCGGCAACCTCGCCTTCCTCCGCGCCAATTGGGCGCGCGTCGTCTGCGACCTCGTCCGCGAGCAGGGCGGCAAACCCTTCGTCACCGACTGCAACACCCTCTACGTCGGCGGGCGCAAGAACGCCCTCGATCACCTCGACACCGCCTACCAGAACGGCTACAACCCCTTCGCCACCGGCTGCCACACCATCATCGCCGACGGCCTCAAAGGCACCGACGACGTGGAGGTGCCTGTGCCGGGCGGCGAGTACGTCAAGGCCGCGAAAATCGGCCGCGCCATCATGGACGCGGATGTCGTGATCTCCCTCAACCACTTCAAGGGCCACGAATGCACGGGCTTCGGCGGCGCCATCAAAAACATCGGTATGGGCTGCGGCAGCCGCGCCGGCAAAATGGAGATGCACGCGGCCGGCAAGCCCACCGTCGACCACGCCCTCTGCGTCGGGTGCGGCCGGTGCGCCAAGATCTGCGCCCACGACGCCCCGCGCATCGCCGACGGCAAGGCGACCATCGATCACGCCAAATGCGTCGGCTGCGGCCGGTGCATCGGCGTCTGCCCCAAAGACGCCATCACCCCCGACTTCGGCGCCGCCAACGACGTGCTCAACCGCAAGATGGCCGAATACGCCCTGGCCGTCCTCCACGGCCGCCCGCACTTCCACGTCTCGCTCGTCATCGACGTCTCCCCCTTCTGCGACTGCCACGCCGAGAACGACGTGCCCATCGTCTCCGACATCGGCATGTTCGCCTCCTTCGACCCCGTGGCGATCGACCGCGCCTGCGCCGACGCCGTGAACGCCGCCGAGCCGCTCCCCGACACCCGCCTCTCCAACGCCACCGAGCGCCACATCGACCACTTCGGCACCGTCTCCCCCTCCACCGACTGGCGCTCCTGCCTGGAGCACGCCGAGAAACTCGGCCTCGGCACGCAGACCTACGCCCTCCACCGCCTCTGACCCCACGCGGGATGCCGCGATGAAAGCGCGAGGGGCACGCTCCGTGCCCCTCGCGCTTTTTTCGTGCCCTGCGCGGGCGAACTCAGAAGAGGACCTCGATCGGGATCGCGTAGGGGGTGTTGGCGTCCGGCTTCAGCCCCTTGGGCGAGAAGGCCTGCTTCTGCATCACACCGCACAGCACGAGCGTGACGATGATCGCCAAGGCAGCGGCGACGACGCTCACGATGGTGAAGGCCTTGGCGCCGGCGGATTCCTGCGCGGGCGGGGCCACGGGCATGGGGGTCGGCGCCAGATCGGCCTCGTCAAGACTCTCAAGCGTCTCCAGATCGTCGCCCGTGGGGGAAGGCGGCGGGGCATCCTTCTTGAGGGTCAGGGTGGCGGGGCGCTTGAGCTTGATGGTCTTCTCCTCGCCGGCCACGGCGCTCATGGGCGCGGAAGCCGCCGCTTTCGGGGCGGCGGGGGTGGCGCGCTTGAGCTTGATCGTCTTCTGGGTCGTGTTAGCGAGGGGCGTGTTCGTCTGGATTCCGCCGAGGACGGAATCGAGGGCGATGCGCGCCGTCTTGCTCTTGGCCGCCTGGGAATTGTCGGCGGGGGCGGGCTTGGCCGTCTCGCTGACGGGCTTGAGGGCGATGGTGGGGGCTTCGGCGGCCTCGGCGTTCATGGGTTGCTGCGTGATTTCGGGCGGCAACTCGATACGGGAGGTCTGACGCTTGGCCTGCTCGGCGACGGGCACCTCGGCGGCGGGCGCCGGGGCGGGTTCGGCGGGAGCGGGGGCGGAAGGCGCAGGCGCCGGGGGCGTCGCCTCCGCGGAGGGCGCCGCGGGGGCGGCCTCGGGTTTCGGGGCGGCGGGTGCGGGTTTGGCGCCCACGGGCCTCAGTTTGATGGTGATTTTGCGAGGTTCTGCCATGATTCCGCGCTCCTTTTCGAAAGTTTCCCAAAGGTCAGGCCTCAAACGGCCATGACCTCCGCCTCCTTGGCCTTGGTGTCGGCGTCGACCTTGCCGATCTTGGCGTCGGTGAGTTTCTGCACGTCGTCGAGGCCCTTCTTGCCCTCATCCTCGGAGATCTTGCCGTCCTTCTGGAGTTTCTTGATGAGGTCGTTGGCGTCGCGGCGGATGTTCCGGATGGCGACGCGGCACTCCTCAGCCAAGCCCTTGGCGAGCTTGACGATTTCCTTGCGGCGCTCCTCGGTGAGCTCGGGCATGGTGATGCGGATGAGGCGGCCGTCGTTCCGCGGCGTCACGCCGAGGTTCGCGGCGAGGATCGCCTTTTCGATGCCGGCGAGGGCGTTCTGGTCAAAGGGGGCGATGGTGATCTGCCGGGCCTCGGGCGTGGAGATGGTGGCCATGTCGCGCAGGCGCGTGGGCACCCCGTAATAGTCCACCTGGAGCCCATCCACGAGCGAGGGGGAGGCCTTGCCGGTGCGCAGACCGGAAAAACGGTCTTTCAGCGAGGCCAAGGCGCCGTCCATGCGGGCGGTGGCGTCTTTGATCACATCTTGGGCGTTGTCCATGGGGAACCTCCGGGGTTTCAGGGGATGGGGTCGGCGACGACCGTGCCAAGCCCCGTCTCGCCGCAGACGATGCGGCGCAGGGCGTCGGGCGCGTGGAAGTCGAAAACCACGATGGGGATGCCGTTGTCTCGGCAAAGGGCGAAGGCCGCCGCGTCCATCACGTTCAGACGCTTGGCGAGAGCCTCCTGATACGAAAGCCGCTCATAACGCGTGGCCGAGGGATCCTTGGCCGGGTCGGCGGAATAGACGCCGTCGACCTTGGTGGCCTTGAGGAGCGCGTCGGCGCCGATTTCGGCCGCGCGGAGCGCCGCGCCGGAATCGGTGGAGAAGAAGGGGTTGCCCGTGCCGCCGGCGAAGAGCCCCACCGCGCCCCCCTCAAGCGCGCCGATCGCCTCGCGCGCGTCGAAGGCGCGCGCCACGCCGGCCATCGGTCGCGCCGTGAAGGTGACGGCCCGGAATCCTTGCCGCTCCAACGCGTTCTGCACGGCCAAGGCATTGATCACCGTCGCGAGCATCCCCATCGTGTCGCCCAACACGCGATCCGTGCCGCGCCCCACGCCCGTCAGCCCACGGAAGATGTTCCCGCCGCCGATGACCACCCCCACCTCGACGCCCAGCGCCACCAGCCCGCCGAGCCCCGCGGCCACCTCGCCCAACACGCCATCGTCAAGACACCCCGCCGAGCCCCCTTTCAGGACCTCGCCGCTCAGTTTCAGCAAAACGCGTTTGTACTTCGGCCGCATGGTTCTTCTCACATTGATGTTCATAGTATAAGCCATCGCGCCCCCAAAAGCAAGCACTCTTTTCGCCTTTGGCTCTTCAGAGTTTTTAGTGGGTCGGAGTGGAAGCGCGGGGGAAAGTATGGTAAAGAGGGGACATGAAAACGACG
>CALXMV010000069.1 GCA_944389565.1 uncultured Kiritimatiellota bacterium
GGCCCTTAGTTTAGCATTTCCCTCTCTTTCACTGTGGTCGTCTTCCATTTCCCACCCATTCACTTTGACGAAGAACCACAAAAAAAGCCCCTCAGGGCGAATTCCCGACGTTCGTTCGGGCTTTTCGGCGATCGGGAGGTTTGCCCTCAGATGCCGGGGAGGGCGGCTCGGAGGCGGGCGAAGGCGCGGGCGCGGTGGGAGATGGCGGCCTTGACGGCCTCGGGGAGGAGGCCGAAGGAGCGGTCGTGGCCGTCGGGGGCGAAGAGGGGGTCGTAGCCGAAGCCGTGGTCGCCCTGTGGGGCGGGGAGGATGCGGCCGTGGCATTCGCCGCGGAAGAGCCGGGGCTCGGGCTCGCCGGGGAGGGCGAGGGCGAGGACGCAGACGAAGCGGGCGGCGCGTTGGCCGGGGGCGGGGTAGGGGGCGAGGGCGCGCAGGAGCTTGGCGTTGTTGGCGGCGGTGTCGCCGTGGGTGCCGGCGTAGCGGGCGGAGTTGACGCCGGGGGCGCCGCCGAGGGCGTCGACGGCGAGGCCGGAATCGTCGGCGAGGGCGGGCAGGCCGGTGGCGTCGCGCCAGGCGAGGGCCTTGATGGCGGCGTTGGCCTCGAAGGTGAGGCCGTCCTCGACGGGGTCGGGGACGTGGGGGTAGGCGTCGGTGCCGATGAGGTCGAGGCCGGGGAGGAGCGCGCGGATCTCGGCGAGTTTGTGGGCGTTTCGGGTGGCGACGAGGAGGGGTTGGGGGAGGTGTGTCACAGGGTGCCCTCGCGGAGTTTGGCGGCGGTGTCGCGGAGGCGGGCGAGGGTGCGTTCGCGGCCGAGGAGCCAGAGGGTCTCGAAGAGGCCGGGGCCTTCGGCGCGGCCGGTGACGGCGACGCGGATGGGGTGGACGTAGAGGGCGAGCTTGGCGGCGTGGCTTTCGGCGAGGGCGGTAATGGTGGCCTCGGTGGTCTGGGGGGAGAAGTCGGGGAGGGGCCCGAGGGCGGCGGCGGCCTGGTCGAGGAGGTCGGGGGTGCCGGGGGCGTGGAGGCGCTTGGCGACGGCCTTGTCGTCGAAGGGGTAGGTCTCGGCGAAGAACCAGGCGCAGTTGGCGGGGAGGTCGGCGTAGGTCTTGGTGCGGGGCTGGATCTGGTCGAGGAGGGCGTCGCGGTGGCCGTTGAGGGGGGTGCGGGGGAGGCCGGCGCGGTCGAGGCGGGCGTCGAACTCGGCCTCGAAGGCGGGGCGGGGCTGGCGGGCGATGTATTCGCCGTTCATCCAGGTGAGTTTGCGCATGTCGAAGCGGGCGGGGGAGGCCTTGCATTTGGCGAAGTCGAAGGCCTGGACCATCTCGTCGCGGGTCATGAGCTCGCGGTCGTCGCCGGGGGCCCAGCCGAGGAGGGCGAGGTAGTTGAAGAGGGCGTCGGGGAGGTAGCCCTGCTCGCGGAACTCGCCCACGAAGGCCGAGCCGTCGCGCTTGGAGTAAGGCTTGCCGGCGGCGTTGACGATCATGGGGAGGTGGGCGTAGCGGGGGACGGGGGCGCCGAGGGCGCGGAAGAGCATGATGTGCTTGAAGGTGTTCTCGACGTGGTCGTCGCCGCGGATGATGTGGGTGACGCCCTGGGTGATGTCGTCGAGGACGTTGGCAAGGTGGAAGACGGGGGAGCCGTCGGAGCGGACGATGACGAAGTCCTGCGTGTCCTTGGCCTTTTTCTTCATGTGGCCTTTGACGAGGTCGTCGTATTCGATGACGCCCTCCTTGGGCATCCGGAAGATGACGCATTCGCCCTGGCCGCCTTTGTTTTCCTTGTAGGCCAGGCCTTTGCGCAGGAGCTCCTCGGCCACCTCCAGGTGGTGCGCGCGCTGGCTCGTCTGGTAGAGGATCTCGCCGTCCCAGTCCAAGCGCAACCAGCGCATGCAGTCGAGCAACGCCTCGATGGCCTCGGGCGTGGAGCGCTCCAGGTCGGTGTCCTCCACGCGCAGGAGGAAGGTACCCCCCACGTGCCGCGCGTAGAGCCAATTGAAAATGGCCGCGCGGATGTTCCCGATGTGCACCTTGCCCGTGGGCGATGGCGCGAAACGAACCCGAATGTTCTCTGCCATGGCGATGACCTCTCGATTTTCCGCGTATTATAGCAGATTTTGCTACAATGGCAGGGAAAGGAGCGGACGCGCCATGTTGCAACCCATCAACCAGACGACCTACGATTTCCCGACCTTGCGGAAGTTCGGGTGCGTTTACGTGGACAAGACGGCGTTTTTCCACGCGCTCATCGCCAACCCCGGCGGGAACAACCTCTTCTTTGTCTCGCGGCCGCGGCGGTTCGGCAAGTCGCTCATGATCTCCACGCTCGACGCGATTTTCCGCGGGCGCAGGGAACTCTTCGAGGGGCTGGCCATCGCCAAGGAGGGTTACGACTTCGAGCCGTATCCCGTCCTGCGTTTCGATTTCTCGCAGATCGGCTCGGAGGGGAGCTTCGGGGAGTTCGAGCGGAATCTGCGCGACCATATCCATGACGCGCTCGCCCAGGCGGGCGTGGCCTATTCGGATGCGAGCACGCCGGGGATGAACTTCGGTCGCGCCATCAACACGCTCGCCGACAGGCACGGCAAGCCCGTGGTCGTGCTGATCGACGAGTATGACGCGCCGGTCAGCCATGCGCTCGACGACCTCGGCAAGGCCGAGGCCATCCGCAAGGCCCTAGGCGCCATTTACATCCAGCTCAAGGCCAACGTCGGCAAGATCCGGTTCATGATGATGACGGGGGTGACGAAGTTCACGCAGCTCTCCGTCTTCTCGGCGCTCAACAATCTTGTCGACCTCACGCTAAGCGCCGAGACCGCCACGATGCTCGGCTACACCGAGGAGGAGCTGACGCGTTACTTCGAGGGTCACATGCGCGCCCACGCGGAGGTGATGGGGGTCATGTACGAGGCCTATCGTGAGGAGTTTGAGCGGTGGTACGACGGCTACCGTTTTTCGCCCGACGAGGAGAAGCGCGTCTACAACCCCTACGCCGTCGCCCGCGTCCTTGGCGAGAAGCGCAAATGGTTCACCGGCACGTGGACGCAGACGGGCCAGCCCTCGGCCCTGCGGAACTTCTTCAGGAACCACCAGATCCCCGAACTCGACTACGAATGCCTCACAGGGCAGGACGAGCGTCTCTTCGACACCTACGACCTGCGCGACCTCTCGCCCGTCACGCTCCTCTACCAGGGCGGCTACCTCACCATCAAGGACTACGACCCCGACCTGGCCTACACCCTCGGCGTGCCCAACGAGGAGGTTCGTCAGAGCCTCAACGCCTTCATCGCCCGCCAGGTCGCCCGCCAGGAGGACGACGCCAACTTCCCCAATCGCGTCCGCATCCTCCTGAACAGCGGCGACTTCGCGGCGGCCTTCGAGGCCATCGCCGCCATCTACGCGCACCTGCCCTACGGCGCGAAGGAGGGGCGCGTCCCCGAGGCCTCCTACCAGCGGAGCCTCTTCATCCTGCTCACGGGCGCGGGGCTCCGCGTGGTGGCGGAGGACACGCAGTCGGCCGGGCGCGCGGACATCGTGGCGCGCTCCACCAACCGCGTCTACGTCTTCGAGCTCAAGGTCGGCGGCACGGCCCGCGAGGCCATCGCGCAGATCCGCGCGCGCGGCTACGCCGAGCCCTACCGCGCCGGGGCCGACGCGGTCTTCCTCTTCGGCCTGGCCTTCGACCCCG
>CALXMV010000070.1 GCA_944389565.1 uncultured Kiritimatiellota bacterium
ATTCTGAGATGCGTTCATGTTACATAGTATACCACAATCCCTTCCGGAATAGCAAATATTTTCACGCCTAATCTATATAATATCGCCATTTTCCGATAACACCTCCCATCCATTGTGAGAGCAGACATGAGCAAACTCACCCTCGCACTCCTCGCCGCCTGCGTCCTCGCCGGCGCCTCCTCCGCCGCCTCCCTTGACTGGGCAACCATCGAAACAGGCACCGGCGCACCCGACACGTACACCACCAACGGCAATTATTCCAGTGGCAAAACCGGTGCCGTGAAGGTCAATCTCACCCTTTCGGCCTCGGATGCCTCCCAAGCCTCCGGGTTCCTCGCCGTCTATGGCGGGGAAGGCGACAATGACAACCAGAAAGCGGACAAGAACCAAGGCCTCCGTCTGATTTTGGAAGGTGGCACGGTGCGCGCCGAGATTGCCTTCGGCGCCAACAACAGCAACGACGGGACGCCCCACGTCTACACCATGTCCGAGACTACCGCCGGCATCGCCGGCCAGACTCTCAACCTCAACGGCTCCAACGAAATCGTCCTCGTCGCCGACCGCAAAGGCGATGGCAGCGCAAGCATCTTCATCAACGGCGTGGAATGCTTCACGTGGGAGCCCTCCGACACGAACACGCTTTCCGGCTTCCCCTTCGGAATGATTTCCGTCGGGCAAAATCTGGACGGCACGGACACGCTCGACGGCGTGACCATCAGCGACCTCGAACTGGCCAACCAAATCGGGCTCTCCGCCGATGACATCGCCGCCTATTACAAAGAGCATCCCTACGGCGGCGGTGTGCCCGAGCCGACGGCGCTGGCGCTCCTGGCACTCGGCGTGGCGGGTCTCGCCCTCCGCCGCCGCGCGGCCTGAGCCCCCCAGCCCGCACGCCCCAAGCCAAGGCAAGCCCCGCCCAGGGGCTTGCCTTTTTTCCGTGCCCGGCGCGGCGATCCGCAGGCAAGACGGGGCACGTTTTCAGAGAAACGGCGATTCGCCGCCAAACACGTTTGACAAGCATGGGCGGAATGTGGTACAGTGTCGCGTATTTCGTTCTTCCTATCAGAGTTCGGAGGTTTTGCAATGGGAACAGGTCGTACCCTCAACAAGAAGCCGGCGACGCGCCCGGTGAAGTCCGCGGGTGAGCGTCGCCGCCGCGACGCGACGCAGCGCAAGCGTTTGGTGGCGATGGGCATTGACGAGGCCACGGTCGCGAAGCTGAACGCGGTGCAGGTGCGCGATTACCTGCGCACGCCCGAGAAGACGAAGGCCGCTTTCGCGCAGGCGTAAGCGTCTCGGCGTCCGATTTCGCAAGCGAGGCACATCCGGGGAACGGGTGTGCCTTGTGGCGTGTCAGGCGGGGAGGAGACCCAGCGATGCGGGACTTTCTGGAACGGTTGGCGGCTCGGCGGCGCTTCGGCGTGCGGCCGGGCTTGGAGACCATGCGGGCGCTCTGCGAGGCCTTGGGGCACCCGGAGCGGGAGCTGGCGGTCATCCATGTGGCGGGGACGAACGGGAAGGGAAGCGTGACGACCCTCTGCGAGGCGGCCCTGCGCACGATGGGCCTGCGGGTGGGGCGCTACACCTCGCCGCACCTGGTGCGGGTGAACGAGCGCTTCCTGGTGGACGGCACGGAGGCAAGCGACGCCGCGCTGGCCGAGGCGTTGGACGAGGTGGAGGCGGCCTGCGCGCGGATCGGCGCGGAGCCGACCTTCTTCGAGGCGCTGACGGCCTGCGCCTTCGCGCTCTTCCGTCGGGCGGGGGTGCGCCTGGCGGTGATGGAGGTGGGGATGGGTGGGCGTTGGGACGCGACGAACGTGATCGAGGCGCCCTTGGTCTCGGTGATCACGCGCGTGGCGCTGGACCATTGCGCGATCCTGGGCGACTCGCTGGAGGCGATCGCCGCGGAGAAGGCGGGCATCCTCAAGCCCGGGCGGCCGGCGGTCATCGGGGCGATGGATCCCCGGGCCCGGGCGGTCATCGCCGCACGGGCGGCCGCGCTCGGCGCGCCGTTGCACGACGCGGCCCAGGAAATCCGCGTGGCGGCGAGCCGCCGGACGGTGCATGGGCAGACGCTGACCTGCGAGTCGCCGAACGGCGCCTACCCGGCGGCGCTGACGCGTCTGGCGGGAACGTTCCAGGCGGAGAACGCGGCGACGGCGCTGTGCGCGTTGGAGCGGCTGGGGGAGCAGGGGCTGGAGGTGCCGCCGAAGGCCTTCGCCGAGGCGTTGCGCACGGTGGCGTGGCCGGGGCGTTGCCAGCTGATCGCGGAGGACCCGCCGACCTTCCTGGACGGCGGGCACAACCCCGACGCCTTGCGGGCGTTGCGCGAGGCCCTGCGCTCGATGCACGTGCGCCGGCGGGTGGCGCTGGTGTGCGGGTTCTGCGCGGACAAGGCGGTGGGCGAGGCGTTGCGCGAGATCGCCCCCCTGGCCTCGGCGGCCTGGGCGGTGCCCTTGGCCAACCCGCGCGGGATGGCGCCGGCGGACCTGGCCGGGCTGCTGCGCGACGCCGGGGTGCCCACGGCCCTCGTGGCGGAGTCGGCGACCGACGGTCTGGCCGCCGCGACGGCATGGGCGCAGGACAATCAGGGGACGGTGGTGGTGTGCGGATCGCTCTTCCTGGCAGGGGAGATCCTGGCGGCGGAGGAAGGCCTGGGCGCCCCGGATCCCAGCGAGGCGATGCGTGCGCATTGACCCACCCGTGGACACGGACATCCGCTGGGTCTATGAGGACGCGCGGATGCTCGTGGTGGACAAGCCGGCGGACCTGCCGGCGCACAGCAGCGGCAGTTACCGCCTGCACACGCTCGACCGCTATCTGCGGCTCTACCGCCCCGGAAACTCCATCCACCTCGTCTCACGGCTGGATCGCGAGACGAGCGGCCTGGTCCTCGTGGCGAAGGATCCGGAGATGGCGGCCATCCTCGGCAAGACCCCGAAGCGCAAGATCTACCACGTGCTCGTGGAGGGCCGTTTCCCCGAAGGCCGCCTCTGCGCCGTGGGCCGCATCCGCCGCGTGAACGCCCCGCCCGTCTACTCCATGCGCGTGCTGGAGGAGGCATCGCTCGCCCCCGAGCCTGCCCCCCTCCCGCCGGAGCGCGGCGCGGCGACCTGGTTCGAACGCTTGGGCGACGGCCCCTGGCCGGACACAAGCCTCCTGCAGGCCGAGCTCGTCACCGGGCGCACCCACCAAATCCGCGCCACCCTGCGCACGCTCGGCTTCCCCGTGGTGGGCGACAAGGTCTATGGCCCCGACCCGACCTGCTTCCTGCGTTTCCGCGAGGACGCGCTCACGGCGGCCGACCGCGCGGCCCTGCGCCTGCCCAACCAGGCGCTCCGCGCCGTGCGCCTGGAGGTCCTGGGACACGTCTTCCGCACCGTTCGCGCCCCCTGGCGCGCCTGAACGCGGACGCAATGGGAACCGCCGATTCCCCACAGCGTCGCCAGCCCAGGGCAAACGCATAAAAATTGCAATGGGGGAAAAATGTTGAGATAATAGGGGCATGGCAGACATTTATCGATT
>CALXMV010000071.1 GCA_944389565.1 uncultured Kiritimatiellota bacterium
TCGCCAACTACCGCTTCGCCATCCTCTTTCACTGTGGTCGTCTTCCGCTTCCCACCCATTCACTTTGACGAAGAACCGGGCGCTGGCGGGGGCGCTTGCAATGCGGGCGCCTTTTTTGGTATGGTATGGGGACTTTCCTGCGACGTGTCTTAGGATACGTTCCCCGTTGCGGGCGAGCCCCGAGGTCCGGGGCGGCTGTGAAAGGTGTTCCACCCAAGACACATGGAGATGACACCATGATCGACAAGAACGCGATTCGCCAGCAGTTCCAGCGTCACGAGCGTGACACGGGTTCGAGCGAGGTGCAGATCGCCACGCTCACCAAGCGCATCGAGCAGCTCACCGAGCATCTGAAGGCGAACAAGAAGGACAACGCGTCCCGTTACGGCCTGATCCGGATGGTGAACAACCGCCGCAAGCTCCTGGATTACCTGAAGCGCACGAACGAGGAGGCCTACCGCAAGGTGGTGGCCGATCTCGGGCTCCGCCGCTGAGGCGCCGCGCGCGTCTGAGACGTGGGGAGGGCCGCCCGGCCCTCCCCCCTTTTTTGCCCCGCGCGCGGGAGGGCGGCGTAAAAAAAAAGCCCCCGCACCGGGTGGTGCGGGGGTGCCGAGGCTGTAAGCCGATTTCTGTGCCCTTGCGGGTGCCAATCATCTCACTCAGCGCCCAACCCGCGGATTCGGCCCGGGGGCCGTCGGCGGCGCGAGCAGCGCCTCTCCGCCTATTTGGGCTTGCTCCGGAAGGGGTTTGCCTTGCGCGCGGGCTCTCGCCTCGCGCCGGTGGGCTCTTGCCCCACCTTTTCACCCTTGCCGCCGGGGGGCGGCGGTTTGTTTCTGTGGCACTTTCCGTCGCACGGGTTTGCCCCGTGCCCGCCGGCCATTACGGCCGGCCTTCCCGCTCTGTGGAGTCCGGACTTTCCTCCCGGGCGCCTGGTGTGCCCGGGCGATTGGCCGCCTCGGCGAAAGGGGTCAGAAGAGGATGCGGCCGCAGGAGGGGCAGACGACCAGTGCGGCGGAGTCGCTCTTGGAGGCTTTCTGGACCTGCTGGGCGATGGAGGGGGGCTGGACGAGGTTGCAGCCCATGCAGACGTTGTCGGCGCGGTTGAACTCGACGGCGCAGGGCCAGCGGGTGAGGCTGAGGCGGTCGTAGCGGCGGAGGAGGTCTTGGGGGACGTTCGCGCGGGCGGCGTCGCGGCGGGCGGTGACCTTGGCGATCTCCTCCTCGATGCGGCGCTTGCGGGCGTCGAGGTCGTCGAGGACGGCCTGGACGGCGAGCTGCTCGTCGGCCTCGTGCTGGCGGGCGGCGTCGAGGCGGCGCTGGGTGGGGGTGAGCTCGCGGTCGGCCTTGGCCTTGCCGGCCTCGGCCTTTTCGATGTCGGCCTGGGCCCGGTCGTGCTCCTGGGCGAGGTTTTGGAGGTGGCGGGAGCCGACGACGCCGAAGGCGGCCTGCTCGGCGCGACTGAGACGGTCGATGGAGCGCCGGTAGTCGCGCTCGTAGCGGGCGGCCTCCTTCTCGGCGTCGAGGTTCTCGCGGGTGGCGGCGTCGACGGCGACCTTGGCGGCGAGGAGGCGGGCTTTGGCCTCGGCGCGGCGTTTGGGGAGGATGGTCCTGAGCTCGCGCTGGAGGGCGCGGAGGTGGCCGTCTTCTTCCTGGAGGGCGAGGAGTGCTTGGATGTCCATGGGCGTTCCTTGTGTTTAGAAATGGAGGTCGCGCTCGCCGGCGCGGATGCGGGCGAGGCGGGCTTCGACCTCGGCGCGGAGTTTGGGGTCGGCGAGGGCGGCGGTCTCGCGGGCGATGACGGCCTCGCCCTTGGCCTTGGTGGCGGGGGAGGCGTAGTCCTGGAGGTACTCGGCGAGGGTCATGATGGCGTTGGGGGTGCAGAACTTGCCGATGAAGCCGGGGATGGCGTATTCCATGAAATGCTCGCCGGTGCGGCCGAGTCGGTAGCAGCTGGTGCAGAAGCTGGGGATGTAGCCGCCTTCGAGGATCTCGCCGATGACCTCGTCGAGGCTGCGGGTGTCGCCGACCTGGAATTGCTCGCGGTTGAGGGTCTGCTCGTCGCCCTCGCGCTTCTGGTTGTAGCCGCCGATCTCGAGTTTGGTGCCGGCGTCGATCTGGGAGACGCCGAAGGCGAGGACCTCGCGGCGGAGGGCGGCGGGCTCGCGGGCGGTCATGATGAGCCCGGTGTAGGGGACGGCGAGGCGGAGGATGGCCACGAGGCGCTTGTACTGCTCGTCGGTGACCTGGTATTCGAGGTCGAGGTCGAGGCCCTCGGCGGGCTTGATGCGCGGGAAGCTGAGGGTGTGGGGGCCGACGCCGAACTTGGCCTGGAGGTAGCGGGCGTGGGTGACCATGGCCAGGACCTCGAAGCGCCAGTCGTAGAGGCCGAAGAGGACGCCGAGCCCCATGTCGTCGATGCCGGCGCGGAAGGCGCGGTCGAAGGCGTTGAGGCGCCACATGTAGTCGCCCTTCATCGTGCCGGCGGGGTGCCACTGGGCGTAGGTCCGCTTGTGGTAGGTCTCCTGGAAGATCTGGTAGGTGCCGATGCCGGCGGCCTTGACAGTGCGGAAGCCGGCCTCGTCGAGGGGGGCGGCGTTGATGTTCACGCGGCGGATCTCCCCACGGCCCTTGCGCGTGGCGTAGACCGTGCGCGCGGTGTGGGCGATGAAGTCGGGG
The DNA here is from genome assembly GCA_944389565.1 of uncultured Kiritimatiellota bacterium. GTDB lineage: Bacteria > Verrucomicrobiota > Kiritimatiellia > RFP12 > DVOR01 > Spyradenecus. Next base: position 2,677 of record CALXMV010000071.1, read on the forward strand.
TCGTATTTCGGGCTCTCGCCGTAGACGAGGATGAGGCGCTTGTGGCCAAGATCCTCCAGTGCCTCGACCTCGCGCCGCAGCTCGTCGTCCGAGAGCGTCCGGCGGACGGCGGTCGTCAGCGAGCGGCGGAAGCCGCAGTACTTGCAGTCGTTCGTGCAGAAGTTGCCCACATAGAGCGGGGCGAAGAAGACGATGCGGTTGCCGTAGACCTCGCGCTTCAGCGTGCGCGCGGCCTCGAAGATCTCCTCGACGAGCGCGGGGCTCTCCGCCCCCAGCAGCACGGCCGTCTCCTCGACGGTCAGCGCCTCCTTGCGCAGGCTCTTGGCGATGACGGCGCGGACGGCCGCGGGATCCTCCCGCAGACCGGCGACCATCCCCTCCAGCCGCGCGTCGTCGATGAAGTCCGTCGCGTCGGCGGGCAATGTGGTGTCCATCTTGTACATGCTCACGCTCTCCTTCGCCCGGGCGCGCCTTTTCCTGCTTCGTGCGGACGTGCCGCGCGCCACCATGAGGCAAAACGCGCATATGATACACCGCCCGCGCCCGCGCCGCAAGCGAAAACTTCCTGGCCGGCGAAGAATGCGCGGCCCCGCCGCCCAAACCCCGGGGGGCCGGGGGGCTCTTCAGAGTTTTTAGTGGGTCGGAGTGGAAGCGCGGGGGAAAGTATGGTAAAGAGGGGACATGAAAACGACG
>CALXMV010000072.1 GCA_944389565.1 uncultured Kiritimatiellota bacterium
ATTCTGAGATGCGTTCATGTTACATAGTATACCACAATCCCTTCCGGAATAGCAAATATTTTCACGCCTAATCTATAGGGGCGTCCCATCCTTCTGTTTCGCTTTGGCCTCTGCCTGTCCATCTTCCTTCCTCTTTCTCTTCTTCCTCCCACCTGCGCAATTACATTGTGGACGATTCATCACATCACGAGGTGAAGAAAATGTTTGCGCACGCTGTGTCATTTTTGGTATTATTTGAGAACTTTTGTTTTTCAAGCGGGGCTCATGCCCCTGAATGCAAGGAGGTTTCGTCATGAGCCAGCACAGGAGTCTCAAAGGGTCGGGCAAGATCACGGCCAAGCGCAACGTGCTCAAGCGTTTCGAGCGCATCAATCTGTTGATGAAGCGCGGGCAGTGGAAAGAGGGCGACCGCGGACAGGGGTTGCGCAAGACCATGCCTGAGGCCTAAGGCTCGGGTGATGGTTTTCCCCACGGATGGCGTCGCGGCCCGCGGCGCCATTTCTCTTTGAGTCTGCGGGATAAGGCATGGTCGATCGAATCAAGGTGCGTGGCGCGCGCGTGCATAATCTGCGCGATGTGGACGTGGATGTGCCGTTGGGGAAAATCGTGGGCATCGCCGGGGTGTCTGGGTCCGGGAAGAGCTCGTTGGCGCTGGGGGTGCTTTACGCGGAGGGGTCGCGGCGGTATCTGGAGGCGCTCTCGACCTACACGCGGCGAAGGATGACGCAGGCGACGCGGGCGGAGGTGGACGAGGTGGCGCATGTGCCGGCGGCTTTGGCGTTGCACCAGCGGCCGGGGGTGCCGGGAATCCGAAGCACGTTCGGGACGGGGTCTGAGTTGCTGAACGTGCTGAGGCTGATGTTCTCGCGCCTCGCGCATCACCGTTGCCCGAACGGTCATCTGACGCCGCCGGGGCTTGCGGTGGCGGCGGAGAAGCCCCTGACCTGCCCGACGTGCGGGGTGACCTTCTGGGCGCCCGGGGCGGAGCAATTGGCCTTCAACAGCCAGGGGGCGTGCCGGCGGTGCCAGGGGACGGGCGTGGTGCAGACGGTCGACCGCGCGGCCTTGGTGCCGGATGAGTCGCTCTCCATCGACGCCGGCGCGGTCCTGCCGTGGAAGTCGCTGATGTGGTCGCTCATGACGGATGTGTGCCGCGCGATGGGGGTGCGGACGGACGTGCCGTTTCGCGAGCTGACGGAAAAGGAGCGTGCGATCGTCTTTGAGGGGCCCGCCGAAAAGCGGCACATCCTGTACCGCTCCAAGAAGGGCGATGACTTCGCGGAACTGGATTTCACGTATTTCAACGCCGTGCGGACGGTGGAGAACGCGCTCGCCAAGGTGAAGGATGAGGCGGGGATGAAGCGCGTGGCGCGGTTTCTCCGGCAAGAGACCTGCCCCGACTGCGCCGGCACGCGCCTGAGCGAGGAGGCGCGCGCGCCACGGTTGCGCGGTATCGGGCTCGACGCCGCCTGCGCGATGCCGTTGCGGGAGCTGGCCGCTTGGGTGGAGGGTGTGCCCGCAAGCCTGCCCGAGCCCATGCGGCCGATGGCCGCGCGGATCTGCGAGGCTTTCGGCGGGGCCGCGCGGCGGCTCCTGGAATTGGGGCTCGGGTACCTGACGCTTGACCGCGCGGCGGCGACCCTCTCGACAGGCGAGCGCCAACGGATGCAGTTGGCCAGGGCCGTGCGCAACCGGACGACGGGCGTGCTGTATGTGCTCGACGAGCCGAGCATCGGGTTGCATCCGGCCAACCTCGTGGGGCTGGTGGGCGTCATGCGCGATTTGGTGGCCGATGGCAATTCCGTGGTCTTGGTGGATCATGACACCGAGGTGCTGCGCGCGGCCGACTGGCTGATCGAGATGGGGCCTGGCGCCGGCGCGGGCGGGGGGCGTATCATCGCGCAGGGGACCGTGGCGCAGATCGCGGATGCCCCGGGCAGCCTCATCGCTCCCTTCCTTGCGGGGCGCGAACGCCCCGCGCGCGAACGGACACCGAAGGCGCGGCTCTTCGAGCAGGGGGCCATCCGCCTCTCCACGGGGCCCATCCATACCGTCGGGCCGCTCGACGTCGCGATCCCCAAGGGGCGGCTCACGGCCGTGACCGGCGTCTCCGGCTCCGGCAAGACGACGCTCGTGCTTGAGAGTTTGGTGCCCGCGCTGCAGGCCATGGTGGCCGACCAGGCGCCGCCCGAGCACATCCGCGCGCTGGACGCGCCGGGCTTCCGCCGGGTACGCCTGATCGATGCCACGCCGATCGGCATCAACATCCGTTCGACGGTCGCGACCTATGCGGACGTGCATGACGAACTGCGCCGCCGTTTCGCCCAGACACCCGAGGCCAAGGCGCGCGGTCTCAAGGCCGGAGACTTCTCCTATAACACCGGATCGCTCCGTTGCCCGACGTGCGACGGCACCGGAGCCATCGACCTCGATGTCCAATTCCTCCCGGACGTCTCGATCCCCTGTCCGGACTGCCACGGGTCGCGCTATGCCAAGACCGCGGGCGACATCCGGCGTGAGGGGCATTCGCTCCCGGATCTGATGGCCATGAGCGTGGACGAGGCGCTCCGCGCCATCGCCTCCGTCGCCCCTGTGCGCGCCAGGCTGGAGACGCTCCAAGCGTTGGGCCTCGGCTATCTCACCCTCGGGGAGGCCACCCCCGGCCTCTCCGGCGGCGAGGCGCAACGTCTCAAACTCGCCGAGGAGATGGGCCGGACGCAGGAGGACACGCTTTTCGTCTTCGACGAGCCGACCATCGGCCTCCACCCGCTCGATGTCCGCACGCTCCTCGGCGTTTTCCAGGCGCTGATCCGACGCGGCGCCACCGTGATCGTGATCGAACACGACCTCGACCTGATCCGGAACGCCGATTATGTGATTGACCTCGGCCCCGGCGGCGGCGACGAGGGGGGACGGCTGGTCGCCGCCTGCCCGCCCGAAGAGCTCCCCCAACACCCGGAAAGCGTCACCGGCCGTTTCATCCCACGCGCATACTAAGCGCGTGAGGGGCAGCGTGGAGCAAGCGGTGGGGGTGAGGCGGAATCTGCGGATGTGCCTCGTGGTCGGTTTCACTCCCACCGATGAGTCTCGCGCGGCCCCGGCCGGAGAGCTTGCTAGCCCCCCTCCTCCTGTTTCGCTTTGGCCTCTGCCTGTCCACCTTCCTTCCTCCTGTTTTTCCTTTTCGCACCTGCGCAATTACATTGTGGACGATTCACCGCGCCGCAGTGGGGGGCTCTTCAGAGTTTTTAGTGGGTCGGAGTGGAAGCGCGGGGGAAAGTATGGTAAAGAGGGGACATGAAGACGAC